>SUTS01000014.1 GCA_015152555.1 Cyanobacteria bacterium SIG26
CCCCCACAACTAGCAAAAAATTTTTTGAGCGACATTATAATAATCAAACGGAGACCGATTATGAAAGTACCCCAAATTAAATTTTCACTTGATAAAAAAAGATTCGCCCTGATGCGTAATTCTTTTAATAGATTTTGTTCAAGCACTGACGCACTAATTTCTAACAACAATAACACCTCTAGCCTGTTATCCATTTCCGGCAAAAATACACCTAAAACAAACCGTATATCTCTTATCGACATCATTTTAAAGCAAATGTAGGATTACAATACACCTCTAAAACATTATATTAAAAAATATAGAAGAGAGTTTTATGACAAATATTACGAACAAAAAATTTGAAAAAATATACGAAACACTTATAAATCCAGAACAATACTACAATATTTACAGAGAAATTAAAGGTATTTTAAGTATTATTGAGTATTTACATTTGGACAAAGACGCCGGATTGTAAATCACTTTGGCAAAATTATTTTAGCTTCAACAGATTTTGCGGCTTCAATACTATTATTAAAGCCATCTAATAATTCTGCAGCTGTTTGTGCATTATAAAATTTTCCGCTTGTAACAAGTGCCGTACACTCTAATTGCTCCAAATCATCCGAATTTTGGACATTAAACGCTATAACATCAATTTTCACATCACGCCTCACTCGAATTAATTCCATAACAAAAGTACACGGACTCTCATCACAATTTTCGCCCCCATCTGTTAAAAGAATAATATGTTTTTTGCCGCTAAACCCCATAAAATCATATTTTATCGCCTGTTTTAAGGAATATGTTATAGGCGTCATTCCACGAGGTTTTGCTTTTTCAAGCGATTGCTCAATATACGGGGTATTATTTTTCAAAATTGGACTAACCAATGTAGAAGCACGACAAGCCTCCACCGGAGTAAACCCCATCCGATGACCGTAAATCCTCAAACCTACCCAAGCATTCGGATTGATTTTTGGCAAAATTTGTTTCATCGTATCCAACATCAACCGCGCCTTTGTAGAACCTTCAAGAGGTTCAGTCATACTATTTGAAAAATCCAAAATAAATAAAATCCGCTCATCTTCTTGATCTTGAAAATTCCGAACAAAACCACTATCCGGTGTATGCAGGCCATATTGAGAAGCCAAAAGGGTCGGACAAAAGACTAAACAGACAAATATCGTTAAAAATTTTTTCATAATGCCAGTTTATAACCTTTTTTTGCAAAAAACATTCTCTTAGTGTGGAGATTAATATTTAGATTCAAGCTCTTTTAACAAAGTTGATATTAAGTTAAAATTATTAATCGTATTCTCCACTTTCAATTTTTTATCTTTTGATAAATTTTTATTACCTAATCTATAAGATAAATACTCGACAATAGAAATATAAGTATTCGGGAATGTAAAAATATCACTTGTTAAATACCCAATTTTTAATTTTACAATTTTAATATAACGCCGGTAAAAATCGCCATTGGCTTTACTTGTAGGAACAAATGGAGTAAACATTATATCAAAATTTTTGTTTGGGATATTATTTAACAAATTATTATTATCTGATTCTATATTCTCAAAAATTTCCTTGATAACACTCAAATATTTTACAATGATTGAACATTTTTTAGAGGAATTTTTTAACAAAGACCAATGCCTCTTAGTAGGTTTAGCAATATTACACATGAGCGGGATACAGCATAATTCGATAATATAATTTGCATAAACAATATAATAACTGATACATTGTTTCAATATATCTAAATCTTCTTCAATATGTTCATCAATCATTGTTCCTCCTTTATATAAAATGACAAGTGTGAGTTGGTAGAAATTTATACAAATAAACATCATTATGAAAATATGAAAAATGAATATTTAAAGAAAATAGGATTTAATATAAAAAAAGTAAGAGAACAAAAAGGATTATCTCAAGAAAGATTAGCTGAACTTGTCGGTAAAAGTCGCAATTACATCGGAATGATAGAAAGAGGCGAATCAAACATCCCAACAGGAACACTAATAGATATTTCAACAGCACTAAATGTTCACCCAAAAACTTTTTTCAATTTTTAAATATTCAATATATTATCAAACCTCCATTGTTAAGAATTTTTACATAGTGCGGTATAAACAACACCAGATTGATTAAATTATACCAAAAGTAGATTTTTTTGTCTATCAATTTAATATATTATTATGATTGAAAATAGAGTATCATTAGTAATGGGCGCCAAACGAATGGAAAAACGCGACATTACAAAAATAACAAATATTGATAGACACACTTTGACTAAAATATACAAGGGTGAAATTGCAAGTATAAAATTAGACACACTAAATCAATTGTGCTATGCCCTTGATTGCACACCTAATGATTTATTCAGATATATACCCGATTAATATTCCGTCGTTTAATTTAATCAAAACCTATGTTATAATTATTTTATGAACGAGAGACTGAAAGACAGCCTTAAACTTTTACCATCATTACCTGGGTGTTATATCTATTATAATTCAGATAATGAAGTTATATACGTCGGAAAAGCAAAAATCCTAAAGCGACGTGTTTTGTCGTACTTTAATCGCAAACAACACGATAGTGTAAAAGTCAATGTTTTAGTTTCACAAATCGACCATCTGGAATATATCGTCACAAACACAGAGGTCGAAGCTCTTATTTTAGAAGATCATCTGATAAAAAAACATAAACCACGTTATAACATTTTGTTAAAAGATGACAAAAAATATCCGTATTTTCTTATAACAAATGAGGATTTCCCTAGGATTTCCATTGTTCGCAAGCGTAACATGAACCCCGAAAAAGGCAAATATTACGGACCATATACTGATATTCGCGCAATGCACTCAACATTAGATTTCCTAAAAAAAATATTCCCGCTAAAACAATGTAAAACTCCAAAATTCAAATCGCGACCTTGCTTATATTATCATATAGGCAAATGTCTTGCCCCGTGTCAAAATATGGTAACAAGTGAAGAATACAAAGCCATTGTTCATCAAGCAGAATTATTTTTATCAGGCAGACAATCCGAATTAATGAAACAACTTATGGAACAAATCCAAAAATATTCAGACTCTTTGCAATTTGAAAAGGCCGCAAGACTGCGTGATAGTTATTTAGATTTGAAAAAGACTTTAGAAAAACAAAAAGTTGTTTACGAAAACACCAAACTTAATCAAGATGTCATTTCAGTACTTCATGAAGACGGAATTTTAGCTATAGTGGTAATGATGATAAGAGAAGGTCGACTTATTGACAAAAAAGATTTCACCTACGAAGTTGAAGAAAGTGACAAAACCGAATTTTTCGCGACTTTTTTCAAGGATTATTATAACACGTTATCACTTGAATTCCCGGACAAAATTGTCTCAAATGAACTTGAAGCAATTGGGGACAAATCGCTATATGAACAGTGGTTAAACATTATCTCAGGGAAAAAAGTTAAAATCAGTTACGGCAAATCCACCCAAGGGAAAGAACTCCAAAGTTTAGCACAAAAAAATTGCCAAGTAATATTAGACAACGCAAAATTATCCAAAATGTCTAAAATCAGAGACGATTTTAACAATATTGGTTCATACTTAAAAGAAAAATTAAAGCTAAACAATTTTCCACATCGCATTGAGTGCTATGACATTTCACATATCCAAGGTACAAATACTGTAGCCTCGATGGTAACTTTTATCAATGGAATAAGTAAAAAATCAGAATATCGCAAGTTCAAAATCAAAACAACCGAAGGAAAACCTGACGACTTTTTATCAATGAAAGAAGTTTTAACAAGACGTCTTTCAAGATTAGATGACAAAGGTTGGGAAAAACCGGATTTAATAATTATTGACGGCGGCAAAGGTCAATTATCCAGCGTTATGCAAATAGTTACAGATATGGGAATTAATGACATTGACTTTGTCAGTCTTGCAAAACGACAAGAAGAAGTATTCTTACCTAACCAATCAAAATCAATCTTACTTCCTCGAGAATCCAGCGCACTATATCTAATCCAAAGAATTAGAGATGAAGCCCACAGATTTGCAATAACTTATCATAGAAAATTACGCTCTAAATCAGCACTTAATAAAAACAAATAACTCCTACACAATTAATGTTTTTTATATATTGATTTAAGGTAATTTCTTATATCTTCTTTAATACCATCTACAGATTCATAATGTGACTCATAAGCTGAAGAAAACTTTCTTGCTTGTTCTTCATCATAAGAAATATATGATTCATCACCACTTTCACCATCAGTTGCAATTTCTTTTATACCTTGCTCCAAATCTTCAACAAATTCATCAACTGTTGTAAGACCAGCGGTACTTGACCTACGTTTTCGCCTATTATCGTCGAATTTTGCTTCATCGGCCTCACCTTCCATTGAAACGGCTTTATCTTCATCCTCAGCTTTAATAAGCTCATTCATCGCAACCCAAATTTCACGCAAATCAGATATGATATTACTGCTATTTAACCATTTTCTAACATATCTTTCATCTGGCCCCAAACTCCCATCAGTTTTGGTCCCATCAACAAAATTATATATAGACTCCGAGATTCCAATGGTTATAATTACATTCGGAAAGTTTAATTTAGTATCCATCTTGAGTTTCAAATTATTATATTTTGAAATACTCATATTAGTAGAGTTGTGCGAATCTGCCTGACTCTTAATAATATACGTTTGTAATTTTGTTGCTAATTCATTTAGAGTTTTCATATAAAATCCTTTTAATTATTTAAACTATGAATTGGAGCAGGTATTCTACCACCACGTCTTACAAAACCTGATGACGACAATTGACTTACCGGCATTATAGGAGCTTCACCAAGCAACCCTCCAAAAAAGACCTTGTCTCCGACTTTTTTACCTGCAGCCGGAATAATTCTAACCGCAGTAGTTTTTTTGTTAATCATACCAATAGCCATTTCATCCGCGATAATTCCGGCAATTGTATCAACCGGCGTATCCCCGGGAATTGCTATCATATCAAGCCCTACAGAACACACCGATGTCATAGCCTCTAACTTATCAAAAGATAAATGGCCATTTGTAGCAGCTTCAATCATGCCTGCATCTTCTGAAACCGGAATAAATGCACCCGACAAACCTCCAACATGAGAACTTGCCATAATACCACCTTTTTTGACAGCATCGTTTAACATCGCAAGAGCAGCAGTTGTACCATGAGCTCCTGCATGTTCTAAGCCCATTGCCTGAAAAATTCCCGCCACACTATCCCCAACAGCAGGTGTTGGCGCTAATGACAAATCTATTACTCCGAATGGAATATCAAGTTTTTTTGATAACTTTCGGCCGATAAGCTCACCGGTTGAAGTAATTTTATAAGCGATTTCTTTAATTTTATTAGCTAACTCACTCATATTTGCATCTTTTGGCAAAGCCTCAACAGCAGCTCTCACAACCCCGGGACCGGATACACCGACATTTAATGCACATTCCGGCTCGCCCATACCACAAAAAGCACCCGCCATAAATGGATTATCTCCCGGAACATTACAAAAAACAACTATTTTTGCAGCCCCTATTCCATCTTGCTCTTTTGTTAATTCAGCAGCATTTTTAATCATCTCAGACATTTTTAAAACAGCATCCATATTTATTCCAGCCTTTGATGTTGCCAAATTCACTGAAGAACAAACGCGCTCAGTCGTTGCCATAGCCTCAGGAATACTTGCAATAAGTAATTTATCACCTTTTGTACAACCTTTTTCAACTAACGCAGAAAATCCACCTACAAAATTCACACCGACTTCTTTTGCGGCCTTATCTAATGTTTTTGCAATTTTAACGTAATCAGGATTTTTACAAGCTTCACCAATTAAAGAAATTGGAGTAACAGCAATTCGCTTATTAATAATCGGAATAGAATACTCATCTGCTAGTTCATCCGCATACTCAACTAAATTTTTAGCATATTTTTTGATTTTATTATAAATATTTTCACACAATACATCCACATCATCTGATATACAATCTCTCAAACTTACAGCTAACGTTACCGTCCTAATATCCAGATTGTACAACCTGATCATATCCATCGTTTCTATAATATTATTTATATCTATCATTTCTTTAACCCTAATGCTTTTGTGACATCCCAATCTTTTACTTGTAATTTTAATTCAACACGTCTACTTTTGTCAAAATCTTCTTTCCCGTCAATAATAACAGGATCATTAAAACTTCTGCCTTCTACAACCAATAATTGTCTAAAATCTTCAGTGTATTCCTTGTTATAATTAGTTCTAAAAATATATTCAGTAACAGAATTAGCTCGCTTAGTACTTAATTCCATATTTCGCAGAAACTGCTCATTTTTGGAATTCACTCCGGAAAAAGTTTGAGAATCTGTATGCCCTTGAACCCTGATATATTGTATTTGATCCGCCAATTGTTTATCCGAAAAAATCGTATTTATATATATCGGCGCCAATTTATTTAATAACTTTTTACCATTCGAGGACAGAACATAACTGTTTAATTCAAACAACTCAACATCTGATATTTTCAAATCACCTGTCATTTTATCTATATCAACGTCGATATTATTCTTTTTAAGCTCTTCAGCAATCTTTTCGGCCACTTCCATCTTAACCTTTTGCTGCTGAATAGTCTGTTGAGAAAACCCTGTCATCGCTAAAACAAACAACGTAATAAAAATAATTGCAAGACCTAATAGTAAGTCTGCCATTGTTACCCAAAAAATATTATCTTCTGAGCCGCTATTTTGCTTTCCCCTGATTGCTAATTTCATTTCTTACCTTTTAAAATAATTCATCCACAACATCAGTCTTTTGTTTTTCTATTGACTCTTTCATTTGTTTATTCAATTGATTTAAACCAAAAATCAAATTCTCTAAATATGGAACCAAATTCGCAGACGTACTTGCAGTAAACGCATTTTTTAATTGAGAAGGAATTTCCGAAACTAAATTTGCATTGGAATTATTTTGTAACTTAGTTTCTCGTAACAACTCAAATAAAAATTTTTCTGCTGAAATATTTGCAAATAAATTCCCCATAATATCTTGAATCTTATGGAGCGGTAATTTACAATATTTATTATACAAAATTCTTTCAATCATCAAATATATTAACGAAGAACCTACGGCAATAACAGATACCAATGCCGCAGTTTGCATACTTAACATAAAACTTGAAACAGATTCAATTGTTTTTTGCTGTGTAGAAAAATCAATCCTTCCAAACGCAATAGCAATATTTAAAAACGTAAATAACGGACCAAATCCTGTCAATATTGTTGGGATGGTTTGTATCATTTTAAAATTAAACTTTGAAACAATTAAAGTATCTTCATTGAAAAAATATAAAGGATCTGTTGTTGTCTGGATATTCTGAACTGTTGAAGAAACATCATGATACTTAACTTTTTTATCTTCTGAATGTATAGCAATCGACTCGGAAAAAACCAAAGTATTTCTAAACTCTGTCCAAATAGAAGAAACATAAGGATTTGATAACATCCATTCATCAATCTCTTTAAATCTAAAATTCAAATCGTTTTTCCTAAAATTCGTCATAAAGGCAATAAAATTGTTTAAATTTTTTGCGGCATAAGAATACTTTGAAAAACAATAAATAGTAGACGATATAAACACCGTTATGACAATCAATATAGGTACATCAGTTATTATTCTTGCAAAAAAATTCATAAAGTTTCACCATTCCTTGCAAGTATTGTATCATATATTAAACAAGCTTGCAAATCCTACTCCAATACGAATTTCAACGCTTTATTAAAATATTTACCAAACATAATAAGTAAAAAACTTAGAATGATATCATAAACTATTTTCAAACCGCTCTGAGAAACTATCCAACCATAAATAAATTCCGAACCAATTTGTTTAACTAAAGCAACTACAACCATATACAAAATACCTAAAAGGTGTATGGTTAAAACCCCTGCCAATGTTGCCTTAATCATATCTAAAAAACCATATTTATTTAACAAATTCCCCGCAATAATTACAGCCGGCAAATAAGCTAAAATATAGCCGCATCCATATTCAAAAAAATATGTTATCCCACCGCCAAGTGCAAAAATCGGAGCAATAGTAAGACCTGCCATAATATACAAAAACACACTTGTTGTAGCCATTCTTTTACCCAAAAAAGAACAAATAAACATTACTATCGGTATCTGTGGAATCAAGAAAAACCGAAATACAAAATCAGCACCGGTTAAATTTTTATTAGTAAACAAATCAGCAGGAATAATATAATGCCTAATATCAAGATTTACAAATGAAGCCCCCACAATCAATAATGTACAAAATAATACAATCACGAGATTCAAAAACGAAATTTTTATTTTTTTTCTCGTAACCTTACCTTGCTGTCGCGTCATCTTAGGTATTAAGACTTCTTCATTCATTTACAACAATCTTTCCTTCTAACTGAGCAATAACATTTTCATAATTATTTTTAAACTCATCAAAAAAGATATTTTTTGTCCACATAATTAACGCATCTTCGTTATTATCCTGATAATACGCTTTGCGTGTACCAAATGAACTAAACCCGTATTTAGTATACAAATTTATTGCCGGCTTATTACTAACCCTAACTTCCAAAGTTATATATTTAATTTTTTCTTTATAACAATCATCAATTATACGCTTTAATAAAGCCTCCGCAAACCTTCTTCGTCTATACTCTTTAGAAACAGCAATTGTAGTGATATGTACTTCTTCTAAAATATGCCAACAACCTGCATAACCTGCCAACACACCATCAGACGTGTATAATGCATAATATCTGGCCAATTCATTAGATATTTCACCAACAAACGATTCCCTTGACCAATGATGATCACCATAAGCCGATTCTTCTATTTTTATAACACTATCAATATCTTCTATTGATAACGGTGCAATTTTTACGGATTGAATATCTTTTTGCATAATAATATGGTATCACGAGACATGAACTTGTGCAAGATATTAAACTATTGAAAGGCGGCGCCGAGAGATTTCTCGGCGCCGCCTTTTTAAACTCAAAATACTAATTACTGTGCAACTTCTTCAGTTGTTTCTGCATTAATATCTTTTACGCTCAACGCGATTCTGTGTTCTTGAGGTGTGAATTTCTTAATAAGAACTTCAACACTATCACCAACTTTATATTTGTTAAATGGGTTAACATTTTCTTCAGCCATTTCAGAAACAGGCAATAACGCTTCAACTCCTGGGAAGATATTAATAAATGCACCAAAACCTGTCACTTTGTTAACTGTACCTGTAATTACTTGACCTTCTGCAAATTGGCCTTCAATTTGTTGCCATGGATCTTCACCCATTCTTTTTAATGACAATGAAATCCTTTTTAATTCATTATCAATTTTAATAATTTTAACTTCGATTGTTTCACCTAAAGAAATAACATCAGATGGGTGTTTAATTCTTTGCCAAGAAATTTCAGAGATTGGTAACAAACCGTCAATACCGTTGATATCAACAAATGCACCAAAATCAGCGATTCTTACAACTTCACCTTTAACAATTTGATCAACTTCAAGTTCTGATAAAATATTATCAACAACTTGATCACGTTGTTCAGCAACAGCTTGTCTTTGAGACAAGATTAGTTTGTTTTTCTTAGGATCAGCTTCAAGAACTTTAACTTCGATTTTTTGATCTAATAAACCATCAAACGGAGTACCTGTTCTCAATTGAGAAGAAGGGATAAAACCTTTCAAATCAGCAACATCAACTAATACACCACCCTTAACAACAGAAACCACCTTAGCCAAGATTGTATCACCTTGAACTTTTGCATCATTAAGTTGAGCCCAAGCTTGAGCAAATGCAAGTCTTTTCAATGATAATAACATACCATCTTCATCGTGTTCTTCTTTAAGAACATAAAATTCTTTAACATCACCGATTTCTAAAGGTGAAACTTCTTCAGAAGATGAAACTTCTTTGCTTGGCAAGAAAGCTTCAGTTTTAGCACCGCGAACGCTTACTAAATAGCCATCTTGATCTTTTTTCAATACTGTACCTTCAACGATATCAGCTACTGAATGTCCATTTGAAAAGCTTTCTTCTAATAACTTTTCGAATTCATCTAATACTTGTGTCATTTTTGTATTCTCCTTTTCTTTTTGAATGACAATTTATTTTAATTTTTCTATAACTTTATCTATTACATTTTGCGGAGTTGAAGCCCCTGCAGTAACAGATATTTTATTAGCTTTTTCTATTAAATCTTTATATTCAACCAATTCGACATCTGTTTCAATATGAATTGTTTGAGTTATTTCTTTTAAAATTTCTGCCAAATGAGTTGTATTTGCACTTTTTTTAGAACCCACAACAATCATCAAATCACTATCTTTAGCCAATTCTTTAGCTTCAGCTTGACGCATTGCAGTACTTTGGCAAATAGTATTAACAACGCGCAATTCTTTCGCAATCGGTGTTAAATACTGGACAATCTCATTCAAAGTAGAAATCATTTGAGTTGTTTGAACAACAACACCAATATTTTTATGTGATTTTAAATCATTAAAATAAGGTTCCAATTCATCAACAGTTGCGGCAACAATAACATTTTCACTATATTGTAGGGCATTAGCCTTAATCGCTACAACTTCAGGGTGTTCAGCTTTTCCCACAATAACGACATAATATCCGGCAGTAGCTAGCTCAACAGCTTTTTGTTGAACCTTTTTAACATCAGGACAAGTCAAATCATAAACCTCAAACCCTGCGTTTTTAATCTGTTCAAAAACTTCCGGACTTTCCCCGTGACTTCTTACAACACAAATACCTTCACCTTTATCAGGTAACACAGAAACAGATTCAATACCCAAAGCATCTAATTCCTCAATAACCTGTGCATTATGAATAAGCTCACCTAACACACAAATATTACGCTCAGGGTTTTCTGATTTTAATTTTTTAACAGTTTCGACGGCTCTTTTCACACCGTAGCAAAAACCTGCAAACTTTGCTAATCTAATTTCTTTCGGCAATTTAAAATTGTCTTCTTTCAAGTGGACTCGGGGTAATTTTGGAAAAATACATCCCCTGTACGAAAATTACACCATAAAAACATTTTAAAAGCAAGCATAAGGCTTGAAAACACAATCCAAAAAACCAATTATAAACTACGTCCAATTTTTAGGAGGTTTTTTATCTTTAATTTTCCAATTAGCAAGGGTCGGAGGATACTGACCGGAAGCTTCATCATCATATCTGCCACGTTGAGCCATAATAGATGCGAACCACGCATCTGAGCCTTTTTCAGGGGTTTGTACAATTCCTCTATTTTGTCTTTGTTGAGCCAGAGTCATACCGGTTCTCAATGTAATATCATCAGCACGCAACCTTCCGTCAGGGCTGGTTCCTTCCGGTTCATCAGAAACCAATAACGGATTTGTGAACATATCATTTTCATCGTCTAATTCAGGATTTTCACTGGTTAAAGTAGACGCTGTTTTATCCTTCTTTTCAGAGGAAGCGACTTGAGGGGTATCATTAATTACCGTTGAAACCTCATCAGGTTCTTCTGTGACAGGCGTTGAATTCACAGGCAAACCTGTAACAGGGTCCACACCTTCTGTAGCCATTGTTTCTTGTTCAGGTTGAGCTGTTTCTTCAGTTACACCACGCAACTGATTCAACTGATTCATCAAATATTGATGATGCTCAATAGGAATATATGGAAGATACATTTTTAAAGCATCGAGATTATGTTTAAAATCAGCCAAATGTTCCTGAACATATTGTAAAATAATATCAGGATCAATTCCGTCAAAATCTGTTATCGCACCACTTGCCAACATTTTCAACACAAGTTCACGGCTGATAACGCCAGCTTTAATAAGTTTCATCTTTAAATCAGCACCTGCATGGTTGAAGATTTCTTCCATAAGCCCTTTGTCATTTTTATACGCAGAAGCAAATGCAACAACCTGATCATGAGAGCCGTGAATAGCTAAAGTACTAACAAAAGCCTTTATAACGTTAGCACCTTTAAGTGCAACTATTTGAGAATAAATTGCACCGATATCACTGGTTTGAATTAACTCTTTCAATCTCGCTTGCGAATCTGCAGAAATCGTACCCTCTTCAGTAACTTCATCGAGAATTTCAGCGACTTCCTCGGCAACATCTTGAGTTAACCCAACTTCGTAGGCAGAAGTTTCTTCTTGAACTTCATCTACAAACTCTTGGATATTTTCAGCTACTATATCACGTTTTTCTTCAAGAGCTGCTGCTGTTTTAGCGTTAGCAGCATCAATGTCGAAATTATTTGTAACAGTTGAATAAGTTGTCGATGTTGAAATTGGGGTAGTAACCGTAGGTGTGGATTGAGCAACCGTAGACGGTGTTGTAGTAACAGTTTTGGCTACAGTTGGAGAGGTGACATCAGCATTGGTTTTAGATGACTCATACTGATTAGCACTATTGGTAACTGTAGTTTCAGCGGTTCTGGATGAATTACCTGAACTTTCTGCGACTCTGGCAGCCCCTGCAGCAACAGAAGCCTCATACTGAGATCTAACACTTGGGTCAACAGAAGATGAAGCAGCCTCCAAACCTTTAATTACAGCCTCATTACCTGATTTTGATAATTCACTTGCATAATATGCTTGACGCTCCGCCGACGCAGTTTCTACAGCAGTTTGAGTCATACGAGATTTGTAAGAATCAGAAACACCTTCAGCTTTAGCTGTCTCAGATAATATTCGAGCCGCATCTTCCTTTCCATAACCATGAATACCCTGACCATAAAAAGCGTCAAAATATGGAGTATTTTCAAAATTAGGATCCTGCGCTGATAATTTTGACAACTTTTCAGCTTCGGCAGAATCTAAATATTGAGAAATGTTCTCATAATTGTCGACCAATCTTTCTTGTGTACCTGTATTATAATATCCCCGATTAGTAATTTGACGAGCCGCCTCTATCTCCTCAGCAACACCACTAGAAACGGATTTCACTCGGTTATATTCATCTAAGTTCAGATTTTTAAATTTTTCTTTGAAAGCTGTAGTATCAACCTCCTGATCTTCTAACATCTGCATTAATTGATTAAAGAGAGCAGGTTCTGTCATATATCTTTGTATAACATACTCAAAGTTTTTATCTAATCCACCGTTTTTAAGAATATAATCCACATCAGCATTTACAATAGTACAAGGATCTTTACCTTGCACAGCCGCTTCCATACGAACAGTAGATTGCTCCAAGGTTTTTTGCTTTAACAAATAATCCTTGTGCGGAGATTTCATCATCTCTTCATAAAATTTATTCAATCGGGATAATGCCGAATTACTCGTCTTTAACTCACTAGGTATACCCTCTAGATTACCTTCTGTATTTAACCAATCATATATCTGTTGATTTGTGATATCCTCTGGCTTTAAATTTGGATTCGATTTAATAATTGAGTAAATAATATGATTTTTCAATTGAATATCATCACAAACCCTAATTAAATTTTTATTTTCTTTATTATTTCTCTGACCCTCAGGGATGTTTTTCTGACAATATTTTGCAAAACGATCCTGCATCCGATAGGAGGTCACTTTCATTAAATCTGCTATAGATTCATCACCATTTGCAACACCTTTGAATAAACTAAGCATAAAAGCTTCAACGTTCGACTTAAACACAGGATCTTTAATATCTGAGAGTTTCTGTCCATCTTTTAATATCCCGGCTTTTATCAACATATTTGCAATGTGCTGTTCTCGCATTTTAGCTTTTTCACTATCTGATTTTTTAGCATAAGAAGAATCCATAGTCTCAAGCATTTTATCGAATAAGAAATTAATTTTTTCTGAATCAGTAATACTTTCATCTTTTATTTCGTTATAAATCCCTGAGATAAAAGTTGTCGCAGAATCACTCATTAATGATTTCAATTGATTTACATCCATTGCAGCCAAATCAGATAATGACAATTGCTTATCATAAGAGACCTGCAATAACAACATAGATTGCCCTATTATTGATTTAATTTCTTTTTCTGATAATTTTTCAAACTTTTTATTTTTTGAGCCAGGATCTAATTTCCCTAAAACCTCCATTAAAGACTTAAAATTAGACTTAATTACTTCTTTTTTTTCTTTATCAGAAAGCTTATCGAAATTAGGATCAGTTTTACTTAAATATTCCTCCATAACAGTATAAGCTTGCTCAGGTATAGCTTTACGTTTAAATTGAGGGTCCTTAAGAGTGCTCGCAGAGACAACAGCCTTTGATATAACGTTATCTGGCATATCAGGCGACACATTTCTTACATGTTTTACAGTAGCAATTTCATTATTACCATCCAATTGGGCAATAATATCCTTGGCTAACGGATCCGGCCCATTTGTTAATATATGCGCTCTAATAACATCAATATCTTCTTCTAGTCCATATTTTTTGGCATACTCAGTCATCATTGCACTGAGCTCATCTGTTACCTCATATTCAACATTTTGGGCTTGTTCAAGAGTTTCCGGATGCAAAGTCGTATAAATTTGTTTGGAATTGTCAATATAAGCCTTTAATTGTACATCATCAATCGCAGGACTTACGCCAAACTGTTCTCGAACAGCTTTCAACACATCAGCAGGATTCATATCTTTTGCTAATGTGTTGATATATTCAACAATTTGTTCTGCACTTTTGGGATTATTTATAGAAGGAGCTTGCGTCCAATCTATCTGGACTTTTACGACATTACTACCACCCCCGGCACCGGTTTCGGCTACTGGGGCAGACACTTCAGGATTTCGTATTAAATTAATGTCGTTAAACTTCATGTTTTTTATCTCAATTTTCTCTATAACTATTGAAAAACATGTATTTTAAGCCTTTTTCAAAGTTTAATATTTTTGTTACAAAACTTTACGGTTTAATAATATTACCCCTTACGTCTTCCAAATAAGATAATATACGTTTTGGATTGGTTGTTTCTACAAATCTCATTGGTGTTTTATTTTTCATATTTGGCAGAGTACCGGCTAAAAATGAAACCAAAGTATTTGCAACATCATCAGGTAATTTGTACTCTGACACCATCTGAGACGCACCTCGGCTATTTGATTCTAAAGGCTCTCTAACAATTAAACCACAATACTCATTTGCACCAATATTGTGATATCTTAAAATTGTAGCGTATGGAGGATCGGCAAGTTTTTTCCTATCATCATAGCCATCCGGCACTACAAAAACTCTGTTTACATCATTTGCTCCATATCCTTTATGTCTCTCGTGAGCAAATATTAAATTTTGCATTTTACCTGCAAATTTAAATCTCTCAATATGAACAATCTCATATAACGCACCAATATGTATAGATTCAAACGGTAAAGCTTTTGTAGTATTTTGTGCTAACAATTCTGTCTGTTCAGATGCTCTTGTTTGCGCAACTGCATCATTATTTGAAACCGCTAACGGCATCAATGTCATCAATGTCGCAAGTGGGATTGTTACCATTTTGCTCGCAACTTTTGGTTCTTGTGGTTGAACGCTGTCATTTTTATGTGATCTATGTCCAAAATTAACGTTATTACCGTGGATTCTATTATCTACACTACTAACCGGTGCTATTGCCATTTCCTTAACTCCTTTTTTGTATTCAATTTTAAGAACTAACCCCTCAGTTCTTACACTAACTCTTTTGTCTGTCATTATAACAGTTTTTTTAGGGTTTGTAAAGATATTTCATATCCTCACAGCTTTGTATAATTTCAAAACTTGAACAAAAATTTTTTTGCTACTTTTTTTACAAAAATGTTACAAAATATCTAACGGATCAACATCTACCGTCATTCTTATATCTTTTGGAACGTTAACTTTACTCAAAAAACTAGAAACAAACTGATGCCCCTTATCTTCTAATTTATTTTTTATTAAAATCTGAAAACGATAATAACCATTAATACGCTCAATAACACACGGTGTAGGTCCAAGCACTTCCAACCTTTCCCCAAACCCAAATTTTTCAATCATAGTACATAATCTTAACGCAACCTCTTGTGCAGCCTTTTCCGCTCTGAAATTATTTTGTGAACTCATAATAAGCCTTATAATTTGACTAAAAGGCGGATAATCAAAATCTTCACGCGATACAATTTCCTTCTTATAAAACTCAAAATAATTCTGAGATTTTGCACTTTCCAAAGCATAATATTCAGGATTATAAGTTTGAAAAAGCACACGTCCTTTAAATTCCCCACGACCAGCTCTACCTGCAACTTGTGTCAACAACTGAAAGCCTCGCTCAGACGCTCTGAAATCAGGTAAATTGAAGCTTGCATCTGCAGAAATTACACCAACTAAAGTAACATTTGGATTATCCAAACCCTTTGCTATCATCTGCGTTCCAACAAGGATATCTATTTCACCCTTTTGGAATTTTTCTAACAACCTTACATGCTCACCCTTACGGACCAAAACATCACTATCTATTCTTTCAACATTATAATCTGGATACAAATCCTTAATATACTGTTCAATCTTTTGAGTACCGGTTCCGGAATTTTTCAATCCGTCAAACCCACAATTTGGACAAACATCAGGGAAATAGTGAGATTCATTGCAATAATGACACTTTAGCATATTATCTTTCGCATGCCATATCATTGGTATCGCGCAATTTGGGCACTCAATTACATGCCCACACCCCTGACACTGAGTGTATGTAGAAAAACCACGACGATTAATTAACAATATCACCTGCTGTTTATTATCCAAAGTCTCTTTTATCGCAACTTGCAAAGGTTTTGATATCAAACTCTTATACGCAGCCCGTCCATATTCCTGCATATTTATAACAGTTACCGGCGCAACTTTTGCATTATTATATCGTTTTAACATTTCATATAAGTGATTTGAATTCACAGCCCTATAATAACTTGAAATATCTGGAGTTGCAGAACCCAAAATCAAAGGACATTTATTAAATTCTGCAAGTTTTCTAGCTACTAACCTGGCATCATATCTTGGCGCCGGAGAAGTCTGCTTATACGCTCCTTCGTGTTCTTCATCAATTATAATTAATCCAATATCCTTTAATGGTGCAAAAACAGCAGAGCGAGCCCCAGCGAGTATTTTTATTTCATTTTTATAAAGTTTTTGCCAAACATCATAACGCTCACCTTCCGATATACTACTGTGCCAAATCGCAACATCTTTTGTTCCAAATTTTCGAGCTAATCGTTTTGTTAGTTGTGATGCCAACGCGATTTCTGGCGCAAGAAACAGAACATTTTTCCCAGCTTTTATTGTATCGTCAATTAGTTTAAAATAAACTTCTGTTTTACCGCTTGCAGTAATACCGTGCAATAAAATTTGCGGACAACTTTCGTCTTTTATTTGATTACTAATCCCTTCATAAACTCTTTGCTGAGTTTCGGATAACTCAAATAAATCTTCTTTCTTATCGATATGCAAAATATCCAAAGGATTGCGATAAATCTGTTCTTCTTCTAACTTAATACACCCCAAACTCTCAAGCTTTTTTATCGTTGCTCGCGTTGTTTTTGCAAGCTTTTCAAACTCAATCAGCGACATTTTCCCTTTTGATTGCAACAGTTCTAAAACTTCTAATTGTCGCTTTGTCGCCCCATCAAATGAAATAAATTCTACCGTCTGTTCGGTTTTTAAAGATTTTTCAATCAACTTTAACGGAATTGCAGCATTTAAAACTGTTATCAAATCAGTACAATAATAATTCGCAACCCATTCTAACAACTTTAAATATTCAACAGAAAACAATGGGGTCTCATCCAAGATTTTGCTTACTCGTTTAGCCTTGATTTCCGGTGGTAAATAATCAGAAAACCCAACACAAAAAGCATTTATTAACCCCTGACGCCCAAATGGGACAAGCAATGCCTGACCAATTTTTATTTTATCTTGCATCTCATCTGGAATTATATAGCTGAAGGTCTTAACTCCCAAAACCTTAATATTAACAAGACAAACTGCATATTTATGTATAATAAAAGAAGGATTATCATCCACTTCAGACATCTCCCGCTTCTTTAACGTTAATTTACGGGAAGGAATTTCAAACAAGTTCTTTTGAATACCATCATCCATTCACGATAATCCTTTTATATTTTTAATATTTAAACCTACTCAGCTTCTGCAGCCATAAATTCTTGTCTTGCTTCTTCAATAGCTTCTGTTAATAAATCTAATTGATCAGGGCTGAAAGTTACACCTTTTTTTGTAGGTAACCAAGTTGCACCCTCATCTGTTGTGTAAAATATTCTCATATTTAAATAACTTCTACCCTTATATTCACTAACAGAAATTTGTAACTGTTCTGTATCTGATCTTTCTATTGTTGCTAATATTTTTGCATCTGCCATTTCTTCTACTCTCCTTTTAAATTTGTGCAAATAAATCTTATCATAAAGCCAATTAAGTCGCAATAAATCTTATAAAGATTTTTACAAGTATATAAACTTTATATATCTTCACATTTTATCAGTTTCGCGCAATTTTCTAATCTTAAAAATTTTTATATAAATGAAGTATATGAGGAGATGTGATTATGCCAGAAATTAATGTATGTTTATTCGATTTGTACTACTTGTTTAAATTATTTCCATTTTGGGAGAATGATTTAGATCAAGACATTGAAGATTACGAAACAAAAACACAAGAAGACATGGCACAAATTCGGGTTAATTTATTCTCCGAATTTGGATACGAAAAAGACAAAGCTTTCATTTAGCAAAAAGAAAAGACGGGTCATTCTTGACCTGTCTTATTTATTAGACTCAATTAATATAACTTATGTTTACTTAATGCTTTGCCTCTGTTTTTAAAACATCATTAATCAATGTGATAAATGCACCTACTACCGCACCGGTTGTTACAAAGAATCCGGTTGGTCTGATGTGTTTTGTTACCAAATTATATGCACTAATACATTGTTTTGTAGTATCTTTCACAGCTTTTGAAGATTCTCGGCATAGACCCCTAAAATCCGCCGCTGCCAATTTATCTATTTTTGTAAGATCAACAATTGCTTTACGAATTGAACCAAGTTTAACATGTTCACCCTCTTTCAATCCGTCGAACAATTTAACAAATCTATCTTCAGCAAGAGAAAGATTTTCTTTTGATTTTAATGTTTCCAAATATTTTTCTGTTCTGAAGTTGTATGCATTTTTCTGGCTATGAATTTTACCCATAACTTTTACATACTCATCACATTTTTTTTCTTCAGGAGTTAAAGGAAGTACATACTTCCCGGCAAGACCTGCCGCCGCCCCGATAGTTGCGCCTTGTGCTAAAGTCCATACAACATTTTGTCTGTTATTTATTGCTTCTACTTTCATCTTTACACCCCTTTCCTTTGGGCTACCAATGAATACACACGCCAAGCATTAAACTTGACTCTTGCTATAGAAGAACTTGCACTTAAATATTTTTTCCGTGTTCTAAACACATCCAAAACTGAGTAATCAAATTCTCATTTTTACGCATTATACATTAAAATTATTTTTTTGTCAACACCCTAATAACATTTAATAAAATCATTACACCAACAAGGGCCAATGTTAAAAAGAAATCGTATTTTATAGCATTATGACTAGCAAACAAACACGCTAATCCACCGGCTAAAATCGCAACAGTCGTAATAATTACAACAGTTGTTTTTTGTGAAAAACCGGCATGTAATAACTTATGATGTATATGTTCAGCATCGGCAACAAATGGAGATTTACCTTTACTGATACGCCTTAAACTTGCATAAGTTATATCAATAATAGGAACAGCGAGGACAACAAAAGGTAACAAAATCGCTAAAGTCGCAACTTTCATAACCCCTGTAATTGAAATTGTAGCCAATAAAAAGCCCGAAAATAAAGCACCGCTGTCACCCATAAATATTTTTGCAGGATTAAAATTAAATGTTAAAAACGCCAACATTGAACCTGCCAAAATAAAACCAATCAATGCACTAATAGGATTAGCAGGGGTTAAAGTTATTGCAAGAATGGCCAAAGTTATTGCGTTTACCGTAATAACAGAACCTGCCAAACCATCAACGCCATCGATAAAATTAACCGCATTAGAAATACCAACAATCCACAACATTGTTATTGGATAAGATATCCACCATGCCAGCTCAACCCCACCAAAAAATGGTAGACTATCGATTTGTACACCTAATAAATATACAATTGTTGCTATAGAAACTTGTACGACCAATTTAAATTTTGCCCCAAGCCCATACACATCATCAATTAACCCTAGCAAAAACATCAAAGAGCTACCTAAAAGGATTCCAGATAACAATTTGCCGTATGGATAATAACTCATTAAAACCAAGCATAAAAAAGTGAGCATTGTACTGGCCCAAATCGCTACACCGCCAATCCTTGAAATCGGTTTGGTATGGATTTTTCTCTCATTAGGGACATCAACCAGTCCTTCTTTTTTTGAAAAACTTATAACCATAGGTACCAAAAATACCCCTAAAATATAGGCTATTATTGTTCCTAAAATATGAGCTTGTGGTAACTTAATAATAATAATTTTGCTCCTTATTAATCATATAATGGGTGTTTTTCACATAATTTAAGCGATCTTTCCCTTAAATTTTTCAAGCCCAATTCATTATCTGATGAAAATACTGCGGATGCAATAATTTTTGCAACTTCAACCATATCTTCTTCTTTAAATCCACGAGTGGTTACTGCAGGTGTTCCAAGTCTAATACCTGATGTTACAAACGGACTTTGAGGATCATTTGGAACAGTATTTTTGTTAGCGGTAATCCCAACTTTTTCAAGAACGTTTGCCATATCCTTACCGGTTTTACCGGTTTTTCTCAAATCTAATGTCATTAAATGATTTTCGGTCATACCACCTACAATATCCATACCTTCATCCATCAAACCTTGCGCCAAAGCCTTAGCATTTTTTACAATTTGTTGTGCATATTCTTTAAACTCAGGTTTTGATGCCTCAAGTAGAGCAACAGCTTTACCGGCAATAATATGCTCTAAAGGACCACCTTGTAATCCTGGGAAAACTGCCTTATCAATAGCAGCTGCAAATTCTTCTTTACACATAATAATACCGCCGCGAGGGCCTCTTAAAGATTTGTGAGTTGTTGTTGTGACAAAATCACAATACGGAGCAGGCGATGGATGAACCCCCGCAGCCACAAGCCCCGCAATATGAGCGATATCAGCTAATAACAACGCTCCGACTTCATCTGCAATTTCTTTAAACTTTTTAAAATCTATTATTTTTGAATAATTACTTGCACCACAAATTATCAATTTTGGTTTATGTTCAAGAGCCATTTGGCGTACGTTTTCATAATCAATTTCACCATATTCATTGATACCATAACTTTTTACATCAAAATACAAACCTGAAAAATTAACAGGAGAACCGTGAGAAAGGTGACCACCATTTGACAAATCCATACTCAAAACTCTATCCCCAGGTTTCATTGTAGCCATAAATACTGCCATATTAGCTTGAGCACCACTATGAGGTTGAACGTTTGCATGGTCCATACCAAAAAGTTCACACGCTCTTTTCTGTGCTATAGATTCGATGACATCAATATGTTCGCAGCCATTATAATATCTTTTATTTGGCTTACCCTCAGCATATTTATTTGTCAAAATACTTCCACAAGCTTCCATTACTGCCTCTGATGTAAAGTTTTCACTTGCAATAAGTTCAATATTATCTTGCTGTCTTTTAAGCTCTAACTCAATCTGCTCAGCAACTTCAGGATCAACCTTTTTTATATTTTCTAAATTCATGACACATTCTCCCTTTGTTTCTATTATATGTTCTAAAGGTTTTTGCGCAAGTTTGTAAACATTAACCAAATTGAAACTCTTTTAATCGACAGATTTTTTTATATGATTTTTCAATATTTAATTTTAAAGCTTCATCATCTTTTGCTAATTCACATACTCGCTCTATTATATTAATAACATCCACTCCTGAATTTCTATATATAAACATATTAACCCCGGCTTTAATTGCCATAACACAAGCCTCGAGCTGTCCAAAATTTTCAACACCTTTCATAATCATATCATCAGTAATTATGACACCCTCAAAACCCAAATTTTGCGTCAAATAATTAATTGCATTTTTACTAAGAGAGGTTGGTATTTCTTCAGTATCAAAACAAGAACAATGCAAATGCGCAACCATAACCATTTTTGCACCATTTTCAATTGCGGACTTGAAAGGCTTAATATGAACCATCTCCATTTCTTCTAATGACAAATTAATCATAGGTAACGTTAAATGACTATCAGCATCCGCGTCACCATGCCCAGGAAAATGTTTTACACAAGGAATAATCCCATTTTTCATATAAGTCGCAGAAACAATTTTTTCCGCACGGATTACATCATCAACTTTAGATGAAAAAGCCCTTTCACCAATAATCGGATTATCCGGATTTGTATTAACATCAATACAAGGAGCAAAATTTAAGTTAATCCCGTAACCAAGCAATTCTTTAGCTATTTCTGAAGTTTGTTGCTCCAAAAATCCTAACCCTTTTTCAAATGCATATTTTGCTGATAGATATTTTTTACCACCATGTATATTTTCTGTTCGTTCTACTCTACCACCTTCTTGATCTATTGATAAAAACGGCGGAATTATTGCAGTATTTTTGATTTTTTCAATTAATGCCGCAAATTGCTCTGGCGTTTGGATATCTTTTGTAAAAAATATAACACCACCCAAACCATCCTCTAAAGCGGTCTTATACCCACCACCATCAGTACCTAAAATAAACATTTGGTAAACTTTTTGTCTTAAATCAAACAAACTCTTATCCTTTATATGCCAATCCAAAAACTTCAAATAAATCTAATAAATTCCCGCTTTTTACGACTTCTTGAATTTTAGTATAAATTTTTTCAGCATCTTCTTTTGCCGGAACAGAAATACTCGCCGGTAAGATTATGTCATTTGAGGTTCTTGTTGTAGTAAAACCTTTATTTAAAGTAATAAACTCTTTATACAACTCAACAACTTTTACATGTTCAGAATTGATTTCATAATTTTGTCCAAGATAATATTTTGCATCTTTTCTCAACTGCTCAAAATACTCTATAGAAAAATCTGCTTCTTCAACAGTTTCAGCTTCATCATACTCCCCGCCCAAACAAGGATTTCCCTCAATTTTCACATCGCCTTCAGATTTTAAATACGCAGCCCACAATAAACTGCCTAAACAAAATCCCACATTACCGTCAACCATTTTCAAAATCTTTGGATAAACCATCTTGAATTGCATCTTTTTTTGTCCAAGATTTCGATACTGACTTAAATTCAAATATATATATTCTAAATTGATTGATAAAATCGTTGTATGTTGCGCATACCCAGGATCAAATAAATAAACTTTTTCATTAATTTCTGACATTTTTACCTCTTTTCTGTTTGTTTGAAATTTTATCATATTTCTTGTTTTTTAACTAAATTTTTACAAACGCTTAATTATATGGTAAATTTTGATTATGAAAAAGTTTTTTGAAAACCTATTAGATTGGATTTATAAAAAGAAATGCTATTTTTGCAAATCATCAAAAGAATCGGTGAGAATGTGCTCACAATGTTTTGATGAACTTGATTTTTTGCCCGTCAAAATAAACAGAAAAATATATAACTCAGAAATATATTGTGCAGGTATTTATAACAAAAACCTTCAAAAAATGATTAGGGGACTAAAATATCACAGGCAAAGCGACCTTGCATACTACCAAGCAAAATTTATGTATCAATACTGGGAAAGATTAAATATTGAAGGAGATTTTCAAATAATCCCCGTGCCGATTTATCCAAAACGTAAAAAACAACGTAAATACAACCACATGGATTTAATCGCCGAAGAATTTGCACAAATGACAGGATATGAAGTTAATACAAATCTTATTAAACGTATTAAAGATACAAAGCCACAATATAAATTAAACAAAGCCCAAAGAATGCTTAACCTTTCAAAAGCATTTGAAGTAGATAAATCAGCATATATTGAAGATAAAAAAGTTTTAATAATTGATGACATTTGTACAACAGGCTCAACGTTTGAAGAAATGATAAAAGAATTAAACAACGTCGGGATTTACGATATAGTATGTTTTGCTACAACAACACCATTTAATTAAATTCAGAGGATAAAATGATACTTGCCGAATATTCAAAATATCTACAACAACATAACGACCAACTTTTGAGGCGTGAAACAACTCCTCTAAAACTTTTACATAAATGGTTAGAAACTGTGATTAACAAAAACCCCAAAAGTAACACTGAAAAAATAGTACACAAAGAAATTTCTTATTTTAAAAACGAAAATGGCGATTATTTGATTGTCGGCAACTCAGATAGCGGTAGGATTTTAGTTAATGCACTCGTAAACTTTGCCAAAAGTTATGATAATTACAACCACGCAAAATGGCTAGAAATGACGGAAAAAGCTTTAAATAATTCAAATTAAAAGCAGAGATTGTATCCCCACTTTTAATATTATATATAACATCATAAAGCAATTAAACTATTTAAAGATCCTGAATCAAGTTCAGGATGACTGATATAAGTAGAACGGGGTGACACAATACTCCCTTCCCTGGATGGTGCAAAATGAACAGGCGAGGTACGAGCCTTGTGAACTTGTATACCGAGGCGCAGCCGAGTGTTGGAAGGGGTGGGGATGGGGTGACCCAAATGTTTCCCTCTCCTAGGAAAAGACCAGGATGAAGGGTCGGTGTTAATAACAAACTTAATAGATCCTGAATCTAGTTCAGGATGACATGATATGTGTTGGGTGGGGTGAATCATATCGACCCCTCTCTTGAATTTCTAAACTCGCATGCTCATTAAGAAACCCTTTTCTCTCCCAAGGAGAGATAGAGGGAGTAAATGTATTTGGCATCAATAACCTCCGCAAAACCATCATCCTGAAAATGACATATGTGAAAGAAAATGAGATACTGTTTGACATATCTCATAATTGCTATATTACCCCCTCATGTTAACCCTATGTAAAGATTTCGCCATAAAAAATATGTTTGTGTTATACTAGTATCAAGGAGTATAGACTGGAGGGAAGAGTATTGACTCAGCAAAATATGTTTGATCACGGAAAAATTGTTTCCGTTAATATAAGAGAAGAAATGAAACGCTCATACATCGACTATGCGATGAGTGTAATTGTAGGTCGTGCATTACCGGATGTTCGAGATGGGTTAAAACCCGTACACAGACGTATTTTATACGCAATGAACGAGCTTGGAATGTATCCGGATAAACCATTTAAGAAATGTGCTCGTATTGTTGGTGAAGTACTAGGTAAATATCACCCACACGGCGACAGTTCTGTATATGAAGCACTTGTTCGTATGGCACAAGACTTTTCAACAAGATACTTAATGGTTGATGGTCATGGTAACTTTGGTTCTGTTGACGGTGACGGAGCAGCTGCGATGCGTTATACAGAAGCACGTATGCACAAAATTACACAATCAATGTTGGCTGATATTGATTGCGAAACAGTTGAATTTGAACCAAACTTCGACGGTTCATTACAAGAACCTTCAGTTTTACCTGTAAGGCTTCCGATGTTGTTGTTAAACGGTGTTTCCGGGATTGCGGTTGGTATGGCTACAAATATCCCGCCACACAACCTTTGCGAAATTGTTGACGGAACAATCGCTTTAATTGACAATCCTAAAATCACAGTCGCAGAACTTATGGAACATATTAAAGGTCCTGATTTCCCAACAGCTGCAACGATTATCGGATTAAACGATATCAAACAAGCTTACGAAACAGGTCGTGGTTCTATTAAAATGTCCGCAGTTGCCGGATTTGAAGAAATCGCCGGTGGCGGAGGTCGTCAATCAAGAACAGCGATTGTTGTTACAGAAATTCCATACCAAGTAAACAAAGCTCAATTAATCGAAAAAATTGCAGAGCTTGTTAAAGACCAAAGAATCAACGGTATTTCAGATATTCGTGACGAATCCGACCGTGAGGGTATGAGAATTGTTATCGAATTAAAACGTGATGCAAAACCTGATGTTGTTAAAAATAACTTATTCAAATACACGCAACTTGCAACAACATTCGGGGTTAATATGGTTGCATTATGTGGTAAACAACCTCGTTTAATGAACTTATACGAAGTATTAAACGAATTTGTTGAACACAGAATTGAAATTGTAACAAGAAGAACCATCTTTTTCTTGAAAAAAGCTAAAATTAGAGCACATATCTTAGCAGGTTTAATCATTGCATTAGGTTCTATTGATGAAGTAATTGAACTTATCAAAAAATCTAAAACAACTGATGATGCTCGCGAAGGTTTGATGAGCAGATTTGGCTTAGATGTTGACCAATCAAACGCAATCTTAGAAATGCAATTAAGACGTTTGACAGGCTTAGAACAAGACAAAGTTAAAGCTGAATATGATGAATTATTAAAGAAAATTGCAGAATACGAAGCTATTTTGGCTAGCCGTGCAAAGATCTTAGATATCATCAAAGCTGAATTATTAGAAGATAAAGAAAAATACGGTGACGACAGAAAAACTCAAATTCTACCTGAACAAGGTGAAGTTACCATTGAAGATTTGACACCAAACACTCCAATGGCAGTATTTATTACTCACCAAGGTTACTTAAAACGAATTTCTCTTGACACATTTGAACGTCAAAATAGAGCAACTCGTGGCAAATCAGGAATGAAAACTAAAGAGGATGATGATATTCAACACTTCTTCACAGCAATGATGCATGATAAAGTGTTGTTCTTCTCATCAAAAGGTACTGTATACAGCTTGAACGTATATGACTTCCCAGAAGGCGGACGTCAAGCAAAAGGCTTACCAATCGTAAACGTATTACCAATTGATCAAGACGAAAAAATCACTGCAGTAGTTCCTGTAAGTTCATTCTCTAAAGAATTGAATTTAATAATGTTAACTAAAAAAGGTAATATCAAACGTATTGAACTTGATAATTTCTCAAACATCAGACGTAACGGCATTATTGCAATCGGGCTTGACGAAGGAGACAGCTTGAACTGGGTAAAACTTGCAACTGCAAAAGATGAAATTATTATCGGAACATCTTGCGGTATGGCAATCAGATTCCCAATCCAAGATTTAAGACCTTTAGGACGAAGCGCAAGAGGAGTAATTTCTATGAAATTACGTACAGGCGACGAAATTGTTGGTTGCGATATCGTTCCGCAAGATTACGATGCAGATTTACTTGTAGTAACTTCAGACGGTTTTGGAAAACGTACAAAATTATCAGAATTCAGAACTCAAAACAGAGGCGGAATTGGCTTGATTGCAACTAAGTTCAAGACATCAGCATCTAGACTTGTTGCACTTACTATCGTAAGGGATTCTGATGATATTATGATGGTGACAGCAGCAGGCGTTGTAACAAGATTAAACGCAGGTTCAATCTCACAACAAGGACGACCTGCAACAGGGGTTAGAGCACAAAACTTGAACGATAACGATACAGTTTGTTCAGTTAACAAAATCATCAACCCTGATGAAGATGATGTAACTATTAAAATTGCACCTGCGGAAAGCTCTGCTCCTGAAGTAGATATCCAACAAACTAGCTTGCTTGATAATACAACATCAACAGAAAGCTAGAATTAAATAAATAATATTATTAAGCGAGATATAATTATCTCGCTTTTTTACTGATCTTTATTACAGCAATAACTCCAACAATTCCTGTAAAAAATAAAATTAACGATACGATTTGAGCAATTGGTACAGCACATATATTCAACGCACTATCTACCCTTATTTGTTCTATAAAAAAACGTACAATAGAATATATAATCAAATAGCTAAAAAAAGTCACACCTACACGAATTTGAGCATTTTTTTTCAATACAAACAATAGAATAATAAACCCTAAAAAATTCAATACGCTCTCATAGAAAAATGCCGGATGAAACAATTCATAATTAACATACTGAGCAAGCCTCTGAGATTCAGGAATAAATAACCCCCAACCTTGTCCTAAAACCGGCAAACCATAAGCTTCCGAATTAAAATAATTCCCCCAGCGACCGATAGATTGCCCTAAAATAGTCGCACACGCTATAGAATCTAAAAGTTTTAATACATTTATACGCCCTTTTATAGAATAAAAAATTAAAGCTAATACCCCGGCAATCAAAGCTCCGTGTATAGATAAACCACCTTGTCTTATATCAAAAATTTGAAAAGGATATTGAATATAATATGAAACATTTAACAGACAAAAATATAATCTGGCACCAATAATCCCAAGGATAATAAGTATAGGAGCAATCGACAAAATAAAATCTTTCTCCTGATTATTGTATTTATTAAATAAAAAATTAGCGACCAAAACCCCAACCAAAATTGAACTTGCCATAACAATACCATACCAATATATCGGCAGTCCAAACAATTGAAATGCAACAGGATTAACTGCAGGAATAATCATTCCTAATCCTCTGATTTTGATTTGTATTCTTCTAGCCTTTGAATTTGCGCTTCAACATCGGCTTTATCAGTTGCATTAGGGTTTAATTCTAAATATTTCTCATAATTTTCGATAGCATCTTCATAAAGATCCTCCACCTCAAAAGATGAATCAGAATCTTCAAGGTTTACACTTTCCTTTTCTTCAGACATATCAACGGCTAAATTATTTTGTGCAGTAGCCAAAGAATAATACGCCTCTGCCATATCAGGTTTGAGAGCTATAACTTTTTTATACTCCTCAATTGCCCCGGTATAATTCCCGACATTAGTGTACACAACAGCCAAATTATAGTGAGTTTCAACGATAGAAGAATCCAAATCGATACTGGATTTCAAACGCTCAATTGCTTGAGTATAATCACCTTTTTCTGCATACATCTTTGCTTTATTATTCAAATCATGAACCGCAAAACTGTTTATACAAGCTGTTGAAACCACCGCTACAAATAACACACTCGCAATTAAAGCCGCTTTTCTCATCCCTATCCCCTTCAACATGTTAACTGATGTTAAACTAATTATAATTTAATAATAAAAATATGGCAAATTTCTTTAATTTAAGTTACAATAGATTTGAAAAAAGGAGAATTTATATGTCAGATGACAAAGTAGTCAGCCTAGGAGCTAAAAAGAAAACGGACAAACAGCAACAAGAAGAAAATACTCATAAAAATGAACCTGTATACTGTAGTTTCTGCAACCGTCCAAACACTCAAGTAATAAAAATGGTTCAAGGTCCGGGAGTTAATATTTGTTCTGAATGTGCAATGATTGCCGTTCAATACTTAATTCTTCAAGATAGAATGCCATCAGCAGAAGCTCAACACATCTTAGATGCATTCTGGGGAAGGGCTAGATAATCTATAATGACCAATGCAAAATTTAAACAACTTAATCCTTTTGAACTTAAATCATTGTTAACAAATCTGCTTAACAAAATAAATTGTGTCGAAGATTTGCAGAATTGTCTTGATGATTTTGAACTTCTTGATGAACAAGAAGACAAAAGTGTTATTACAAAATTATTATTCAAAGAATTAGTAAGTGCAAAAGCCCAAAAAATTGCAATAATTTGTTTTTTACTTGAACGATACGTACCAAAAGAAGAATTTGTAAACAAACTTTGGGAAACTCTTAAAAATCAAAATTTAGATACAGAAGTTAAAATAACAATATTGAATTTATTAAGAGATTACGATTCAGATTGGTCTTATGAATCTTGTGAAGAATATTTAGATGATGCATCAACTCTTTTAGACGAAAATACCAAACAATTATTAAATACGGCAGTAATAAATCCGGAAGTCCAAATCGATTTTATGGATTTTATGGCAACTTTAAGAACTCAAGAAAAAATTACACTACTAAATTCATTTAATGAAGATTTTTCATCAGATGCATTGGCAAACATTCTGATTCCTGTATTTATGTCAGATCCAAGCAGTCCTGCGGGGAAAGAAGCTTTAAAGCTTATGGCAAATACTAAATCACAACTTGCACTTCACGTATTAGATGAAATGCAGCACCTTGCACAAGGTGAACTTTTGCAATCAATCAAAAGAAGTCTATCAACAATTAAGATTTCAGGAATGCGCGAAGATAACACCCAAGAATTTTATAAAAAAATACTATCCAACAGCAAACTTGACAAATTTTATATAACATACCCGGACGGTCACGGCGATCAAGCAATGATTTTTACAAGAAAAACAGATGATGAAAAAATCAGATTTGTTTCAATTGTTATTAACGTAAAATCAGGGATTAGAGATTGTTTCGGATTTTTTGAGATATCTCAATTTGAATGTAACAAAATATTAGAAAGGTTTTTACGCGATGAAAAAACCGTAGACATAGATCCGGAATCTTTCAAGACTCTTTTATACAATGCAGAAATAACAACAATCAAAAATAACCAAAATACTTGGAAACTACCTTATGAATATGTTTGTTGGAAAAATTTACTTGTAGATATTGAGTTTGACGCACAACAACTGGAAGAAATAATATCAGAACAAGTTGTTCCACAAAAGGTTGACAACAAAGCAATCGAACAATTATCTCAAATGAAAATTTCAACTCACTGGTTTTTAGATTTCCAATACAGTGATGAATTTGAACAACTTTTAGAAGACATCAAAGAAAATAATCTTGACGAAATAATTGAAAACCATTTTGATAAAGTTTTTTATAAAGAAGAAAAAGAAGAATGGCGAAAAAAACTTATAACAGCCGCGTATATGAAATTTGCTATAGGGAAAGATGACGATGCGGCAATGATTTTTGGTATCGCTCAGGATGAAAACACAATATCAGAACTACTCAAAGTTATCTTAAAACGCAGCATTTATGAATATTTGATGGTTATTAAATACGACAAAAGCGTAAACTCTTTTGGTTTAGAAATCGACGAAATAGAAGAAAAAATCAAATACATTGAAGAAAAGTGGGTGCACAATGTATAAAGTAATGGCACTTGATATCGGCACAAAAAGAATCGGAATTGCTCTAAGCGATTATTTATTAATGTTAGCAAATGGCCATTCCTATATACCACGAGAGCCTGAAAACCAAGCATTAGAAACAATTTACAAAATCGCAAAGGAAAATAATGTTGCCAAAATAGTAGTAGGTATACCACTTAATATGGATGGAACAAAAGGTTTTCAAGCTGAAAATTGCGAAGAATTTGCATCAAAAATAAAAAATTATGAGATAATATTTGAAGATGAACGCCTCACATCTGATAGCGCAGAAGAAAATTTAAGAAATAAGAAAATAAATTTTAAAAAAGACAAAGGTTTAGTTGATATTGAAAGTGCTTGTATTATACTGGAACAATACCTATCAAGAAAATAAAGGAGAAAATTATGACAGCAGAAATTGAAAACAACATTATTGAAATCATTGACGAAGATGGTACAGTTATCAAATGCGAATTATTTGATATAATTGAGTTTGAAAACAAACAGTATGCATTACTTATCGAAGCTGACGCGCAAGACGAAGATCCTGAAGTTGTATTAATGAGATACATCGAAGAAGGCGAAGAAAGTTTCTTTGAATCAATTGACAATGACGAAGAATTCCAAAAAGTATCTGAATACATTGATTCATTAGATATGAAAGGCGACGAAGAATAGTTAAAAAATAAGGTAAAATATGTTTGAAAAATTCACAGAAAAAGCAGTTAATGTAATTATAGAAGCACAAAATATAGCGATTTATGATCATTCAGATGAAGTTTTATCCGAACATCTACTATTGGCATTAATTAAAGAGACAAAAGGTTTTTGCGCAAAAATCTTTAAATCCTATGACATCACATACGAAAGATTAGCACAAGAAATATACTTAACATTAAATATGGAAGAAGCAGATTTAAATTCATCCATACCTTTTAGTGATGATTTCAAACATATTTTAACCCTAACTATGGATTTGGTCGAAAAATCTGGTAATTCGACGGTCCACTATGAACACCTAGTACTTGCAGCAATAAACGATAAACGCTCAAAAATCTCACATTATTTGGAAAATTTAGGATTTGATATTGATAAATCACGACCACTTATTGAAAAATTAGTTCAACGCAAGGCAAAACAAGATTTACACCCAGAACTTGATGAGAACAAAGAACCAGAAATTAATTTAACTCAAGAAACAGATTCTTTATTCGATAACGAACAATCCGCAAAAGTTTTTGAACGTGCAGTATCAAAATTATCAACATCAAGTTACGAAATTTTAGGCACAGAACAAATTATTTCATCAATTTTAGAAGATAAAGATTCTGAACTATCAAAAATATTAGCACAATTCGGAATTACAGAAGAAATTTTTGAAGAAAAACTTTCTCACATAAGCTCCAGACAAGCAGAATACGAAGGACGCCAAATAGTATTCACTCCAAATGCATTTATAGCAATGAGCTTGGCACTTCAAACCGCAAAAGAATTAGGTTCTTCAGAGGTTCTACCGGAACACATGATTTTAGGACTTTTAAAAACTAAAAAAGGTGTAGCATACAATATTTTTAAAGAATTAAAAATAAATGATGATGATTTGGCCCACGGTATTATCAAACCTATTGAAAAACAAATGCCGGAAACTCTTACAATTTTACGTCTTGCAAAACAAGAAGCTCGACGCATAGGCAGAGGTGTCGTCGGCACAGAAATGTTTTTACTTGGAATTATCAGTGAAGCAACCGGTATTGGTGCAATTGTTTTAAAAGAATTAGAAATCAATATAAAAGATGCGCGCATAATGGTTGAAAAAATTATCGGTTACGGTAATGAATACTTTGATAACGAAGTTGTATTTACAAAACGTGCAAAAAGAGTTTTAGAAACTGCTTGGGAACATGCTAAAAAGCAAAATAAAACAAAAATAGAATCTTCAGATCTTCTTTGGGCAATTACAACAGAACCAACATCTCTTGCAATGCAAGCTTTGGAAATGCTGGGTACTGACGTTGTTGAAATCCGCGAAGGTATAAAAAAACACTTAAATAACCAACAATAATTATGATTAAAATCCATAAAACAATTAAATCTTTTTTAAAAAAATACGATATAGATAAATCAGATTTAGTTTATCTTGTAGCGTTTTCAGGTGGATTTGACTCAATGTGCTTGTTATACGCACTAAAAAAAATATGTAAAAATAAAATTGTCGCGATTCATTTAAACCACAAATGGAGAGCAAAAGAGAGTGATTTAGAAGAATTAAACTGCAAAAATTTTTGCGAACATATCGGAGTTGAATTCTACAGTGAAAATATAAACCCTCAAATCGCTAAAACAGAAACTGCAGCAAGAGAAGCACGATATAAATTCTTCGAAAATTGTGCTCAAAAATTCAATAGCAAAATTGTTTTTACCGCGCATAATAAAAATGATAATGTAGAAACCCTAGTTTACAGAATATGTACAGGTACAGGGATTTCAGGGTTACAAGGAATCGCAAATATCAGAGATATTTATTATCGCCCATTATTGGAAATAAATAGAGATGATATTGATGCATACTGCAAAAGTCAAAACCTTATACCAAACAATGACAGCTCAAACAACAATATTAAATACAAACGTAATTTAATACGCAAAAATGTTATACCTCTTTTGCAAGAAATTAAACCATCTGCACTGGAATCTATTTCAAATTTATCAGAAATAGCAAAAGAAGAATCACAAATTATAGAAGAATATCTTTCATTAGTAATATCAAAAATTTCTGATGAAAATAAAATTAATACCCAAAAATTTATAAAGCTTTCAGATGCATTACAAAATAAAATTATTTATAATATTTTTATCCAATATAATTTAGATTACGATCGCAAAAAAATCCTAAAAATTAAAAATTTTATTCATGAAAATTCAAACACTAAATCAGGAAAAACCTGCTCGCTTACAAATAATTTATGGATTTATACAAACGAAAAAATAATCGAAATTATTAGCAAAAAAGAACAAGCACAATTATACTGCCAAATTAAAAAAGAAGGAAAATATGAAATAGGAGAATACATTTTTGAGATAGAAAAATTTGAAAAACCTGTTAGAAAATTCCCTGACGACGAGCAAAATATTGCATACGTAAATTTAGCCAAAATGCCTATGCCTTTTGAATTACGAACACGACAGGACGGAGATATTATTAAACCTCTCGGCTCTAGCGGAACACAAAAATTAAAAAAATATTTGAATGCAAAAAAAATTCCAAACCACGAAAAAAATAATTTGCTATTTTTAACACAAGGTAATGAGATTTTATGGGCAATAAATTTGGGTATCAGTGATAAAATAAAAGTTACAACACACCCAACCCACCAACTTAAGTTTTATAAAAAATAAACATAAAGAAAGAGAGCGAACATGGAAATCAAAATTGAAGATTTAAAAGTACTTTTTAGTGAGGAACAATTACAGTCCAGAATACAAGAATTGGCAGATGAAATGAACGAGTTTTATAACGGAGAAGAAGTTATTGCCATTTGTGTGTTAAAAGGTGCAGTTATGTTTGCAACAGATTTGGTAAGAAATTTAAACATGCCATTAAAAATGGAATTCATACGTTTATCTAGTTATGGTTCATCAACAACAACATCTGGAAAAGTCAATGCTGTAGATATTTCATTACCAGATTTAAACGAAAAAAACGTCTTAATTATTGAGGACATTGTAGACACAGGATTGACAGCAAAATTTTTGATGGATTTTATGCACTGCAATTTTCATGCAAAATCCATTAAATTCTGTTCACTTTTAGACAAAAAAATTACACGAAAAGTTGATATTGAGCCTGATTATTATGGTTTCGAGATAGATAACAAATTTGTTGTTGGTTACGGATTAGATTATGATGGACTATATCGAAATCTTAAATACATCGGATACAAAGAATAAAATTATTAGACTTGGGGAAAATATTGTATAAATTAGCATTAGAAAAAATCAATAAATTTTACGATATAGATTTAGAACAAAACCCTCATGCAGATGAAGTATTTGAAGTTCTAAATACAATCATACCATTTGATAATGCGGGAATTTTTTATTTGACCTCTAATTCCATAAATTTGGAATACGGTAAAAATATAAAAATTTACGAAGATATAAAAATTGATGAAGTAATAGCACAAGAATTATTTGATCCCAAAAAACAACTCGAAAAAGATTTCATTAAAAATATTTTTAAACTTAACACCGATATTTTGTGTAAAAAACTTATTATAAAAGGAGTCGTAATAGGTTTTATTATTATGACAAGAAACGCCAAACCATTTAGCACCGAAGAAGAATTGATTTTCAATACTTGTACAAAAATTATAACCAATTTAATTAAAAATTTAGAGCTAACCAAAATCATAAAAACACAAGTTACAACATTAGCCCAAGCTCTTACAACAACCAATGAAGCGTACGATACAATAAAAGAACAGAACCGCCAAATAAAAAAACACGAAAAATTACAAAATCAATTTATCGCAAATATTTCACACGATTTTAGAACTCCATTAAATTCAATTATCGGATTTTCTGAACTATTAAACAACGAAATTTTCGGGAAACTTAATACCAAACAAAAAGAATACGTGTCCGATATAAATATTGCGGGAGTTCATCTTTTAGGCATGATAAATGATGTTCTGGATATATCAAAAATCGAATCTCAAACAATCAAATTGAATATTTCTGAAATTGATGCTAACATGCTTATCACAGAAGTTATAAACATTCTGAACCCACTTACACAAAAAAAGAAAATAATTTTCAAATGCAATATAAAGGAAAATTTATCATTACAAGGCGATTTTGTAAAACTTCAACAAGTATTATTTAATATTATAGGGAATGCAATAAAATTTTCGCCAAATGATAGTGAAATCAATATCCTTGCAGATAATATTGATAATAAAATTCAAATAATAATCCAAGACTTCGGCATTGGAATAGAAAAAAAATATCAGAAAAAAATATTTGAAAAATTCTTTCAAATACAGAATGATTTTTCAAAAACCGAAACATCTACAGGTTTAGGACTACCAATCTCTAAAGAATTTATCAAATTACATAACGGTAAAATTACTGTAAAAAGTGAAATAAATAAAGGTACAATATTTACAATAATATTACCGAAAAATAGCAAAAAATAAATTTACACGTTTTAAATAAAATATGAAAGTTAATAGACCATTGAATTTTACAAGCAATAGAATAAACACAATATACTATAACGACGTACACAGCTCGATTAAACATTTGGATTCTTTTTTAGAGGCACATGATGAATTTTGTAAAACCAATAAAAATGATACCAATTTAACGTTGTGTGGTGGTGATTTGTTTTTAGATATCAACTCCAATAACGAAATTGTTGCAAAAAAATTAGGCCCAATAACGGATGCTATAAGTGCAGGAAATCACGATATCGAAGCAGGAAAACATTTTTGGGATTTAATCAAAAACTTTAATCTTCACAATAAATTTCTATCAACTAACACCATATTCACTCAACCTACAACACTTAAACCTCTTCCAAAAAGCAAAATCATTGAGCGCAATGGTCATAAAATTGGATTAATTGGAGTGTCTCCATTGGATTTTAATAATTTATCGCATAGCTTAACTCAACGTAAACAAATAGTAGATGTCCTACCATTTGATAAAACCATTGAACTGGTGCGAAAAGAAGTAAATGATTTAGAAAAACAAGGCGCGAATAAAATTTTTCTACTGGCACATACAGGAAATTATAATAAAATCACCAACCAAGATTTTTACAAAACATTTGCTAAAATTGGAGGAATTGACGTAATTATAGGTGGCCACGACCATTTTGAAACAGACCGCTGGGAGGTTTCAGAACGTGGAGAACCGGTAAAAATTGTAGCAACAGGAAAAAGTGATACCCATACATTTGGCCAAAACCTTGATTATATGGGGATTTTAAATCTTGAATTTGACGACAATGGCGCACTTATAAAAGAAAAATGTAATAACAAATTTTACAAGTTAGAAAAAAGCACCAATCACTCAAACGAAAATACGGTATATAAATTAAAATCACCATTACCAAAAGGAGATTCACTCACTGAAAACACGCAAATTGGCAGTTTAGTCTCAGATTCAAATCTTTGGTATGTAAACACACATACAAAAGGCGAGAAAGCTGATTTTGCCTTTGTAAATGCCGGAACGATCAGAGATAATTTTGATAACATTAATGTTACCACACAAGATATCAAAAATGTTGTACCATTTACAACCTCAACACTCATCAAAACTAAATTAACAAAAGAACAAATTATAAATACACTTAACTGGTGTGCTCAATCAACATCTTTTGGTAAAATCACACCAGGGCTTATGCACGTTTCAGGAATGGAATATACAGTAAAACCGGATTTAACAGTATCTGATGTTCATATCTTAAACCAAGACGGATCAATTAAATATAAATTAAATGATTTTTCTAATGACCATAAATTTACAGTTGCTTATGATGTATTTTTGGCAACAGGTGTAGCTGGCCTTGTTGATATAAAAAAAGATATACAAAACGATAAAGATATTGAATTTTTTGAGGTATCACGTCAGGATGCACTTCTTGAATACTTAACAAAATGCCCAAATATTTATGACTATGAAAAAGAAAGAATTCATAAACTACCAATTATTATTCAATGTTAAATATCAATCATAATTTCATATTATATAAACAATTAATTAGATCCAAAATCTTAGAAATAATAAAAAGCTCATCTTTTGAATATAACAACAATTTATCAGCAATAAGTTTATGTAATTTTAGGGCATTATCAGTAGGCACATCAAATAATAAATCTATAAGTCGAATATTAAACCGAGCACAAATTTTATCAACAGTTGTTGCTTTTGGCGCATATTTATTATGTTCCAAATTTCTTACAGCTTCAACAGTTAACCCAACAGCTTCAGCAAAACACTCTTGTGTCATATTATGCTGATGCCTTAGGCGTTTAATACCAGAATTTATTTGTTGTTGAATACCCACATTGTATATATAATAACCAACCAATTAACTAAAGTAATCAATTAGATATGTTTATTAGCTTTTTAATTCAGATGAGCCACACACACACACACACACACCAACTCCCTATTTGATTATAACACAGGAATTGAAAAATACATTTAATAATAATTCCCTATGTTTATTTATTTCGCAAACTAATATAATTACGTCTTACAACATCGATCATTTCATCAATAATCCGTAACTCTGCAATAGAAGATGAATTTAGTTTATATTGTATTATTTGTAAAACATCAACATTTTCTTTTGTTATATCGTCAATCAACAAATCTATAGGACGAATATTAAAAGAATTACATATTGCATCAATAGTTTTTGCAGTTGGCGCATATTTATTATGTTCCAAATTTCTTACAGCTTCAACAGTTAACCCAACAATTTCAGCAAATTTTTCTTGCGTTAAATTGTGTTGCGCTCTCAAACGTTTAATACCTGAATTTATTTGTAATTGATACCTCATAATACACATAGGATAAATTATTTACCATGCAAATAAAAGTTACTATTACACCAAATAACTAGGCTAAACAATTCTGTAAAATATAACCAAGTAAAATTTAACACACATTCGACAAAAATTCTTTTAACAAATTAATCTTCTCAGATCCGATGACTTTAAAAGATTTTATCTCCGTTGCAGTCTTTATCATAAATTCCGCATCTTGAAAAACAATCATCTTATTACTGATAAAAAATATAATCCGGGGTTTGTTTTCTTTCACAATAAATTTTTCTATTTCTGACAAAGGAATACCATAATCATTAATCATTAAATATTCATCTATAATTTTGATATTATCCTTCTTTTTCAATTTGTTTATTATCAAAAACCGTGGCAAATAAACAAGTAAAAAAACAACACTCGCTAAAATCATAAACTTAAAACCAATTTTATGTAAGAAAAATAAATATAAAATAAAACCTTGAATAATCAAATATAATGAAAAAATACCGGTTACAATCAATTCCGGTCTTTCATCAATATTTGATTTAAATCCCTTATTCATCCTTCCTCCAAAATTACATTATTTTTTAGAAAGTTCTCGGACGTCATATTCATCCATCAAACTGTTTTTCTTTTGAGATGAAATTATTGAACCAATACCAAGCCCCAATGCAAGCCCAGATGCAATACCAAGCCCCATTGCTTTCCACGAACGTTTATACAAACCAATCATCCAACCAATTAATGAAAACCCACCAATCGCAGACAAAGTAAAACCTAATAATTTTTTTTCTTGTTTATTATATTTTTTTACAAACTCATCAGCTTTCGAGCTTTCTATCTCATAACTTGGTGTACGATTTGGCTTATCAGGACTATTCCTGAAATCCAAACGCACTTTATTATTATCAATAATTGGTCCTACTTGTAATCTCATAGTCTATAAATAACTCTTACTAACTTATTTGTAAATCACTCTATCTTCTGTTAATTTTTGCCGACAATCTATTAAACAATTCACTTGCATATTCCATTTTAAATAATAAATTTAACGGTACATATACACCCAAACAGATTATTGCTATTGTAGATATTTTAATAATATCAAATAAAATACCGGACAGGTTTATAAATTTATCAACACCAACGGCCGCATAATAACAAACCCCAAGAGCAATTATACCTGAAACAACCATTTTTAACAAGTTCTTAAACAATGATTCATAATCCATCTTTATTTTTTTAGAAATTAAAACACCTAAAATTACAGCGTTAAATAAAGTAACAAGCGAAGTTGAAAGTGTTACACCCCCAATACCTAAACCCATTTTTATTATGAATAAAAAATTTAAAACTAATTTTAAAACAATAGAAGAAAATGCCACAACAAAAGGAGTTTTTGAATCATTAAACGAATAATACACCCGAGTAATAGAATCCCTAAATACATAAGGAATAATCGAAACCGATAAAAACCAAAGTGCTTCTGTTACCATAAATGTTGCAGTTTTATCAAAAGCTCCGCGTTCAAAAACCAAACGTACTGCATCCATACCAACAACAAGAATGCCTATAATTATAGGTATCGCACCAAAAAACAATACCCCAACACCTTTATTAAAATAATTTTTTATACCATCATAATCTTTTTCTGCAACTAATCTTGCAAAAATAGGAAACAACGGAACCAAAAATGCTGTCACCAAAATCCCAACAGGGAACTGGAATACTCTATTTGCATAACCAATTGCAGTCCAAGCACCTTCTGAAATTGATGATGTGAAAAACATATCAACATAAATATGTATTTGACCTACTGTCGAACTTAAAATCGCAGGAAATAACAACTCCCCGATTGATTTAAAATTAGGATTATTAACAAATTCAAAACACGGTTTTAATTTAAACCCTAACTTTCTTATATTAGGATATTGGATAATTAGCTGCAAAACCGCACCAATTGTAGTTGCCCAAGCAAGCGCATAACCTTTTTGGTCGTTAGGCACAGACATTACAATAGCAATAATTGCCAAACTCATAATAATCGGTGATAAATTCGGCAACATAAATTGTTTATATATAATCAAAATTCCATAATAAATACCGACAACCCCACCTATAACAAGAAGTGGTGTCATAATCCGCAAATGTTGGGATGCAAGATTTATCATATCTAAAGATCCGGCAGAAATTATTAATCCCATTATTTGCTTTGAAAATAAAAATATCAACACTGATAATATCAGGAATAATATAATTGTCGCATTCATAAAAGTTGAATACAGTCTATTTACCTGCTCACTAGGTTTATCTTTTAAATTAGGAATCAGTTTAGAGAAAACAGCAACCGTCGCGCTGTGAAATGGTCCACCAACCCCTCCTAACAAAATTAACGACAATGAAGGAATTTGATATGCATAATAATAAGCATCAGATACCATTGAAGCTCCATAATAATTAGCAATAATTATATCCCGCACAAATCCGATAAGCTTGCTAACTATCGTTACAACCGCAATTAACCACGCAGCTTTTAAAACACTTGAAGTCTTATCCTCATTAGTTTTCATTGTTGTCATAATCACTCACCAATTCTATATATAACTTCACGGCCTTTGCACCCTGTTCAACAGGATAAACCAAAGTAACCGTATTTTCCCCTTTTTGTAAATACTTTGAAATATCTATTACATTATATCTTTCAGAAATATCCAAAACTATTTTTTCATCATACCCATTAATAACCGCATCCAAATATTCTAAACCATATTTGTTATCAACAACCAAATTGGCTTTTCCATTTTTTGTCCAAAAACGTTTAACGGTCTTTATTTGAGAAACCATAGAAGACAAAATCTCAGGTTCTGTTGCTAAAATAATATCCGAATAATAATGTTTTAAAATTTCATCAAAAGACTTTCCAAGTTCATTGGCCATAAAACCAGCGCCATATTGACTCATCCCGACACCATGCCCGAAACCGCCACCATAAGCTTTAATCGAATCCAATTTCCCACTTTCATCATATTTTTGTTCAAATACAAGATTTGCACTCGGTAAAGCCTTACCTTGATGTTTAAATAATCGCCTTATAACTAATTCTTTTTGCACAATATAATTACAGTTATCTGTTTGAATTTCAAGTTCTATAATTTTACCTGATTCACCACGCCTTAAAACATTAATTGCTTGAATTTCCCCGATTGTTTCCCCAACTTTTACAGTCGGAGTAATAAATCCTGTTGCACTTTGAGCGGCAATATTTGCTTGAATTTGTGATTGAAATTCACTTGCGGTCCATTCACGTTCCCAACGATAATATCTTGAATTAACATCAAACGACTCCGGTCTTGATTTATAAAACTCAGCAGCCGCCTCATCCGTATCTAGCGACTTAAAATTCGGATAATCAGGTTTTGCAATCAAATAAGGTTTTGAATCTGATGGGAATTTTTTTGTCTTAGGGTCTGAAAATGCATTAGCAAAACTTTCTGTATAACCGCCTGCCGTAGATGAATACTGTGCCAAAATTAAATCCCAACCATATAATGCCACAATCCCAGAAGTTTCCGACACAGCTTGATTTGACAAATCTTTTTCTGTATTAGCCCCAAAATAAACCTGACTTGCAACAGAATCCACAACATCATAGTTAGGATTTGCCTTTACTCTCGGCGAAAGCACATAATTACGAGCAGCAACGGCCTGAGCCTTTAAAGCTTCCAAACCAAAACTAACCGGCATTTCATTTGGAACAACACCTTTTAGATATTCTTCAACAGGAATTACATTTACTATATGAAATTTACCATTTTTTGTACAAGGCACAATCTCTAATTGTCCACGATAAACCGCGTCTCGACCTGCTCGCTTCAAATTCCTAATACCCAAAAGCCCGAAATCAGACTTAAATCTAACCGGCGAAGGAACTTTTAAAACCTCAGCTCCACCTGTAGATAAAATAAATTCTTGTCCGATCCTTACTAATTTAATAATCGTACCCGATTCAAAAGATTTCAAATATTCATTATTTGAAAATACATCAATTTTAGCATTTGCATAAATTTCTGCACTATCCCATTCGTAAGATGTGAAATTATTTTGTCCGATACCGACACGTACGATTTTTGAACTCGGAGCTGTGACAATTTTACTATATCCGGCATTTCTGGCAATATGTAAAGTTGTTTCAGGAACCTCAAGCACCTGATTTGCATTTACAGTAACCCCAAACATCAAAATATTTATAAATAATGCAACAGCTAATTTCCTCATAAGTATATTATATGACAAATATTAAAAACTGTTAAAGATTTTGTTCATAAAGCTTAAGCAAAACCTCATCAACTACAAGCATTAAATCATTTGTTTTAGCCAAAATTAATTCATGCAAATCTTGTAAAAAATAAATATTCGGATTTTCTTCTGCATATCCATCAAAAGTATATTTCATAGTAGTTTGCAGTGTATTTAATTTAATCAATTCATCTTCTAATCTATCACTTAATAAACGCATAACACCTCCTGTTATTCTTTCGTTATAACAAAAGAATAACCTACAGTCAACTATAATGTTGTAACATAGGAATAATGGAGGGCTAACATGTTAATCAAAAAATTCAGAAATGTAGGAAATAGCTGGGGATTAATTATACCAAAAGCAGTGTTGGATATGGCAAACTTCAATCCTGTAAAAGATGAAGTGAGTATTGAAGTTGAAAACGGCAAATTAATAATCAAAAAACATACCAATACTAATAACAAATAATTTTATTTAAATGCACCAACCGCCGCCAATTAAGTGACCATCATTTATATCATAAATAACACCGGCCTGTCCTGATGTAATTGAATTTACCGGTTCATAAAAAGTTATTTCCGCAATATCATCAAATATCTGGATTTTTGCTTTTTTAGCTTGCATATTATATCTGATTTTTACCATCGCATCAAACTCTTTTTCTTTAATCGGATATGCAAAATTCAAATCCTTAATAGCTGCACGAATTCGCAAATCATCTTCTTTTTTTCCAAGATAAACTATATTTCTTTCAGCATCTATATTTACAACATACAACGGGTAAGCAGCTGCAATACCAATACCTTTTCTTTGTCCAATTGTATATTGATAATGACCATTATGAGTTCCCAATTTTTTACCCGTTGGAACTTCTATAAAATCACCTTTAATTTCTCCAAATTTTTCAATTAAATATTTTTTCGTAGTATTAGGCTTTTGGATAAAACAAATATCTTGACTTTCCTTTGACGATTTTGGGGGTAAATCATAATCATATGCAATTTTTCTAACATCTTCTTTTTCATATTCATAAAGTGGGAATACCGTTTTTGATAATTGTTTCTGGTTTAATCTATGCAAAAAATATAATTGATCTTTATGTTCATCTTTTGCAGGGTATAATTTATAAACGCCGTCAACAAAACGGATATCCGCATAATGACCGGTCGCAAATATATCAGCTTTCAAAACATCAACCGCATAATCAAACAATTCACCCCATTTTATAAACTCATTACAGACAATACAAGGGTTTGGAGTCTCACCATTTTTGTAGGAATCTTCAAAATATTCAATAACCATTTTTTTGAATTTATCACAAACATCCAAAACATAATGTTCAATACCTAATTTATTCGCAACATTTTTAGCATTATTGCAAACTTCTTCCGCCGCAAAAGTATTAACCATCTTACCTGTTAAACCGATAACTTTATATTCTTGCTGTTGCAATAACAAAGCTACAACAGAGCTATCAACCCCACCGGATAATGCAACTACTGCTATTTTTTGATTATTTTCACTCATAATAATTCCTTTTCACTTATTATGCGCCAAAGACTTAACTGTTGCAAGTATTTATGATATAATAAAATTATGAAAAGATTATTACTATCTATTATGTTGAGTGCAGCTTTATTTATAAATTCACCGGTAATGGCAGAAGATTTTTTGGAAGATTATCTTGATATTACTGCAAATTATTGTGTTACAGGCCAATATGACCTTGCGATGGAATATCTTGATAAAATTTTATTAAAATATCCTGACAATAAACAAGCTATGGATTTAAAACGAGGATTATCACATGTAATTTCCGGCGACAAAAAAACATATATCCTTGCAGTTAACCCAAGTATTAAAAATGCGCAAGAATATAAACGATTAGGAAATACACAAGGCGAATACGAATCTTTAATAAACGGGACACAAAATCCCAATGCTTATTTAGCACATTATTATTTAGGGAATTTTTACAGAGATAGATTAAATTACTCTAAAGCTCTTGACTCATACAATGCAGCATTATCAGCAAGACCAAATTTTGCACAAGCTTACTTGGCTTCAGCTTTAACTCTATTTGAAATAGGCAAATATGAATCAGCACTTAATCCTATTGAAAAATATATTTCACTTGTTCCAAATGATGATTTAGCCTACGCAACAAAATCAAGAATTGAATTCCAACTGGGAATGATGCAAGAATCAACAACAGATATTTACAAAGCTATTTCTATCAATGATTGCCCTGAATATCAATTTGATCGAGCTAAACTACTTTACAAACAGGGAAATTACAGCGAAGCTAAAAATTTATTCACAAAACTTTTACCAAATATTCAAACTTCAAAAATTTATGAATATATGGGATTTTGCGACTTAGCAATGAATGATTATATGAGCGCATTAATGAATATTGATAAAGCAATCATACTCTCTAATGATGACGAATTCTTAGAAAACAAGTATAATGAAATAAAAAGAATATTGGAAAGTAACCAAAATGCGCAAAAAGAAATACAAACAGAATTCTAAAAAAGAAGGATTTTTCACTAAACTTGCTAACACAATTATAACATTGTGTCTAACTGCCGGAATGTTATGGGGTTTACAAGCATACAGTGGCGCAACTAATTTAAAATTTGCTCAGCTTAGTGATATACATTTTCTTGCAAATGGTTCAAATACAACATTCAAAATGATTGGCGAATCTCCAAGATTATTAGACGACGCAATTAATCAAATCAATGAATATAACGATTTAGATTTTGTCATGATTACAGGGGATCTTATTGATAAACCTTTTGAAAAAGAATTAAATGCAGTTTTACCACACTTAGACAAGCTTAACAGCCCGTGGTATTTTGCATTTGGCAATCACGACCGATGTGTAGGAGGCTATCTGACAACTCTCGTATATCTTGAAACTCTAAGAAATGCTAACGAGAATTTTAAATTTAAAAAAGCATACTATTCATTTGAACCAAAGAAAAATTACAAAGTAATCGTTTTAGATAATATTATTACAAATTCAATAACCTCGAATGGTTACATCGATGACGCACAATTAAAATGGTTGAAAAAAGAACTTGATGCATCAAAAAAAGATACCGTTTTAATATTCATGCACGTGCCGGTTGTAGAACCTTTCGCTAGCCCTAATCACAGATTAAGAAATGCAATAGTTTTAAAACAACTTATCGAAAGTTATAAAAACCCAATCGGAGTTTTTCAAGGACATTATCACGCGACAAAAATTACACAACACGACAACGTACTATATGTGAGTACTCCTGCTCTAGTTTCATACCCAAATGCATTTAGAATAGTTACCGTTTCTAACCACAAAGACAAAGTAACTTTTGACTTCACTTGGAAAGAAACAAAAGAAACAACCATACAAAAAATGGCTAAATTATTGGCTTTTTCAAGTTCAATATACACAGGTGAACCACAAGACCAATCAGGTATTTACGAAATAAAAAAACAATAAAAAGAAAGAGATTAATATGAGCGAGTTTAAAGTAAAATTCAGAGGTGTAAGAGGAAGCTTTCCTGTAGCAGATAAAAATTTTTTCAAATTTGGAGGAAACACATCTTGTGTTGAAGTTAATATCGGAAAACATATTATTATATTGGACGCAGGAACAGGTATTGTAAATGTTGGCAACACACTTTTGGAAAAACATATCGCAACATCAATAGAACAATCTCAGCGTACTCCAATTAATGCAACAATTCTACTTTCTCACATCCACCAAGATCACTTACAAGGTTTAACATTCTTTAAACCTCTCCACCTAAAATCTACTAAATTAAACATTTTTGGTCAAGGCACCGCAGAATGTAACCTAACAAAAACATTATCCGAGCTAGTCTTTGGAAAAACATTTCCGCTGGATTTAAACGACATTTCAGGACAACTAAACATAAAAGACATTAATGATACTCAAACTATTATCATAAAAAAAGACGGTGAGATTGAAATTATAGAAACATCTAAAATCACACCGGATAAAGAAGATATCCTGATAACATCATATAAATCATACGTTCACCCTCAAGATGGTGTTATTATATATAAAATTTCATATCAAGGTAAATCATTAGTTTATGCAACAGACAAAGAATGTTACTTCGGTGGAGATAAAAAATTTGCACAATTTGCAAAAGGTTGCGATTTATTAATTCATGATTCTCAATACACAACAGAAGATTACTTAAGTCCTCTTTCTCCAAAACAAGGCTATGGCCATTCAACTTACGACATGGCAATAGAAGTGATGAAACAAACAAAAGCTAAAAACTTAGCATTTTTCCATTATGATCCCGGTTATGATGACACAAAATTAAGCCGAATAGAAGAACACTATACAGCAGGTAACAAAAATATCTTTATGGCATACGAAGGCCTTGAATTCAATCTGGACTAAACTTGCAAATAACTAAATTATAATTAAATTAAATAATATGAAAAAAACATTTTTATTTTTGACATTAATTTTAATAGGAACTCCCGCTTTATGTTCAAGTGCAACAACTTCAACATACATTATTGATGCCGAAAAAAACGCTTTTGAGCATAACAATAAAGGTATTCTCCACGCCGAAGAAAAGAACTATTATGGCGCAATCCAAGAATTTAAAATAGCTATTAGTCTAAATCCTCAAACCCAAGCAACAGCAACCTATTTTAACAATTTAGGGAAAGTATATCTTACAATAGGCTATCCTCAACTTGCTCTTGATTGCTTCCAAAACTCACTTACTCAATACAATTTAAACTTTGAATACTACCAAAATTTGGTAGATTGTTACGAAAAACTTGGAGAAACAGAAACACAACTTACAAATTATAAAAACAAAGTTGATAACGAAGATAATCCATTTGATAAAATTATATTAGGGCTTTTATATGAAAAAATAGGCAATCATAGAAAAGCCATTATGACTCTTGATGATTTTGCAATGTCAGAACCCGATTTAATGATTACCCCTGCAATAAAATACCATATCCAAGAAATTGTTGATAAAATTTTATAACATTAAAAAAGAGCAAACCCCAAATTTTGGGATTCGCTCTCTTTTGTCATGTAGATGTAATTATTTTTTAATTTGCTTCAAACCAACTAGGTTTAGTAACTTTAGCAGGTTCTAAATTTGTTGCCACAACATCAACTTTAGTAGCACCTTTCATCGTCGGAGTTGCATTATTATCTTTGTTTATGTTTTGAGGAAGCGGCTGACCTGATTTTTTTGCTGCGCGCTCATTCATTTTTTTCTCAACCTTATCAGCTAATGGAGTTGCAATAAATGGTACTAAAACACGTTTGCCGACAATTGAAGCTGCAATTAATGATGTTAAACCGCCAAAGGCATCTTTAACATTTTCTCTAATTTTCTTGAATTCACGAGTGAACTTAATATCTCCAACTTCAGGAGCGCCCGGTTGATTTTTGATAATAGCTTGATAAGCTTTCTTAATCGGTCTGTCAAATAATTTTCCAAAGAACTTATCAAACATTTTTGTTTGACAAACTTTATGACTCACCGTAAAGAACATCGCTAATTGCAATGCAATCATTAACAAACCATTTGTCAAGTCTAATGAAGCTACGAAATTACGTTTATCATCAGGGATTTCTTTATTGTTCAAAGACTGGTTAACATATAACACGCAACCCAAACCGTCTTTTGCAATAATTGAACCTACACCCAAGCCATCAATATAACGTCTGTTATTAGCATAAACTTGTTTACCCGCATTTTGTGCTAATTTTTTATCTGAAAACCAAGCGATTGGTCTGTATAATAAATTTGTTAATGGTGACACTTTATTACCCATTACGCCACCTCAACTTTCTGATTTAATTTTTCTTCTTTTGCTTTATTCTTACTGTTTGTTAAATCCGGAAAGGCTTTAGCCATAAACCAAGGATAAATCTTGTTCAACAACCAACAAGTCGCAGGTAAGATTGCCAAAGATACAAATAAACCTGTCCAACGTTTTAAACCATCAAGATTTGATTTAACGTGTTTTTTAAGTTGGTCGCCAATATTACCGGCCAAAGAACTTACCTTGCTTTGAATTCTTTTTTCAACACTTTCGACAGAATCTTTAGCAGTATCTACCAAATCTTCTACCGGAATAGGTTTTCCATCCGGGGTTATTAAACCTGCTCTTACATCAAGTATTCGCTGAGCCTCAGCAACAGTTATACCATCTGTTTTTAACTTAGTTTTAATTTCATTTAAAACCTCAACAAAACCATCAATAGCCCTTGCGCGACCATTTAACTTATCGATAACAGCTTGACTTATCTGATCTGTTGAAGTTTTAGCACTCATTTCGGCCAATGAATTGTACATCTTATCAACTTTTTTGAACAAAATTCTACTTGTTGAAGTATCATTTATATTTCTACTTTTTACTTCTTTGACCATCTTAATCAATTCTTTATTAACTACTTTTTTTGATGGATCTATTTTTGCTTCTTGCTTTAATTCATTGATAATTTTTTTACAAGCTTGATTGAATCGTTTACGAGCATCTTTTGCAACACATCCTTGCTCATTCACAACACCTTGCGGAGCTTCACCATAAATAGAAGCTAAACTTTCACTGATTTTATCTAAAGTTTTCTTAGCCGCTTCCGAATTTTCAAAGTAGAAAATTCCACGTTCCGTTTTAAATTTAAAATTATCACCGAATAAATTTTTCCGTTCAGCACGTTCTTCTTTTATTAATTCATCCAAAGTCTCTTCGAATAATTTTTTAAATTCTTCTTTCGGCAATTCTGCAGTTGAAGCACCATTCACGCCAATCTTATTAAATACAATCTTATCTTGATTAATCATATCTTTCAAAGCTTTGTTGTATTGAGATTTAGCTTCTTCAACTTTAAACTTTAATTCCTCTTTTGAAAGCTTTTTACCACTATTAGCTGCTTTTATACTTTTTTCAATATATTTTTCTGAAGGATATAATGACGCATTATTTAGTAACGAAAAATGCTCATAACCGATATCAGACATCCTCTCAATTGCTTTGTTAAACGGAATTACAATTGCACACTGAGTACCCATTGCAAGAACCGCTGAGACCGGTTGTCTCCAAGCCGTATATGTTCTTGTATCCTCATCAGTATCTGACAATGGGTTATATTTAATAAACACCGGAGCAACTAAACCAGTACCTAAAGCATTTATTGTTTGATTCTGAATCTCTCCCATATTTTTGTGCGCTTTTACCATAAAATTGATTTTTTTAGGCATCAAGTCCAAAATCACATCTTTTAAGGTTTTTGGAACTGTAGCAGCCACACCTGTAAAACTAGTTGAATCTACCGGAGAAGTTAAAAACGCACGGTTTTTTATAACCTTCCCTTCCGGAACATTTGACCCGGCAAGAGTTTCAACTTTACCTTTAATCTTTTCAATACCCATGTTACACCTATTATGACCTTCTATATATATAGAATCCTGAACAAGAAAAAAATTGCTAGTTAACATCCTTTTTATTAAGAATTGTTAACCACATTTTTCATACATTTTTACAGAAAACTAATAATCATATCCTCACTTTTTATTGTCTCATTGCAGTGTCCCTAATCGGGAAACACTGCAATTATACGTGACATTTATTCAAAATAAAACCCCTTTGTTAAGAAAGATTAATTTTATTTTTTAGAATCAAGAATTTTACGAATTCTAAGATATCTGTCTAACTCTGTTGAAACAGCCTCTACACTACTTAAATAAGCATTTGACAACAAGACTTTGTTATCATATTTTGGATCCAAAATGAATACTGTTGGAAATCCTGTAATCCCCATTTCGCGAACAAGCTTTTCATATTTTTTTTCTTCAACATTAACTTTTGCAAAATCTATATCTTTTTCATACAAACCGGCTAACTGTTGAAAATTCGGCATAAATTTTACACAAAAACGGCACCAATCTGCATAAAACAGAACAACAACAGGTTTTTTACTTTTCATAGCCTTATTATAATCCATACCAACTTCATATTCAGAAGGCTTTTTAGAAATACCACGTTGCTGTCTCATTTGCTCCTTCAGAAATTCCTCATACTGAACTCTTGCTTTTTCTCTTTCGACCTTATCAACTGAATAGTGGTAATACTCCAAACCACCAATTACCAAAAGAATAACTACTATTAAAATTGCAACAATTATTGCTATATTTTTTTTATTAGCATTTTCCCAAACTTCTTTAATATTCAAACCCATACTTTATTCTCCTCTCTGAACACATTATAGTATGAAAAGCACAGATGGCTTGATATTTATAATACTTTACAAATATTCTTATTAACATTTCGTAACATGATGTAACGATTAGTATATATTTGGGTATATACTTTGTATATATCTCGTGTTACATTTACCCACGGATTATTCATCAGAATAACCCACAAGTCTCGTGCGCAAAGGAGTTTAATCAATGAGAAGAGAAATCCAAATTATCGAAATGAAAAAAGGCCCACAAAATTCTAACCCATCCAAAAGAGAAACAATCGAAGCATGTAACGATAATCTACTAAAAGATTATTTACGTGAAATCGCGGATTATCCCCAATTAACTTTGGAAGAAGAAAAAGAATTAGCTAAAAAAATCGAACAAGGAGATTCCGAAGCAAAGAAAAAACTAATACAAGCGAATTTAAAACTTGTTGTTACAATTGCAAAAAAATCTATTCACATGTCATCCCTACCAATGTTTGATTTAATCCAAGAAGGCAATATCGGACTTATGATAGCAGCAAAAAAATTCAATTACAGATTAGGATATAGATTTTCGACATACGCAGGATGGTGGGTTAAACAATCAATGTTTAAAGCTATTTCCGAACAATCATATTGTATGAAAATCCCTGTTTACATTCAAGAAACATTATCGAAATTTTCGAAAGTGAAACTACAAATGGAACAAGAAAATAACAACGCTGTAAAAAACGAAGAAGTTGCAAAAAAAATGAACATCGCACCGGAAAAAATTGAAATGTTTTTATCAGCTTACACAAAAACAATTTCAATAGAAAACGGCCTAGAAAAAAACGACGGCAAAGAAATCAATATAGCTGACTTTTTAGCAGATGAAAAAACGCTGGTTTTTGAAAATATCGAATATCAATCATTACAAAATGATATCAACAACGTTATTTCGACTCTAAAAGACCGAGAGCAAGAAGTCGTCAAAATGCGATATGGACTTGACAATAACGAAAAACATACCCTAGAAGAAATCGGAAACATTTATGGTGTAACAAAAGAATGTATCCGCCAAACAGAATTGAGAGCACTAAAGAAAATGAAAAACAGTGGCGGCAACTTATTAGCATGCTACATTTGCTAAAATTAATCCTAGACTTGGTCATAATAAATATACCAAAGACTTGAAAACATATTTACCCCCAGACTTTTGTTTTAGTAAAGATGACAAGGTTGTAAGGATACATTTACCCCCTCGTGTTTATTTGGTAGATAAAAAAGCCGTTTATACGGCTTTTTCTATACTACTTATTTTTCATGTAAATACTTATACCCGCAACCACTGCCAGAAAAACTTTCTACAGAACGATAACCTGAATCTGAAGAAGTATTCATCGAACAACCTTTCATCTCATAACCTGGAACTCCTGCTGCTATAACTTGACCTTTGCGAATTAAAATAACAAAAATATCTCTACCCACAACATTAGGTTTTGATGGTCCATTTACATCAACCATAATATCTGGATAATGCCAAAATGCAGCATGTCCAAACAAATGAACGCCATCTTGCAAAATGGCAAAACCGCCAGTTGCATTATACATAACAGGAGATTTTTTATCCCCATTTAAAGATTTTATTTTTGAAAAATCATATTTTGTTCTTTTCGAAAAATTAGCAGAATTATGAATACAATCAACGGGAGTATTTATTCCACCAGCACAATAATCTAAAGTTTTTAAATTAGCAAATATTTTATAGTATGTAGAAAAAACTTCCCTATCACCTGGATACCAAGGTTCCCACCCCTCAACCATAGGTATATCTATAGGATTTTCTTGTGCCATTCTATACGCATTAGCAACACTGGCAAAAGTCTTTTTCCAAGCTACACGAAACTGCTTGTCTTGGATATTTGTAATCATATTTGGAATAGTCATCGCCGCAACAACACCGATTACACCAATTGTTATAAGAATTTCCGGCAAGGTGAACGCAGCTTTTTTCATAAAAGAGTTATCAAACCCTCTCCTGTCACCGCGGGGGTAAACATTGGACATCTTTCCGCCTCGCTCGACCCTCGTCATTCTGAGGGCTTTAGCTCGAAGAATCTCATAAAATTTATCACATTGGAGAGTAGTCAAAAGCCTTACTACAAGGCTATTAGAGGTTACCCCACCCTCCTAAAGTATTGTTATATCTGCATTTTACCATTCTTAACCCTCCGTATTCTTATTGTTTTATCTATTATATTATAACAAATTATCCATCACATAACAAGAGGGGAGTGTTACATTTTGCCATAGTCTTCAGCATTAAACATTTTATATTGTAAAGCCTGCATTAAATGCAATTGAGTAATATTTGCACTTTCATCCAAATCGGCAATCGTACGTGCAAGTTTTAAAACCCTATCATAACGACGACCAGATAATTGATATTTTACGGCAGCTACTTTTAATAATTCTTGCGATTTTTCATCAATTTTACAATATTTTTTAATTAGTTCTGAAGTTAATTCAGCATTAGTTAATATATTTTCATTTTCATATCTTTTTGTTTGTATTTGACGGGCTTTAATAACTCGTTGTCTGATTGTTGCAGAATTTTCTTCATTATCTGTTGAGTTTAATAGTTCCGCCGGTGTCAATCTTGGAACATCTACTTGTATATCAATTCTATCAAGTAACGGACCTGATAGTTTTGATAAATATCTGCTGATTTGGAAATCTGAGCATGTGCAGTGCTTTTCTTTGTCCCCTAAAAATCCGCAAGGACAAGGGTTCATTGCTCCAAGTAACATGAATTTTGCCGGATATTTAATAGAATGTTTTGCACGAGAGATAACGATTTCACCATCTTCAAGCGGTTGACGTAAAACCTCAAGTACTTGTCGAGGAAATTCAACCATTTCATCCAAGAATAATACCCCCCGATTAGCCAAAGTGATTTCGCCCGGTTTTGGAGTGCTACCTCCACCGATTATACCGTTTGCTGATGCGGTATGATGAACTGCTCGGTATGGTCTTTTTGCCATAAGTGGCTCATCTTCTGATAAAAGTCCGCAAACACTATAAATTTTTGTTAGTTCAAGGGCTTCTGATAATTCAAGCGGCGGTAGAATAGATGCAAAACACTTGGCCATAAGTGTTTTACCTGAACCCGGGGAGCCTATCATAAGAATATTATGTCCGCCGGCTGCTGCAATTTCCAGTGCTCGTTTAGCTTTATGTTGACCTTTTACATCTTTGAAATCAAATAAATATTCTTGTTTGTTTTGTTCTGTTAAATATTTTTCGACATCTACAACTGTTTGGATTATTTTGTTGTCAATAAAATGTCCGACAACTTCTGTTAAATGTTCTGCGCCATAAACACAAACTTCCCCGTTAAGTGCGGCTTCTTTAGCATTTTGTTTTGGTACGATAACATTTTTGACCCCTGCATTTTTGAGCCCCAAAACAAGAGGTAAGACTCCGGCAACAGGTCTGATTGTGCCGTCAAGAGAGAGTTCACCTATAAATGCGTAATCTTTGACTTTTTCTTCGGTTAATACTTCTTCTTCAATCAATATTCCAATGGCGATAGGTAAATCAAAACTTGTACCGACTTTTTTTAAATCAGCAGGTGCAAGATTTACTACAACTTTTTTTGACGGAAATGTGTAGCCTGAATTTTTTATTGCAGATTTAACTCTATCTCGTGCTTCATTTACGGAGGTGTCAGGTAAGCCTACAATAGCCATTGCCGGCAAAGAATTTACAACATCTGTCTCGACTGAAACTTCGTATGCAGTTATCCCTATTACTGAAGCTGTTTTTACTTTATTAACCATACGGCTAGTATACCACAATTTTAGAGATTTGTCTTTTATTAAAAATCGTGATAGTATAAGGCTATATGTGGAGAGTTTACGATGACAAAAGAAATTTCTAAATTAAATAATAATATCGAATATATTTATAAACAGAATGCAAATACTCCAAGAATGGCACTTTGTCTTAATTTTTCAGTTAATAAAGCTGAAATTAAAGCCGGTGTATATTCACTTATGGCTCGATTACTTTTGCAAGGTACAAAGAATTATAGCTCAGAACAACTTGCAAATGAGTTTGAAAAATTTGCGATTGATTTTTCAAGTGAATCATTTTTGAATTATTTTAGAGTAAAATTTGTTTGTTTAAATGAAGATTTTGCAAAAGCAATTGAATTGATGAACGAGGTTTTGACAAATTCTACATTTGAAGAATTTGAAAAAGAAAGATTAAAATTAAAAAATGAAATCCCTGTCGAATTGGATTCTCCGCGTGCATTAGCTATGGATGCGTACTGCCGGAAAATGTTTGAAAATCATTATTACGGGAATTCTATGACCGCAGTATTAGAAAGTATTGATAGTATTACAAAAGAAGAAGTTATCGATGCGTATAATTACATCATTAATAACAGTAAAAAATCTTTGGCAATTGTAGGAGCCTTAGAAAAATCAGAAGTAATGCCATTAATCGAAGATACAATTGGCAGACTTCCACAATCAACAGACAATAATTTTATGATTGAACAGCCTATATTAAATGAGAAAAAAGAAGTTAAGACAATAAAAGACGATTTAAATCAAGCACATATCGTAAAAGGTTGGTTGGTGCCAACATACGGTGAAGATGAATATCCGATTTTAATATTACTAAACATAATTTTGGGTTCTTGTGGACTTTCTTCACGTTTATTCACGGAATTGCGCGATAAAAAAGGTTTAGCTTATGTTGTTAGAAGTTCTTATGAAACATTTAAACTTGCTGCTAATTTTATGATTTATATCGCAACTGAGCCTAAAAATATAGAAGTATCCTTAAAGGGATTTGATGAAGAAATTGAAAAAATAAAAACGGTTTTGGTTTCAGAAAAAGAACTTCAAGATGCCAAAAATAACTTTATAGGCAGATGTGCATTTTCTGAAGAAACTAATTTACATCAAGCATGCCAGTACGCAAAATATGGTGTGTTGGGCTTTGATTTTAATTATGTGGAAAGTTTAAAAGAAAGGATTAAAACCGTCACTGCAGAGCAAATTTTAGCTTGCGCACAAAAGTGTTTTGATGATAAATCCGTTATTTCAATAACAAAACCATAACTTGATAGCTAATAGAAATCTCCATAGTATTAAAATTATAATTATTATGGAGGATTATAACAATAATGGCAAATAAAATATTATGTCTTATTTGTTTGTTGTGTGTTCTTTTTTATAATGAAAAAATATATGCCAGCGATGCTAATTTACACCCCATAAAATTCCAAACTGATAATTTTGTTCAAACAGAACAGATAAAGACCTTTTTTGAACATTATCTATCTTTTATGGGAGAAGATATAAATTTTAATCAGGAGCCAAGAGGGTTAGTTGTAAGTATTAATAGTCAAGTTTTTTTTGAACAAGATAGTATTATTTTGAATGAATATTCAAAACCAATACTTGAAATGATTGGTTATATATTAAATTACATTGGCAAACCTTGCATAATTGAAGGCAATGCTCAGAATACGGAAAACCCCAAAGATTTAACACATTTAGAATTATCCGCCGTTCAAGCCGGAAGGATTGGGGATTTTTTAATAGAGAAAGTAAATGTTCATCCTGATAAAATAAGAACAATCGGATTTGGTAATATGTCACCACCAATAAATAATTCAAAAAATCCGTTTGATAATATTCAAAGAATTGATTTTGTTGTATTAAATTATGAGCAAATTAAACAATAGCCTTTTGTAAACGGGATGAACGATTTTCGCTGAGAATATTTTTAAGTTTCATTATTGCTTGCGCGTGTAATTGACAAATTCTGGATTCAGACATATTCAAAGCTTCACCGATTTCTTTCATTGTCATGTTTTCTTGATAATATAAAACCATTAATGTTCGTTCTCTTTCCGGCAATCTTTGTAAAGCTTTTTGCAAATCTTGTTTTACATTTTTTTCTTCATATTGTTCTTGAGGATTTAATTTGTTGGAGTCTTCAATGGTATCAATGATTTCCATACTATCATCAGAAGTTCCTTTCTTGTCATAAATCGATGTAACGGTTACGTCTTCTGATAGAATTTGATTAACCTTTTCCGGTTCCATTTCAAGATATTGAGCAATTTCAGTTGTTGTCGGAGTTCTGCCTAATTCTTGTTTTAATATTTCTGTTGCTTGTTTTATGTCTTTGATTTTTTTTCTGACTGTTCTTGGCAAAAAGTCTTGTGCTCTTACCTTGTCAATAATTGCACCGCGTATTCTGATTAATGCATAAGTTTCAAAACGAGTATTTCTTTGGGGCGAATACCTTTCTATAGAGTTTATTAGACCTTCAACCCCGTAACTCGCGATGTCTTCAATAGAAATGGTCGCAGGTAATGTCATTTTAACACGAGTTACAACATATCTTACAAGATATATGTACTGAACAATTAATGTATCGCGCACATTTTTATCACTTCTGTCGGACAAATATTTTTCCCACAATTCAGTAAGTTCACTTTCCGGCAAACGTTTTATACTATTATATGAGGAAAAATCGAAATCTTGTTCCATTAACCTACCCAATTCCTTTTCTCTACATGTATATTCTATAATATCTGAATTTATATACATCATTTAAAAAGATGAAAACAATCTAATTATATTAAAGTATTTCTAATACAAGTAGATGGGTTGATAAAATTTTACATGCTTTTACCATTGCTTAAAATAATTATTTATTATAAGATGTAAAAAAAGGAGAGCATAGAATGGATCAAGAAACTTACATGAAAATAATGGGTTACGTTCCTACAGTTATAGAAGCATCATCTCGTGGAGAAAGATCTTTTGATATTTTTTCAAGATTATTAAGAGAAAGAATTATTTTCTTGGGCACAGAAATTGATGATGAAGTTGCAAATTCTGTTGTTGCCCAATTGTTATTGCTAGATAGCGAAAATTCAGAAAAAGATATCATGTTATATATTAATAGTCCGGGTGGTGTAATCACAGCAGGTATGGCTATATATGATACTATGAATCTTATTAAATCAGATGTATCAACAATTTGTTTAGGTGAAGCGGCTTCAATGGGTGCTTTCTTATTATCTGCCGGTGCAAAAGGTAAAAGAATGGCTTTACCAAGCGCGAGAATTATGATCCACCAACCTTTAGGCGGTGCTCGCGGTCAAGCTACAGATATCGAACTTGAAGCAAAAGAAATTTTGAGAATGAAAGACATGTTGATCGGTATCATGGCAGAAAATTCCGGTCAATCTTATGATAAAGTTAAACAAGATTGTGAAAGAGATCATTATCTATCCGCTCAAGAAGCTATGGCCTATGGCTTGATTGACAAGGTTGTAGAGCGCACTGAAAAATAATCAACTTTACAAAACTTAATAAATGACTAAAAACATGCAATTACTTGGGATTGCATGTTTTTATATAAATGTAGGTTAGTTAAAAGGTTAGTTATTAAAAAGTGAAAAGGTAGGGCGTTATGGGCGTGTTATTATTTAATCTTCGTGTTCATGATTTAATGAAACGTAGATCAGACATTCAGTATCGAATTTTGAAATTAACAAAAAAGATGAACAATTTGACAGAGTATTCGACATTAGTTGGTAATGATACTCTTTCAATGGCAGAGTTGATGGCAATGCCGGGTGCAATGTTCGGTCGAACAATGAATTATATGAATTATGCACAACAGTATGCAACGGGTTATATGAATCACCATGCACAGTATGCATTACAGATGCAGGCACAACAAAACGGGGGACAAATTGATCCAATGACTCAACATTATGTAATGCAACAGTTATATAATCAAGGGCGTGAAAAAGTTGTAGAAATGGAAACCCGCCGGTTGAAGAATGAAGAACAAAGATTGGCAGCAGAAAAAGAAAAAGAAGAAACTATGCTTAAAGAAGTTGAAGCAGAGCTTCAAGCAGCAAAACAAGCAAGGGATGCCGGTATTAAAGATATGACACCAAATTACGTAGGTGGCGGTAGATAAGAAGTTTTAAAACGCAAATAACCCTTAATTTATAATAAACTAACAACCATAAAAACGACTCAGAAATGAGTCGTTTTTGTTATGTGGTTATAATTTTTGAAATTTTTATATCATGTGATTCTTTGGGTAAGGTTTTTATCACTAATTCCTTTGGTAATGCACATATTGTAACTCCTTTGAAGTTTTTGAGTAATCTATCGTAATAACCTCCACCATAACCCAATCTATAACCCTGTTCATCAATAGCTAAAGCCGGAACAAAAATAAGGTCGATAGTTGCGATTTCAACAGGCATGCTTGTTGGTTCATGTACGTTAAATTCAGATTTTTTTAATTCATCACCTAATTTATATGGGCAAATTTCTAAGTTTTCACCACTCACCCTTGGTAGGTAAAAGGTTTTGTTATCTTTTAGGAGCTCTAAAAGATTTGTCTCGTATTTTTTTGGATAAAAAAGCATGATGTTTTGCGCGTTGTTATATTCACAGGTTTGGCGAATTTTATTTACTAAATCAGTTGAGATACTTTCGATATTTAATGTTTTTCGTAGTTCTTTTGCCTTAGTTCGTAATACTATTTTCTTATCCATAATTTTAATATATAATAAAGTGAAAAAAATAAAAGGTGAAAATGAACGATTGTAATAATAATTTAATAAATCCAAATTGGGCGCAACATGGTTATATCCAAGTCTATACCGGTGATGGTAAAGGTAAGACAACTGCATCTTTGGGCCTTGCGATGCGCGCTTTGGGACGTTGTTGGAAAGTACTTATTGTAATGTTTACCAAAGGCGGAAATGATTATGGTGAATTAAATTCTTTTACTGAATTGTCCCCGTCAATATCAAATAATTTAAAAATTGTTCAAGCGGGACTTGATAGAGTTATATATAAGGATAATCAAAATGAGCAAGACGCAATTGAGATAAAAAAAGGTTGGGAGCTTGCTAAAAAAGCTATTCAAAATCATGAATATCAACTTATAATTTTGGATGAGGCAAATATTGCTATTGATATGGGAATTATTGATGTAGATGAGGTCGTAAATGTTTTAAACAACAAACCGGATGAAATGGAGATTGTTTTAACAGGCAGAAACGCGCACCCAAAAATTATTGAAATTGCGCATTTAGTCTCAAAAATCGAACCGGTTAAACATTATTGGGACACAGGAATTGTCGCACGTGAAGGAATTGAATATTAGTATTATATCTTTATCTATTTTCATGCTAAAATCAGAATATGTTTGGATTCTTTAAGGATAAATTTAATAATTTAAAACAGGCTGTTTCAAATACTGCACAAAATCTTGTAGGGAATGTTTTGGCAAATGTGGATGACTCAGAAGAAAGATATTCAGAATTTACACTTGAAGATATTGAAGATACTCTAATCAGTGCAGATTTAGGAGTCGGATATGCTACGGAATTAGTTGATAATTTACGTGCAAAAAAAGAAGCCAAACCTTCTGAATTAAAAAACTATTTAAAAAACGAATTCATTAAAACTCTATCAAATACAGGTTCAACAGAGCTACAATTTAAAGAAAATGAATTAAACATATATTTTATTACGGGTGTAAATGGTGCCGGAAAAACAACACTTATAGCCAAAATGGCATACCAATTCAAACAAGAAGGCAAAAAAGTATTGATTGCAGCAGGTGACACATTTAGAGCTGCCGCAGAAGAACAATTAAATATCTGGTCTGAAAGAGCAGGTGCAGATATTGTTCGCAGAGACAAAGCTGATCCGGCCTCTGTTGTATATGAAGCAATACAAAAAGCAAAGTCAGAAAAATACGATGTTATTTTAGTTGATACAGCAGGAAGACTTCAAAACAAATTCAACCTAATGGAAGAACTCAAAAAAATCAAAACAGTTATTGATAAACAGGCTCCTGAAGCTTTAAGAGAAAGTATTTTAGTAATTGATGCCAATACAGGACAAAACGGATTACAACAAGCAAAAGTATTTACAGAATCAGTTAATCTAACCTCTGTTGCATTAACAAAACTTGACGGTAGCGCAAAAGGTGCCATAATTTTAGCCATTGCAAAAGAAATGAATTTACCTGTAAAATTGGTTGGTGTTGGCGAAAAAATGACCGATTTAAAAGCATTCAATCCTGAAGAATTTATTGAAGCTCTTTTTGAGGTGTAATTCTTGTGAATATTCTTGAACAGACTCATACGAAATTAGGAAATAAAATCAAATTACTCGGAGAAAATGGGAAAAATAATATTCTCATCATCGGAGTTTTCCACGGCGACGAACCGCAAGGGAAATTACTGATTGAAAAATATATAAAAAACCATAATTCATACGAAATAAAATCATCCCAAAATATGCAAGAACAAAGAAAGAATCTTCTTTTCATCCCTTGCTTAAATCCGGACGGACTTAGTTCAAATACAAGAACTAACGCAAATGGAGTTGACCTTAATAGAAACTTTCCAACAAAAAACTGGGGACAAAACAAAGGTGAAAACGCGACTTGCGACGACTGCCAAACAAATTATTACGGAGGTTCATCTGCAGCAAGTGAAATTGAAACCCGTTTTGTTATAGATATCATCAAAAAATATTCCCCGACACTTATTTTAACATTTCACGCTCCTTATAAAGTAGTAAACTATGATGGTCCGGCTCAAAAAATTGCTCAAGAAATTTCAAAAATAATTGGATACCCTGTAGAAGAAAGCATTGGTTATCCTACTCCCGGAAGCTTTGGTACGTATTGCGGAATCGAAAGAAATATTCCAACAATCACACTGGAGCTTGATGAAAAATGCCCGATTGAAAATCTATATGAACCAATTTTTGAAATCTTTGACAACTTACAATACTAATATTTTTATGCTAAGATTAACTCAAAACGAGGGGATACTATGAAATTATTTAACTCTTACACAAATACAGTTGAAGAATTTACACCAATAGACGGTAATAAAGTTAAAATGTATGTCTGCGGACCTACAGTTTATGATTATGCACACTTAGGACATGCAAGATGTTATATAACGTGGGATGTATTGTACAGATACTTAAAATTCCGCGGATACGATGTTACATACTGCCGTAACGTAACAGACGTCGATGATAAAATTCTTAAAAAAGCTGAAACAGAAGGAAAAACTCCAACCGAAGTTTCTCAATACTGGTATAAGCAATTTACAAATTCAATGAAAGCATTAAATACACTAACTCCTGACATAGAGCCATTCGCAACAAAAACTCTAGGCGAAATGATTGCAATAACTAAAGATTTAATAGCAAATGATTACGCTTATGAATCAAATGGCGATGTATATTTCAGGGTTAAAAAATTCTCAAAATACGGTCAATTATCAAAACAACCGATTGACCAATTAGAAAGTGGAGCAAGAATCGAAGTAGGCGACTTAAAAGAAGATCCTTTAGATTTTGCACTTTGGAAAAAAGACGAAAAATTCGGCTATAATTCACCTTGGGGTGTAGGTAGACCCGGATGGCATATTGAATGTTCTGCAATGAGTAGAAAATATTTGGGCAAAACCATTGATATTCACGCAGGAGGAGCTGATTTAATATTCCCTCACCACGAAAACGAAATCGCTCAATCTGAATGTGCAAACGGTTGCAAGTTCGTCAATTATTGGTTACACAATGGTTTTGTAACTATTAACAAAGAAAAAATGTCAAAATCTTTAGGTAATTTCCTAACTATTGATGATATGTTAAAAAATTACGACGCAAACACATTGAGGCTATTTATTTTAACAAACCATTACAGAATGCCTGTTGAGTTTTCTGATGAAGCTTTAACATCAGCTAAAGCAGGAGCAAAACGTCTTACAAACGCAAAACAAACGCCAATAAACGAAGAATTTGACATTACATCAACGGACGAATACAAAGCATTTGTTGAAGCAATGGACGAAGATTTAAATACATCAAAAGCTTTGGCAATTTTGTTTGATTTAGCTACCCGAGCTAATAAAGATGAAGAAAACGCTTATACAATACTTTATAAATTGGGAACAACTTTAGGCTTTACATTTGAAAAAGCTTCTTTATCAGAAGATGACCTAGCAAACGCAATTTCTAAAGTATCAGAACGTTTAGGACAAGAATTTAATTCTATGGACGAAATTCTTGAACTTAGAAAACAAGCTCGTGCTGAGAAAAATTGGGAAATCGCCGACAAAATAAGAATTTCACTTGATGAAATCGGTATTGTTTTAAAAGACACACCTGAAGGTACAAAAATCGAACTCAAGTAATGAATATAAAATCATACAAAAGCAGGGCGGGGTTTCACCCCGCCCTGCTTTATTTACATCATTTTAGAACGTAATATCCATAATTATAGGACCTACATCATCAACTAACGCCGAATTATTTCTTTCAATTTCTTCAACCGCTGCTTGTGCTCTTTTAAAATTAGTTCTATCCGGTTCCGGTAATTTATTTACATCAATGTCGTAATGAAAACGATATACATG
>SUTS01000002.1 GCA_015152555.1 Cyanobacteria bacterium SIG26
CTGTTATAGTTTTTATATTATTATTATAACAATTTTCCCACCACATAACAAGAGGGGGGGGTAAATGTCGCTACCAACCGTGGTATAGTTTGGTCAACTAATGTGCTCCGCATGGGGGGGGTAAATGCACCCTTCCCTGGATGGACTCTGCCGAATACTTCCCGCCCCGAATGGGGAAGGTGTATTCTTATCACCCCTACACAATCCGATATCCCTTACCTCCGGTCAAACAATCTGTTATACCTTTAAACGTTTCAGCCAATATAAATTCTACAGCCTCTTGTGTATCATAAGCCATATGCGGAGTTAATAAAACATTTGGCAACTTTGCCATATCCTGTATAATTTTTGACGTTGATAGACAATCAATCGAAGATTTATCAAAATTATCTAAACTAGATTCATCCACACAAGCCACAACATCAAGAGCCAAACCATTAAACTTCCCTGTTTTTGCAACATTATACAGCACCTCATTATCAACCAATTCACCTCGTGACACGTTAATAAAGTATGAATTATTTTTCATCAATTCAAATTCTTTTTGCGAAAACATGTGATAATTATCTTTTGTATAAGGTAAATGCAAACTCACAACATCAGAATTTTGTAATAATTCGTTTAACTCAACATATTCAACCCCAGCAGCTTGCAATTCATAATTTAAAACTATATCATAAGCCAAAATTTTCATCCCAAAAACACGCGCCAAATTACACACAGCAGAACCTATATCACCAGTCCCTACAACACCTAAAGTTAAAGTATTTAAATCACGTCCGGTTAACACATCTTTCAACATAAAATTACTATTTTGGATCTCTATCGCTTTTTTAAGATTTCTGACAAGAGTCAACATCACCCCAATAGTAAATTGCGCAACTGATATATTCCCATAACTGCCAACATTTAACATCGCAATATTTTTACCGACACAAGAATTTATATCAATATGGTCATACCCCGTTGACCTTGTTGAAATAACACGTAAATTCTTAAACCGAGACACAATATTTTCATCCACTATAGAATGAATAAAAACACTTATTATCATTGTTTTTTCAAAATCTTCTTCCGATAACTTTTCCAAAGTTTTTTCATTCAAGCTTTCAGTGAAAAATTTTATATCAAAATTCGCAAAACTATTCCTATCAAAAAAACTCTCCTCAGACTGTCTATAATCAAAAAATAACATTCTACAAGCCATAAAAATCTCCTTTTTTTTAAATAATTTTTCCCAAGATAATAAGAAAATCTACTAGCCATAACGACATGTTTTTCAACCAAATATTAAACATTTTAGCAATGTAACCCATAAAAAAATAAATTATCCTATATAAAAAGGAGATGACAAAATGAAACACGACCTAATGATAAGAGAACCGGAATTATATTTTGACAGCATCCACCAAGAATTAGATAACTTTTTACGCGATACATTTTTTGCCCATTCATTTGGCCATCCACTAAAAATAATAAAAAATTCAGTACTTAGACCCGCTGTAGAAGTTATACAAAATAAAGAAAATTATAAAGTTAAAGTCCAACTCCCCGGTATTAAAAAAGATAACATCGAAGTTGAACTTGATAACGACTTTATGACAATTACAGCAGAAACTCACGAGGAAAAAGAAGAACAAGAAAACGATAAGCACTATCACACCTCAGAATTTCGCTATGGCAAATACCAAAGAACAATCTCATTTGATCAACCAATTAAATGCGAAGACGCCGATGCTCAATATCAAGACGGAATACTTACAATCACAATCCCAAAACAAAAAATCGAAACCAAACAACCTAAAAAACTAACTATACACTCAAAAGAATAAAACTTATGTATCCACTACCGAGTTATCCCCGGAGATTTTGGGGCATGCAAAAAAGCGGAAAGGATACATCACGGCTGCGAATTGATAGCATGACCAATTCACCTCTACATCAAAAGAGTACCCAGCCGATAAAAAGAGACAGATTAAAAAAATAATCTGTCTCTTTGCTTTAAATATATAAAAGGCATGCCCAATTAGGCTATATTTAAAATAATTTACAAAACTTAATAGAGTTATAAATCAGCGAAAACCATGTCACACCATGGTTTTCCATGTTTAATTCCACCCAAAACCATGTCAGCACATGGTTTTGCCCCACAACCAAGCCCCAAACCCCAGAACCCGCGCCATTATTGGCGTTTGTTACAAATCTTCATAACAACATGTCCGAGCCTTGAAAAAAAAAACTTATTTTCTATAATAAAAATATGAAGTCGGAAATCCATTGATATTACGGCTTTAGGGGAGATATATGATATCTTTTGGATATCTAACAGATTTTATAGATAAGTAAGTGGAGAAAAGATAAATTGTTGAGAAGTAGGGATATGGGCAGAGCTGTTGCTGTAAGAAGATGGACCACAACAGCATTAGAATGTTATAAAAGAGGCTGCAATTGTGAAGGTTGTTTCTACAGAGACTTTTTCAGCGGCTCATCACAAAAATGTCAAATGAAAGCGTCAGTACTTGAGTTAGTAAGAGTTATTGGCACTCCGGACGTGGAATTACCTCAATTTTTAGCAGATGAATAACCAAAATTTTGATAATTTCGCATTTTAGCACTTTAAAAATTATCAAAAATATGTTATACTAGCAAAGCAGTAGTATATATGGAGGTTTTATATGCACATACACGTTAACGGAAGAAACATTGAAATTACAGATGCTATTAAAGCTTATGTAAAAGAAAAAATCGGCAAAGTTGCAACACGTTATGACCAAATTCAAGGTATCGACGTTGTGTTATCAGTTATCAAAAATCCTGCTGCAGAAGGTAAACACATCGCAGAAATCATTTGTAAAACAAATTCAGGTATTGTCCGTTGTGAAGAAGCTGCAGAATCAATGTATGCAAGTATTGACTTGTTAGCTGACAAATTTGCAAGACAAATCACTAAGCTTAAAGACAAAAATATTTCTTCAGACAAAGCTTCTATCCGTACCGATCTAAAAGAAGAAACTGTTGAAGAAGAAACTGAAGAAATAAATGCAATTGAAGAATAGTTTTCATATAAGTTATAAATCGATAATTAGACCGCTATGTAATACATAGCGGTTTTTATTTTAATTTAAATTAAATATAAAATTTCATTGACTTTACAAAAAAAAACATTATACACATGTCAAAGCTCATACATTTAGATGATTTTTGCCAAAAAAGTTGGGGAAAATCAAAAAATGACCGACAATATTAATAAAATAACATGTAGAGGTAGAACTATGAGATTAAACAGTGGAATTCATTATAACGATAACGGATTAACAACGTCTATACGTGCGATGCATTTGCAATCTGAAATAATCGCTATTGGTAACGAAAATATTACCGGATTCGACAAAGTCGGATACCAACGAAAAGAAGCTGTTGTATCTTCATTTACTGAATTTTTAGGTGTACACGGATTATCTACAACGCGAGATGACAAAGTCGGCCGTATCGCAGTTTCTGATAATCCTTTAGATATTGCTATAGCAAATAAAGGTTATTTCCAAATAAAAACAAAAAACGGAACACAATTATCACGTGATGGACGTTTCCAAATCGCAAAAGACGGAACTTTAGTAAATCTGGAAAACGCTCAAGTATTATCAAGCGCAGGTGTACCTATTAAATTCCCGTATATTCCACAAGATTTAAAAGAAATTAAAATCGACATGAGCGGCAAAATCACGATGTTTGACCCAAAAACATACAAAGTAAACGTCATCGGACAGTTAGGAGTTGTTGATAGCAACGGAATATCCGTGATTGACCCAAATATTAAACAAGGTTGTAATGAGTATTCAAACGTAGAATTGCAAAGAGAATTTATGGCAATGATGCCGGCTTTAAAAACCTTTGATGCAAACAGAAATATGTTTATGCTCCAAAACTCAGTATTAGGAAAGACAATTTCCCAATTGAGTTCATAATAAAATTTAGAGGTAAGAATAATGTATAATTTCCAAGGTATAATTTCAAAAGGTATAAATAACTCACTTGTGCAATGGGATAGATTTGGACAAATAGCACAAAATGTCACAAACTATCAAACAACAGGTTACAAAGGAATTACCTTTGAACAAGTATTACGCGAAGACGGCTATCTAACAGGTTCTGTAAGAATGAATAATTCTCAAGGTAGCATAAAAATTACCAGCAACCCCTATGATATAGCCATTGATGGAGCCGGATATATCCCTGTTGTATCACCAAACGGAGAAGTTCAATACACAAGAGACGGTGCTTTTAAACAAGGAAAAGACGGATATTTAACCACTCGTGACGGATGGATTGTCGGCGAAGGTATCCAAATCCCATCTAATTGTTTTAAATTTGTAATCAAAGAAAACGGTGACGTTATGGCATACGACTCTCGCGGGGCTAAAGCAAAAAAAGTCGGAACAATCCCGCTTGTTGTCTTTGAAAATCCGGCAGGTATGGTCCAAACAGATATGAACAGACTCAAGCCAACCGACGAGGCCGGAGAAGCAAAATTGGTTAAAAATCACGATTGTATTAAACAAAACAACTTAGAAGCTTCTAACGTTAATATGTATAGATCAGCACTTGATTTATCAAGGATGAACGCTTCGATGATTGCAAGTATGCAAATGATAAAACTTGCGGATCAAATGTACAACAAATCAATCAATATCAGAGAAGGTTAATAAATAACTGACGAAAGGTAAAATATGTATACTTCATTAAATAGCATGGGTAAAGTTTCAGTAATGTTAGATTTAATATCTCAAAGACAAAAAGCTTTGGGTTCTAACATCGCGAACGTTGATACCCCAGGATATGTAAGACAAGACATAAATTTTGGACAATATTTAAGCTCAATGAACAGTCCATTAGAAACAAGATTGTCTGAAAAACTAGGTCCATCAGCAGTAATTTCAGATCAATCAGAAGGTCCGATTAATCCTGCTAAAGAGCTTGTACAAATGCAAGAAAACTCAATTTTGTACGCAGCAGCGGCTCGCAGGATGACAAATATAGTTACAGAAATGAAAACCGTAATAAACGTAGGAAAATAATTAGGCAGGTGATATAAATGGGTATAATGGATTCAATGGATATGGGCGCAAGAGCCCTACAAGTACACGGAAAACGTATTGACGTTCACGCCAAAAACATCGCGAACCTCGATACCCCAAATTACGTTAGAAAAATCCCTGTATTACATGCGATTGATGACTTGTCATTCCACGGAATTATGAACAATATGAAGGAAGATGTTTTTGGAGTTGGAACACTTCCGACGTTATCAGGTGGCGTAAGCTTTTCAGGTGTTGTTGAAGATCCGACCCTAGGACACAAAATCTACAAACCGGGACACCCTGATGCTGATGAAAACGGATATATAAGAGGCTCAAACGTAAACGCAATGGTCGATATGGCTGACGCATTAATGGCTCAACGCGCTTACGAAGCAAACCTTGCGCTAGTTAATATATCAAAAACAATGGCTCAAAGGGCATTAGAAATCGGTAAGGGGTAAATAGAAGTTAATTTATATAACGACCGCGGTTTAGTTTATTAGAAAATATTTGTGTATAATAATTGGCATAATGATATTTTTCTGATAAGATAATACCAAGCGAGTCGTAGTGGCACTCTGCCGCAGAAAACGATTAAGTATGGTTTTCCGATACAAAGTGAACAAAATTTTTGTCATTCTGAACTTGTTTCAGAATCTTAAAAATTTTTGTGAGCCTGTATACGAAGAGTTGAGGGTTGTGCTTGACACAACATCCGCCACGTAGACAAGCAATCAATTGTACTTTTTGACAAATTTATATCGAGTCATGTCGTAGTGGCACTCTGCCGCAGAAAACGATTAAGTATCGTTTTCGAGAGGGTTGTGCTTGACACAACATCCGCCACGTAGACAAGCAATCAATTGTACTTTTTGACAAATTTATATCGAGTCATGTCGTAGTGGCGGAATGGTAGACGCGCACGCTTGAGGGGCGTGTGGAGAGATCTGTGGGGGTTCGAGTCCCCCCTACGACACCATTGCACGAAGTGTAATCAGAATGCGTGAGGGACACAGAACTGACATAAAACTGTCATTCCGGACTTGATCCGGAATCTATCAATTTTAATATAACCAAATTGGATAGACCCTGAATCAAGTTCAGGGTGACAAAAAAGTTTAACGCGAACAGGTCAAGAGAAGCCCGCCATCGACATTATTATATTTAAGCGGTGCAATAAATTACACCATACAAATTGAACTTATTTCAACATCTTCAAAGAGGTATATATTATGCAAATTCATCAAATCTCATACAACAATAAACTCTCATTTGAGAACAAATATAAATTAAGTAAAGAAACTATCAAACTATTAGAACAAAACACAAAACTACCTCTCGAGAAAATGAAATCTATACCAATTGAAGAACCTATTAACAATGTAAAAAAACATACTTCATTTTTGGGAAAAGTTAAACATAAGTGTAAAAAAATAAAAGATAATATAGATAATTTTATTCTTGTATATATTTTAAAAATTTAAAACCATAACAATAATTAGCCAGCTTGTAGCTTGTAGGGTGCAATTTATTGCACCATGATTATTCATAATCTAATGTATTAATTTTATATTTATCATCAAAATTACACCAATCGATGTCATAATATTTGTTCTGCACAAACTTTTTAAATGACGAATATTCCCAATCTTTTGGTGGTATATTATAATGTTTTATTGAATTGTAATGAATATAATCTATATGTTTATGCAAATCTTCTTCATCTCTAATTATATGGTCATAATATCGTCTTTGCCAAATTCCTTTTTCTCCACGTTTTATTGCAGAATTTGTTAATTCTTTACAAATATACTTATTATTAACATTTGATGAAAAATGATATTTAATAGCTCTGATAATATTTGGAATATTGTTAGGATTGTTTGCTGAAATAATTAAATGACAATGTTCTTTTAATATAGAAATTGCTATTATTTCAAATTGATATTTTGACAATGCATTCTTAAAACTGTTTCGTAAAAGTTCAATATTTGATAATAATATTTCTCTACGATTGTATGTGACAAAAGTAATAAAAACAGGATTATTTGAACTTCTAAAATATCTTTTATAATTACTCATACTTATTATATTAACATAATTTGGTGCAATAAATTGCACCCTACAACTTATCACCAACAAAATATTTGCCACTAATAGTCCTTATAGAAATATTTCCGACTAAGCCATTGCCTGACATATTATCTCCTTTATAAAATATATTCCCCGATATTTATATAAAGTATTTTTCTGTTCAAAATTGCTTTTTATATAAATTAAATAGTATAATGAATTTTATGAAAAGAAATTTTATTATTTTAACTTTGTTTTTAACCTCTACATTAGCACTTGCAAATGAGTTTGTGCCGGAATTTGCCAACATGCAAACCCTTCGTTGTGATTTTGAAGAAACCCTATACAATGAAGATAATAGTATAGCATCTACCAGTAAAAAATTTAGAATCTACAAATTAGATGATGCTAACAAAAAAATTTACCTCCAAAAAGAACCTATTGATGATATATTTTACTATGATAACGACAAAATAGAATTTTCCGCTCGTATTATGACAGATGATTCAATCGGCAGAAATAATATTTTAATAAACCGACAATCACTTAAATATAATGCCCACGGCCAAATTACATACGATTTTTTTGGGAACAAATACACCAAATCAAACGGTAATTGCAAAATCATTCCTTAAAATAAAGCAATTTTTTAAAATAAAAATACTTTATTTATATATAGGGGAAATTAGAAGATGCAAAAAATATTAGCAGGGTACACAGACTGTAATATTTTAGATGACATATTATCAGATAATAATATGCAACTTGAATCTGCAGATTTTGATTTTCAAACCCCAACAACAAAACATAAAACATTGACTTCAAGTATAAATTATTTTACACAAGTCCAAAAATTTGAAGCTTTTATGTTATTAAATACAGATTTGCCAAATAAAACAGCAATAGCAATTGCTAAAGAACTAGCAAAAGCTATTGATAAAAATTCGGTCTCAGATATTAAATACCTCAAAAATAAATATGGACATACTAAAGAATTCGCACAAGCTAAAGATTTATTAAATAAAAAATGCAAAGAAATCTGGAATGTTTTTGAATCAAAAAAACAAAACATTTCACCACCGAAAGAGGCTATGAAAGCTTTAGGTATAACAAATTGTCCAAGTATAGAATTCTTGTTAAAAGATAGTTTACTATTTTTTGAAAAAGATAATGGCACAACAACAGTAGATATAATTTCTTCTATATTGAATAATAAAAACCTATATTATTCTTTTGATGATATTTATATTTTTCTGAAAACATTTATTCGACAAAAACATATCAAACTCAATCACAAATCTATTGAATATTTTATAATTCAAACAAATTGTTCACCAAATAAATTAACAGAATTAAATATTAATAACAAAGAAATTCACCAAGTTTTAAAAAATTTTGCTATCTCTAAACGCATAAAATACACCCTTAAAGTGTTCTTTTTACAATATTTCAAAAAGTAAAAACCGCGCGAATTTATATTGCAAAACCTCTGCTATTTGGCTTTAATAACAATATGAAAATAGGTTATAAGCCAAGTGTATTAAATTTTATCGAAAAGAAAAACTTAGTCTTTTTCAGACCATTTTTTGCGCACGATAAATGGGAATCTAAATTAAAAATTAAATTCGACAAATATGATGAATTTACATCAATTAAAGCCTATAATAATCAAAAAAAAGAAGTTGGGCATTATGATATTGAATTCAAAAAAGATGAGCGCAGTATATTTGGTTCCCAACTACTGGTAAATGACGAAAGAAAACATATCGGCCAACTTTTAACTTTATCCTCACTAATTACAATGGCCGAAAACGGACTAAATCATTTCAAATTATTTTCACTAAAAGAATCTATACCCTTCCATACAAAATTGGGATTCATTATTCAAAGCGACAACCCACATTTTATATGTGACGGATTAGCACAAATTATTAAATCTAAATTACCAAATATTGATGATTTTAAGTTCAGTGCACATTTCCTATATCCGCAAATAGCAGCTACCAATCCATATACAAAAGAAAACGAAGAAATATTAAAAAGTGGCTGTAAATTATTAAGTAATTTCATGAAATACATCGGCCGGAATAAAATCCGAAAAGGGATGCCAAGATTTGATAGCGGTTGCTATATGGATTATTCAGATTGGGAAATACATATAAATCGCGAATTTTTGAATTCATTAACCAAACATCATAACATTGATTATAAGTTTTAAAACAATTTATTTTAAATAATCATCAAACTTTTTGATATTAACTGTATAACCGCAACCATCATGCAATTTAGCAGGATAATGAATTCTTTTAACGGGATATTTTTTACACATTCTCAAGCGATTTTTGTAATCCGAACACAAGCCTTCCGGCGTAACTAATTTACACGCGAAAACTAAATTTCCTTCTTCATCCTTCCCCTTGATATAAAAACGCTTATATGCAGGAAACAGAAATTGCATAATTTTAAACTCATCTTCTGTATATGTATCAACACTATACATATAATTGCAACATTTGCCACATTTTTTACATTCCCCAGTTATTTCATAACTCAATTTTTCAGGAACGAAATATGATAAAAATTCATAAAATATAGATTTGAAAATATTTAACATAATTATCCATTACAAAAATACATAAACACATTTACATTATTATATAAACAGAGAATTTTGTGTATAATGAAAGTTATGAAAAGTTTTGGTAAGATTAGAGTATACGCTTGGATTGAATTTGCAATATGGCTTATAATTATTGCTATATGTGTATTTGGAATTCGCTACCATCATTATCAGGCACAAAAACAATTCAAAAATTACCAAATATTTATCGATGATGCAGATGGTCTAATTGTGGGCTCACCTGTAAAATTTTTAGGGGTACAAATCGGACATATAAAAAAAATCCAAATTTTGTCATCAGATATATACATAAAATTTGTTATAACACAAAAAGATTTAGTATTACCGGCAGGTTCTATTGCTACAGTAGAAGCCTCTGGTCTCGGAGGCTCAAAAGCATTAGAAATTTATCCTCCAAACAGCAAAAATCCAACCGATAAAATTATCGCAACTAAATCCCCTACTCGTCTAAGCAAAGTAATGGGTCTTTTTGACAGTATATTCAAAGAACTTGATTCAATCATAATGACTCTGACACATGCATCCAATCAATTTGAATTTACATCAACCGGTAGCATCCCACAAAATATCGTCATGCCGGTAGAATCATCAAAAAATCTTGATGGGATAAACCAAACTTTAGATACAATAATTGATAATAAAAAACAATTTATGAAAAACTTTAATAAAAAATAAATTAGGAGAAATATATGAATTTAGAAAAAGTAAAAGTAATTAACAATCCTGTTGTACTTTTAAATTTATGTACAATGCGCGACAAAAACACCGACAGCCAAGGTGTTAGAATCGCAACAAGAAAAATAACAAGATGTTTACTATACGAAGCCGCAAAAAACCTGCCACTTGTAGAAAAAGAAGTTTCAACACCTTTAACAAATTTTATGGCAAAGACGGTAGACCCTAATATAAACCTAATTATTTCTCCAATTTTACGAGCAGGTCTTATTTTCACTGATGAGGCCATCGACATTTTGCCACAAGCAACAATTCGCCATATCGGAATGTATAGAGATGAAAAAACACTAAAACCGGTTTGGTATTATAATAAGGTTCCTATGGACGCCGAAAATCCGGAAAATTTTTATATTTATATAACAGATCCAATGCTAGCAACAGGAAATTCCTTAATCGCAGCAATTGATTTGTATGTTCAAAAAGGAATTCCTATCAATAATATTAAATGCATTTGTATAATTGCAGCGCCTGAAGGGATTAAAAATATACAAAAACATTATCCTGATATCGAAATAATAACCGCAGCAATAGATGATCATCTGAATGAAAAAGGATACATTGTTCCAGGAATGGGTGATGCAGGAGATAGGATTTTTAATACCTAAATAATTAATTATAAAAAAGGTTCGACGTCGTTGTCGAACCTTTAAAATTATTATTCACCTCTCACCATCACTAATAATTGTTCCAGTTTAGCTTTTAATTGTTTGTTTTCGGCTTGTAACTCATCAATCTTTTTTTGATAATCAGAAGCTTCAAAACCTGAACAATTTTGTTTAATAACAGGAATTTCATGATAATCAAGAACAAATCTTTTTTTTGACTCTTCTTTTATTTTTACAACTAAATCCAATTGTGTTTGTGTTACAAATCCTAAATCAATCAAATATTGCCCGAATTTTTTATCCGAATTTTCATTATTTTTTTGTTCAATAACACTTTCTAATTGACAAGATGTGAGTTTCCCTGAATTGACAAAATATTCTCCGGTTTTATATTTACCTGTTAAAAAACAAGCAAGATTTAAAATCTGAGAATTATCAGGTAATTCAAAATAACCCTCATCAACACAAAATATAAAATATCTTGCAACTTCTTCCAACGATAAATATGTATTTAATGAAATCTCTGATATACTATAGTCGTTCTCACTGAATTTTAAAATATTATATATATTATTATCAAAACCTGATTTTTTAAAATCTAATTCACAACGACCTTTATAAGTTAAAATAGGTTTATATGAAACGAACTCTCCAATCGGATTATCTTCAACTATCTGATTAGAAAGATAATCAAACAAAATCTCTTTTGCCCAACTTGGGAAATCAGATAATTTATTTAAAAACTGTGCTAAAAAATTTCTTTTCATATACTACCTTATAAGACACAAAAAATTCTATCACTAAAACAATATTTCCACAAGTTATAGATATTAAGTTGGTTGATTAATTTTTTATAAAACGATACAATAGATTTACATAGAAGGGGGAAATTATGGAAGAAAATAAAATAGAATTACGTAAAAGCATATATATAGGGATATTAGTATTTCTGGGAATACTTGTAACAATTGATTTAGCATATATATATTATCAAGCTAATTTCAATTCATTAGCATTGCCTAGTTTTTGCTCAGTGAGCGATTTTGTAGATTGTGACGGTGTTGCAAAAACCACAGAATCACAATTTTTTGGGGTTCCTTTAGCATATTGGGGTTTATTTTTATACTCATTTATAATTATATTATTATTTGTCGATAAACTAAAACAAATTAAATTCCTAAAATTTTTGGAAGTATTTAAAAATAAATTTCACTACATTGCATCATTGGGTATAATTTCTTTCATAATTTCGATGACTTTATTATGTGTTAGTTTATTTGGTATTCATAAAATTTGCGTAATGTGTATGGTAACCTATGTTCTTAATTTAGCCATCGGTTTAATAGCAGCACACGGTATAAAAGGACATTTTATCGGTGCTATTAAACAAAGTTTGCAAGATTTTACTGACGCTTTAAAACCATTACCATACAGAATAGCTTTCTCTATTGTAATGTTACTGGCTTGTGGATTTTTGGGATGGACATATACCAGTGCAAAATTTTCCCCTGCATTAAATTTCAAAAGAGAATATGGCGAATTCGCAAAAATGAAAACTAATAAATTCGCTATCAAAGGAAATATTTTAGGTGCAGAGACTAAAGACGCCGTTGTTTTACATATTTATTCCGACTACTTGTGTCCAATGTGCAGAGCCGGAAATAATATGCTACACAAAGTAGTTACAGAATTCAAAAATGTAAGAGTTGAACACCATAGTTTACCTCTTGATATGGGTTGCAACAAATATATGACACAACCTTTCCACAACGGTTCTTGTATATTAGCTCAATACGCTGAAGCTGCCCACATACAAGGTAAATTCTGGGAAGTAAATTCTTTATTCTTTGATACAAAGAATAAACCAATAAATGATGATGATATTATACAACTTTTGAAAGATGCCGATTTTGGTTTAGATTTAGATAAACTAAGAAATGACGCATACAGCAAAGAAGTTATCGACAAAATCAATGCCGATATTGATTATGCGGTTGCAAACAAACAAATAGGAACTCCAACAATGCAAATGAATGGAGAATTCCACATGGGTGTAAAAGGTTACACTAAACTAAAAAAATGGGTGACAGAACATGGCGGACAACCAAAAGGTCTATTCCAATAAAAAAATATTATTGCACGCTTGTTGTGCAATTTGCTCAGCATATCCCATATCTGCTTTAAAAGATATGGGATATACTGTGATCGTCTATTTTTACAACCCAAACATTTACCCCTCATCTGAATATCAAAAACGCTTAGCAGCACAAAAAAAACTATGTGATTACTATAATTGCGAACTTATAATAGGCGATTATGAACCAGAAACATATTATAATTTTGTAAAAGGTTATGAAACAGAACCTGAAAAAGGATCCCGTTGCGACAAATGTTTTGAATTAAGACTTAAAAAAACCGCAGCCAAAGCAAAAAGTCTTGGAATTGAAGAATTTACAACTTCAATTGTCATAAGTCCGCATAAAAATTACGAAAAGCTAACTGAAATTGGACAAAATATCGCAACCTTAAATGATTTGAATTATAAAGCAATCAACTTTCGCAAAAAAGATGGATTTTTAAAAACAAATACTATATCAAAAGAATTAAATCTATACAGACAAAATTACTGCGGTTGTAAATTTGCAATAAAAACAGACTAATATCATCTGTTTGTATTATGACGAGAACTGAAGAATATCATATAATATCCTTGAGAAAGTAGTATTTTTTATTAAATAAACTATAAAGAGGATAAAATAATGAGAAACAAATTCAGCTTGTTACTAGCTGCAGTTATGGTAATAAATACAGTCGCATCAGTTGCACTTGGTGCTTTTGTTAATCCGCTTAAAAACTATAATCTTTACGAAGATGTAAACCCATCTTCTTCTGATGAAAGAGAAAGAGTTTTAGGTGAATATCTAAAACCTCAAAAACGCGCAGAAATTAACGCTCCTCAAGTAGATGCTCCATCAATAAATAATTTCTCAGATGTTGATACTCCCGAAGCTCCAAAATCAAGAAATCAAACTCTTAGAGACTCCTCTTTAAAAGTTTTTTCTGACCCTTCTTCTACTCCGGCTTGGACAGAAGGACCTTCATTTTATCCGAATGCATCATTCGCAAGTATTGTTGAAAAATACAAAAACCAAGATTATTCCGGATGCATGCAAGAGTGTACATCATACGTAAGACAACATCCTAACGATACTTTGGGTTATTATTACCTAGCTATGTGCTACGCAAAAGTTAATGATATGCACAACGCTATAAAAGCATACGAAAAAGTTATTGCAATAAACGATAACCCTATGATTGTAAAATATGCAACTAACGGCAGAAATTGTATTATGGGTAATGAAAATGAAAAATGTTATCCAAATGTCAATGAACCTGAATTGGTTTATCCATACGCAAACATACCTGTTGCAGATTTACAATATGTTAATCCTGATGATTTAGTTAACAAAAACTTGGCAAGATTGTATGAAGAATTAAATAAAGAACAAGAAAAAACTCAAAATAATAAAATTACTCTTGGTAAAAATAAAGATAACAAAAAAGAAGAGTCAAAAGTTGTGTTACCATTTGGCAAACAAGATGCTGAATTAGATGCATTTATTAATGCCCCTTATGGTAACGGTTTATCACCTGATTTAAACAACCAATACAAACAACTTCAATTGAAAAAGATTAAAAGCACAATCAATATCGGTGATTACTCTCAGGAAGATGAACAACAAAACATGAAAGATATCCAAGAATTTGATAATCAAAAAACTGATGCTGAAACAATCAAATTGGCTTACGTTGCATCAGAACAAGATTGGAAAAACCTTGAAAAAGACCCCGAATTTATAAAAATGAAAGAAGAATATGAAGGGTTAAGTGCATTACTAAATTCCGACAATTCCAAGGACAAATCAAATAATATAATGGATATGCTTCCTTATATGACAGAAGAAAAAGCAAAAAATATGTCACCTGAAATGATTCAAAATATGATGCTAAATTCTTTAATGGGTGATTTGAACTTATAACGGACAGTCATGGCTACTAAATACGAAAAAGTAAAACAAGATTTTTTATCAGGAAGATTGAAGGGTTGTAAATCCTTTTTTATCCAAAATGGTTACAATCTTGAGGCCGGATATTGCTGTCTTATTTTAGATAAACTTGATTTAGCAAAAGAATTCTTCGAAAAAGAAAAAGATAATAATATTCGAGCTCATTGGGGCCTTTTTTTATTACAACTGATTAAAGGCGATATTAAATCATATCCAACTTATTTTGAAATAAGAAATTTCCTCGAACTGGATATTGATATCCTAATTACATACTGTAAAGGCGAATACGTTGAAAAAATAGCCAACTACGCAGATTTTATGGCTCATTACAACCCCGAATGCTATAAATTCCTCGGACGTGTACTTTGGGCTAACAACTTAATGCCGGCATCTATGTTTTTTTTACAACGAGCTTGGGATACTTTTTATCAAGACCCTGAATTACATTACATGTTAGCTTACATCTATTATCACAATAACAAAGATATTGTTGCTTGCAGAAAAGCGCTTGATGCCTGCCTTAATATGTTGCCGGAATACGCTCCGGCTAAAAAACTATCAAGCAAAATAAATAATTTACGATACTAATAAAAGTGGCGGGTCGTGAATACGACCCGCCACTTCTGTGTTTTATTTGTTCAAAATTAAAACATTAAACCAGCTTCTCTAGCTGCATCAGCTAACGCTGCTACTCTTCCGTGATATAAGAATCCACCACGGTCGAATACAACACATTCGATACCAGCTTTTTTAGCTTTTTGAGCGATTGCTTCACCAACAACTTTTGCAGCTTCAATATTACCACCGTGTGATAATTTTTCTTTTAGATCTTTATCATTTGATGATGCAGATGCTAATGTTACATGATTATCATCATCGATTAATTGTGCATAAATGTGTTTTGTACTTCTATAAACTGCCAATCTTGGGAATTCTGCTGTTCCTGCTAATTTTACTCTGATTGACTTGTGTCTTTTTTGAACAATTGGTTTTCTTGCTTGTTGTTTAATCATTTTATTTTCCCTTTCGTTTTACCCAAACCTTCTTGAATAACCAGTTCAAGGGTTTATGTGGGCTTTTGTTATGCATCTAATACTAGTTCGACCTTTGTTTGATCGACATATTTACCACCCAGACCTTTTTCTATGTTTTCAAACATATCAAACAGATATCCTGGGCTTAGAGCTGGTGTGTAAAGCCTGATTCCAGGTTTCTCCACTGGCTTATCAGTTTTGGTAACATCAAAATAATCCAGTTCTTTCGCGTATACAAAATCACTAAGATCCATATCATTCACAACTTTTTGAACGTGTTGGTATTTTTTCTTCATACTTTCACTGCTTGTTCCTGATGGAAATCTTAGATCATATATACCCGTAAAAGATACTTTCATTATGCTACCTTTCTATTATTTCTTACCTGCTTTACCAGCTTTACGTCTAATGTATTCGCCTTCGTATTTAACACCTTTTCCTTTGTATACTTCAGGTTTACGTTTTGATCTGATTAATGCTGCCACATCACCTACTGTTTGTTTGTTTGAACCTTTTACAGTAATTTTTGTGTTAGCTTCTACAGAAATTGTAATACCTGCAGGTGGTTCGATTAGAACCGGATGAGAGTAACCTAGAGCCATATTTAGGTTAGAACCTTCCATATTAGCACGGTAACCTACACCAACGATTTCCAATTTCTTAACGAATCCGTCTTTTACACCAGTAACTGCGTTTGCTACTAAAGTTCTTGATAAACCATACAAAGCACCTGCTTCACGTGTATCAACAGCTTTTGTTAATACGATTTGGTTACCTTCAATAGCAACATTAATTTCTGGACGTACTTTTACAACTTCAGTACCCAAAGGTCCTTTTGCTGTAAATACGTTATCTACCAATGATACCTCAACACCTTGAGGAATTTCGATAGGTTTTTTACCAATTCTTGACATTTTTATTTTCTCCTTGTGGTATATTTCTACTCAATTAGGCTTTTCTACCAATTGCACCTAACCATTTGCTTTTCGGCTTGCTTATCGCAACCCGACTCCGGCTCAACACCGGCTTGCGCATTTTCCCGCCTGTCAAATCTTAGATTTGTTCGCTCGCTTCGCTCGCAACGGCGGTATCGTAGTGTTTCGCCCTGCTCGGCTTGCTTATCGCAACCCGACTCCGGCTCAACACCGGCTTGCGCATTAATATACGTAGCAAAGTACTTCGCCACCAACGTTTTCTTTTCTAGCTTTTCTATCAGTTAATAAACCTTTAGAAGTAGAAACGATAGCTACACCCATACCACCTAATACTTTTTCTAAGTTTTTAGATTTTGAGTAGCTTCTTAAACCTGGTTTTGAAACTCTTTGTAATTTTGTAATTACTGGTTTGCCGTTTGCTTCGTATTTCAAAGTGATTGTAATAACTTTGAATTTGCCAGCTTCTTTCACTTCATAATCAGCGATATAACCTTCTTCTTTCAAAACTTTTGCCAAAGCAATTTTCAATTTTGAAGCTGGTACATCTACTGTTGGATGTGAAACCATGTTAGCGTTTCTAATTCTTGTTAGCATATCTGCTATAGGATCTGTATTCATTTTAATACCTCCGGACTTACCCACAGTTATAGGCAGTATCCCAATTAACTATTACACCGCTTGCTGAATTAATTGTTGCTCAAATAAAGCATCTTTCAGTAGTTCGGAACTGTAAGTTAAAAATACCATAGATATAACTAAATTACAAGCTCATTATAATCTTTTGCTTAATAAAATTAATATTATTGTTTTTTATCAAAAGAAATTCCTTCTGATTTTGTTGAATTTATAATTTGATTTGTAAGTTTTATATTTTTATCCGTTGCCCTTATCAAATCTTGTGTTAAGCGTATATTTTCTTTTGTTAGGTGTATTGTTTCCTGCATAGTACTTGTTGCCTCAGCTGTATTTGCATACGCCTGTATATATTTTGAATTTACATTATCACCAGAAATTAAAGTTTTTAATTTTCGGCTAAATCTTGAACCATAAGACTCATGAGTTTCTTTCAAGCCTTCCAAAAATCCATCAACATATCCCTTGTTGCCAACATTTCTTTTAATAAAAGCTGAACTACTTATATTAACATATCTTTTGGCTTCATCATACGTTATTTCTCCAGAGCCAAATAAATCTGCTATACCAACTAAAAATGATCTCCACTCATTTTCTGTATATATTAAATTGGGTTTTGATTCTGTATCACAAGCTTTGCCCATCTTTTCTACAGATTTATTTACAATTGATGAAACACTTAAATATGCATCCACCATAATTAACTCCTTTAATTTGCAATTATATCCCTTGTATATATAAAGTATTTAAAAACAAGAAAATTGCTTTTCCTGAACTTTGAAAAGTAATAAATCTTAATACACGTACAGCAATAACAAAAAAAGACGGTATTACTACCGTCTTTTATATTTTCACGCATAAGTCGCCCTCTGCTTAATTTTGATTATTTTTTAAGCAAATCACTACCAGCTTGCTTTAGTTACACCAGGTAACAAACCTTGGTGTGCCATTTTTCTTAAACAGATTCTGCATAAACCGAAGTCTCTGTGGTATCCGTGTGGTCTACCACAAATTGAACATCTGTTATGTAGTCTTACTACAGGGTATTTACCTGCTGCAGCAAGTTGTTGACGTTTAAGTTCTTTGTTAATCATCGCTTTCTTAGCCATGAATTTCTCCTTTTATATTTTTATTATTATTTTCTGATCGAAATTGATATTTGTACGGCTCACTTTGTTCGCCTACAACTATCTTACTTTTTGAAAGGCATACCAAGATATCTTAGTAATTCTCTTGCCTCATCATCTGTTTCAGCAGTTGTGATAACTGAAACGTTCATACCCTTAACTAAATCAACTTCTTCATAAGTGATTTCAGGGAATAAAGCTTGTTCTTTCAAGCCTAATGTATAGTTTCCTCGACCATCAAAACTTTTTGCGCTGATACCTCTAAAGTCACGAATTCTTGGAAGTACTACACAAATCAATTTTTGTAAGAAATCATACATTCTTTCGCCACGTAATGTTGCCATTGCACCTACTGGCATACCTTCTCTTAATTTATAAGAAGCGATTGATTTTTTAGCTTTTGTAACTACTGCTTTTTGACCGGCAATTTTTGTTAATTGAGCTTCAATTGCTTCTGCAATCTTTGAGTTGTGAGAAGCTTCACCAACACCCATATTTAATACGATTTTTACTAATCTTGGTACTTGGTGATCATTTTTGTATCCGAACTTTTCTTTCATAGCCGGTACAACATCTTCAAGATATTTTGTTTTTAAGTTTTTTGTTACTGTCATTTTTCCGTTTCCTTATATTTAAGATGATTTGCATCAAACCTTAATGGTTTACACTATACATCTAATTGTTCACCGCATTTTTTACAAACACGTACTTTTTTACCATCGATAACTTTCATTTCAATTCTTGTTGTCTTATCACAAGCAGGGCATATAATCATAACGTTTGAAGAATCAATTGGAGCTTCAAGCTTGATTAATCCACCTTGAATACCTGCTGCAGGTTGAGCCTTTTGTGCTTTAGTTACCATATTAGCACCTTCCACTATTACTCTTCCTTTTTCAAGATCAACTTTTTTTACGTTACCGCTTTTTCCTTTGTCTTTACCTGCAATAACCATGACTTTGTCACCGGTTTTTACATGTAAGCTTTTCTTATCTTTGTTTGTCATTTTTTTCTCCTGATTTGTATCTTTCATGGACTGACCATGATTGGTCTATTACATGGTTTTGCCCCTTTTGTCGGGGATCCCAAAATAGTTTCGGGATTATTTATTCTTGAGCTTGCATAAGCAAGCCAAGAACTAAATAACTTCCGGTGCAAGAGAAACGATTTTCATGTAACCTTTGTCTCTTAATTCACGAGCTACAGGTCCGAAAACACGAGTACCTCTTGGGTTGCCGTCTTTGTTGATAATTACTGCTGCATTTTCATCAAATCTGATAACTGAACCGTCATTACGTTTGATGTCAGCTTTAGTTCTTACAACTACTGCACGTACAACTTCACCCTTTTTCACAGCCATATTTGGAGTCGCATCTTTTACAGAAGCTACGATTTCATCGCCTACTGCTGCAAATTTCTTATTTGAGCTTCCCATAACACGGATACATAACAATTGTTTTGCACCTGTGTTATCTGCTACTTCTAGTCTTGTTTCTTGTTGTATCATTTTTCTTTCCTTTTAGTATTTAATCTACTACTTTTTGCCTCTCATTACTCCGTGGTAATGTTGCAAATCTATTCAACTTAGACTCATTAAATATTAACGAGCTTTTTCTACTACTTCAGCAACTGTCCAACGTTTGCCACCTGAAATAGGTCTTGATTCAACGATTCTTACGACATCGCCTTCACCACAAACATTTTGTTCATCGTGTGCTTTGTAATTTTTATTAGATTCAATAATCTTTTTGTATTTTGGATGTGGATCGTAACTTGCAACTTTAACAACTACTGTTTTGTCCATTTTGTTACTTACTACTATTCCTTGTTTTTCTTTTTTAGGCATTTTGTACCCCTTTTTCTGTTATTATTGTTTTTGCTTGAGCGATAAGTTTTTTAGTTTTAGAAATACTTGCTGTATTTTCTAATTTGTGAGTTGAAAGTTGCAATCTTGCTTCCAATAATTGTTTCTTCCAATCAACAATAGCATTTTGTAACTCATCTACTGTTTTTTCACGCATTTCACTTAATTTCATTTTTTATTTTCCTTTATCTTGTTCCTTCAACCTATCCGACCCGAAGAATTAACTTCTTGTTAGGTGAAGGGTTATTGTTATGCTTTATCTCTAGGTTGTTCTACGATTTTAACTTTGATAGGTAATTTTTGTGCAGCTAGTTCTAAAGCACGAACTGCAATGTTTCTATCAAAATAGTCAAGTTCGAATAACAATCTATTTGGTTTTACTACTGCTACCCAGTATTCCACGTTACCTTTACCTGAACCCATACGAGTTTCTGCTGGTTTTGCTGTAATTGGTTTATCTGGGAATATTTTAATCCAAACGTTACCGCCACGTTTGATTTCACGAGTCATTGCACGACGTGCTGCCTCGATTTGACGGCTGGTAATCCAACCTGGCTCTACTGCTTGTAGTGCGTATTGACCGAATTCAAGTTTTGTACCTCTTGTTTCAGTACCTTTCATTCTGCCTTTCATCATTTTGCGGTATTTTGTTTTTTTAGGCTGTAACATTATATTTTGCTCCTATTATTTTTATACCTTACTAGCTTTCAACGTTTCTGCGTCTTGGACGTCTGCCAGATCTGTCAGAATTGTCTTTGCCACTTTTTACTTTGATGTTTTGGTCTGCCATTTCACCAGGCATTAAGTTACCTTTGAAAATCCAAACTTTTACACCAATTTTACCCATAATTGTATCAGCTTCTGCGAAACCGAAATCTACATCCGCTCTTAATGTTTGTAGAGGAATTCTTCCTTCTTTTGCCCATTCTGAACGAGCGATTTCAGCACCACCCAAACGTCCTGATACCATAACTTTGATACCTTGTACGCCTGAACGCATTGTTCTTTGCATAGCTTGTTTCATTGCACGTCTGAAAGCAACACGTTTTTCTAATTGTTGTGCGATTGCTTCTGATACTAATTGTGCATCTGCATCAATTCTTGCAACTTCAACAACGTTGATAATTACAGGTTTGCCAATGTATTTTGTTACTTCTTGACGAAGTTCATCAATACCTTGTCCGCCACGACCAACTACTATACCAGGTTTTGCTGTTACAACTGTGATTGTTGTATTTTGTGCTTTTCTAGCGATCAAAATTCTTGATACACCAGCTGCATATAGTTTTTTCTTAACAAATTTTCTGATTTTTGCATCTTCTGCTACGAATGTTTTGTAGTCTTTCCATTTTGCATACCAGGAACTTGCCCAGTTTTGGATTATACCTACTCTAAATCCGGTTGGATGTGTTTTTTGTCCCATTTTATTATTTCCTATTTTGTTGTATCACTAACTACTAATGTAAGGTGTGATGTACGTTTCATTCTTGAATACATACGACCTTGTGCTCTTGTTCTTGCACGTTTATATGTAACACTTTCATCAGCAAAGATTTGTGAAATCTTTAATGATTCAGCAGCTACGCCATATTGTTCGCGAGCATTTGCTACTGCAGCTTTTAAGTTCTTTTCAACCACTCTTGCTGCAAAATAAGGCATAAAACGTAACATATCTTGAGCTTCGATAACAGCTTTACCTCTTACTTCGTTGATTACTCTACGAAGTTTTCTTGCTGTCATTTTTATGTCTGTTTGTCTTGCTTTTGCTTCCATTTTTTTATCCTTTATTTAATATAAATATCACTGAGGATTTAATTATCTACCTCTTTTTGCTTTATCTGCACCAGCGTGACCTTTGAATAATCTTGTAGGTGCAAATTCGCCCAATTTATGTCCTACCATTTGTTCTGTTACATATACTGGTACGTGAGTTTTACCATTGTGAACAGCAATTGTATGGTTTAACATATCAGGTACAATCATTGATGCTCTTGACCAAGTTTTTACAACTTTCTTTTCAGAATTTGCATTCATTTTGTCTATTTTCTTTTGTAGAGCTTCTTCTACGTATGCACCTTTTTTTAATGAACGTGCCATTTATTTCTCCTTTTACTTTTGTGTTTATACCTCGGGAGAAAAGTAAAAATTTTACTTATTCTCCGTCAGTCTAGTTATCTTATTTTTTTCTTCTTCTAACGATTAGTTTATCAGAAGCTTTACCTTTTTTACGAGTTTTATAACCAAGAGCCGGTTTACCCCAAGGTGTTTTAGGGTGTCCACCAGGACCGGTTTTACCTTCACCACCACCGTGAGGGTGATCGCAAGGGTTCATTGTTACACCACGTACTGTTGGTCTGATGCCTAAGTAACGTTTTCTACCGGCTTTACCGATTGATAAGTTTTTGAATTCTGAGTTACCTAATGTACCTATAGTAGCCATACATTCTTTTCTTACCATTCTCATTTCGCCTGAAGGTAATTTAATAGTTACATAGTTACCTTCTTTTGCCATTACTTGAGCTGAATTACCTGCAGCTCTAACCATAACGCCACCACGTCCAGGTGTCATTTCGATATTGTGAACGATTGAACCTAGCGGGATTAATTCTAAAGGAATTGCGTTACCTGTTTGAACAGGAGCTTCAGGTCCTGAAACGATTACATCACCTACGTTCAAACCTTCCGGTGTTAAAATATATCTTTTTTCACCATCAGCATAGAAACATAGTGAAATTCTTACGTTTCTGTTTGGATCGTACTCAATAGTTTTTACTGTTGCAGGTACGCCAAATTTATCTCTTTTAAAGTCAATTACACGGTATGCTCTTTTTACACCGCCACCTTTGTGACGACAAGTAATTCTACCGGTATTATTTCTTCCTGCTGTTTTTTTCAATGATTTTAACAATGATTTTTCAGGAGTAGAAGTTGTGATTTCTTGATAATCACTTCTTGTCATGCCTCTTTGTCCCGGAGACGTCGGATTGATTTTCTTAGTAGCCATTTTATTTTCTCCTACTTTTATTGGCTTTTGTACTTACTTTTTTATAATTCCCGCCTGTCAAATCAAAGATTTGTTCGCTCATTTCGCTTTCGCTACATTCGCAACGGCGGTCGTATAATGTTTTGCCCTGTTCGGATTGCTTATCGCAACCCGACACCGGCTCCACACCAGCTTACGCCTATTATATACCCATGAATTCGATTGGTTCGCCTTCGATAGTTACGATTGCTTTTTTAGAAGAATCAGTTCTACCAAATTTGTAACCCATTCTTTTTTCGTGAGATGGCATATATACTGTTCTCACTTGTTTAACTTTTCTACCAGGAAAAGCTAATTCTACAGCTTTAGCAATTTCAATTTTATTTGCATCTTTTCTTACTTCGAAAGTATATTGTGCATTTTCTGTTGCTGCCACTGATTTTTCTGTTATTAATGACTTTTTAATTATGTCATATAATCTTTCTGTTTGTTTACTCATTTTATCAGTTTCCTTTACTTAATTAATTAACTTAGTCTTTCAGTTATTTCTTTTACTGCAGATTCAGTCATTACAACAAAATCAGCTTCCAATAAATCTTTCACATTTAAGTTTGTAGGTAATAAAAGTTTTACGCTAGGAATATTTCTTGCTGATAATTCCAAATTAGCATTTTCTTCTGCTTTTGGATTAGCAATAATTAAAACTTTACCACTTACATTTAGTGATTTTAATGCACTAACCATTAATTTTGTTTTTGGTTCTGCAATTGTTGAGAAATCTTTTACGATAACCAATTGTTCTTCTCTTGCAGACAATGCAGATCTTAATGCTAATTGTCTTGCTTTTTGAGGCATATTGAATGCGTAACTTCTTGGTTTTGGTCCAAAGATTACACCACCACCTGCAAACAATGGAGAACGTAGAGAACCAGCTCTTGCTCTACCAGTACCTTTTTGTTTCCATGGTTTTCTGCCGCCACCTGCAACTTCTGCTCTTGTTTTAGCACAAGCTGAACCTTGACGTGCATTATTCAATTGTCTTCTCAATGCTAAGTGCATTACATGTAAATTAGGTTCTACACCAAAAACACTTTTTTCTAATGTAATTTCACCTAATTTTTCGCCATTTGTACTTAATATTTCTTTTGACATTTCTTTTTTCCTTTATATTTATCTACTGCCTGTTACCCCTTTCGGAAAACCCGTTTTATGTGGCAACTCGGGATTTTTAAAACTTGTCTGTTCTTATATTATTCCCGCCTGTCAAACCAAAGATTTGTTCGTTCATTTCGCTTTCGCTATATTCACAACGGCGGTCATATTGTGTTTCGCCCTGATCGGTTTGCTTATCGCAACCCGGCTCCGGCTTCACACCGGCTTACGCATCTTAGTTCCATTTTGTTCTTGTAGGAACGATAGTAACTAATCTACCTTCGCATCCAGGTACTGAACCTTTTACTAATACTAATCCGTTAGCTGCATCTACTTTAACTAATTTCAATTTAGTAATAGTAACTCTTTCGTTACCCATGTTACCAGCCATTCTTTTACCTTTGATAACACGAGAAGGAGTTGTACCTGCACCGATTGAACCAGGTTCTCTGTGGTTTTTAGAACCGTGAGCCATAGGTCCGCGTCCAAAGTTCCATCTTTTTACTGTACCTTGGAAACCTTTACCTATTGATTTACCTGTTACGTCTACTTTTTCAACATTTTCCAATACAGATAATTCAACTTTATCGCCTACTTTGTAGTCTTGTGGGTTGTCTACTCTGAATTCTTGAAGATGTCTGTAGTTTGATAAGTTATTTTTCTTGAAGTGACCCAATTGAGCTTTTGTCAAGTGTTTTTCTTTAGCTGCAACTGTACCAACTTGGATAGCATTGTATCCATCTGTTTCAACAGTTTTTACTTGAGTAACAACAGTTTCATCAACTTTAATAACTGTTACTGGGATTGCCAAACCTTGTTCGTCAAAGATTTGAGTCATTCCAACTTTTTTTCCTATTACACCTAGTGTCATATTCTACCTTTCCTGCTTGCCCTACTTGGTGCGAACACATTCCGCCCCGTTTCAGGTTTGCATTTTCTCTTGCGAGCGCTACTTTTGCTTGCTGTTCTTTTACCTCTTTGGAGGACTTTCACCTCCCTCCGCTTTCCTCAATGTCTTGAAACACTGTGCGGGTAGTAGATCACATTATTTATGCATAATGCTTATTCAATTTTCAATGTGGGGTGAGATCAAAATTATAATTTAATTTCGATATCTACACCAGCTGGTAAATCTAATCTACTTAACTCTTCAGTTGTCTGTTGAGTTGATTCGTAAATATCGATAATGCGTTTGTGTGTTCTCATTTCGAAGTGTTCACGAGATTTTTTATCTACGTGTGGTGAACGCAATACACAATAAATACGTCTTTTTGTAGGTAAAGGAATAGGGCCTGCAACTTTAGCGTCTGTTCTTTTTGCTGCTTCTACAATTTTGTCAGCTGATACATCAATTAGTTTGTGATCGTAAGCTTTCAAACAAACTCTGATTCTGTTTTTCTTTGTGCTGTTTGCCATTTGCATTCCTTTTTCTTTTTTCTATGTACTACTTGCCGATTTTGAGTTTTGGGACATCATTTCAATTAAAAAATTTGACCTTTAATTCATCTGATACTTACCAGCACCCTTTTACGGCCTCTGAAGTCGCTATTTATAAAATATTTCGGATATTTTACACACTATACTTCAGTATACTCATACTAAAACAAACAAAACACACTGTCAACCGTGATTTTGCATGTTTGTTTAGATTTGTAACAATAAATTAATAACGTGATATTTTTACGCAATTATTTCTCAACAGGAGTTAAACCACCATTGCCCCAAGGATAATCATCAGAGATTTTCCATCCGTCTTTTTGAATAACAGCACCACAATATCCACCTCGATAATATTGCCAATGTGAATCCCTAACACAATGACGCGTAGTAGTGTACTTACAATTCCCACCTTTCAGTAATATTGAATTTCTAGAGCACTTAGAACCTGCCAAAACTAATGTGGAACTCTCTTTATCTATCCACAAAGTAAAACCATCAATCCCCATAATATTAGGACTTTTGACCCCATTCACATCAACAACAAGAGTAGGATAACCGTCATTGGCGTTAGCATAATTAAAAACCATACCTTTTGGCGTTGAATACAATGGACGAGTATTTATATTCCACGACCAATCTGAATAAGTATATCCTGTCTGCCCATGCTGATATAAAGTTCTCATGTTATATCCGGTTTTTAATTTTGTCGTTCCTGCAAGATATGGAACTATATATTTTTCAGGAACATTTTTCTCTACTGAAAAATCCCATGTACCAACTTCACCATTTTCTGCAACAGACTGCTTTATAGCTTGAGAAAACATACTATAAGCTACTTGTAATCCGGTAACCGTCTGACGTTTTTTAAAATTAGTATACATATTCGGCAACGTCATCGCAGCAACTATACCGATAACGCCGATTACGATTAATACTTCGACCAGTGTAAAAGCAGCTTTTTTCATAAAATAATTATCAAACCCTCTCCTGTCACCGCGGGGGTAAACATTGGACATCTTCCCGCCTCGTTCATCCCTCGTCATTCTGAGGGCTTTAGCCCGAAGAATCTCATAAAATTTATCACATTGGAGAGTAGTCAAAAGCCTTACCATAAAGCTATTAGAGGTTACCCCCCCCCCCTAAAATGTTGCTATATCTGCGTTTCACCATTCTCAACCCTCCGTATTCTTATTCTTCTTTTATTATATCAGGGGGTAAATATTATGGCAATAGTGAAATTTTCTCAAACCAATGTTTTCATGATAAATTCCCCTCCCTGGATGGACTCTGCCCAAAGCTCCCCTCCCTGGATGGGGAGGGGGTAGGGGTGGGGTGATGCGAGATAAAATGCGTATCTTTTTTCACCCCTTCCGGCTTCGCCACCTTCCCAATCCGGGGCAGGAAACAATGATGTCACCCCATCCTAACCTTCCCTATCCATGGAAGGAAATTAGAATCCATACTAAGAACGAGAGTAATATATTAAACATCAAATAAGTGTAAAATTTACAAATGTTAATTAAACTTATTATGAATTAATATTTTGAGATATTACTTAATGCAAGTATAAACTACATCAAACTTGAGTTTTAGGAAAATTGTTTATTTTTATTACAAAAAACATCGGCAAAAAGATTTAAATTTTTAAAATTACACTTAAAATTTTTATTGTTTCATGATATCATTATAGAATAATAATTTATAGGGTTAGTTTGTATCAAAAATAGCAAAAAGGCAGGCTAAAAAAGGATTTCACAGTAATTCCCGATAAGCATGCCCCAAAATCTATAGACTGAGGAGATTTTTAAGAATATGCAAAATGCGGTTAATAAGGATGAGAAAAAAAATATAGTCGGAATATCATCGGCACATGTTACAGACGCAATCAGACGTGTGCACGAATCAAATGTAATGTTTACAAAACAAATTGTAGAAAGTGCATCAAAACTTTTTGACAAAGTTTGTATTGTTAAAAAAGACGGCACAAAAGAAGAATTTAACGTACAAAAAGTTATTGAAGCCGTTAAAAAATCTGCAACTCGTATGATGATTAATTTTAACGAGGATGATTTAAAAAGAATTTGCGATTATGTTAATAAGAATGTAAATGATCTACACAAAGATGAAATCACTATCTGGGAAATTCATAATATTGTAGAAAGTGCATTGGAAAGTATTAACCCAAGAGTTGCTCAAAGTTACAGAAATTATAGAAACTACAAAACTGATTTTGTTGCTATGCTTGATAAAGTTTACCAAGAAAGCCAAAAAATCATGTACATCGGTGACAAAGAAAATTCTAACTCAGATTCAGCATTAGTTTCAACAAAACGTTCATTGATTTTTAACCAATTAAACAAAGAATTATATAAAAAATTCTTCTTAACAGTAGATGACTTACAAGCTATCAGAGAAGGTTATATATATATACATGACATGTCAGCTCGTCGTGATACTATGAACTGCTGCTTATTCAATGTTGCAGAAGTATTAAAAGGTGGCTTTGAAATGGGTAACCTTTGGTACAATGAACCAAAAACATTAGATGTAGCCTTTGATGTAATTGGTGATATTGTTATGGCTGCAGCAAGTCAACAGTACGGTGGTTTTACTGTTCCAGAAGTTGATAAAATTTTAGCTCCTTATGCAGAAAAATCATACAAAAAGCAATATGACAGATACATTTGTATGGGATTAACCTTTGAACAAGCAAGACAAGAAGCTATGAAAGATGTCTTGAATGACTTTGAACAAGGTTTCCAAGGTTGGGAATACAAGTTCAATACTGTTGCTTCATCTCGTGGGGATTATCCATTTATTACAATGACGATTGGTTTGGGTACCGGTGAATTTGAAAAAATGGCATCAATGACAATGTTAAAAATTCACGCTAAAGGTCAAGGTAAAAAAGAAAATAAAAAACCGGTATTATTCCCTAAAATTGTATTCTTATACGATGAAAACTTACACGGAAAAGGTAAAGAACTTGAAGACTTATTTGAAGCAGGTGTTGAATGTTCCAGAAAAACAATGTATCCAGATTGGTTGTCATTAACCGGTGATGGATATGTAGCAAGCATGTACAAGCAATACAAAAAAGTCATCTCCCCTATGGGTTGCAGAGCTTTTCTTTCACCTTGGTTTGAAAGAGGCGGAATGAAGCCTGCTGATGAAAATGATGTTCCTGTATTTGTCGGCAGATTTAACATCGGTGCAGTATCACTACACTTACCGATGATTCTTGCTAAATCCAGACAAGAAAGTAAAGACTTTTACGAAGTTCTTGATTATTATCTAGGTTTAATCAGAAATATCCACATAAGAACTTATGAATATTTAGGTGAAATGAAAGCGTCAGTAAACCCTCTAGCATATTGCGAAGGCGGTTTCTATGGCGGCCATTTAAAACCTTCTGATAAAATTAAACCTTTATTAAAAGCTGCAACTGCGTCATTTGGTATTACAGCATTGAACGAATTACAAGAACTTTACAACGGCAAATCATTAGTTGAAGATGGTGAATTTGCGGTTGAAGTTATGGAATATATCAATAATAAAGTAAACCAATTTAAAGAAGAAGACGGTCACCTTTATGCAATATACGGAACTCCGGCAGAAAACTTATGCGGTTTACAAGTTCAACAATTCAGAAAAAAATATGGTATTAAAGATAAAGTATCTGACAGAGGATATGTTTCAAACAGTTTCCACTGCCACGTTGGCGAAAACATATCTCCAATAAAAAAACAAGACTTAGAAAACAGATTCTGGAACTTGTTTAACGGAGGGAAAATTCAATACGTTAAATACCCGATTTCATATAACAAAGAGGCAGTAAAAACATTATTGAAACGTGCTATGGAAAAAGGTTTTTATGAAGGTGTGAATTTATCACTAGCATATTGTGATGATTGCGGTCACCAAGAATTATCTATGGATACTTGTCCAAAATGTGGTAGTAAAAATCTTACAAAAATAGATCGTATGAACGGATACCTTTCATATTCTCGAGTAAATGGCGATACTCGTCTAAATGAAGCGAAAATGGAAGAAATTAAAGATAGGGTGAGTATGTAATGAATTACCATGATATAACAAAAGATGATATGCTTAACGGCGATGGTTTAAGAGTCGTATTGTGGGTATCAGGATGCACACATCACTGTGAAGATTGTCAAAATCCAATTACATGGGATTTGGCAGGTGGTTTACCTTTTGATGAAGCTGCGGAAGAAGAGTTGTTCGAAGCATTAGCAAAACCTCATTGCTCAGGAATAACATTTAGCGGTGGAGACCCTTTACATCCATTTAATAGATCCGAAGTATTTAGATTAGCAGAAAAATGCAAACAACTACACCCTGATAAAACGGTTTGGTCTTATACAGGATTTTTATGGGAAGATGTTAAAGACGAAGAAGGTATAAAATATTTTGATGTTTTAGCAGATGGCAGATATGTAAAAGAATTAAACGATAACAATTTACATTGGGTTGGTAGTTCTAATCAGCGTGTGATAAATGTGCAAGAGACTATACAAACCGGAAAAGTTGTATTACATGAATAAGTTAAATCGGGTTCAAAATTTTGAACCCGATTTTAATTTTCCCATATTACATTTGTTCATTTAATCTTTGATAATACCGAAGAAAACTGCTTCTGCAAATTCTACACCATCTTCCTCGACAGTTTTTTTGTAATCTTCTGTCAGTCTTATGGCAGCTCTTTTCGCTTCATCTGGCTCATAGTATAAGCGCGGTTTGCGAAGTTTTGGCTCAGTGTTCCTTTTTGGTCGATCTGTTTCCGCAAACGGGTCGTGGTATTTAACTTTTGGTTCATTGTTTCTGTTTGGTAGTTCAATTTTTTTAGGTACAGAAGCTTCTTCAGGAATTGCAACAATTTCTTCTACAAAATTTTCAAATTTATCTTCTTGAGTTTTTGGAGTGAAGTTTCTGTCAAAGTCACGTTTGTTTTTTAGTGCTGTTGACATTCTTTTTGGGCTTTTACCTTTTTGAGAGAAATCTCTGTTATCTAAAAGATTTTTTATATGTCTGTCGATTTCTTCTTTATCAATATTTTCACCTTCAAATTTTTGGTAAACTTTATAACCGATTCTTTTTAATTTTTGAATAAAATTAGCATCTTCACTATTAGCAATGGAAACTCTTGCATGACCTGTTTTGCTTTTACCGCAAAGTCCGTTAGGATAAGATTCTACAAGTTCTTTTAATTTTGCTTTTTTTGCTGAATTAACTCCAGCCTGAGTAATAGGTATCCTATATGTCGAACCGAATGAAACTTTATCTATCATATTTTCTCCTTTTTAGTATGAAAACACGTAAAAATATTTTTTGCTAAAATTTTGTAAACTATTATTAAGTGAATTATAATATCTTATCAATTTTTATATTTAAATTGTTTTAAATGAAATAAGTAGTAGTGTTAATGTGAAGGAATTTGATTATGTATTTAAACACAACTAACAACACAGCGTTTGAAGGGAAATATATCTTTCCTACAACAATCAAAACAAAAGTAGGGAAATATTGGAAAAACCAAGATGTTAATTTTGTAAAAGTTGATACAAGAAAAAATGCAGCCGATGTAAAAACATTACAAGAAGTTGAACAATTATGGGAAGGCCAAAACCTTTCAGGTGAATTTAATCGAGTTGCTGAATTATCCAAAGGTGAAGCTAATATTTACGTTCTAACAACCCAAACAAATAATCTTGAAAAACTTGAAGCAGACAAAATCTTGGGTATGATTGATGTGGCAGGCATTAGAAAAAAAGGCGCTGTTGATATTTATAGAATCGCAACAAATCCTAAATACGCATACGCACAAAATACAAGAACTCGTGATAAAAAACATATCGCAAAAGAACTGGTAAATTCAGTTAAAAAAATGTTAGGACCTAAAGCAAAAGCTGTATTGGAATTCGCAGAAGCTACAGATATGCCGTTCTGCAAAAGAATCGGACTTGAAACAAGAAATAACGGAAATATTTATACTTTATAATATTGCCAAACTTAAATAATTATATGATTTTTGCACTTACACCGGTGCAAAAATCATACTTTTAATGGTCAAAAAAAAATATTTTATGGATTAAAATATGGTTATGGATGGTAGTAAAAACAAAAATATCAATAACAATATCTTTGCGCAAAAACCAAATATCTCCGGCGCTAATCCTTTTAGTGCAAATTTTAACCCCGAAAACATTACTGCCCCTAAATCCGAAAAACTCATAACTAATCCGGTAAAACGGCTTAACGGTTACGATTCTACTATCCTAAATCAAACCAATTTTGAAAACGAAAACACTGATGAATTAAGTATTGAATATCGTATCAAAGACAAAGAAACAATATTAAAAGATTTAGATGCAAAAATTAAAGTCGCGGATAATTACGGAACCCAAAACGAAGCATTTGGTCTTAAAGCAAAAAAACAAAGAATTCTACAAGAATTAGATACGCTACGTAAACAACAAATTTATGGAGGAACCGTTGTCAGTGAAAAGAAAAAAAGCCAGCACAACAATACCCTCAAAAATAAAATTCCTATATTATATAAAATACAAACATTTATCTCACGTGAAATTTTGGCAAAATTATCTAAAAAAGTCAATTCAGTCGTGACTTTATCTGATTCTTTAGAACAGCTTTCTGAAATAAGTAAAAATGTAGATGAACTTGTTGAAATGAATGTTCCTTATGGCGAAAAAATCCAGAATTATGAAAAACTGACCGAATATCTCAACCAAGCAAACCTCATTCATTCAAAAATCTCAAAATCTATGGGAAAATAAATTAGATATTATCAGGTTGCACAACTTTGTCGCGGAATTTGTTTGTAATATGCATTGCAAGACCGACAGCAATAGGTAATGTAGCATAGCTAAGAGCCGAATGCCAATGCGTTTTAGTTACATATTTCTTTGCTAAATCTGTTTTTAAATATTTATTTGCCAGCTTTTGACCTAAAATACTCGCATTAAATTCCTCAATTGCAAACGGAACCATAATTCCACCGGCTAATAAACCACAATATTTTTTACAAAATCTTCTTATAGGACCCACATTATCTGAAATACGTTGAGACTCATCTTTTTTATTTTTCTTCAATTCAGGCGTAAGCATTGCATTAATACCAATTATAGGTACAAACAATTTTTTACAAGCCCTTGATGCATCTTTATAAGCAATCAAATACGGATTATTTTTATAATCCAAAAAATGTCCATACTCGTGAAAAATAGCAGTTATAAATTTCTTTGAATTAATTGCAATAAAAGGGGTATTAGGTCTATTGTGGCAATAAAAAGCATTTTTACCTTCCGAAATTTTCTTTTGCACCTTATCAACAGCATTAAGACTCCGTCTCTTTAAATAAGATAGACGAAATTTATCAAACAAATCAGAATTTTTAAATTTTTTATCAAAGGTATTACTTAATTCCTGTTTATATTTATCTACTTGAATTTTAAACTCAGCTTCATTTCCGGCATCATAAACATTTAGTTTATCGGTATTTAGATCATGGTCTTTAATTATAGATAAAAAAGCATTTTCACAATCACGTCTAACTTCATCCGGTATTCTATTTGCAACAAATAAAGGTTTACGCGCCTTAGTAGATGCGACATATATTGAATTTTGCAATCTATGATTTAGCAAATACCCACCAACAAGACACGCAGAACTTTCAATCCTTTGACTAATCTTATTATCCATAAATAATTTAATTCACCCCCGAATTACATATAACACCAGATACATTAAACCCGAAAAAAATTTTTTTTGCTAGTTATAGATTGTAATATTTCTTGATTGTAACACATGTTTGTCTTACAATCTAAATGAGAATTAGCTTTTAAGGAGAAATTATGAACGAGCTATTAAAAAAATCCGCAACAGAACAAAGCAAAGCTTTAAAAAATAAAGAAATTTCAGCAGTAGAACTTACAACTGCAGCATTTGACAGAATCAATACAATTGATGAAAAATTAGGAGCATTTAATTCGTTAACAAAAGAAACTGCACTGGAAACTGCAAAAAAAGTTGATGAAAAAATTGCAAAAGGTGAAGAGTTACCATTATTAGCAGGTATTCCACTTGCTCTAAAAGATAATATGAATTTAATCGGTTCAAAAACCACCGCATCAAGTAAAATATTGGAAAACTTTGTTTCTCCATACAATGCAACAGTTACCGAAAAATTATTAGGTAATTTGGTTCCAATCGTTGGTAAAGCAAACCTAGACGAATTTGCAATGGGTTCTTCAAATGAAAACTCTGCATTTGGCAAAGTTCATAACCCTTGGGATTTAAACAAAGTTCCGGGAGGTTCTTCAGGCGGTTCAGCAGCAAGTGTATCTGCTTGTGAAGCTACATTAGCACTTGGTTCTGACACGGGTGGTTCAATCCGTTTACCTGCAAGTTTTTGCGGTATTGTTGGGATGAAACCTACTTACGGCAGAGTTTCTCGTTATGGTTTAATCGCATTTGCATCATCATTAGATCAAATCGGCCCATTTGCAAGAACAGTTGAAGATGCAGCTAATTTATTAGAAGTTATTTCAGGATACGATGCAAAAGATTCAACATCATTAAACTTACCTGTAGAACACTACGCAGACAGTTTAAACGGCGATTTAACAGGTAAAAAAGTCGGTGTAATTAAAGAACTTATGGGCGATGGTTTAGCACCAGATGTTCAAAAAGCCTTAGAAAACGCTATCGAAACTTATAAAAAATTAGGTTGCGAAATTGTTGAAATTTCATTAGACAAATTGAAATACTCAATCGGAATTTACTACATTTTAGCAACGGCAGAATGCTCATCAAACTTGGCAAGATTTGACGGTGTAAGATACGGTTATAGAACCGCAAACCCTGAAAACTTAATGGAAATGTACACTAAATCAAGAGCGGAAGGTTTTGGTCCGGAAGTTAAACGTCGTATAATGCTTGGTACTTACGCATTATCATCAGGTTACTATGATGCATACTATAAAAAAGCTCAACAAATGAGAGCATTAGTTACTCAGGAATTTGAAGAAGCATTCAAACAAGTTGATGTATTGATTTCACCAACTTGCCCTAACACAGCATTTGAAATGGGTGCAAAAACATCTGATCCATTAGCAATGTACTTAACAGATATTGCGACAATTAGCTGCAACTTGGCAGGACTTCCTGGTATCAGTGTTCCGGCAGGCTTTGATTCAACAGGTATGCCAATCGGTTTACAAATTTTGGCACCTCAGCTTCAAGAAACCAAATTATTAAATTTTGCTTATAGATTTGAACAAGCTAATGATTTCTATAAAAAATTGGCTAATATTTAATTAAGTAAAATTCATAGAATTATAAAACGGCAAAAAACTAAGGGGGGAGACCACAAAGTCCCCCTTTAATTTTTTAATAAATATCATTTGTTAAACAAATATAGTGCTTATATAGCAGTGGTGCTTTATAAGTATACATATATAATTATCATATGTCAAGTTTTGAAAAATACTTCTACAAAAATATAGGAGCTCAAATCCGCTTTTACAGGAAAAATATGGTTTATCCCAAGAGGATTTATCTACTATGCTTGGCAAAAATTTGAAATATATTGGGCATATTGAGCGTTGCGAACGTTTTATAAGTAATAAAATGTTAATAAAAATACTTGAACTTTGGAAATTACAACCAGAAGAATTTTATAAATTCCCTCCATATAAATTTTGAGACTCAAACCTTATCACTTGATACCTACCTAAATGTGTTTATTATTCACATCGCAAACTTATCAAATAGCGCAAATCACGAAATCGTATAAACTTTTTTATAATACAACCAAGAACCCCAAACCGTTAACACAATATTAGGCAACCATGCTGCGAAAAATGGCGCCAATGAACCGGCTTCACCAAATGAGATTGCAAGGGCCCTAACAACATAATATGCAAAAATTATCAAAATACTAAATAAGAAACCACGATTATAACGGACTCTAGGTGGTGTAATAGCTAACGGTACACCCACCAAAACAAACACTATTGTTGTCAATGGTAACGCGATTTTATCAAACAATTCTATTGTAAAAATTTGTCTATCTCTTGGCTGCAAATCTTTGGACGTAATCAAATGTTTCGCTAATTGATAAAAATTCTTTTCTTTTGCCGCATTTTTATTCAACTCTTTGGATAAATCCAACCCGAATTTTACATCCAATTCTTCAAACAAAGAAGTGTTCAAATCATTACCTATAGTATAAACCGCTCCACGTTTAAAATGCCAACCATCAGGCGAAGTTTTGCCATCACGAGCTTGTAAAATCTGTATTGTATCATCTTTCGAATTATCTAAAACCGTTATGTTGTGCAAAGTTTTTTTATCGCAATAACCGACATAAAATAATCGTTTTAAAGCTCCACGTTCATTTAATTCTTTAAATATAAAATTTTGTTTCCCATCAGGAATATTTTTTTGTCCTAAAGCCCATAATGCTAAATCTTTTGACTGTTTTGTCATTACAGGAACAACACTCTCATTGATTATAAAACTGGACAAAGACATCACAATAGCAAACGCAAAAATAGGCTTGGCAATTCTATTTAAACCGATACCACAAGCACGCATTACTGTAATTTCTGAAGATAAACTCAATTTATTCAATGTCATTACTGTAGACAACAAAACACCCATCGGAATCGTTAAAACAACAACTGACGGAATGTTCAACAATATCATAATAAATGCTACTTTAAACGGAATACCAAATTTTGCAATCTGCTTAATTAAGGTTGTAAACACATCTGAGGCAAAAATTATCGTTGAAAAAACAAATACCCCCATTAAAAACATCTCAATAACTTGGCGCAAAATATATTTGTCCAAAATTTTCATATTATTATATTTATAAATCGCGGTATCAATCTGTTTTTTAACAAAATTCCTAACAGGTAAAAGCTCCTGTCTATCCCAAATGTTCTCTTTTAAATAATTTAAACAACCTTTTAACATAAACTAATTTTAATCTAAAAAAAAGTTTAAGGCAAATCAATTAATTAGATTCTTTTAAGATTAAAATTGTTTGTTGAATTTCTGTTTTCAAATATTCTAACTGCTGTGAAATATTATTTGGATTATAAGCATATCCTGCACTACCATAAGCTAAATATGGATTATATTTTTTTGCTTCGCTACGCAAAAGTGCTATAGATTTTGCATGCATACTCAATTCTAACAACCGCTTGTACGAAACAAATTGCGCTTCAGGTTTATTCTCATATTTATCTCTAAAATATTCTGCACTTTTATTGAAATAATAAACTTTTGCATTAAAAATTTGTACATTTGACTCATCTTCGATTAAATCATATATATTTTCTAACAAAGGGATAAATTCATATAAATCATTAACATATTGAGAAGTTTTTTCCGATTTCAATATTATATTAACAAAAGTCGGATCATCAGTCGGTGCGGGTTTTATTTCATTAGCAGAATGAAAATCTTTAACCGGCTTCATCTCCGGAGATACTTTCTGTTCTTTTGTAGCCTCATAAGTTCGCGTCAAATCCGGCAAAGTACCAACATAACCACGTCCGTCAAAACTATCCGGACGTTCTTTTGCCTGAACATTAACAAAAGTCGTAAATACAAACAAAGCTAATACTAAATATAAAAGTTTAAACTTTTTCATACTTAAATTATAATTATATATAATAAAAAATCATCCTATAAAAAACTTATTCTATAGACCCAATTTTCCCAATAAAAGTTTTTATATCACCAAACGCTTTCATTTTTGGATTCGATTTATAATAATCTTTTAATTTGCAAGACATTTTCAAATCATGATACTCTAACTTTTTTATTTCTTTATATTTTTTACATTGTTCTTTTGTAAGACATTTTAAAAACTCATTGTTTTCCTGTTTATAAAGCGATGATAATATTTTATAATATCTATCTAAAACCCTCTTTTGACAATAAATATCCCACCTCGAAACATTAGATTTTTCTAATGAATCTAACTTCTTTGCCTCAAATAATAAAGTTTTAAAATGATTTTGATAAACAGGAAAATATTTTTGCGCAATGTTATCCCAAAAATTTATTTGTATCTCCGATAGATTTAAAGCATTATAAATTACAGCACGATTTCTGGATTCTATACACAAGTAATTATAATATTTCAAAACATAATCTTTATGAGTTATAAGTGAACAATCACAAGTATTTGCCCAAGCAATTGGATTGGCAAATATTACAAAATAAACCATCAATATTATAACAAAATTTTTCATAAAACTCCTGTATAAGAAATAATTTTGTCACCATAAATTAAAATTTTCAATTACACACATTTGTAGTAAAATCAATTTATGGAAAATATCAATCTTAGAAATCTTGCATATTTAGGTGATGCTATATGGGAACTTCACATAAGGCAAAAAACCATACTCATAACAAACAATGCAAAAAAATTGCATCTTACGACTACAAATTTGGTAAAAACACATACTCAAAGTGAACTTTTACATTTTTTGGAGCCAAACTTAACCCAAGAAGAGATTGAAATCATAAGACGAGCAAGAAATTTACCGATTCCTGTTGGCAGACGCAATATCCAAACTGAATATCGTCAAGCAACCGCTTTTGAAACCCTAATTGGTTGGTGGCACACTTACGACAAAAATCGACTTGAATATATTTTAAATATTATTGAACCTGAACTAAATAATTACAAATAAAAAAAGACCCCAAAATTTGAGGTCTTTTTTATAATTTTTAAAGATTTAAATTATTAAAACTTTTTCATCATTTGATCTACATAAATCTCCCTTAATGTAGAATCATTAACAGTTTTAATATCAACACCTGTATAATGATCATCTGTTGGATTAACACCGATTAAATTATTCAACAAAATCGAATTATCTCCCAAATAACCTTGTTCCACAGAACCGGTTTGAATATAATTATTTCCTTCACCTAATTTAGCAACATTTAACACCTTACCATTTGTTTGGCAAAATGCACTGGATATTTTTGTATGATTATTTAATGATGCACCTTTTTCATCCAAATCATTTTCCCAATGTTCCACAAAAAAACCTTTTGGAGAATACAATGTTTTGCCATCTTTAGTTGTTAAAGTAAATGAAGTTTGCGGAATTTTAATGATTTGTTTGCCATACGATTCGTGATTACCTTTCCAATCAAAAATTTCAGTATCATATACCAAAACATTTTTATTATTAGGGAAATCTGTTAAATTAATATCACCTACTTCACGAGTCATATATTCCCACTCACGTGTTCCTTCATAATGGATAATATTTCTATTTGATTTTGGATCATTTTTATCACCATCACCAAATGCCCAATTATCGAAATTATTATATATTGAATCTAACGGAATAGGTCTGGCAAAAGTTTCACGCCAAATACTGGCCGAATCTTTTTTATGTGAAGGTATTGAATCCCCTGTAATCTCAACATGTGCATAAGCATCAACATAATCATCACAACCGGTAACAACACCACCTGCAACTGGTAATAACATACAACCAATTATAGTATTTCTCAATGCTTTACTTGCATTTTTATCATCAGCCGTAAATGTTATATCTTTTTGGATGTTATTATTAATCTTATTATTTTTTACAGAACTTTTTATTGTGTCCAAATTATAATTAGTAATAGAATTAACTCGCACTCTGACCTCCTTAACCTCTTACTTTTATTTTAAACCAAAACATAAATAAACTTGCTAGTAATTAACATTAAAGTTTAAGAAATAGTTACATTTTAAGAACACATAACAATTTAATTATGTAAATTTAAAACCAATTAACAGATAACTAAGGGACAGTAATTAATAATTAATCTTCCAACCATCTTGAATGATTTTTTGCAAACAAGCTGTATAATTTTTTGTTTTAGAAGAACAATTATTAGAAGTTAAAGACTTGCAGTAATAATTATTTCCGCACTCAGAAAACCCATGAGGTATTATTCTTTCTGTATCAGTTATATATAGTTCAAACATTTCTAAACCGTCTTTAACTCTTGCCCTACGACGATCAGCATCATTGCATATACTGTTACATATTGAAATGTGTTTTGGATTAGTATAAATAAAAATTCTTGCTCTAAAATATCCATACTTTTTGACATTTATAGAATACAAATTATCATACATGTATGGTCCAATATAAATGTAATACTCGCCACCCCTTGACGACAACAAATAACTACGTCCCCCAGAAGTGTTTTTAGCACTAGCATAATTTGGATCTGCATTACCCGGATGAGAACCACCAGTAATACCACTTGTAGAAGTTGTCAAATACCACGTAGAACGCTTTTGAATAGGAGTTCCAAAATGTTGTTTTGTATATAAATAATGCACAAACTTATCAACAAAAGAAAAATGCCCTGGTGCACACTGTCTAAGATCCCCATCACACCCATATTCATAATCAAACATTTTTAAATGGTTACTGATTTCAGCATAAGCTTTTTTTAATATTGATAAATTTTTTTGTTTTTCGATATTAGTTATAAGATTTGGAAGAGTTATCGCCGCAACTATTCCAATTACACCAAGAACTATCAAAACCTCAACCATTGTAAATGCTAACTTTTTAAACAATGACAAAATTCCAACCTCACGTTTTATAACTTCTAAACTTATTATGTAAGATTAAACAGAATTTTGCAATACAAACTACCCCACCCCACCACATCATATCATATCATATCATATAGGGCATTATAACTGGATTTGAAGCTGTTTAAAATACGCGTTTACATTTTGTTACAATTGAGATATTTTGAGGGTTTCGCAAATGATTTTTAAGTGGGTGATGTGGAAAACTCCCTGCCCCGGATGGACTCTGCCGAAATTCCCTCCCTGGATGGTGCAAAATGAACAGGCGAGGTACGAGCCTTGTGAACTTGTATACCGAGGCGCAGCCGAGTGTTGGAAGGTTAGGATGGGGTGACACGAATGCTCCCATCCCTCATCCTCGAAAATTACATGATGTTCCCGTCATTCTGAGGGCTTTTACTCAATGAATCTCATTTCAATCAAGTCATTCTGAACCCCTTGAGAGTGTAGAAGCACTTAAAACCTAAGCAAAAAAGAGTCCTTTTACAGACCCTTTTTACACTAAAAACCTTTTATTTAAAACTTAACCTTCTGCCAATTTTTGTCTCACAAGTGTTTCGATTTCAGCTAATAACTCAGGATTTTGTTCCAAAAATTCTTTAGCTTTTTCTCTACCTTGACCAAGCTTTTCCTCATTGTAGCTAAACCAAGCACCGGCTTTTTTAACGACATCAAGGTTTACGGCAACATCTAAAATATTACCCACAACAGAAATACCCTTACCAAAAATAATATCGAATTCTGCAGTTCTAAATGGAGGAGCAACCTTGTTTTTCAAAACTCTTACACGAACATGGTTACCTACATCACCATCTTCGCCTTTTACACCTTCGGTACGCTTGATTTCCATACGAACTGATGCATAATATTTTAAAGCATTTCCGCCTGTTGTGGTTTCAGGGTTGCCATACATAACCCCTATTTTCATTCTCAATTGGTTAATAAAAATTACTGTTGTATTAGTTTTACTAATTACACCGGTTAGTTTTCTCAAAGCTTTTGACATCAAACGAGCTTGCATACCCATTTGTTGATCTTCCATAGAGCCGTCAATTTCAGCTTTTGGAACAAGGGCCGCAACTGAATCCACAACAATAATATCAACAGCACCGGATCTAACAAGTTCTTCTGTAATATCAAGTGCTTGTTCACCTGTATCAGGTTGCGATATCAACAAATCATCTACCTGAACTCCTAAATTTCTTGCATATTCAGGATCTAAAGCGTGTTCTGCATCAACATAAGCAGCGATACCACCTTTTTTTTGACATTCTGCAACAATATGCTGAGCTAAGGTCGTTTTACCTGAAGACTCAGGGCCATAAATCTCAATAATACGACCACGAGGAACTCCGCCAATGCCAAGCGCAACATCTAATGATAATGCACCGGTCGGGATAGCATCTACATTAACGGTAGCCTTGTCACCAAGTTTCATAATTGAGCCTTTACCAAAATCTTTTTCAATTTTTTCAATAGCAAGCTTTAGCGCTTTACTTCTATCTTCGCCAACATTTGCAACCGGTGAATCTTTCGCCGCCATATTTTTACCCTCTTATTCCCAAATATATACTTCTTTTTTCTTGTAAAATCCTAAACCAACTGATTTATAGCTATTCAATTCGTTTTTCAATTGGTATACTTCTTTGTTCAAGTCAACGATTTTTTGCTTTAAAGTTTCATTATCAGTCTTACAACGAATCAATTCAACTACAACATCGTCCATACCTTCAAGCTTTTCATCAATAACTGAAGCTATTTTATTACTCAATTTTGTCTCTAAATCTTGTAACGTAGTTAAAATAGTTTGAACAGCAGCAACACTATTTGAAGATGAACTGCTCAAAGCAACTGATGAGCTAACTGCAACAGGTGCAGATACAGCACTATTAATTTGTGCCTGAATTTTTCTCAAATTTTTCACTTCATCATAAGAAAAATACGTATGACCTTTTGCATTTTTTCTAGGTCTGATTGACGCTTTTTTACATAAATCAACGATTTCCTTATTATCTGCTTTTAAAATAGTTCTCACTTCTTGTGGTGTTAAAGTTCTCTCATTAATTCTTTCTTTTATCATTACTTTCCTATCCCTTAAAAACATTCCCAACATTATTCTATTACATTTATAAAAAATAAACAAACGATTTTCATGAAACTTAAAGAAATATTACACAAAATTTATGAAATTTTTTGCATAAAAAAAGGACCTCGAAAGGTCCTTTTTTAAATCCTATGTCGAAAAGCAATTATATAGCTTTTTGAACTTTTCCTGCTTTTAAACAAGAAGTACATACTCTAATTCTTTTTGTAGCACCATTTACAACAGCTTTTACTGATTGCAAGTTAGGTTCTTGAGTATGAACAATTTGTTTATGAGAGAAAGTCAATTTTGCCGCTTTAATTGGAGCTTTTCCACAAATTTCACAATGTTTTGCCATGATTTTATTTCCTTTTCTAGCTAGTTATTTTAATCCAGTACCCTTATAATACCCCAAAAATCAATTTTTGCAAGCTACATGTTAATAAACGTAAATAAGTTAACATATTTCACACAAACATAAAATTATGTTATACTTAAACCTATGGAAAACAAGAAAATAAAAATAGGATTAATTGGTTTAGGAACCGTAGGCAGCGGAGTTTTCAAAACATTACAAAGCTTTAATAACGTAGAGATTGTAAAAATCGCAGTTCGCAACAAAAATAAAAAGCGTAATATTGAAGGTTTAGACGAAAAGATTATCACGGATAATCCATACGAAGTCGTTAATGACCCTGAAATTCAAATTGTAGCAGAACTTGTCGGGGGAGTTGAACCTGCATTTGACTTAATAAAAACAGCTATTAAAAACGACAAACATATAGTCACTGCAAATAAAGAACTTTTGGCAAAATACGGAGAAGAATTGTTCAATTTCGCGGAAGAACATAATAAAGTTGTTCTTTATGAAGCTGCAATTGCCGGTGGAATTCCACTTATCATGCCGATTAAAACAATTTTGGCGGGAAATAAAATTAACAAAATTAAAGCCATATTAAACGGCACAACAAATTACATCCTAACAAAAATGGATGTTCAAAATGCATCATATAATCAAGTGTTAAAAGAAGCACAGGAATTAGGATACGCAGAAACTGACCCGACAGGAGATGTGGAAGGATTTGATGCTGCTTACAAAATTACAACACTTGCGACAATTGCTTTTGGTAAAAGAATTAAAATCGAAAACGTTTATCGCGAAGGTATCACTAAAGTTTCACCTGAAGATATGAAAACAGCAAATGAAATGGGTTATAAAATTAAACTTATAGCCTCTGCAGAATTAAACAAAGATGGTAAAGCTGATGTAAGAGTTCATCCAATGCTAGTCGGCAAATCAAAAACGTTAGCTCATATTGATTATGTCACAAATGCGGTAAGCCTTTCAGGTCATCCTGTCGGAGACATCACTTTATCAGGACCTGGCGCCGGTGAATTTCCTACAGCAAGTTCGGTTGTCGGAGATATTTTTGCAATCGTTTCAGAACTTGATAAATCCGATTATATTTTACCAATGATGAGATGCACGCACGAAGAAAACGCTGAAATGATAGACATTTCAGATACCGAAAACAAATACTATATCTCGATTACCGCAAATAACAGTATGGGTGTAATCGGCAGAATCGGTAAAGCTTGCGAAGATAATAATATAAGTTTGGCAAGTATAATGCAAAAAGAAGTTGAAGGAAATAGCAGCGCAAGAATTACTGTAATTACAGAACTTTGCAAAGAAAAAAATATGCAAAAAGTTATTGATATATTCAACAATGACCCTGCAATAACAGAAGTTAACAGCTTAATTCGCGTTCAATTATAAAATTTAAGGGTTTTGTGAATGACGGGAGCACTATGTAATTTATTGGAACGAGGGATGGGAAATATAATGTTCCTTCCCTGAATGGACTCTGCCAAAGCAAAACAATTAAATATTGTTTTGCTGAGAGATATGGTTATTAGGATGGGGTGATTATGTTTGCGTGCGTGATAAGGAAATTACCTTCCCTGGATGGGGAAGGTGGCGTAGCCGGAAGGGGTGATTTGAGTTGAACATAGCTTAGGAGGACTTTTCACATCAACCCCTCACCCTGCCCTCACCCTAGGAGAGGAGAAATTTGTGTCACCCCACCAACCTCCATCACCCCACCCTTTATCCCTCCCCATCCAGGGAGGGAATTTCGGCAGAGTCCATCCAGAGAGGGAATAAGCACACCCCCATCCGAGGCAGGAAACCTTTAACAAAGTCCATCCTATACAAGGATAATGTAACTCATATATTAATTGTTGTGCGCACTACTAATATGAAACCCATTAAATGCCGGACTTATTTTGATAAAATTCTCAGTTTGCTGATTGCGATTTTGTTGAGCTGAAACATCTGATTTCATCCCATGATCATATCTATATTTTGTCCAAATCCTTGAAACTGCACTCAAAGTAAAACCCATCGCTATCAAACTAAATAAGTACGGAACACCTGTTATTACAGCTTTTTGGCGAATTAAATTATCCAATTCGACTTCCTTCAAAGTGTTCTTTGTCTTCGCTAATTTTTCAGCAATCTGAGGTAATTCCTTACGCTTTGGCACAGCACCAATTACACCATTTGCATCACGCTTAATCAACTCTGGATATTTACCCTTATTTGCTAAATATTTTTTAAAACTACCATCTAACAATGCCGAACCAAAAATTGTATATAACACAACCAATGGAACCCTTGTCCAAACTTCTAAAAAGTCTAACTTACCTCTATCTTTTGCAGCACTTGAATAACCAAATAAACCGGTAATACAAGTTAATGCTAATTGTCCCTTACTTAACGCCAATTTACCATTATTATTATCAAAATCTAATTTCATATATTCTTTTAAGAATTTATCAGTTTTATCAGACTTCACTCCGACTTTATGCAACAATTTTGAAATTTGTTCACCGGGTTCTAACAATGCTTCTGAAAATTTAATTGCAGCACCTGATTTATACCCGCCTTTTGCAAGAGCTAAACCTCCAACAACACCACCAACTATCAACGCACCCATTTTAGCGAGGACTTGTTTTGAATGTTTTTCTACCCGTTGTTGCTGAGCTGTATCTTCTGTTTTATCTTTATTTAAATTCGCAACATTATCAAAATTACTTACCTTAAAAACTTTTAGAGTAAACAAATTTTTAGCAAATCCTAATGCATATTCTAACGCAGGAACCGCAGCACAAGCCAAAACAACCCCACCTTTTGAAGTAATCATTCTATTTTTAAGAACTTTATCCATATTAGAATTTTTAATTTCTTCAAGACTTTTTGGAAGATTTTTTGTAATAGTATCTTTCAATTCTTTCGGTTGAGCTGATTTAAACAATTTGTTTCTAAACAAATGCTCCCCAAAAAATGGAGCCGCAAAATAAAAAATTCCGGATTCAAGCAATTCTAAAAATGTGAATTCGGAAAAATCTACAAAACTTCTTGATAAAACAGCTTTAGGAAACCAATTTGTTAATGTTCCTTGAATAAATCTTGTTGAAGATAAATTCTCTTGAGATTTTACGAAAGAATCTAAAAACTTGGTAGAACGTGAACTCACATGCCCAAATGTCACATCTTCATTGCGTTTTAAATTAACATTAGCATTATTGTTTTGAATAATTTTATTACTTACTTGTGAAATCATTTACTATAAAATCCTTATTGTTATCAAAAATTTCGTCTTAACTACTAAAAAACCGCCCTATCAGGCGGCTCAACTTGTTGCTTATATCTTATTATCGCATTCGCTTTACACAACAATGACCGCCTGACATACTGCCTTGCATCAACATCATCATTTGCATCATCATTGTATTATTTTGCATACGTTTCGCTTCCTTTTTCAAAATTATATTAATATAACATATTTTTGTTGTCAATTATACAATTATTATTTGCTTAAAATTTTGTCATACATTCAAATATTCGTTGTGAAGCAAACTTGTCAGGATACTTATGAACTAAAGGTAAAAGTTTTTCTCGTGTATGTTTATAACTGTCAACACCTAAACAATCTTCAATACCCGCTATTAAATCAGAATAATTATAAACACTCGCTCCTGGCATAAACATTTTATAATTATCCTCTAAAATAGCACCACGATTAGTCAGGTATTCACCATCAAGATTATTCAAATATAAAATCGGTTTGTTTAATATCAGATAATCAAGTGCGATTGATGAAAAATCCGAAATCATCATATCAAAATGTTTAAACATCTCATACATCTGAATATTTTGTTCAAATAATTCATCACTATATATTACTCGAACATTAGAAGTTTGCACAAAAATTTTATCAACATTTTCTCTATAAAATTTTTCGTCTAACGGATGAGGTTTAACCATAAACAAAATTTGATTTTGTTCTAAATATTTTAAAAAATCCTCATGCAAATAATCTTTCAAATAAAAAATATTACTAAATTCGGTTTCTATATCCCTAACTTTTGCTCTTTTTGCCTGCTTGTACGTAGGAGAATACAAAACAACTTTTTTATAATTATCAAAACCAAAATATTCTCTTATTTTTTTATCATTTGAGTCATTATAAATCCCATCTGTACGAGGCAAACCAGTCACAAAACATTTATTATAATCCGACTTGAATGACGTCAAAATAAGTGTCTTAAAAATATCAGATGTCGCAAATTGATATGCCATTTCACCTAACTTTTTATAGCGTTTTAAAATTTTTTTAGGTACTGATTTTTCACAAAAACCTATTGTTTTAACAGGCATACCATGCCATAAATTTAACCAGACATGGCGTTTGGAATAAACCATATCAACAAAATCGTCACAATGATTTGAAACAACAAACTTTGCAGTATATAAGTGATACAACCCTTTTAAAGAAAATAATTCAAAAGTATTTTTAGGACATAAAGCTTTATCTTTTACAACATTTGATGTCAACCAATAACATTTATATTTATCAGAATGATTATCATTTATATATTTATATAACCAATAAGGATTATCACTAATTGTAGGTATAGAAAAAAATACAATTTTTTTCTTGTCTTTAGATAAAATTAAATCTGCCAAGCGTCCAAAAACCGAATGCAAACAAAATAAATTCACTTTTAATTGAACACCAAAAATTTCAATTATTTTATGTTTTCCGCGCTCATCATTACTTATTTTAAAAAGTGATTTTTTCATTTTATACAGAAGCCTCTACTTTTGTAAACTGCGATTCATATAGCTGTTTATAAACACCATCTTCAATATTTATAAGCTCACTATGTGGCCCTAATTCAACAAGCTCACCGTCTTTAATCACCGCAATTCTATCCGCATTTTGAACAGTTGTCAAACGGTGTGCTATAACAAATACAGTTCTTTCTTTCATTAAATTTTCGATTGCTTGTTGCACAATCTTTTCAGCCTGATTATCAAGAGCACTTGTTGCTTCATCCAAAATTAATATCGGTGCGTTTTTCAAAAATGCTCGAGCAATCCCTATACGCTGTTTCTGCCCACCAGATAATAATACTCCGCGCTCGCCAATATATGTATCTAAACCTTTATCAAGACTTTTTATAAAATCTTCTAAATAAGAATCTCTAATTGCAGCTTGTAATTGTTCTTCTGTTGCATTTAGATTTCCTATCATAATATTTTCTCTTATTGTACCTGAAAATAAGAAATTATCTTGAAAAACAACAGAAATATTATCTCGCAATGATTTCAATGTAAGATGACGAACATCAACTCCATCAATCAATACATTACCCCATTTAACATCGTAAAACCTTGGGATTAAGTTGACAATAGTACTTTTTCCACCACCGGAATTACCAACAAGCGCAAACGTTTCGCCTTTTTGTACTTCAAATGAAACTCTTTTTAATACCGGTTTATTTCTTTTATACTCGAAACTTACATTTTTAAAAGTAATTGATTTATTTAAACCTTTTAATATTTTTGCATCCGGTTTATCTTGAATTTTTGGAACAGCTTCTAATTGAGTTATAACACGTTCTAAAGCTAATAGAGCATTTTGCATATTTTTAGCATTATTACCTAACAATTTAATCGGAGTATAAAGCATAATTAAAGCAGTTATAAATGAAACAAAATTACCACTTGTAATTCTACCTGTTACGATCATATAACTTCCTAAGCCAATAACTGCCGCAATACCAATTGATACCATAATATGCATCATTGGTGATAACCAACCTGTTTTTTGAGTAATTTTCATACCTAAATGAAATACCGTATCCAAATCTTTATCAAAAGATTTATTTTGATAATCATATAAATTATAAGCTGTAACGACCTTATGACCAGCGAATGCTTCATTGTATGCAGTAATAATTTTACCACTTGCGGACTCAGATTTTGCAGTTACAGCCTTTATTAAATCACGCATTTTTGTCAACGGCACAACCGCACAAATCAAAACGATAATCGCAATAATTGCCAATTCCCAAGAGTTATACAACAACACAGCAATAAGCGAAATTGATGAAAATACTCTTGAAACACCAGTTTTTAAATTATTCAAAAGACTTCCGCAAGCCGTATTCGCATCGTTATTATACAAACGCATAATATCACCAGAAGTTCTTGAATCAATAAACATCGAATCTTTATGCATCAATTTGTTGTATAAATTCTTTTTTAAGTCGTTTGTAACCTTGCCGCCAACCCATTGATTCATATAAGTTGAAAGATAATTCAACAAACCTTGAACTGAAGTAAACGCAACAATTAAAACCGGAATATACCAAGGAGATTCAACGGTTTTATCAACCATAACAATGTCCATATATGGCTTTAGAGACAGAGCAATAACTGCATCCAAACACCCTATAGGAATTGCCAACCCTAATGCCAATATAGTCCTAAACCAGTATTTTTTGAAATACGGTATTACTTTTGCATAATTTTTTATTACATCATCCTTATCAAAAATTTTTACTAAGTTTGCGAATTTTGCCTTTATCATTTTTCCAACCTAATTTATAATTTTTTCCAGTTTACTTTCCCAATTATATGATGAACATACACTTTCTTCCAGTGATTTTTGTGGCATCCAATTTAAAACATCTTGGGCCTTGTTGTTATCAGCAATTAATACTGCAGGATCACCTTGGCGACGCGGACAAATTTCTACCGGAATATTTTGCCCCGTGACCTTTTCACAACAAGAAAATACTTCTTTAACACTGTTACCGTTTTGAGTACCTAAATTAAAATAATTCGTTTCCCCGCCATTTTCTAAATATTTTAATGCTAAAACATGCGCCAATGCTAAATCTTCAACATTGATATAATCTCTAACACAAGTACCATCTTTTGTATCATAATCATCACCAAACATTTGAAAAACCCGACCTTGCCCAAACGTTGATTTTAAGATGTTTGGAATCAAGTGAGTTTCTGGGTCATGCCATTCCCCAATTCTAGATTGGCTATCGGCACCTGCTACATTAAAATATCTCAAACGAACTGATTTAAGCCCATAAGCATTGTCATAATCATCCATAATACTTTCAATCATCAATTTGGTTTTACCATAAGTATTTATTGGAGTTTGGGGATGTTTTTCATCAATAGGAACATATACAGGCTCGCCATAAGTCGCAGCCGTACTTGAAAACACAATTCGCTTAACATCATTCTCAAGCATTGCATTTAACAAATTCAATGTACCATACACATTGTTATAATAATATTTTTGAGGATTTTTTACCGACTCAGCAACCTGTGAATATGCTGCAAAATGAACCACAGCATCAATTTTATATTTTTCAAAAACACTTTTTATCTGGGACAAATTTTGCAAATCACCCTTTATAAAATCAACAACTTTTCCTTTAGCCTGAATATTTTTTAAAGTTTCTACAAATTCTACATGCCCGATTTCAAGACTATCAAAAATCACAACCTCATACCCTGCCTCAATAAGGGCTAGCACATTATGACTACCAATATATCCTGCTCCACCAGTTACTAATATCATTTTATTTCCCTTCAATAATCTCCTCGAACAATTCTAACGCACGAAGGATAGCTTTGTCCATATCGTAATATTTGTAGTCACCCAAACGACCTAAGAAGTATACATTTTCGATATTTTTAGTTTCTTGTAAATATCTTTCATAAAGCTGAGTATTCTCATCTTTTGGAATCGGATAATATCTTTCATTTTTACCTAATTCAAAATTTTCTGAATATTCTTTAGCAATAACAGTTTTTTCACTTCTATCATCTAAATAATATTTATACTCGTGAATTCTGGTAAAATCATAATTACAAGGATAATTTACACAGGCATTTGACTGATAATACTCCTTATTATGTGTTTCCAGTTTAAAATTCACACTACGATATGGTAATTGACCATATTTATAATCAAAAAATTCATCAATCGAACCTGTAAAAAATATTCTTTTAAATTTCTGACCTTTTAATTGAGCAAAATCAGTGTTTAATCTGATTTCGATATTATCGTGAGTCAACATTTTCTCAACGACTTTTGTATACCCATCTAGCGGAATCCCTTGATACTTATCTTGGAAATATCTATTATCCATACTTAAATAAACAGGAACACGTGCTGTCACAGCACCATCAACCTCTTTTGGTGAAACTCCCCATTGTTTTGTTGTGTAATGCAAAAAGATTTTTTCATACACAAAATCTGCCAAAAATTTTAAATCATCATCATCTTGTTTTTGGAATTCCAAAATAGGCACCTTTGTATTTAATTCAAAAATATCCAAAAGTTTATCCTCTAGTTTTTTTGCAAAACTTTTTGGAAAAACATCATATAAAGTATTAAAATTGAACGGAATATGTGTTTCAATTCCATCAATTACACCAATAACCTTGTGCATATAAGTATTAAAATCAGTAAATTTTTTCAAATAATTCCAAACTTTTTCACTATTTGTATGAAAAATATGAGATCCATATTTATGAATCATAATACCGTTTTCATCACGATAATCATAACAATTCCCAGCAACATGGTCTTTTTTATCAATAATTACAACTTTCTCACCCGCAATTTCTGCCAACAAATTTGCAATAACTGCACCAGAAACCCCGCATCCAACAACTAAATTTACATTATTACACTCCATACTGTTCCCTCCAGTGCGGTCTTCTTATACCAACTTTTGTAAGTATTCTATACATCTTCGTCCTAAATTGAAATACATCATAACGTTTTTTGTTCATTTCGCAATATGCAACAGGAACTTCCTTAACTCTCAACCCTTGCTTTTTGCAATACTCGACATACACAGTAAATAAACGTTCTGATAAAAATCCATAAACTCGCTGTTGGAAAACATCACGATTTTCAACATCTGCTTGAATCTCTTTTTCCAACGTAAACAAAATATCAAATAGCCAACTTGAATAATTATCCATAAATTCTTTAGATGAAATAAACATATTATACAAATACATTTCATTACTATTTTTTAAAACATCTATTGCTGTATCATAATATTTTGGATATTTCACATTAATAATTTCAAGCGTCCGATCCAAATCTGAAATATAATGTCTTTTATTGTAGTAGGTATAAATTGTACTGCTTTGTTGTACAACTCTTTTCATTGGAACAATAACATCACAATTTTTCATAATCGAATTTAATTTTAATTCAGATAAACCTAACACATCCGCTATATTATCAGGGAAACCATTATACCAACGAATATTTTTATCTCCTAAATCAAAAAGTCTTCTATAATGCATCAAACCAACATAATCAGCCGTTGAATTTTTCCACAGCCAATAATGAGCAGTCAATTCACAATAATTTTTATTTTTATCTGAAATATTATCACCTGTATTATCTTTTAAAATCCCCAAATCAACATCTAATATACCTGCTCCAACTTGTATTGGATTACAAATCTCATTTTCTATATAATCAAATTCTTTATGATAACAAACTAACACTTGAGATTTTTCATCACTTTTTTTCTCAAACTCAGAAGGGTTCGGAAACTCTTTTTGCAAATATTCACTCATAATAATTCTATCCTCATCCGTCGTTTTTAGACTGTCATTAAAACAAAATAAATAAGGAGTACGACCAATATTTTTCAACTTTGAAGCGGTCAACTCAATAAGTTTTGAATCCAATATAACATTTTTTAATTTCGATTTTATAACTGTACTAAAATCATTAACAACTTTACCGATACCCAAGCCATTGGCTATAGAATAATAACCAAATATTGCACGCTGGATACAATCTTTTTCTCGAAACTTTTGCCTGCTTGTTAATTCAAAATCTTCTACAAACTCTTCATAGCATTTTTCGATATCGGATTTTCTGTACGCATCAATGTTATGATGCGGGAAATACGGTGTAGTGTCTCCAAATTTATTTTTAACCAGATTATAAGCACGAGCTATGGTATAACCATATAAATGCCTATATTTTTTATTAATAATTTTCCGTTTTGAAAATCTAAAAATCGGTCGCCCATCAACACTAAAGAAAAAGTTTTTATCAACATTAGCACCAAAAAACATATCATCATTAGCATACAAAAAATGTTCCGCCAGATCAGGAATTCGATGTAATGCGGTTTCTATCGCAACCGAATTGAATGTAGGAAGAACATCTTTTGGTAAAATTTGGTCATGATTAACAATTTTTATACGCGAATTTGTTACATCAAGCCAACTTGGAATTTGAGATGCAGTAACAATATAAATATTTCTAATCCAAGAAGCATATTTTTCTAAAGAACGCAAAGAATATTTTAATTCGTCATTATCAAGAAAACGACATTCTCCCGTAGAATCATTATCAAGATTTTTACCATATTTTGCGAGTTCTTGATTTTTCTTCTCAAGCCAATCCTTATCAGAAGAATCACACCACAAATAAACTATATCAACCGGGAAATTATCCATATTCAATTCTCTTAATTCCAAAATTATCTATTAGCCATTTGGCTAATATGTAACACAATTAATTATAAAGAATGAAACCCCCATTTCAACCCTAGAATAAGAAATATTAAACCTCCTAAAAACTTTAATTGTAAAATATCTTAATAAAATTAAAGATTTTACTTAAATATACCGTAAATTAAAAATAGTAATAGAGAAAGTTATGGATTTAAACATTACACAAAAACAAATACTTAATAACTATATGCGCTTAAACCCTAACATATCAAAGGAAAAAGCACAACAACTTTTGTTTGGAACAAATGCTAAATCCCAAGGTAATATAACGTTATCCGACACAAATAATACCATCTCTTTTTCCAATTTGAACAGTAAAAAAGTTACTGAAGAAAGTATATTTGGCACAAAAACTGATAATTCAAACTCTTTATCCGATCAATTAGGTAAAACTATTTTTAAATTCTTTGATAAAAACGGCGATGGAATAATAAAAGATAATAACATTGGCGGAGTAAACGAAATGCAACTTCTTATGAGTTACATAAAAAGTTTTGCCGGTACCGATGGAAATTTAAGCGTTGACGAAGCCTTGAAGATGTTAAAAGATATTGACACAACTTTGGATAACAGTGGTAACGTATCAAATTTAGAAAAAGCTTCCGCTGCAGAAATGCTTGGTTTTATTAAAGCTGTCGGGGACAAAAGTGAAAATACCTTGCCAACACCTCAAAGACCGATTTCGCCTTCAGCACTTCCTAAACTCGAAGATTTTTCAACAGAAGAAGTACACCATATTGCATTAGATGTTTTAGGTAATGAAATCGCAACTTCTATGGGGATATATAATTCATTTAAACCCGGACTTATAAGTGAGACTTTTAGCAGCGATGATGACCCATTATCAAAGAAAAATCAATATTATAGAGAATATTGGTATGAAAAAACAATACACACAGCCTTAGATTTAGCGAATTCAGGAATGCTAACCGAAGTTAGATATAGAGAACTTTGGATGGAATATGCCCTTAATCTGTTAACCCTAGAACCAGATAATCCAAATTATGATGACAGAAAAAAACAAGCTGCAGACGATTTAAAAATTGCTTTGCAGCAAATGGATACAGCGACATTGACACAACTTGTTCAATCAATGAGCAGTTGTAACGAAGAACAATTTGAACAGTGCTATATAAATGGTATGAGGCAATCTTACATAGATAATGCACAAAATAAGCTTCAAACTACTGATATGATACAAACACTCCCCGATGTTCCTTTTGATGAAGCCGCATACAATCAAAGTTATTCAAGAAAGATGGATTTTGATGAAGTTTGGCAAGAACATTTCTATGGAGAATTTAACGAACAAAAAATCCTAGATTATCACTATAAAGAAGCTGAATGTATGATTGTTACAGCAGCTAACCAAAGATTAGCTCCTTTGATTGGTAAACTGGAAGAATATCTCAAAAACCCTTCTACTCAGGGGATTGAAGATAGTTATATTTCAAGTTTACTCCTTGAAGCTCAAAGTATCTTGGGAATTTCAAGTTCAAATAATGCTTACTCTCAATCTGTAAACGAATTTGGCCTTCCAAGCCTAGATTTTAGTAAAATTGATATACAGCAACAAGATAATGAACATTATACCTACCAAATAAATAATAATTTACTTAGTCAAGCCCAAAATTTACATGACATGTTACTTGAAAAATATAATTCTATCCTTAACGGAAAAGATTTGAACGAATATCAAGAGGAATTAAATATCTTATACAAAAATGCATTCCAAGACGAACCGGCAGATTTAATCAATCTCGCAAATTATTATGTTCAAGATAAACAAGAAACCGTTGAAAATGTAAAACTTGGCGTGAATATCGTAGGTGGAGCACTGGTTGTTGCCGGAACACTCATGTCTGGCGGAACCGCAGCACCGTTATTAATGGGAAGTGGGGTCGCCATATCTGTTGCAGGTAGTCCGGGGGTTAGTGCAATAGAAGGCGTAACAAGAGAAGGTGGAATAACAGAAGAAGAACTATCGGCAATAAAACAAGAACTCGGTCAAAATATACTATTAAACGCAGCCGGTATGGGTATTGGGAAAATATCCGGAACTGCATATCAAGCATTAGTTATAAAAAATATTTGCCCACGACTTGTAGCATTATCTGCCGAAATAGGCATTGATGCAACCGCAAGTTTATTAACTGACCTTGTAATTACAGGCCAAATAGATTTAACCGGCGAAGGCATCGCCCAATTAGTAAACATTTTAGTCGGTATTACACATTCTAAAGGCAATTTTGATCACTTTTTAGACACCCATGCCGGGGATGTAACAAACACAAACCAATACACAAGGGTTACCGTAAATCAAGAACCTTCTACACCTCGAATTAATACAGATGAGACCACCCCAACGAAAATAAATAATCCAGCTGAACATGCAACTAACTCAAATACACCGAACACTGTTAATACAATTATAGAATCAAACCCTAATGTTGATTATACAAAATTGAACGCAGATCCGGATTATCAAGCGTTCATCGCTAACCCACTATTCCAAAACAACCCTGAATTAAAACAACTTGCAGATGAACTTTACGCTAGCCATTTAGGCCAAAATTATGATACTGAAACTGGTCGCCAAATGACTGCTGAAGTTAAAGCTGAGATTGTATTTAGGGGAATTTATAAAAAACACAATGAAGGTGAAATTACCCTATCTCAAGAAATTATTGATGCCTTTTTAAATCCGATTAAAACAGGAATCTACCAAAATCTAGGTAACAAAATCACCGCTCAAAACAAGGATATTATAGATAATTTAATAATCAAATATGGTCTTGAAGATTGTAACTGTGAACAATATCTAAATTTCGTTTTAGAAAAAACTAACGAAAATAATATCGAATTATTAAGATTACTATCTCAAAAAAATATTCCAATAAATACAACCAATGGCGACACCGGACTATTTATAATAAACAATTTGCTCCAACAAGTCAATGACAAACCGGAAATTATAAACTTAACAACAAAACTTTTAGTTGACGATATTGATATTAATAAAGTCTCTACTATTGCCAATGACACGAAACCTGAAACAATAGATTTTGTTACAGAGTTATGTAACGACCCTAAATTTATAAAATTAACGGATTCAGATATTGAAATTGTAATTAATGCATTAACCGCTGAAAACATCCCACTTGCACAACTTTTGAAAAATGATAATATACCATACGTGCTTTATAATGGAGCGTTGAAAGCAGTTAAACCTGAATGTGTCGAAACTGCAATAAAAGTATATCAAAATAACAGATTTGATTGTATTGAAAAAATCGTCATCTTCAACAAAATAGATAAAACAAACGCACCTTATATCGAAACATTAATAAATAACCCTAATCTGGATCTTACAAAAATCATTGAAATAATGCCAAATTTAAACAAAAATACCATTGAAATATACAATAAATTTATAAACGATTCTGAATTTTCAAAATATATGCCTATGATTTTAGGGGGTGCAAATAACGCAGGACCTCAAATTACAAAACGAATATTGGAAGCCCCTAACTTTACATTGGAACAAAAAGTTACATTACTTTGCGAAATTAATCCTACAACTCAATCACAACTTCACCAAATTATTTTTGACCCGAATACAACTTTCGATCAAAAACGCGAATTACTAAGTAAAATAACAGGAGAAAATAAAGATTTTTCATTACAAATTTCTAACAACAATTCATTAACAGCAGAACAGAAAACATTATTACTAAGTATCGTTAACGGTAAAAACCAAGATGTTGCAATGACTCTATTTAGCATAACAAATGGCTCAAAATTATCATTTGACGAAAAAATTAGAATAATTGAAGCCGCATCAATTTCTCCTGAAAATATCGACTGGATATTTGTTGATTTATATACAAAACTGGACGATCCGCACATTAAATCAAAGGTGGACGAAATACTTACTCAAAAACCTATTACAGCTGAGCAAGCTAAAGAATTACGTATGATAGTTGATGCAATGGGCGAATTCAACGGACGCATCTCAGCTATGGATAATTCATACGCAGCAGGAATGATAAGATATGAAAATGAAACAGGTTACCGTATTCCTCGAACTGATGCAGATTTAGAAAACAGATTATATTCAATGCGTGAATATATGAAAACTGCAACGGATCCAGAATTGGCTAATTACATGTTTGAAAACTACTACATTAAAATGCTTCAAGAAAAAGATATTGACCCTAAAGTTATTTCTAAGATCCAAGATATTAATAACACTTTAGGAGTTAAAATATTTTTATCAAATGATATAAGTGATGTTGCAAATGCAATTAACTATACAGAAATTGAACTTGCTAAATGGTATACCGCAAGCGAAGGCCAAGCTATACTACCTCCGGTTATTGATTTTAGCACATATAAAAGCCATTGGTATGATGAAACAAGTGCATACGGTCAAAGTGCTTCAAGTGCATACTCAGAATTGGAATCGGGGTCAATTGCTTTTAAAAACATGACACAAAGAAATATTCACTACGCTATGCGACATGAAATGACCCACTCTAATGATTTGACACGTCAAGGACATCAAATTCCTGATAAATATAATCTTAATGAATGTTTCCCAAAAATTTGGGTAATAGATGGAGAGAATATGACATTTGAGCCAAACATGGATTCAGTTAATCAAAAATGGGTACAAGAATTTCGAAACGCCGGTATTCCTGAATGGCATATTAAATATGCATTCAACAACCCGAAAGAATTTATTGCCGTTGCAGCAGAGGGCAATATGAGTAAATATTCAGAAGAATTCAAGCAAATATTACACGATTTTGGTATGCCTGAATTTGTATTCAAATTAAATAATACCAAAGTTCAAACAGACAAACTAGAAACTCCATCTTTCTGGCAAAATTTATTTAACAAATATCCACGCAAATTCGCGCAAAGACTTGGCTTTGGTAATTACAGATAAAATGTTAACTAACATATAAACCTGCAAAACAATTCTATTAAAACAATTTATCCTTCGCAACAAAACTTAACAAAACAAAATCTTAACGCAATTAATTACGCTACACATACTTTTTATATACAGAGGATATTTATAGGGGATACAATATATGGGAAATTGGAATTTTCGATTGGATTTTTACAACTATTTACAAAATGATGTGGGATTAAACGCAAATAAATACGTTAACACCAACGCAACAAAAACAAATGATACTAATGCTAAAAAAGATATCAGCTTTAATATCTTTGAGAATGAGCATTACGTGCACGAATACGTTACTAATGTTATGGACGAAACAACAAACAAAACTATTAAAATGGAAGATTTATTAAAAATGGATGTTGTTGACGGCCAATTAGTTACAGAAGAAGAAAAGAAAGCCAAAGAAGCCAAAGAAGCCGAAAAAGCTGAAGAAGCTAAAAAGGCCGAGGAAAAAGAAAAAACTAACGAAACCGAAGAAACTAAAAAAACAGAAAAAGCTGAAGAAAAAGAAAAAGCTGCTGAAGAAGAAGGAAAAGCCAAAGAAGCTGAAGAAAATAAAAAAGAAGAAAAAAGTTTTTCATTTAAAGAAATAATCAATAAAATACTTAAACAAAAAGAAGTTATTGAAATTTTAGACACTGATAAAAATGGAACCTTAGACAAATCAGAAGTAGAAAAATTCTTAAAACGTTTAAACGTTATTGACGCTATAAATGAAGATTTTGATAAAGAAACTTTATCTATGAAAGAAGTTTTTGACGGTCTGATTGATATTGCACAAAAAGAATTTCAGGTTCAAACAAACCAACCAACAAACGCAACAAACGAAGAACAACAAGCAACACAAGATACCGGCACCAACGCAACCACTAACGAAACTACACCGGCACAAGCTGATAACAGTGGTTATGTAGATAACTCCGGCGCATTAAGTTCAGCACCTGCAGCTAGCTATGATACACCGATTGGCGGTAACGGAGGATATTCCGGCAGCAACGGATATAGCGGAAGTTTCGATAATCAAGGTAATTTTTACGCGAAAACAACTGATATCACAAAAATGACAAAAGCTGAATTAACACAAAAACTGCAAACTGCGGAAACAACAGCTAATGACAAAAAAGCGAAATTAACAGCAGTTCAAAACGGTACAGATTCTGAAATTAAAGCATTAAAAGATGCTATTGAAACTGCTTACAATGAATATTTGAAAAAAGTTGAAGAAATTAGTAAAGAAAAAGCCGAAAAACTAAACGAATTAAAAACGGCAGTTGATGATGCTCAAAAAGCTTATGATGATAAAGAAATAGAGATTACAAAAGCTGAAACCGCAGAAAATGAAGCTAAAAACAATTTAGAAAACGCAGAAAACGCTCTTGCAGAAGCAAAAGCAAGACTTGATAGTATGAATTCTATCGACACAAGCAAATATACTCCTGAAAAATTAGCAGAATTTAACAATAAAATATCAGAACTTAAAGCACTAATTGCACAAAAAGAAGAAGCAAAAACACAAGCCCAAAACGCTTACGAAGAAGCTAAAAAACAAAAAGAAGCATTAATAAAAGAACGAGATGAAGTCCTTAAAAAGAAATTGGACGATGCAAAAAAAGCACTAAGCGATTTTGAACAAAAATTACTTGAAGAACATCCTGAACTAAAAGCTTTTCAACAAAAACACGAACAAGCAAAACAAGATTATGAAACAAAAAAAGCTGCAAAAATCGAAAGTTTAAAAACTGAGGTTAAAACCGCAGAAGAGGAAGTATTAAAAATTAAAGCCGAAATCGCAAAACGCGATACATCAGAGGAGTTAAACAAATTTTCTTCAGTACAATATTCAGAAGAATTAATAAAAAGACTTCAAACAAACCACAAAATAAATGTAAGTTATGATAAAAACGGGAATATGTATCTTCACTACAACTGGGCAAGATATAACGAAGGGAAAATACAACCGGAATTAAACGAAGCATTGCGTCAACTTGAAGAATATGCACTTTCAAAAGGATACGTAATCGTCAGAAGTGACGGAGAAAGAACATGTGCAGAATCAAATGCCGGAAGAGCAAAAAAAGGTGGAATTGTATGTAAAGGCGGAAACTCTCCACACAATTACGGTGCAGCCGCAGACTTAACTGTATTTAAAGAAAACGGTCAACAAGTAACTCTATGGGATACTCCGGATTTAGTAGCAAAAGCAAAAGAACTCGGTCTTGACTGGGGCGGAAACTTTGATGGCAGTCGAGCAAAATATGAAGGTCATCACGTACAATTGAAAAATTGGAAATCCAGATTTAAAAATAGCGCAAATTTAGTTGGCTAATTTAAATTCAATACGCTTAATCGGGCATTTTAAATTGAATGTTAGATAAAATGATATAATTTGTAGGGTGCGTTTATACGCACCCTACAAAACTTGGGGATGAATATAGGAATAACAGAGGATTCCTCCCTGGACGGACTCTGCCGAAGCAAAACAATTAAGTATTGTTTTGCTGAAAGGGAGCCATGTATGGGTGGACACCTCAAAATAAAACAAATGTAATTTATTTTATTAGGGTGTAACTCGCTTTACATTTGAATATTTACCCCCTTCCCTTACTTTTGTTGAGACAATGTAATTATGTCCTTTCTGTCGCTTTTTCGTACTTCGGTTGGGGTGGATTTGAGGAAGAATGTCTATTAAAATGTCATGCTGAACTTGTTTCAGCATAATCAATACCTTGTTGAATACCTGCGCCAACAGAATGTTTATTATCTTTTGCTTCAACAATTGCTATCGGAATATTGTTTTTGTAGTACAAAATGTAATCGGCACGTTTTTGTTTGCCACGAGAAACTAGTTTGCCCCTTACGATAACTTTACCAGCAGTAAAAGAGACTTCTTCTCTTATTTGCGTGTTTCTATCCCAACCAGCTTCAACAATTGCAGGAGTGATGAACTTTGTACAAATATCTCTTTCTGATAAAGATTTTTTATCAATGAAGACCTCATACTTCTTGGATAATTATAGCATGAAAATTGGTTGGTTTTAATTGTCGGACAATTAAAACCAACCAATTTGAGAAAAATTATTGGAATAATTATTCCTAAAAATTGTTTTCAAAAATAACTGTCCGACATTTCAAAACTAGTTGTCCAAAATTCTCAATTTTGCAGTTAATTTCTCGTTTTGCTGTCAGAAATTCTCAACCTGCAAGACAATGTATAAAAATACAAAAATACATGGACAAAAAACACATTTGTAAAATGCTCAAACCCTGTTATATCAAAGCAAATAAAAATAGCAAGGGAGAGATTCGAACTCTCGACCTCACGGGTATGAGCCGTGCGCTCTCACCAACTGAGCTACCTTGCCATATCTTTTTCCTATTCATTTTCAACGATTTTCACCGCGTGGAACCATTGTTACATAAAGAAAAAATTTTTTCAAGTACATGTTTTTAGTATTAGTTGCAAAATTTTAAGGGGCATATCTTGCCCCCTTGTTTTATCTTTTTGCAGTCGTTTTTATTAAATGCCACCCGAATTTTGTACCAACCGGTCCGGATATTTGACCAATTTTTTGATCAAAAGCCGTATCCGCAAACTGTTGTACCATCTGCTTTCTGTTAAAATATCCCAAATCCCCGCCGCGTTGACCAGATGGACACAATGAATATTGAATCGCAGCATCTTCAAATGTTATTTCATCGTTTATAATCTGCTTCCTTAATTTAACCGCCTCTGCCCTTGTTTGTACAAGAATATGGCTTGCTCGTACTTCATGCACATAATCAGGATTGAAAAAACTATCAGCAAATGATGTCAATCCCATAAACGCAATTACCATAACCATAAACAATTTTATTAATAATTTCATCTTTCCTCCTTATTTGTTTATTATTCTACAATACAAACAAATTATATTCTACAATTGTACAGTTCTTAGGACAAAATAGTATCTATAATTCCCCCAATACACTATCAATGATATAAAATTATTATCTAAATCTTCGGCCTGCAAATACGTATCCGGTATAGGTTTACGTTTTGCACTATCAAATTTTTTGCCAATAAACTTTAATGCCTTTTCCCTAATTAGTTGAGTTTTTGTCATCTTAATTTGTGGCAAATTGTTTTTATAAAAATCATACGGTACAACTTCTTTTTTATAACACGGAACTATATACTTAACTTTCCCAGCCTCTTTAAACAAAATATACCAATTGCCCTCATGTTCACGTGGAGTAAGAAGATAATACCCAGGATCAATCCTAACTGTTTTGAAAAACAATGGAGCCGTCAATCGAAACAAAGGATACGGAGACCACGTGGAATGCATAGTATCTTGATATTCACCCGGATCAATATTATGAACATATTTAAAATCCGGCACTGGCATAACTCGATACATTTCTTCTATATCAATTTCTTCGGTGTATTCATCTTCTGCAATTTCTTGCTGATTTACATCCTGAGGATATGTTGTCTCTTGCTGCTGAGCAAACACACCCACAACAACAAACAACACCAATGTTAATGCTAATATCACACCTGTCAAAAATCTTCTCATAGTTTAATTTTAATATTTATTCATTAAAAATCAAGGGTCAAATGATTGATTAGCTATTCTTGCAACAACTCTGCAATTTTGGCAAATGTCTTAGGGAAGTATTGTTGCAAATACTGACCGCGAAGCTCAATAAATTCCCAACTATTATTACTATATAATAACGCGTTGGTTTCGGCAATCATTTCCTTTAAACCATTCATTTCGCGTGGAGGAGCATTACCTGAAGAATCTTTAAGAACATCTTCTGTTAAGTAGTCCATTGCCTCATATTCAAAATCAGACGCATATTTTTTTAACTCTGCACGTTCTTGTTTATATATTTCAATAAGTTCTTCGTTATCACAAATTCGTTTATTGTAATCTCTATAATGACCGAATTCATGAGCTACAACAAACAAACTCTTGTACCCTTCTTCTCCAACATATATGCGAATTATATTTGGAGAAATGGCAACTGAGCGAGTACGAACTTTCTCTACCATTAGTATACAATTATATTTTTTCATATCAAATAAAACAGAGCCCGGAAGGTGTTTTACTACAGGAAACAATTCTTCTGGAATAAATCCAGATGAATCAAATCCATATCGTTGTATATTATCATCATTAGAAATTGTAAACTCAACTTGTTCTCCGTTATCTTTTGTCACAACAAGTTTATCACCATCATATCTCATATCATAAGTTACACCATTTTCAATTGTTTGAAAATGGTTTTCATCAATTATTTTGTACTGTAGTTTATTAGTGAATATAATATTTCCATCTTTGTCTTTTATTTGAGTAGAAGTTAATCTTTGACCTTTTGGATCTTCAATATAAGAATAAGTTGTCGTTACTCCATTTTTGGTCGTAAAGGTTTTTTCTATAATAATTTCTCCAGCAGAAGTTTTTTCTACAATCCCAATTTTATATTTATAACCAGTTGCATCTTTACGCCAGATTTCGTATTTGCCCTCAACATCTTTTGATGGCACATAATATTCTTTATACAAAAGATTACCATTTTTATCTTTTTCAACTCTGACAGATGAGACTAATTTATATATATGTACCGGAGATGTTGATAATGGCTCATATTTTGCCGTAAAGTCAGAAGTTTTATCAGACAAGATTTTTTCATGTTTTACGATGGAGTTATTATCAAACTTTTTCACACTTGTGAATGCAAACATACCATCAGCATCAAAATAATATGTTTGGCCATCAAAATCCAACTCATAAGTACCTTTTTCCTTATCTAATGCCGGTTTTAAGTTGGTATAATCAATACCATTTGACTCACAATAATTAACAACATTTTCATAAATGCTAGTTGCATTTTTTAGATTTGTATCTTCTTTACCAAAAAATCTTGCTATAGAGGATGTCGATTTTGTCGGATCCATTTTATCTATCATATCAGATATCATAAATCCAGGATATTTAAATTCACCATTTGGATTTTTTTCCATAATAAGTTTTAAAATTTGAGGTTGAAGCTTTTTATTCATTTTAAATTTTTCAACAATTTGGGCAATCTCATTACCCGTAAATCGTTTAAAACCATTAATATTTTGTTCTATTAAATCATTTACTAATTTTTGTGCTACAGGCGTATATGTAAAAGTTTTAATCTTTAAAATATTTTTAATATCAAATTCAGTATATCTATAGGTATTATCTGGTTCTTGCATATCAAATAATGTTTTTACATATTCCATATCACCCTTAGCGTAGTAAGATATATTTTGCAATATTGGGCCACATAGCCTATAACTACCATCATGATTTTTGAGGTTGATTAGATATAAAAAGTCGTCGACATGGCCATATTTCTTAATTGCATCAAAAACATTGCCTAACTGTGTAAATCTATATCGTCCATTTGGGAGTTTTTCTTCAATTAACTGTTTTGCAAGCTCTGGTGAGGTTTCAAATAATTCCCTTAAATTTTGTTTTTCATATTGGTTAAAACGCTCAAATGCATTTGCATCAATAGAATTCCAATCAGGCTTATGTTCGGCATACACATTTGTTTGTGATTTTGTCTGTACAATATTACTTGCAGTAGGAGAATCTGTACTTTCTACAACAGATTGAACTCTCGTAGAATTAGAATTATTCGTTTTGGCAATATTTGACATGCCTGAACCTTCTGCTTGTATCAATTGTACGATTTTAGCAAAAGTCTTAGGGAAGTATTGTTGTAAATATTGGCCACGAAGCTCAATATCTTTCCAAGTATTATTTCCGTATAAAAGTGCATTTGTTTCTGCAACTAATTCATTAACTGCACCTTGAGGATTGTAATGCACAAAACTTACAAAATATTCCATTGCATTTGCTTCAATACTTGAAGATGTATTAAACAATGCTTGTCTTTCTTGTTCATATATATCTAGTAATTCTTGATTGTCTGAAAGTTTTTTATTACTATCCCGATAGTGTCCAAGTTCGTGTAGTAAAACAAATAAATTACCAGTCAATTCGTTAGAGACATCGATGAAAGTGTCATTTGCGAAACAGGCATTATTTTTATCTGCAAAACCTAGATTTTTCCCTATTTTGGCCAAACCGTATTTTTTAATATCAACTAAAACAGACCCTGGAAGTTGTTTAATTACAGGTAATAAATCTTTTGATAATACGCCTGTTGAAGCTCTAAAATCATTTTCACCAATAGACAATTCAACTTGCATACCGTCATCTTTTGTCACAACAACTTTATCATCATAATATTTAATGTCATAAGTTATGCCATTTTCGATTGATTGAAAATGATTTTCATCAATCACTTTAAATTGTTGTTTGTTTTCTAGTATAATGTTTCCATTTTTATCTTTTATTTGAGTAAAATTAAGGCGTTGACCTTTTGGATCTTCAATATAAGTGTAAGATGTAGTTGTACCATCTTTTGCTGTTAAAGTTTTTTCTATAATAATTTCACCGGCCGGAGTTTGTTCAGCCAGACCAATTTTATATTTATGACCCGTTGCATCTTTGCGCCAGATTTCATATTTGCCATCAACATCTTTTGATGGGACATAATATTCTTTATACAAAAGATTACCATTTTTATCTTTTTCAACTTTAACGGAAGAGGTTAAATCCTTAATATTATTTTGTGGAAATCGGGCAGTAAAAGATGATGAACCGTTTTTAGATACAACATCATCAGAAGAAATAGTTTGTTTTTTCACAGGAATAGATGTTTTTACAAAATTACCAGAAGTATCAAATACATAAACTTTATTATCGCGAGTTGTTATTTCATATTGACCTGTTACATCTGACTTGGACATTTTACTATAATTTATATTATTATCCAAACAGTACTGAATAATATTATCAAATATTTTTTGAAAATCTGCTCTTTGTGCTATTGAATATAATTGTAAATTTGTAAGTTCTTTTATCATATAAACATTATATTTATAACTTCCATCAGGATTTTTTGTATCTATACAATCACGAACATCAACACGAGATAAATTATGACTCAAATCACTTAATTCCTCCCCACTGAAACGAGGATATCCATCGATATCATTTTGAGCAAGCAAATTATCCATATATTCATTTTTAGTTTGGAGCCCTGAAAGCTTAAACATATCATATCCATTATAACGATATGAACCATCCGGATTTTTTTGCTTTAACATATTTTCAACAAAATCAATTTTATAGGCCAAAGATATTACATTATCCACATCAAATAAAAATGACCCATCAGGCTGCTTTAATTTTAACCACTCAGTCATTTTTTGTACAGTTTCTGGTTCTAAAATTTCAAAAGCTAATGCTAAATTTTTTAAATCTTTTCGCGTAAATCTACACGTATTGTCGTCTGTTTTAATTTTCAAAAGTTTTATTATTACATCAGGATTATCTAGAACAAAATTCTGATTGAAGAAATACTCTAAAAAATAATTTGCATAACTGAAGTTTTTAGCAACTTTATCATAATCAGTTATTATTAGTTCAACTAATTCAGGGTTTTGCTTATGCCACTGTCTAATATCTTGGATTTGGGCATCTGTAAATCTTGGAACACCGCTCACATTTTTTGCGGCTAATGCTGACTCAAAATCATAACCTTTTGGATTTGAAGATGGTGCAAATTGATATTCTGGTATTACTGGAAAATCTCTATTATCGATATTTTGTGCTGGCAGGTGAGATGTTGTCAAACCTTCAATTTCGCCAGCTGATTTTACTTTTGGAGTATCGTTATTTTTTAATTGAGTTGAACTTTCAGGTATATTAATTGTGCCGGCATGAGTATCAAGGAATTTATTAAAATTACCTCTAACTCTCAACAAACCGGCCAAAAATGCTTGAAGTTGCGAAATTCCTTCCATAGTAAGATCAATTTCACCTGTTATACAAAGGTCGGCTAGCATGCTAATTCCGGCATCAATCCCTACTTCACCAATGAAGGCAGCAACTTTTGGACAACCGCTAAGAACTGCAGAAACAAATGCTTTTTCTGCGATTTTACCTGCAGCCATACCAGCAGCAGTCATTTGCAAACTAGTCCCAAGCTCATCCATCATTGCTCGAATTTCCTCATCAGAAGGGCCATTCTCTTTACTATAGATTTCAGATGCAGTTACCCCTACTGTGCCCAAAGTTGACATCGCCATACCACCATAGCTCATACCCATAGCCACCATCGGTGAAACAGGTATAATCATTCCACCAACCATTATGAGAATACCGACAGTTGTAACTCCAGTTTTAACAGATTGCAAAGATTCTTCTTGAGTTTGTTGAAAACCTTCGACCAATGTATTTATATTTTTTTCACCATATGCTTGTTTCCATGCTTGTTTAGTCTCATTCGAGTAATCTTCCATTGTCTTGTCACCAAGTAAACAAGCAAAGTTTTGATCAATATCATTACGCAAATTTTTGGATATTGTTAAAAGTAAATCCTTCCAACTTATATTATTACTATTAAAAATTATAGCTGGTTTAATCAAAGTCATATCAGAACTATTAGCAGAAATCGCATTTTCATCAATAGAAATATCTTCAATGCCTGAATATTTCTTTAATGCCTCAAGAATTTTTGATTGATCTCCGTTATATAAACTTTCTAATGATTTTAAAATATCAAATTCAAATGATTTTAATACTGTATTTTGCTCATAATTAGTCCTTGTTGCCGGAGTATTTTCTACATTTGTAGAAATTGTATCAAGCAAAGAATGTATTTGTACACATTTATTATTTACCGCAACAAGCAAATTATTATAACTTTCTTTTTTTGCATACTCCTCAATACTTTGCTGGTTATAAACAACACCACGCTCACGTCTAAAGACTTCTTCAAACTTCATTGGCTCAACAGACGAACTGTTAATAATCGCCCCAATACTATCAACACCATATTTTGGCAAATTTATATTTGAAAAATTAGCTTCGGTAGGATTTGTAGATTGAATACCTAATCTTTGTAGCTGAGAATCAAGCATCTGCTCTATTTGTGCAGGCATAACATTTTCATACTGCTCATCGCTTAATGACATAATAGTATCAGTAAACTCATTTAATTCATCCATTGAACAATTTTTTAATTCTTCTAACAACAACGGAATAACTTTTGTCGCATCCAAAACATCTGATTCACTATCTTTTGCTAAATTTATACCATAAGGTAAAAACGCATTAATAATATCCTTTGACTGGTGTGAAAACTTCTCAGATTGTAGTGCATCATATAAAAAATTGATAGCTAATGCTAACTTGATTTCTACATATTCTTTTTGTGTGATCTCACCTTCTTTTGCCAATGCTAATATATATGCACACGTTTTTTCATAAGATAATGCTCTTTCCACTTTGGATTTTGCATAATTGCCCAAGGTTATTTCTTCGTATATGTTTGCACCCTTTTTAATAATACCCTGATTTCCCAAAGTTTCTGACATTAAACGTTGGGCTAATTCTATATTATTAGAAAACGAAGAAACACAAACTGTTTTGGCTTCCTCTGCTGTTAATGGAACACTTTGCACTAAATTATTTTCTGTCGAAGATCTACTTAAATCATTTCCAAACGGATCTTTTTGAACATTATTCTGACCGACAAATATCTCCTGATATTGGGGCATACTAATATCATAGCCCAATGCTTTTTTTGCATCAGCCATTGAAACATTATGTTTTTGCATATACTCAAACACGCGTTGTGCTTTTACTGAATCGGGCGTTACTGCGCTATTTTGAGGTTTATTATAAATGCTAAAATCACTCATGTTCTACCTTTCATCCCCACTGTTATCGGCATTTTTATGGTAAATCTTTAATAATTTCAAAGCATGTTAAATTTTTGTTACAAAAAAAGAGGCCGATTATAAAATCGACCCCTTTTTAAAATTTGTCCTTACAGATTAAACTAATTTAACTGTAATTGATTTTGGTTTTTGTGTGTAAGAGATTTTGTCTTCTCTTGATAACCAACCAAGACCCATGTATGTGAAGTTATCATCTAAATCCATATCTTTTCTTAATTTGTTGATAGTAACTTCACCTTTGTCTGATAGGTAATTGTAAATTTTACCTGCTGATTCAATAATTTGTACTTGCATTTCTTTTTGTTCTTTCTTACTTGATGTAAACATGATTGTAACCTCCTTTAAAAATCACAAATTTATAATACTACTATTTCATAATTAATGGAATATTAAAGTTTAAAATTTATCTAAAAACCTTTAATTTCAATAGTTTTAGAACTTTACATTTCTAAACTTTTCTAAATTATAATCCAAAATTTTGTAAAAAAATTCATTAAAATGGAGTATTTTTTATAAATTTGTCTAAAATTCAACTAAATTTCGCAAAAATAATAAAAAAATAAAAAAATTTTGCTATATTTTTTCTATTTTTAAAAACTGAAAGCCACACATAGCAAGATATACAAATATATATCCTCTTTAAAATTTTGACAAAATTTTAAAACACAAACTTTTTAAATTTTCTTGAGGTATAATTCAAATATGAACAAAAAAGTTATAATTTTTGATTTAGATGGTACACTATTAAATACGCTTGAAGATTTAGCCAATAGCACAAATTTTGCACTACAAACTTTCAGTTTTCCAACAAAGACTATAGACGAAATTAGAAACTTTGTGGGTGATGGGATTGCAAAATTAATTGAACGAGCTATTCCAGATGGAAAATTCAATCCAAATTATAATTCTTGCCTTGAAATATTTAAACAACACTATTCAAAAAATAAATATAATAAAACCGCACCATACAATGGAATTTTACCATTATTAAACTCATTAAAAACAAAAAATTACAAAATCGCAGTAGTTTCAAACAAGTTTGATACAGCAGTTAAGGAATTATGCCAAAAATATTTCCCAGACTTGATAGATTTAGCAGTTGGTGAAAACGAAAATTGCGGTATAAAAAAGAAACCATCACCAGACGGCATAAACATAGTTATATCAAGACTCACAGCCAAAAACGAAAATTGTGTGTACGTTGGGGATTCTGATGTAGATATTCTGACTGCAAAAAACGCAAACATGCCTTGTATCAGCGTTTTATGGGGCTTTAGAGACAAAGAATTTTTATCACAACACGGAGCAAGCATTTTTGTAAATAAACCCAGTGAAATTATTGATTTTTTAGAAAAAAACTTCGCATCAACGACACAAATTGATTAATTTTTATACTTTTATTATAATTCAGAATAGCGAATATTATATATGAGGATACATTTATGATTATAATTATGGAGCGCGGTGCTTCAAATGAAAATATACAAGCAGTTAGAGATTTGTTAGCTTCTCACGATTTTCAAGTCCTTGTTCACGAAGGAGATGTACACACAGTTATCGATGCTTTAGGTGATAAAACGACTCTTTCTCCGAGCAGAATAGAGGCATTAGATGGTGTTAAACAAATCAAATTTATTAGAGAACCATTTAGATTAGCATCAAGGGACAGAAAATCTGAAGATACTATTATTGAATTTTCTAACGGAGTGAAAATCGGGGGCGCAAACCGTCCTGTATCAATGGTTGGACCTTGTTCTGTTGAAGATGATTACGAAGGACTCTTATCAGTTGCACAAGCGGCTAAAGAATTAGGATGCCAATTTTTAAGAGGAGGAGCTTTTAAACCAAGAACATCACCTTATGATTTTGACGGTCTAGGTGAAAAGGCGCTACAATATCTAGCACAAGCACGCGAAGCTACAGGTTTATTGGTTGTAACTGAATTAATGGATTCTGCGGATTTAGATTTGGTTTGCAATTATGCAGATGTCATCCAAATTGGTGCTCGTAATATGCAAAATTTCAAATTATTAAAATCAGTTGGTAAATGCAACAAACCAATCATCTTAAAAAGAGGCCCATCAAGCACAATTCGAGAATTTTTGCTAGCAGCCGAACATATTATGTATAACGGTAATGAAAATGTTATTCTTTGTGAACGCGGACTAAAAAGCTTTGACAGCGCATTTACTCGCAATCTACTGGATATATCAGCAGTTCCAGTTATAAAAAAATACTCACATTTACCTGTAATTGTTGACCCAAGTCACGGCACAGGCCAACGATATTTGATAGAACCAATGGCAAAAGCAGGTTTGGTTGTTGGTGCTGATGGTGTTATGGTTGAAGTTCATCACAATCCATCTCAGGCACTTAGCGACGGTAAACAAAGCTTATCAATTCCACAATTTAAGGAAGTGTTCACAAGATTAAATAATCTAATCGACACATTACATCTTGAAAAAAGCCTCCCTATTTCTAATGTGGAATAAATTTTTAACTATAATTTACCAACAATATAAGAGAGTTTTGTAAATAAATATTACAAAAATTTAAACTCTGCGCAATTCATTCACCAAGAAAAACTTTATATAAGTGTGAAGGCATAGTTATAGTGTGAAAGGAATTATATTATGATTAATTGTGTAGGTGGCTTGGGATACGGCTATGGGACAAATTTAAGCAGTACAGCATTAGAAAGACAAAGACGCAACGAGTTTAAACCAATTTTTACAGGTACAGAATACGCAAAAGAAGAAGGCAGAACTCGCAATACAAAAGTTGCATTAGGAACAGTTGCAACACTTGGTACGGTTGCAGCAGCAATTATATTCAGAAAGCCTATAGCAAATGCTTTAGGTAAAATCCCAGGATTGAAAACGATTGGTTCGAAATTAGGAGAATGGGGCTCCAAAGCGTGGACTAAAGTTGCAGAATTAGGTACAAAAGCTATCGATTGGGCAAAAAATTTGATCAAAAAATAATAACGTCAACTTTACCTTAAAACCTCAATTGGCGATTTGACTTGATATCAATTATCTGTTCTAGATAATTGGAACTTGTTAAATCGCCAATTGATTTATATAATTTCAATATTGAAGTTTGAATATTTTCACTATTCATTTGAACCATATCATTTGCCATTTCTTCATTAGACATGGCAAGTCTGGTCATATCACGGAAACCGGATGCTGCTATTTCCATAGCCAAATCATTATCTTGCGCAGTTTTAAATATTGCTTGCGCAACAACCATTGGCATGTGCGAAATTAGCGCCACAGCTTCATCATGCTTTTCAGGAGTTGTTATAACCGGTTGAGCTCCAAGTTTTTGTATAATATCTACAAGCTCATTACTTTCTCCAAAAACAGGTGTAATAACCCATTTTGCGCCATTAAATAATCCTTCAAATGAGTTCTCAAACCCTTTATGTTCTGTTCCTGCCATAGGATGTGATGGTACAAAACGATAAGAACGTCGTTTATTACAAACAAATCCTTTCAGTGAACATACATCTGTAACAACTGTTTCTGGCGTCAAAAAATTTTCCAAACAATCCAGAATTTCTAATGTTTTGTTCATCGCAGAACAAACAAAAACCATGTTGCAAGTTTTTAATACATCATAATCTCTGTATATATTTTCGCCTTTTTGAGACTTTGAAACACCAACAACTTCATATCCAAGATTTTTTAAATCCTTAAATATTGAACCGCCAATTAATCCTAACCCTACAACACCAATTTTCATAAAGTCTCCTTACTTAACTGACGGATAGAAATACCTTACACCGTCATCAGAGCGCCATCTAACATACCCCGTTTTCGGTGTTCTATCCATATCAAACACACTAACAAGTGCCCAATTCCCACGAATTACATTAAGCTTAATCATTTCAGGATTATTTATAGTCGCTATAGTTTTTGCATTAGGTTCCATAGACGCCTTTATATCCAAACAAGATTTTGGAGCGCCTTTTAATAACGTTAGCCCATATTTTTTGCCGTAATTATTATAAAAATTTATCCAAGTCATAAATTTATACGGATCATCCTTTTTAATCCAACCTGTTGCACCAGTTGATTTGTCATAAACAATTTCAACCCACTCATCTAAACAATCAACGGTTTCAACTAATGCTAATGATTTTTTCTCAATAAATACCGCAAAAAATTTTTCAAACCCAATATCTTCAGGGAAAAACTCGTCACTATTCCATCTTACACGATACAAAATATGAGAATTTTCATGTGGTTCTTTATAGACAACTATATCATCCCCAACTTGGTACATTCCAACAGTATTAACTTGATTTTCTACAACTCTTATTGGTATGACATCCTTAGCTTGTACCGCACAAAATGCGGTTGTCAAAGTGATTAGTAGTAATGAAATAAATCGTTTCATAATTATTTTTACCTCTTATCCTCTGAAAGAAATTTGTGCATAAGTTTTTTGCAATTTTTCTCTCACAGATGTCATCTGTTGTTCAATAATTTCATCAGTTAAAGTTGCAGTTTCATCTTGCATTTTTATTCTAAATGCAACACTTTTGAAACCTTCTTCAACGTGTTCACCTTGATACACATCAAAAATCTCAGCACCTTTGTAAATGTTTTGTTTTACTGCACCCTTAATAACTTTCTGGATATCTTCAGAACTAACAGTATCATTGATAATAAAGGCTAAATCACGTCTTACTTCAGGATATTGAGGAAGATGTTTAAATCTTGGAGTTGTTTCTTTTACAGCACCAATAATCTCATCCAAATCAACCTTAAACATAAATGCATCTTGATTGAGTTTTAATTTGTCCTGTAATGTAGGATGTAATTGCCCAAAATATCCTATCGGTTGTGGCTTTTTACCTAATAATAAAATTACCGCTGTTCTATATGGGTGGAAAACATTATGAGTCGACGCCAATTCTGACTCCGCAAGCGGAACAATTTTAATACGTCTTGTGACTTGCAAATCTTCCAATAAGCTTTCCACAATACCTTTTACAGTAAAGAAATCCGGTTGAATTTTATGTTGCCATTTAGAATTTTGAACATCTCCTGTTACAACACCTTGAAGCACAAGAGTTTCTTTAACCCCTGATTTTTTCTCATCAGCTGGTGCAACTTTTATATATGTTCTACCAATTTCATAAGCCCAGAAATTCTTTTGTCCATTATCAAAATTATATTTCATACAATTTAAAACACTTGCAGCTAATGTTTGACGAAGCATTGAATATTCTTCTGAAGCTGGATTTTGAACTTTTACAGCATTTTCATCATCATAAACAATTTTAAATTTGTCTAATAAAGATTTGCCAATCAAAGAACTTGTTTGAATTTCATTCAAACCAGATGATAACATAAGCTCATGAACCCTTTTAACAACTTTTTCGCCCAAAGTAATAACAGGAGATTGAGATTTGTTTGGTAAAGATGGCGCAATTTTATCATAACCATTAATTCTTGCGATTTCTTCAATCAAATCAATTTCTCGTGTAACATCATAAGCTCTAAAACTTGGGACCGCAAATTTTGCAGCAGCATCATTTCCGCCAAGTTTTTCAAAACCTAAGTTTTCTAATATATTTATACATCTATCTGCGGATATTTCACAACCCAAAATACGTTTTACTTGATTGTATCTAAGGGTAATTTCTGTTGGCGGTAATTTGTTTTCACCATCTTCAACCAAGCCAACAACCTTTGCATCAGCATATTCCACAAGTAATTGCATCGCGCGAATCAAAGCAGGTTTTACAGCCTCAATGTCAATACCGCGTTCAAATCTTGCAGATGCTTCACTACGATAACCCGCACTTCTTGCAGATTTTCTGTTAGTTGCAGGAGTGAAATAAGCAGCCTCTAATGCAATTGAAGTTGTGTTATCATCAATCTCAGAATTTGCACCACCAAATACTCCGCCTAAACATACACCCTCTTTTTCCGTCGCAATAAGAACAGAATCGGTTGTTAATGTTCTTTCAACTTCATCAAGGGTAATCAATTTTTCACCTTCTGTTGCACGTCTTACGCACAAATATCCATCCAATTTGTCTAAATCAAATGCATGTAATGGACAACCATATTCAAGCATCACATAATTGGTAATATCTACAACGTTGTTAATTGCGCGAACACCAGACGCAACAAGTCTTTTTTGCATCCAATCTGGAGATGCTTTTATTTTAATATCCTTTAATAGCGCGATTGAATAATATTTACAAACATCTTTATCTTTAATTTCTACTTTAAATTCATCAGTTGATAAATCATTAGTATACTCGACCGTATTTAACTTTAACGGAGTATCAAATAATGCACTTAATTCACGAGCAACCCCAATAACAGACATCTGATCACCCCTATTAGCAGTTGGTGCAACGTGAATTACTGTATCTTTTTCAAAGCCTAAAACATCTTTAACATCTAATCCCAAACCAACATTAGAAAAAATTCTATTCAAGATTAAAATACCGTCTTCTTCTTGGTAACCGCGTTCTGAAACACCTAATTCATCAGAAGAACATAGCATACCTTGTGATTCAACTCCACGAATTACCGCCGGAGTTAATGTAAACATTTCACCTGTTTTTCTATCCAAAACTTGAGATCCAACACTTGCATACGGTACAACTTGACCCTCAGCAATATTTTGCGCACCACAAACAACAGTTTTCAATTCTGAACCAGTATTTACAGTTACTAAATGCAACCTGTCAGAATTTGGATGATTATCAATTTTTTCAATTTTCACAGTTTTTATATTTGTAAACATTGGTTTAACATCTTCTATAGCTTCAACCTCTAAGCCGCTCATCGTAAGCTCGTGAGCAATTTGATCTACTTCTACATTAGACAAATCAACAAATTCGTTTAACCAATTTAAAGATACTTGCATATATTTTCCCTCTTAATTCAATTATAATCTATGTTTTTATATTAGTACAAAAGAATTTGCTTGTAAATCATTCCATAATAATGCAAATAACTAAAAACTATTTGTCAAATTGATTAAATTTTTGTTCCGTTTTTATTTTTAATTTATCTAAAACTTGCTTAAAATCAACTGACACAGGTGTTGGTCTGGATTTTTCTATAATCTCTAAAAATACGTATGAAGATTTTGGCGATTTATTATCCAAAAACACAATAGAATTTGCAACATCAATTCTTGCAGGAACAATCAAACCGCTTTTGCTAAATTCCTTTATACTTTCTTGAGATGACAAATATTTGACAAACTTCATTGCCTCTGCTTTATACTTCGAACTTTTTGTAATCGCCCAACCCGATGCATCAATTAAATTACCATTATAAATTCCTCTCGGAAATTCCACAACATCCCAATCAAAGTCAGCTTCTTGTCTATATTTTGGAACTAGCCAACGACCTGATAAATGCATTGCAATTCGTTGTTGCAGAAACATTTGTGCCATTGTTGCACTTGCAGACTCTTGTTTATAAGGCGCAACATGATATTTATTACGTATATCAGCATAAAAACTCAAACCCTCGCGCATTTTTTCATCATCTAAATTTTTAAAATTTTCCACTCCAAAACTCGCTAAATATGGCAAATAAAATAACGGTTCATCCTCAAATGAAACCCCAAAAACATCAGGCAAATGAGTTAACTTTTTCGCCATAATCAAAAATTCATCTATTGTCCAATCTTTTTTAGGATAAGATACTCCATATTTATCAAAAATATTCTTATTATAAAAGATTACTAAATTTGAAACATCTCTTGGTACTGCATAAATTTTTTCGTTCCAAGTTAAGGCTTGTATCGCTTTTTTATAAAAATTTTCATATTCAAACACACTATCTAAACTCGTTAAATCTTCTAAAACACCTGCATTAGCATAAATCGGCAAGTAATGGTTATTTAAAAAAACAATATCAGGTGCCGTATTTGAAGCAAATAACAGATGAATTTTCTGAAAATAATTTTGCGGGATATGCATAAAATCTATTTTTATTTGAGGATTTTCTTTTTCAAATTGATTTATTACTGGTTTTAAAATACTAACTTCAGACTCAGACCCCCAAGACGCAAATTGTATAACAACATCTTGTTGTGATTTATTTTCAAAAAATTTTGCACAACAAAACAAGCTCACGCATATTATTAAAAACACCAACAAAATGAATTTTTTAATCATTTTCTATCAATTAAATTTCGATTAATGTTCCCATCGAATCCTTGGAAACATCTACCAAACATTTATACCTACCGGCTTTTACAATATAAACATTTGCATCATCTTGTCTTACTTGAAGCGGACCTTCAACTACAGAATCAAACTTTTTCAATACAAAAATGCTTTCGTCAATTCTGCCGATCAATGCTGATACACCATCAAGATTTACTAAATAGATACCTTTTTCAGCATCAATATTATAGCCGGATTTTACAATCAATCCATTCATAGGAGATGCAGGCGCTTTACCTGTATTTGAAGCTTTACTTATTGGATTTGTTACTCCTGAACGACTCATTGCCACAGATGATGATGATTTTATTTGTGCCAGACTATCCGCAACAGACGATTTTGTCATTGTTGCGCTAGATCCTTGTTCTCCATCTAAAATTGACAAATACTCATCAAGTGAAGATAAAAAATAATTTTCTTTTTCTTTGTTCATTTTCATTTCCCCATTATTCATTAAATATTTACTTCCGGTATTAATTAAATCAGAAACATTCAAATCCACAGCAGCAGAATTACGTCTTGTTACACTTAAAGGCGAGTTTTTAAGCTTGACAAATCTTCCTTCTTTATATGATTTATTTCTAGAATTTATTTTATTATCTTCAATAAGATTTCTATTTGCTTGTTTTAAAGAAACCGGTTTTGAGAAAGATTTTAACTTAATTTTTGAAATATTATCAATTATTGAATCATCTTCAGACTTATATTTATTAGAATTGTCCGCAATATTTTCAACAGAAACAACTTGCGCCAAAGAATGCTCTAATTCTGATATCTTTGAATGCATTTGGTTTTTGAATTCTTCTTCCGGTAAAACTTTTTTCATATTTTTTGCGCCACTTTGCATCGAAATTTGTTTTTTCAATTTTAATTTTTTATCTTCAGATACACCCAAGCTATTTATTTTAAATTTCTCTAAATTACCGGCCCCAACTTCAGAAACCGACGGTTTTTTATCATTTGAAACATCCGCCACAAAAGACATCTCTGAAACAGCTTCCTGTTTTTGCAAAGATTCTTCTTTTTCGTTATAACGTTTATATTTTTCTTGCCAATTCATAGAATCACTATTGACAATATCATCGTAATCACTCATTTGTCTTGGCTTTGAGGTAGCCCCTGTTGCATACTGAGCCGCCAACTGTTGCCTATTTTTATAGGCTACTCTTGCTATAGAAACAAGCAAGCCGCGTAATATCAATAATCCTAGAATTGAAACACCGGCAAATAACATCCAATTCGGAATTTGCTTAAATTTACCGCCCATTAATTTTTCTTTTGCATCCTGATCTTGTGAAAACTGTTTTTCCGCATTTTTTGCATCTGATGATTTTGTATTATTTTCAACAGGCGTTACACTTTCTTCCACAGAAGTATCTTTAACAACAGTTTTCTCTACAGTTTCTATAGGTGTTTTAACCGGTTCAACCGTATCCATATTCGTTTTAACAGGGGTTTGTGTAGTTGCTGGTTTTGTTACATTTGAAACCTTTATTTCATTCACATTTGAAAAACTTAAACTTGATACCGGAGCAGGAGAAACAGGTTTAATCTGAGATTTAGTTGACAACTCAGGATTTACATTAACCAATTTAAGATTATTATTGGCGGTTGAAAGTTTCTGCACAGTTTTTTGCGCAAAATCTTGAGCTTTTACAGGAGTAGAAGATTTTTCAACTGTAGTTGATGGAGCAGAATTTTGTGTAGTTGAATTTTGTGTAGTAACAACAGCCTGCTGAGACTTTTGTTGTGATAATAAATTTATAGAACCTACATCATTTTTAGCAATAATATCTTTGTAATCCTTTTGAGCTTGAGTCAAAGGGTTTGTTTTTTTCATATATGTTTTAATATTAATTGGTTTTGTTGTAGTGAATGTAACTTTCGTATAACCGCCAATACCATCATTAACGTGTTTTACATCTATATCAGAAACCAAATCTTTTACACCGCCAAGCCCCGGAACAATGGAACCGTTACTATCAGTATTTGGTAATAAAACAACATATCTGTTATTCGATTTGCGCGTAACAATCGAATTTGCTGCAGGAGAAGTCGTGTAAAAAGTTACATCTACAGAATCAACCTGCGAAGACTTCTTCACATCCATTTGTAATAAACTATTTGAGCTACCTGCCACCGCTGCGCCAATACCTGTGGTTAACATGGCCAAAAGTGCGGCAACAACAATATGTTTTTTATTTCCCATATTTTTCATTTATCAATAACTACACTTTTCTTACTATATAATAACCGAGAGTAAAAAATTTTGCTAGTTTATTTAAAAAAAATAAGGTTTATGTTACAATATCTTCATGAAAAGTGGATTTGTAGCAATAATAGGAAGACCAAACGTAGGTAAATCAACCCTTTTAAACCAAATTCTAGGGCAAAAAATTGTTATCACAACAGACAAAGCTCAAACTACAAGAAAAAGAATCAAAGGGATTTTAACAACCGAAGAAGGTCAAATAGTATTTGTAGACACCCCAGGAGTGCACAAGCCTCTGAATAAATTGGGCGAATTTTTGTTGGACGAAGCTAAAATTGCAGTACCTGATGCAGATGTAATATTATTTCTTGTTGACGGCTCTGAACCTGCAGGCAAAGGCGATAAATGGATTGCCCAAAACCTTTTACAAACACAAATCCCTATTATTATTGTTATGAATAAAGTCGATAAAATCAAAAAAACAGAAAAAATCGAATCAAATCTTTTAACTTACAAAACTTTATTTAATGAAAATTTACCGGTTGTGAAAATCTCAGCAAAAACCGGACGCAACAAAGATACACTTATAAAAAACATTTTTAAAAAACTCCCGCAAGGAGAAGCATTGTACCCCGAAGACGTTGTCACAGAAGAAACCATGCGCGATGTCACAGAAGAAATTATCCGCGAAAAAATCCTTCTAAACACATCAGATGAAATTCCTCATTCTGTTGCAGTCAAAGTAACAAATTATAAAGAACAAGAAGAAATCGACAAAATTTACGCCACAATTTATTGCGAGCAAAAAAGTCAAAAAGGCATTTTAATCGGCAAAGGCGGAAGTTTACTCAAAAAGATTGGCACAGAATCTCGTCTGGAATTAGAGAAAATTGTTGAGAAAAAAGTTTATTTGGAACTTGAAGTTAAAGTCGAAAAAGATTGGCGCAAAAAAGACAAAATTCTAAAATCATTTGGCTATCAACAAGAAAATTTATAAACTAAAGAAATTTAACATTATTTGCAATTTTTATTCTATCCCCTTGACTCATATTTAATCGCTATCGTATTTTTTCATAAATTCTTCCATAGCTTCAAACGCAAAAAACTCATCCATTCCAACACCTAACCCCGCACAAATTTTAAAAATCGTATATACACGAGGTTCTTTCATTGCTCTATTTATCTCGCTTAATCCGCCTTTTGAAATACCACTTTGGTACGCCAATTGCTCTATATTAAGGCCTTTTTCTCGACGCAATTGCGAAATTCTTTCACATATTAATCTATTAAATTCTTCATTTATCATAATTTTTATATATTCATACAAGTGAACTATGTATTGATATTACACTTTTATAACGTTATATTAGTTCATAGATGTGAACATACAACCCACATCAAGAATTTAAAACTTTAGCCACTTGGGCGGGTTACATTTTGTTTTGGTCCTGATATAATTAATAAATTGGAGGTAAGAATATGAAAAAGATTTTATCATTGGTTTTGAGCATTGCATTTTTATTTCAATTTTCACTTTTAACGGCTTGTGCTCAAACAGAAACAAAAGTAAAAACAAAACAAACCGTAACTGTTAAAACAGGAACTTCAATACCCGTAATTGCACTTGTCCCAAAAAATAGCAAACAAATTTCAAGTGGTGAAAAAATTGAAGCCGTTATTGATTCTGATATAAAAGTCGGTGAAACACTTGTCTTTAAAAAAGGTGACCGCGCATCACTTATAGTAGTCCAAGCTAAAAAAGCAGGCTTTGTCGGAATTCCTGGAGAAATTGTTATTGCAGGCGCAGAAGTATACGACACAAACAACGATGCTCACAGAGTAGAAGCATATCAAACATTTATTGGGGAAGAAAAAACATGGCCAAAAGTCATGATGGGTATCAGTATATTTCTTCTTTTCCCACTTGCACTATTCGGATTTGTCAAAGGTGGGCAAGCAGAAGTTAAACCTTACATCCCAATTAACACCCGAACAACACAAGACTTTGAATTCATAATAAATAATTTATAATTTAAAATTAAAGGTGCGAATCTCGCACCTTTTTATTTATATTATTTTAATTCTTCAGGCTTTATAATAAACGTTTTCGCCTCATAAATATTATCCATCAACTCTACAGGTCCATATTTATTACCAACAACAACTGCAAGACCCATTTTATTTTTTGTATCATATTTTGCCACTTTTGAACCAAAATGTCTTATTAAATCATCTTTCGATATAATTTGAAGTCCGGCACTTTTTACGCCTAAACATTGATACTTATCACACAATGAGGTTATAACTTTATCCAATTTCTCAACAGAAAAATCAGTAAAAAACTCTGAATTCTTTTCTGCAATAAGTCGCATAACTCTTTCATATTCATTATTAGAAAGCACTCCTTTGAATGATGGTGTTTTAACATTTGAATTTGGCGCCAAAATATTTCTTTGATAATTCACTTTTGTGTAATTCGGCCTTATTGACATGATTTGCATAGTATAATTCTCCTTTTAATAAGTACTAAAACTCATAAAAAGATTTTTTGCTATTAATAATAAAATTTATTTTTCTGAAACCTCAGGCAAGTCAATACGTTTTAATCGTTGCTCAATACGACGATACCATTTTAAATGTTGTTTAAATAATATTTTATAATCGTCAACTTTTCCGTGAGAAATATTATAAAACTGCTCATTACTTGTTTCTGTTAATTTATCTTCTAAAAATTTTGTAAATTCTTTTCTGTCAATATTTGAATCAGTTAATTCAATACATTTACCAAAATCCACAACGATTTCAGGCCTATTATCTCTGAAAAAACAATACTCTAAAGATAATGGAATTAAATTAATTTTACCATATTTTTTAACCGCGTTTTCAGCAATATAAGCCAATCCTGTTTGGAACACATACGGTCTAAAATGAGGTGGCCTGATAATTCCTTGCGGGAAAATACATAAAATATTTCTTAAATCACCCAACAAATCAACTGAATATTTCAACGCTTTCATTGCTGATTGTGCAGATTTTTTATTAACAGAATAGGCTCCAGCACGTCTTAATAATGGAAAACGATTTAATTCTTCTACCATCAAACGAATTTCTTTATGACAAATTCTATGGGTAGTATTATATAAAACTATTCCATCCCACCAATTTGAGTGTGGGGCAAAGAAAATAGTCGGAACGTTTTCATCTCTATTACGGAAATTCTCAACACCATTATATCTAAACGCATAAAAACGATTTTGTAACATATTAAAAAAGAATAAACTTGCTATAGTTAACCAAAATTTATTTGTTTTAGCCGGTTTAAATTTTTCCTCTTTATTCCTCAACTTTGTAGGAGGAACTTCTGAATATAATTTCTCTTGTACTGCCATAAATCCATTTTACCCTAAAAACATTTCTATATAACTATAATTTAAGAAAACTTTACTCATCTATAATATGATTTTTAAAACAAAAAAACAAGAGAGCCACTTATACAATCTTTACAAAAGTTCAAGCAGGGGCTTTCACTTCCGCTTTAATTACTTTTAATCAATTAATGGTAAATTTAAGGTATTACCAACATAAATTCTATTAGGATTATCAATATCATTTTCTTCCGTTATCTTTTGATAATACTCATAAACCTGACGGGCTGTAAGTTCTATACCCCATTGTTCTTTCAAATGCCTTCGCGCGATTTTTTCTAAAGTATCTCTTTTTTGGATTGAATAAGAAACTGTCGCATTCTGGGGGTAAATATATTGGCATCTTTCCGCCTCGCTCAACCTTCGTCATTCTGGGGGTAAATATTAGGCTTTTTCCCCACTTGTTTAACACATCGTCATTCTGAGGGTGAAACCCGAAGAATCTCATAAAATTGTATAGAAAAAATAATAAGAGATTCTTCGCTTCTTCGGTGTTCGCAATAAACGGCACCGCTCACACTTGCAACGAAAACTCAACGTTTCCATTGACGCGTGTTCGTCTCTCACTACATTCGCGCCTCTGCTCACACCGGCTCAGAATGATAATGGTAGGAAAAATCTCTTTTTAATCTTTGTATAACTTTTTCATCCGTTTTTCTAACAGCACGACTGCATTGGATTCAATCGCCAATTTTTGCCCTACAGCATCCATCTTTTCTTTGGTTTTTGCTTTTATAGATAAATCTTCCTGCTTAATTTCCAAAACTTTACACAAAACTTCTTTCATTTTTGGAATATACGGCATCATTTTTGGAGCTTGAGCAATTACATTACTATCAATATTTACAATCGAATAACCCCTATCTTGCACAAGTTCATATACCTTTTTTAACAAAACTGTACTGTCAATATTTTTATATTGCGCATCTGTATCAGGAAATAATGTTCCAATATCATCGAGGGCTAAAGCTCCAAGCATAGCATCTATTATTGCATGTATCAAAACATCCGCATCACTATGACCTAACAAGCCTTTTTCGTGAGTAATCTTAACCCCACCGATTATTAAATCTCGACCCTCGATAAGCTGATGAATGTCATATCCTATTCCGATTCTATGCATATAAACCTCGCCTTTCTCTAATTATATCATAATTTTATATGATATAAAAGTCCCACAAATATTATATTATATTTATAAGGAGAATTTATGATTCATTTAAACATGCTAAATGGTAATGTAGTGGTTACAAGACCAATTACACAACAACAACAACAAAGTAGTCCTACATACTATGAAGACGACATACTAACAAGTGTTTATTATGCGCCACAAATACCATTTGTGAATTTGAGTAATCTAATAAATGCTCAATGGTTTTTTACTATCGCACAAGTTTTAGTCATTACTGCATTAATCCTTTTTTCAGTTTTAATATATTTTCTATTCAAAAAAACAAAACACCAATACAAATGTCCAAATTGCGGAGAGTCTTTCTGTTTTGAAAACATGACTCCGGAAAATTGTAAAACTTGCGGGCACCCACTCATTAAAGTAAAATAAAAGGATATAAATGAAATTATCATTAATGACAAGATTAAATAAAGAAATTACATATAAAATAATTTTTTATAAAAATTTTTATAAATATTTATTTTTACATAAACCTTTATGTGACAAATTCAAAAACGACACCTTTAAAATTTTCGGATTATACATTTGTAGAAGTTGTTTTTGGCTGTATTTAGGCTTTATAATTAGCACAATTAGCACAATATCTTTAATAAAAACAATAAATTATGACAAATATTTTTATATTGGATTGGTTGGTTGCATTTTTACACTCATAATATCTTATCCCACAATCTATAAAAATTTCGGACGAATTACGCGAGATTTTGTAAGGTTCTATGATGGAATATTTATTGCCGCAATTTTTGTCCTTTGTTTCAAAATAAATATACTTATAGGTTTTTTCAGTATCTTAGCATTTGTTGCAATACGAAACCTGTATAACAAAAAAAGAAAATCTGTCGATATTTGCCAAAACTGCAAAGAATTATTAGAAAACACAACTTGCTCGGGTTATATCAAACAAAAAGAAGCTTTATTAAAAATAGAGGAAGAATATTCAAACATAATGATGAAAAGGAAAGGAATAGAATTATGATTAATCGTAACGATCTATGCGCAGGAACAAGACCGGAAGTTGGTCATAGAGTTCTTGTTACAGAAAAAGAAACCTTTGAAGGCTATCAAGTAATGGACTACAAAGGAGTTGTTTGGGGTATTTCAATGAGAGCAAAAGACATCATTCAAGATTCAATGATGGGTTGTAAAAACGTTACCGGTGGTGAACTTACATCATATACAAACTTATCCGATGAAGTCCGCCAAAGAGCATGGGACAGAATGATATCTTCTGCAAAAAAAATCGGAGCAAATGCTATTATTAATTTTCGTTTTGAAATCACCCCTATAACGTTCGGCTCAGGCGGGACTGCAGAAGTTATCGCATACGGTAATGCGGTTACAATTGAACCTATTAAAAATTATGTGCCAATGGGTGGTTTAGGAAATATTTTAGCAGAATTTGTTGATAACTATTCCAAAAATAGCTGTAATTGCAATTGTGAAACACTAGAAAAAATTGCACCAAAAGCTTCACCCGTAGCTAATATTACAGAAAACGGAGATTTTACATACGCAGTCTGTCCTGATTGCAAATTAAAATACAAAGTTACTAAAGATGAAAACGGGCATATAAGAGTTTTAGGCTTAGCAGACGTTGATCCGGAAGAAAACGGTATGCAAATATTCTGCTCAAGATGCGGAACAAAATTTACTATTGCAAATGCGGAATAACAAATTTTTCAACAGCCTTAACAAATCCGTCATTTTCGACAGTATCAGTTATAAAATCGGCACACTCTTTCAATTCGGGTGTGCCGTTTCCCATAGCAACACCCACTCCTCCTGCCATCACTAAATCAATATCATTATTTTGATCACCAATAGTTAAAACTTCTTCTTTTTTATATCCCCACATATTACATAAAAATTCAACACCTAAAGATTTCTTTGCCTCTGCACAACCAATTTCACAAAAATAAGGGGTTGATTTTACTATATACAATTCAGGATATTGCAATTTTAATTCATCTACCCAACCTGTTACTCTATCAGGATCATTGTCTATTGCTAAAATTTTATTAACGTTTTCAATTACTAAATCATCAAAATCGCAAACCGTATAATCAATAAATTTGCCATTTGTATAAGACTTTACAATATCATTATCTTGTTCAACATATAATTTATCATCCAAATACAAATTTACATGAACATTATTTTCTCTTGCCCAATTAATAATCTCTTTTGCAATACCAGAATCTAAATTTCTTTGATATAAGATCTTATTATCAAAATCTTTAATAAGTCCTCCCTGATAACTAACTATAGGTGTATCTAGCCCTAATTCTTTTGCTACTGGCGTTGTTGCACAATGCATTCGACCTGTCACAAGTACAATCTTCACACCGGCAGTTTTTAGAATTTGAATACACTCTCTCATTTTTGGAGAAAATTCTAACCCATTTTTTAAAATAGTTCCGTCAATATCTGTAGCAATCATTTTTATCATAATTCAGGACCCTTAAATACAGTTTAACGCTCGATATATAGCACAAATCGTTTTTGCATCGTTAATTTCACCATTATTAAGCATTTCAATAACATCAGCTAATTTAAATTCATAAGATTTAATTATTTCGCCCTCATCAGGATGCTCTCCCACAAACTCCAAATCTGTTGCTAAATACAAATACAATTTTTCGGTACAAACACCCGGAGATGTGTTTATATAACCCAAAGATTTCCAAGTTTTTGCACGATATCCGGTTTCTTCTTCTAATTCTCTTTTGCACGCTTCATCAGGATTTTCCCCAACCTCAAGCTTTCCTGCAGGAAGCTCGTAAACCGTCTGTTTAATCGGATAGCGAAATTGTTTAACCAACAAAATAGTTTCCAAATTTTTTAAAGCAACAATAACAACACCGCCACTATGCAAAATCACTTCACGAAAAGACTTGTGACCATCAGCAATTTCTACATCATCACGAATTATAGAGATCACCTTACCATTATATACAACTTCCGAGCTCAACGTTTTTTCTTCAAATTTCATACCTCAATTATAGCATGAAAAAGTGAATTTAGAAAGGTTTAAGCAAGCCCGACCTTTCTAAAAACACTTGTAATCAAGATAAATTAAAAAACCTTATTTTTCTTTTTCTAAAAACACATGATTGCCGTTGATTGTCACCCAACGTCCATTTCCATCGGTTGAAGAATTGGAGCTAGAGCTGGCGGCAGTTTTTGCTTTTTCTTTGGTATAGGTTGTGGTACCTGTGGGAACTTCTTTTTTATATGGAATTCCAACACTTTTCATTTGAGCATTAATTGCTTTTTCGTTTTTAGTAAACTCTTTTGTGCTCATCTTTTCTATATCTTCACGAGTGAAAATAGTAGATTTGCCATTCTCTGGGTTTTTGAACGATTTGAAATCCACATTTGGCACAGATGATGGTTTAATCTGGCCGTTTTTAAGTTGTTGCATAATCGCTTTTTCATTACGCGCAAACTCTTGAGGGCTCATCCTTCCTATCTCCTCGGGGGTAAATGTTGTATACGACCTTGAGCTATTTCCCCCAACCAACGACTCGGGGGTAAATGTTGTATACGACCTCGAGCTATTCCCTCCAACCAACGACTCGGGGGTAAATGTTGTATGCGATTTGAAATTGTTTTGATTTATTGTATCTTCAACCGGTGCAGCATATCCTGTCGATTGACGTTGTGTAAATTTTCTTTTATCATTCGGAGAAGTAATCAATTGACCTTTATTCATACGTTCAATTACTTTTTGAGCAATAATATCATTATTCTTTTTTGATGGAAATACTACACCAATTCCGCGTTCTCTAATCATTTCTTTTGCAATTTGTCTACCTTGTTCATTATTCCAATTATCCATGTTAAATTCGCCAAACTGCTGACCCATTTTTATATTCCCATCTTTTTCATGCTTATCACCTAATACCTTTGCTATTTTTTTACCAAATAACAAGGATAAATGTGCTTGCATAAATGCGTGTTTAAATGCATCTGATTCATTGTTCCAAGTTGCATGCTCTCCTTTTCCAATATCAAATCCATATTGTTTTTGATATTTTAAAGTTTCATCAAAAATCCAGCTACTATATTTTTTTGCAGGATAATTAAATATATTTGTTTTATTTTTTTTCATACGCATCTCCTTATGTTATAATTTATTTATGAAAATTTCTAAATATATTTCTTTAAATTTATTTTCAATAGTGTCGTATTTTTTTATTCTAATTTTTTTCTGTATTTTTTTTAAAGATAACAATATTTTTCATATTATCAAAATTCCCTATTTAATATTAGAACAACTTTGTGCAATATATTCTTTTGTAATTTTTTGTTTAATCATTGCACTTGGTTTATTCTTTATTGAAATATATATTCGCAAAACTCAGCCAAAAAAAATACGCAAAATCCATTTTAAAAATAAATTAAAAAAATTTTACCATAGCTTGTTTTTTTATATCGGTTTTTATTTAGGTATAATAAATTTAATTATTTATATTTTATTTATTATTTTATTAAATATTTTTTCATAACCAAACCCTCTTCTTTCTCAAGAAGGACAAGTATCTAACGAAATTAACAAGCTATTATACCATTTTTTGCCCAATTCCGTCAACCTAGCCAGTTGACTAAATTTTAAGCATTGAATAAGCGGGATGTATCAACCCCTCCCGCCAGTTTATTATCATCACAGATTTTTTATATTTATTTTTCTTTTTCTAAAAACACATGATTGCCGTTGATTGTCACCCAACGTCCGTTTCCATCGGTTGAAGAACCAGAGCTAGAGCTGGCGGCAGTTTTTGCTTTTTCTTTGGTATAGGTTGTGGTACCTGTGGGAACTTCTTTTTTATATGGAATTCCAACACTATTCATTTGAGCATTGATTGCTTTTTCGTTTTTAGTAAACTCTTTTGTGCTCATTTTTTCGATGTCTTCGCGCGTGAAGATAGTGGATTTGCCGTTTTCAGGGTTTTTGAACGACTCAAAATCCACATTTGGCGCAGATGATGGTTTAATCTGGCCGTTTTTAAGTTGTTGCATAATCGCTTTTTCATTACGCGCAAACTCTTGAGGGCTCATCCTTCCAATCTCCTCGGGGGTAAATGAAGTATTTATTCTTTGGTTGCCACCCCCAACCAACGACTCGGGGGTAAATGTTGTATACGACCTTGAGCTATTTCCTCCAACCAACGACTCGGGGGTAAATGTTGCATGCGATTTGAAATTGTTTTGATTTATTGTATCTTCAACCGGTGCAGCATATCCTGTCGCTTGACCTTGCGGTGATTCATACATAATAGATCTAGGAGTTGGATTTTTATAATTATCTCCTAATATTTGCATGTAAGTATCATTCGGATCTGTAATACCGGTTATATTAGATACATCATAATTACTAAATTTATCCATATAACTGTCTATACTGGTTCCATATCCATCAACCCTATCTATATCAGCTATTCGTCCATTGTTTTTTAAATATTTATGAACATTTGAAGGTCCTTTTAAATGGGAACCTGCTAACATTGCGGCAGGTGTAATTCTTATACCATTAACTTCTTTCCATAAATACTTTTCAAGCCCTCGCCTTTTTAAGTCTTTCCATTGTGCTCTTTGATAATCAATTATAGCTTTTTCTTGAGCTTGAGGATTATTCAAAAAATCTTCTTTACTGTAAACGCCATTTTTACCTGTAAAAGTTCCATCCCATTTGTTATTATATCTGTTCTTAGGTTTATAATAACCGGCTTCAACCAATGCCATTTCTCCCATTTGATATTTCCCTAAATAACCAGATGAATTTACTGCACGATAATTACCACTTGATTCGCTAAAGCCTAATTTTTTTAAAAATTCATTATATGTTTTTCTTTCATTTTGCATAAAAAGTCCCTCATTATTTCCATGTGTAAACAACAGAGTTAAAACTCTGTAAAATTTTGAAATAGAAATATTTAATCTTGACAAAGGAAAACAAAACGATATCCAAACTCTTTATCATGCCGGATAACAGCAGAAGAAAATGTGTTTGCTTCATGTCTAAACTGAAAATCATGATATCCATTTGTTACCCCAGACATAATCGCAACGATTCCTGTAGAGTAAGAATAAAATAAGTCACTTATATTTTCATATTCTCCTTTATTATTTTTTTTGAGAATATAGAAATTCGTACCCAATGCACCACCAAAAAATAATTGATCAATCACAATCCCTAATATTTCATTTTTACCATCATTATCCAAGTCATATTCAAAAGCTTTTATTTGATCTTCGTGGATATCTGTTGCTGAAATGTAGGATTTTTTCATTATTTCGATATCTTCTTTATAATAAGTTTTGATGTAATTTAATAATATTTTTTGGGCATTTGTTTCTGAATAATCACTTAAATCATAAGTTTTTATTGCTCTCTTATCCAAAACTAAATTTGTGCAAATCTCCTTATAAAAAGGTTCTTTTGTCGCAGTAAAATCTATAAAAACATCCTGCTTTTTTACATCACTTTCATTTTGCATATCATCATTTTTACCTTGTACCCAAAACAGGGAAGCGGCAATTGACAATAATATGCAAACTATACAGACAAAAAACCTCATTTGTCAATTATATTAAATATTCCATATTCCATCAAGCCAGTCAGGTGGCTAATATTTATTTTGGAATTATATTCATAACCAAATCCTCTTCTTTCTCAAAAAGGACAAGTATCTAACGAAATTAACAAGCTATTATACCATTTTTTGCCCAATCCCGTCAACCTAGCCAATTGACTAAATAATTATTATTTAAAAGAAGGTCTATCATAGATAAACCTTCTTTCTCTTTTCTTCCAGCCAATTTGCTTGTTATTTTCATACTTCAAAGTGGTTGTTCCACAAAATATTTATAATAATTTGTTAATATTACTCCGCAACTTCTTTTATAACAATAATATACAAAAGCAACCCCCAAAAGTCTATTAGCCAGACGGTCAATCTTATGACAAACTGTCTATTATCCATATTGCTCGGTACAAATTTTATGTTAAAATTCATATATGAAAGAATTTGATTTTTACATAGTTCCAACACCCATTGGAAATTTGGGCGACATCACTTTAAGAGCAATCGAAATATTAAAATCAGTTGATTTAATCGCTTGCGAAGACAGCAGAGTAACCCAAAAATTACTCAACCATTTTGATATCAACACAAAATGTGTCTCCTACCACAAATACAACGAAAAAGAACGTATAAACCAAATACTTGAAACTTTAAAATGCGGGAAAAAAATGGCACTGGTTTCAGATGCGGGAACACCATTAATTTGTGATCCTGGTTCAATTATAGTCAAAGAACTTAGACAACATGGATTTTCCATAACTGCACTCCCTGGGGCAAATGCCATAGCCACCTTCCTTTCTCAAATCTCTCGAGAAAGTGAAACATATTCCTTTATCGGATTTTTACCCAAAAACCAAAATCAAATTGAACAAATTGCAAATGATTACAAATCCTGCGATGTTATTTTTTATGAATCACCAAATAGAATAATCCAATCGTTAGAAATCATAAAAAACATCCGACCAAATTCAAAAGTAGCTTTCGGTAGAGAATTAACAAAAATATTTGAAGAAATTTACATTAACAGTATCAATGACGTTATTAACCATTTAAAAGAAAATGTTTCAAAAGGCGAATTTGTTGTTCTTGTTTTTGGAGAAGAAAAATCAGAAGACGCAGATTTGGAAGAAAAAATAAAACAGCTAAAAGACAAAGGGTTCAGCGCAAAAGATATTTCTATAATTCTTTCTGAATTATTTGAAATCAATAAGAATAAAATATATAAAATTGCAATTGGTAAACAGATGTAAAAAATTTGTACTTTTTTAATAATTTATGCTACAATTTTATTGGAGAATGGTGAGAGTTTTTAAGGGAAATAAATTCTTGAATTTTAATAAATTTACTAAACATTTGGTATTAGTAGCCGCACTACTTATTACCGCACAGACTGGGAGCATAGCCGTAGAAGATGTATGGGGTCAAATGGGATTAACCGATGAAGCCGTACAATATAATGAGGACTATACAAACACTGTCTTTGACAAATACAATACCAATTACACCCAAACTCCTACCCCAAAATACGAAATAGAAAATGATTCTTCTATAAGTAATCAAAATTCTAATTCGGATGTTATTGAAGCTGAAAAACAACTGATTAAAAATATTGAATTCTACGGGTTAAACTCAATAACAGAACAAGAATTGCGCGAACAAATGCAAATGAAACAAGGCGGAAGTTATACACGCGATTTGTTACAAACAGATTTGCGCACAATTTATCAAATGGGTTATTTCACAGAACGAATGAAAGCTATTCCATCTAAAAACTCAGATGGCTCTGTTACTATCAAAATCGTTGTTGAAGAAAATATCCCTGTAAAAGATTTTACAATCGAAGGTAACTCCGTAGTTTCTACCGAAGATATTTTGGCGACTTTAAAAACAATGAAAGGTAAACCGCAAAATATTGCCCAATTAAACGTTGCTATCGCACAAATTCAAGAATTATACACATCTAAAGGTTATATTTTAGCAAGAATTGACTCCGTTACAGATGATCCGGACGGAACAATTAATATCAGCATTAAAGAAGGTATTATCGACAAAATTATGATTGAAGGTAATGAAAAAACCAAAGATTATGTTATTGCTCGAAATATCTTAACAGAACCGGGTATGATTTATAACGAAAATCTTGTAAAAGAAGATTTGGTGAGATTATATGCAACCCAAGCATTCAAAGACGTTACACGAGAAATCGAACCAAGTGAAGAAATACCGGATGCTTACGATATTACAATCAAAATTCAAGAACAAAGAACAGCAAGTGTTTCTGTCGGTGGTGGTCTTGATACGGTAACAGGTTTGTTCGGTTCAATGGGTATTTCAGAAAATAACTTCCGTGGAAGATGCGAAAGACTTTCATTATCTGGCTTAGCTGGTACTGGTGTTATGCTTAATGATTCCTCTGTAAAAAATCACATGAATCTTCAAGCTGAATTAAGCTATTTTAAACCATATTTCTTAAATGCCGATACATCATTAAATAACAGAATCTTCTTTAGAGATTTTGGTTCATACCAAATCCCACTTGCAATTGAAAGAAGAATTGGGGCAGAAGCAACCATTGCTCATAGATTGAAATCCAACAGACACGCCACAGCATCATTCAGTTTAGGTGTTGAAAATATTGACGTTAAAGAAGGTGATTTCAGCGGAATATCAAGAATGTACCAAAAATACAATATTCCAATTGCTGAACGTGCAAAACAACTTGAGGGCGGCTTATTTATGTCATTAAGTCCGGCATTAATCTATGACACAAGGGATTCTGGTACAGTTACAAGACGTGGTACAATGGCTAGTTTGAGATTTGACGAAAACATCGGTCTTGATGGATTTGACAAAACTAACGGTAAGCTTACCGGTATGATTAAACAATATATCCCTATTGGTAAAAAATCATCTTTATCATTCACAGCTAAAGGTGGTGGCGCAATTCACGGAGATATTCCTGAAGTTATGGCATATCGTGTAGGTGGTCCATACACTGTAAGAGGTTTCAAAATGAGTGGTGTCGGTACAGGTGATGCCTTCATAATGGGTTCTGCAGAACTTGCAACACCAATTCCATTCTTAGATAGAACCAGAATTGCTTTCTTGAACAATATCAGATTCACAATGTGGGTTGATGCAGGTAAAGTCTTTGACGGAACTGTATCAAACACAATTTACGACAGACCAATGTATGCTGTATCTGCCGGTGTCGGTTTAAAAGTATTTATCCCTGGAATGGGACCTTTATCAATCGACTACGGTATTCCACTTACCAATCCGGGTAGCAATGGCTCTGAAAACGGATACTTCACATTTGGTGTAGGCGATTTATTATACTAATAATTAATATATAGGAGGAATTATGAAAAAACTTAAATTAATGGCTCTATTATTAGCAACAGGCTTGACAATCTCTATCGGTTCACAAGCTAATGCAGAAGTTGGTTTTATCAACTATCAAAAAGTTTTGGAAAACTATCCGGCTGCACAACAAGCAGTAAAAGAAATTGATTCAAAAAGTCTTGAATTACAACAATATATGGTTGATAAAGAAAAACAATATAAATCTTTAGATACACCACTGAAAAAACAAAACTTTGAAGCACAAACAGCACAAGAATTTAATGCAAAACAAGAAGCTTTGTTTAAACTAAGACAAACTAAAGAAGCTCAAATTCTAAACCAAGTTCAAACAGCAGCTAAAGCGGTTATGGTAACTCAAAAATTAGATGCTGTATTATCTGATCAAGTTGTATTTGTTGGTGGAATAGATATTACTGATTTGGTTATCAAAAAACTTAAAGGTAACTAATAAATCTAAAAGAGACATCACATGAAATATACAGATGACGGAAGACAATATCATATCGGGTTAAAAGAAGGTGACGTAGGCAAATACGTCATCCTTCCCGGTGACCCTAAACGTTGTGAAAAAATCGCGCAATATTTTGATGACCCTAAACTTGTTGCTGACAACAGAGAATACGTAACCTATACAGGATACATCAATGGTGAAAAAGTTAGTGTTACATCAACAGGTATTGGCGGACCGTCTGCTGCGATTGCAATGGAAGAACTTGTTAAAGTAGGGGCAGAAGTTTTTATTCGAGTTGGCACTTGTGGCGGTATGAACATAGATGTTAAAGGCGGCGATATTGTTATTGCAACAGCAGCAATACGCGCAGAAGGAACATCTAAAGAATATGCACCGATTGAATTTCCTGCAGTTGCTAATTTAGATGTTACAACTGCACTTGTTCAAGCTGCCAAAAATCTTGATTACAGTTATCACACAGGAGTTGTCCAATGCAAAGATTCCTTCTATGGTCAACACGCCCCTGAAACAAAACCTGTTAGTTATGATTTGCAAAATAAATGGGAAGCTTGGAAACGTTTGGGATGTCTAGCCTCAGAAATGGAATCTGCAGCTCTATTTGTTGTGGCAAGTTACCTTAATGTTAAAGTCGGTTCAGTATTTTTAACAGTAGCAAATCAAGAACGTGAAAAATTAGAACTTGAAAATCCTATCGTTCACGATACAGAAAAAGCTATAAAAACCGCTATTGAAGCAATTAAAATTTTAAAAGGATAGATTATGTTTAGAAAAAACAGAATGGAATATGTTATCAAAACATGTTCTGCAGAAAATGCACAGGATTTACAGAATTTACTTAACGAAATGTCCATGAACGGCTGGGATTTGTACAGTATGCACGAAATCAGCGAAGACGAAGATGGTGGTCAATTAAACTGCATTTTTATGCGCGAAGCTAAAAATGACAACAATTCCGAATCTGACATAATCAATATATCTGACTTTAAAAGCCAAATGGAGAAAATGCTTTCTCCAAAATTGACAGAATATGAACAATGTCTTGATATCCAAACCAAAATTAGACATCAAAAAGAAAAAATTAATAAAATAAAAGCAGAACTAGAAGGTGAAGCACCGGCTTCAGTTTCAAGGAAAAAACTTAATGACAAAATTTCTGCAGGTCTAAAGGAATTAGAAGACTTAAAAGCTCAATTAAATAAAGCAACTTCCCCAGATTTAATGTACTCAAAACTTCACGAAGAAAAATTAACAATTTATTTAAGTGAAGAACTTTTAGGGTTTATTGATTCAGACCGAGAAAATTCCGGTGAAGAATTAATTGCAGAAACTGTTAAATCAAGACTAAATTTAACCGAACAAAGCGGTTACGTAATTCCAAAAGTCGTATTTAAAGACGATGAGAACCTAAACCCTTGCGAATTTAGTATTAGAATACGTGGAATGGAAGTCTTTAAAGCTGGAGTTTGCCCAAATTATATGATGTTTTACGCGGACGAACTTCATACAGAAACTAAAATCAAAAACTCTATCACTGGTATTGATGCAATTTCTGATAGGAAAGTTATTTGGATTGAAAAAGACAAAACAAAAGATTTTTGGCAACAAGGAATTTCTCCATCAGAATACATAGCAAAAGCTCTTGAATACGTTGCAGTCAAACACGTAGAAGATTTAATGGATTACGAAGATATCGACAAATATCTTGAAGTTGTTGAAAAAGAAAACGAATATTTGATTGAAAACATTATCCCTGATTTATTAACATATTCAGATGTAAAATATCTTTTAACAAGTCTAATCAAAGAAAAAGTTTCAATAAAAAATATCACATATATTTTTGAAAAAATTAACGACTTTGCAGAAGAAGGCGGAAAATCTGATATTCTAAATAAAATCAGACTTTCTCTTGCTCGTCAAATTTGCAAAAAATACGCTAACGAAGACGGAGAAACAATCAGCGCATTTGAACTTTCCGAAAAAACATATACAGATATTGTTTTTGGCTGTGATGAAGGTGACGATTGCCTAATTAAAATTGATGGGGATTTAGCGGAATCTCTTGCAACAAAAATCAACAAACAATGTAAAAAACTTGGTATATATTCACCTAAACTGATTGTTCCGATGGAATACAGACAAATTTTCTTCACATTACTATCACTTTATATCAACGATATAACAGTTTTGGCCCCTGAAGAATTGGGTTGCGCGTATAAAATTGATTCCCTTGGCGAAATCTAAAGATAAAATTATTCCACTATATTGTCATTATAATTAATAATGTCAAAATGCGGACGTAATTTATCAATTTCATCTTTCATTTTTTCTATTATAAATGCAAAATGAACAGACTCTTTAGTAAAACTCATATTTTCAATGTATGCTTGCCCAAGATTAATATAAGCATCCAATGCAACTAATGATGATTCGAGTATAGAATCTTTATCTTTATCATTTTCCATCATATACCTCCTTTATAAAATAATTTCTCAAATTTGTATACATGCAATAATATACTACTTTCTACGTATAAATATATCAATATAAAAAATAAAATTCTGTAATATTTATTTATGATTATTAAAACGGGAACTATTTACCTATACAAAAATGATCAAATATATTATTTAAAATATCATCTGTAATAACTTCGCCTGTAATCTCGTCTAATGCGAGAAGTGCAGATTTTAAATCAATATAAATCATATCTTGCAACTCTTCGGATTTTGCAGCAAAAAGCGCTCGTTCTAATGCTTCTTTACTTTTTAACAAACAAGATTGTTGACGTTTATTTGTTATATATTCCGTATCTTCTAATGAAAAATTACATACAATAGCTCTCATTTTTCCTTTAAGCTCATCTAACCCATAAGCTGAATATGTAGATAATTTTGCAGTATTTGGTAATTCTTCTTTAAAATCATTAATATCAATTAAATCAATTTTATTAGCAACAACAATATGGGTTTTATCCCTGACAATATTATAAATTTCTTTGTCTTCCGAGGTCAAACCGACACTCGCATCATATAAAAATATATTCAAATCCGCTTCTTGAGCCGATTGTTTTGAATACTCAATCCCAATTTCTTCGACTTTATCAATATTTTCCCCGTCTCTAATTCCGGCAGTATCAACAAGCGTTACTGCAACACCAAGATCCAAGTTTTCTTTAATAATATCACGTGTTGTGCCCGCAATATCTGTAACTATGGCTCTATCAAGATTTAACAAAGCATTGAACAACGAGGATTTCCCGACATTAGGACGCCCAACTATTGCAACCTTTACACCTTGTCTTAAAATATCAGATGATTTTGCACAACTCAATATTTTATTAATTTCATCAAGCGAATGAGTAAATTTTTCAACCAAAACAGAATATTCAACCTCTGCAACATCTTCCGGAAAATCTATCCCTGCAACAATACGTGATGCTGTTTGAAAAATATCTCCTTTAATCTCATTTATCTTTGCTGCCAAAACTCCCGATAAATTTTTAGCAGATTGTATCGCAAAATTAGATGTTTTTGCATGAATCAAATCATCAACCGCTTCAGCTTGTGATAAGTCTAATTTTTTATTCAGAAAAGCACGCTTAGTAAATTCTCCGCGTTCGGCCATTCTTGCGCCATTTTTTAACACAACATCAAGAATATTTCTAACTACATTTACTCCACCGTGACATTGAATTTCAACAACATCTTCTCCTGTATAGCTATTTGGATTCTTAAATGGCAGTATTACAACCTCATCAATTTTAACATCATTATCCACTACCCATCCATGACAAATCTTGCCGGCAGGTAAATCCTTACGATTTGTTATTCTCAATGCGATTTCAAAACTTTTATCGCCGGAAATTCTAATTACTCCGACACCACCCGTACCCAAAGGTGTTGATATTGCAGCTATTGTTTCAAATTCCTGAATTATATTCATGGCTTGATTGTAGCACAAAATATATTTTTAATCACACCAAATTTGTATAAACGACCTATCTGACAACTTTATTAAGTCCGTGTGGCTTGTCAATATTTTTGCGCAACTTTAATGCTGTTTCCAATGCCAAAAGTTGTATTATTACAGCAATACAGAAGGTCTTTATTACAGGTTTATCACATTCTATATTAATATTATATGTTGATTTAACTTGATTTGTGCGATTACCAATAACACATATTGGCGGATTATAACTTTCTTTTATGTTGCCCAAGTTCTTAATCGCAGTATATGTTAAATTATCGTTTAAAATATAAACTAAAACAGATTTTTTATTATTTAACACCGCAACATGCCCATGCATAAATTCACCTAATATAGATGAATTTGTATTTATATAAGAAGTTTCTTTAATCTTTAATGACGCCTCTTTTGCCAAAGCATAAGATTTCCCATCCGCCGTAAATATTATATGCTTATATTTAGATAAAAATCTTGCTAAATTTTTTATTTTCCCGTGCAATCCATACGTTGAAGTAATAAATGACGGGATTGTTTTCAAATCCAAAATATAATCATACACATCAATTTCTTTATCTTGCGCGAATTTTAACGCAAGTAAAGTCGCACAAAGTAATTGCGAAGTAAAAGATTTAGTTGCTGCAATACTTTTTTCCTCCCCTGCATGACAAGCCATTTTAAAATCTGCAGCATTCCAAATTGTTGAATTTTCTTTATTTGTGATACAAAAAGTTTGCACACCATATTCTTTAGCTTTTTCTAATGCACGATTAGTATCTGTTGTTTCGCCGGACTGGGTAATAAATATATATAAAATTCCCTCTTGATAAGCAATTGTATCTTCAAGCAAAAACTCACTGGAATAAATTGCTCGAGCTTCTATTTTAGAAATCGAACTGAAAAGCTCCGCAGCATAACGCGCACAATGATAGGAAGAACCACTGGCAATAATAATTATCCTATTTATATCAGATGGAACTTCAATATTTATATCTCCATCTTTTGTTAAATAATTATCAAGTATAGTTTGAGCAATATCTGCTTGCTCATAAATTTCAATTTCCATACAGGATTTTTGTTTTTTAAATAAATTGAACAGCATCTTTCTTCCTTTATTTAAAAAGGCCACAGGTAAATCATTTACCCGTGACCTAAAAATTATTAACCGATAATTTCTCTTAAAAGCTCATTAACAGTTTTTGGATTAGCTCTACCTTTTGTTTCTTTCATCACTTGGCCAACAAAGAAACCTAAAAGGTTAGTTCTGCCGTTTTTGTATGCTTCAACCTCAGATGGATGCGCATCAACAACTTTTTGTACAAGTTCTTTAATCGCACCTTCGTCTGAAATTTGGCTTAAACCTTTGCGTTCAACCACTGCAGAAGCCTTTTCACCATTAGTAATCATATCCTCAATAAGAATTTGTTTACCGATGTTATTTGAAATTGTACCTTTTTCAATTAAACCGATAAGCTCAGCTAGATTTTCAGCAGTTAATTTTGTTTCAGCAATTTCAAGCTTAACTTCTTTTAAATAAGCTGCAATCTCACCCATTATAAAGTTTACTGCAGTTTTAGGATTTGCACCAAGCTCAAGAACCTTATCGAAGAACAATGCTAATCCCATCTGCTCAACAATAACATTCGCATCGTATTCACTTAAACCTATACTTTGATATCTTGCACGTTTTTGTGCAGGTAGTTCAGGCATTTTATCCTTAATTTCCTGTACCCATTCTCTTGAAATTTGTAATGGCATCAAATCCGGTTCAGGGAAATATCTATAATCGTGAGCATCCTCTTTACCTCTCATTGAGCGAGTTTCACGCGAATTATCATCCCAAAGTCTTGTTTCTTGGACAACCTGTCCGCCTTCTTCTACTATATCAATTTGTCTGTCAATTTCATATTCAATAGCTCTTTGTAATGCTGAAAATGAGTTTACGTTTTTGATTTCAGCACGAGTACCAAATTCTTTAGACCCTTTAGGCATAATAGAAATATTAGCATCACATCGCATAGAACCTTCTTCTAAGTTTCCATCACAAACACCGATATATCTAACAATATTTCTAAGTTCTTCCATATAATTACGAGCTTCTTCAGAACTTCTCATATCAGGCTCTGATACAATCTCTAAAAGAGGAGTGCCTGCTCTGTTTAAATCAACCAATGAATAACTTGAACCCGCTAAACCATCAGCACCGGCATGAACCAATTTCCCTGCATCTTCTTCTAAATGCGCTCTTGTAATACCAATTCTTTTACCTTTTATATCAAGATAACCATTTAAACAAATAGGTTCATCATATTGTGAAATTTGATAACCCTTCGGTAGATCCGGATAAAAATATTGTTTTCTGTCAAACTTACAACGTTCAGGAATTTCACAATTTAGTGCCAAACCTGTTAAAATACCCATGTTAACAACTTCTTTATTTAACACAGGTAACACACCCGGCATACCCAATGTAATCGGACTTGTTAATGTATTTGGTTCTTGACCGAATTCGTTTTTGTCAGGTGCAAATATCTTTGATTTGGTTTTTAACTGAGCGTGAACCTCTAACCCAATAACAACCTCATATTTATCTCTTAATTCTTTATCAACCATTTTTTATATCTCCTTATTTGCTAACATTTTACCATAAACATAGTATTTAGTGTTAGCAGAAGAAATCTTTCATTATTTAAAAACAGAAAAAAGATCAACCGAATGCGATTGACCTTTTATATTTGTGAGTACTTATCGAAAATGAGTTAAATATTATGAAAATAATTCTGCGAACGGACCATTTTGAAGATTTTCTTCAACCTGTGCTAAATCAGTGTTTAAATAATGTTCCAAAGTATTATTATAATTTGTTAAAATTCTATCAGCCTCAGGTAAAAATTCCTTACTTAATGCAAAATTACCCTGCCAGCCATTTGTTGTAAGTTCGGGTGCTGCTGTTAAATAGGTTTCAGCCAAACCTTTGTTAATCCCTTTAATCTCTAAATTAGGATAATAAGGATTTAACATATCCAAATTTGTTCTTGTAACCTTGTCAGATTGCGGCTCAACTATCTGAATCGGATAAGTATGTGCAACCTCTGCCGGTGTGCCAATTGCTTTGTTGTAACCCTTTAATCCAGGTGTCTGGTTGGGTGTGTATCTGTTACTAAAAATTCCGTCTAAACCCATTTTTCGAATCTCCTTTTGTACTCACATACTATAAAGTATTTATTGTTCTAATAATCATCCTATATAATTTGAATTTCCATCTCTGTATATATATAAAGTATTTATTCATTTAATAATTGCCTAAATTATTCCAATTGTTACAAAATCTTAACATGCAAAACCCATGCCTGTAGCATGTTTGAGACTATTTATGAGTTTTGTCGAATATTACAATTAATATAAACAAGATATTATCTGAAAATAAATATTAGCCATTTGCCTAATAGCTTATTGGACTAGTAATGCTAAGATTATGTTAGTTGGAAGGGAATTTTATAATGAAAAAATATAAAATAGTGCAGAACAAAGAATTAACCGAACGAGAATACGAAGTTTTATCATACGTAATGCAAGGACTAACAAATAGACAAATCGCTAAAGAACTTACAATTACCTATCACACAGTAAAGGCTCATGTAGCGGCAATTATAAGAAAAACAGGTACTAAAAACAGACTGGATGCGACATTAAAACTTATCGCAAACGGATTGATTAATCCTCCTCAAGACTAAGCACCGCCATAAATGCTTCTTGTGGAACTTCAACACTACCAACAGATTTCATACGTTTTTTACCTTTTTTCTGTTTTTCAAGAAGTTTACGTTTACGAGAAATATCACCGCCATAGCATTTTGCCAATACGTTTTTACGCATTGCTTTAATTGTTGTTCTTGCAATTACTCTGCCACCAACAGCAGCCTGCACAGGAACTTCAAATAATTGGCGAGGTATAATCTCTTTTAATTTTGTTGTCAATCTTTGACCGATATAAAACGCACTATCTTCGTGACAAATTACTGACAACGCATCAACTACTTCACCCGCAAGCATTATATCAAGTTTAACAAGTTTAGAACGCTTATATTCACTAAATTCATAATCTAAACTTGCATAACCTTTGGTTCTTGATTTTAACTGATCATAAAAATCGGTAATTACTTCACTCAACGGAATTTCATAAGCCAAATCCACGCGAACCTTATCAAGATATGTCATATTAAGAAATATCCCGCGTTTTGTCTGAGCTAAATCCATCAAAGTCCCAACATATTCATTCGGTGTAATAATTTGAACTTTCACATACGGTTCTTCAATATAGTCTCTATATTGAGATGCCGGAAGATTTGCAGGGTTATCAATTTCAACAACTTCACCATTCGTTTTATGAACTTTATAAACTACAGAAGGGGCCGTTGTTACAAGAGTCAGGTCGTATTCACGCTCCAAACGTTCTTGGGCAATTTCCATATGTAACATACCCAAAAATCCGCATCGAAAACCAAAACCCAATGCACTAGAGGTTTCAGGTTCAAAAGTAATACTACTATCGTTTAACTTTAACTTTTCTAAAGCCTCTTTTAAATCACCATAATCCTCATTATCAACAGGATACATACCGGAAAAAACCATCGGCAAAGCTTCTTTATACCCCGGTAAAGGCTCTTTAGCAGGTGCAGCAACATTCGTAATTGTATCACCCACAAAACGAGTTAATTCCTTAATAGACCCTGCAAAATAACCAACATCACCGCAAGTTAATTTTTTGACAGGCATTCTTGCCGGTGTTTGATAACCTAATTCTACAACCTCGCATTCTTTACCGGAAGCCATAAAACGAACTTTATCACCAATATTAATAGAACCGTCAACGACTTTAAAATAACAAACCGTTCCGAGATATTGATCATAAATACTATCAAAAACCATTGCTCTAAGCGGTTTATCCGAATTATCATCAGGAGCAGGAACAAAATTTACAACAGCTTCTAAAACATCTTCAATACCTTCACCTGTTTTAGCACTTACAGGGATTGCCATAGAAGCATCTATACCTAAAATTTCTTCAATTTCTTGTCTTACACGCTCAACATCCGCAGATGGCAAATCGATTTTATTAATAACGGGAATAATTTCTAAATCTTGTTCAATCGCTAAATAAACATTAGCAAGAGTTTGAGCTTCAACACCTTGAGTTGCATCAACTATAAGTAAAGCTCCTTCACAAGCCGCTAAAGAACGAGAAACTTCATAAGAAAAATCTACGTGCCCAGGAGTATCAATAAGATTAAGCTCGTAATCTTTACCATCAGAAGCACGATAATTCATACGTGCTGCATTCAATTTGATTGTAATACCACGTTCACGCTCTATATCCATTGAGTCAAGTAACTGCTCTTGCATATCGCGCTGCGCAACAGTACCGGTTTTTTCCAGTAACCTGTCAGCCAAGGTAGACTTTCCGTGGTCAATGTGGGCAATTATACAAAAATTTCTTACATTATCTCTTGTTTTCATATTTCACATTATATATTAAACATGAATAATCACAAATCCCGTAGCAAAAAGTTTTTCTCTATTTATTATATAAATTTATAAACTAAAAATACGATTTTAAAATAAATTTATCCACCAAATTCTATGTTGATGATACAATTTTATTATGGCGCAAACGTGGGATGAATTAATACAACAAGTGAAAGACCGTTTGGATATTGTAGAAGTAATATCCGAACAAGTTGTATTGAAGAAAAAAGGTAATAACTATTGGGGATTATGCCCGTTTCATAAAGATAAAAACCCATCTTTTTGTATTACTCCGCATTTAGGTATATATAAATGCTTTAGTTGTGGCGAAGCCGGTGATGCTTTAAAATTCATTATGAAAACAAAAAATATGGAATTCAAAGATGTTATTATCGAACTTGCTGATAAATTCGGACTTGAAATTCCAACAACACACAAATCATCAGGAACATCAACCAAAGAAATAAAAGAACAAATGCTTGCAGCAACTATGGTTGCTGCCGAATATTACCACGATTTGCTTATCCGAGAAAAAGACGCTAATGCAACAATTGCATTGAAATATTTAACAAAACGCGGTATCGGTTCAGATATTATAAAAAAATTCCACATTGGCATTGCTCCCAAAGCCTATACCGTTTTGTACGATGAATTGAAAAAAGATTTCTCTAATGAAATATTAGAAAAAGCAGGATTAATTATAAAAAGCGAAAAAGGCGGTTATATCGACCGATTCAGAAACCGTGTAATTATTCCTATACAAAACGAAAATGGAGATTTTGTAGCATTTGGAGCACGAGCTCTGGAAGCTGACCAAAATCCAAAATATTTAAATTCATCCGATTCACTAATATATAATAAAAGTAAATTATTATATGGACTATATACAGCAAAAGATTCCATTAAAGAAGAAGATTCCGTTGTTTTAATGGAAGGCTATTTTGATGTAATATCAGCACAAGCACACGGTATCGGAAACTGTGTAGCATCCTGCGGAACATCATTAACTGCAGAACACGTCAAACTATTATCGCGCTATACAAAATCAAGAAGAATTTATCTGTCTTTTGATACAGATTCAGCAGGACAAAAAGCAACAGCAAGAGGTGCAGAAATCATTAAAGATGTTTTTGCCGGACTTGGAGATATTAAACAATTTGATGAAAGTTACGTATCCTCAGACAAAGATAAATATGCTTGCGAAATACGCGTAATAGCACCTCCGGAAGGAAAAGATCCGGACGAATTTGTACGTTCTGTCGGTGCTGATGCTTACAAAATGTATATGGAAAATGCTCCATTATTTATAGATTTTCAACTGAATAATATTCTAAAAAATCGCGGGAAAATATCTTCACCTCAAGAAAAAGCTCAATTTGTAAAACAAATTATTCCAATACTTGCAGAAATCAAAAATAGAATTATTCGTTCTGAATACATAGATATGGTTGCTCAAACCCTTGGCACAGACCCAAATGCTATCCGTACAGAAATGCGAATTTTTGAACGCGCAAATATTCCACAAACAGAACGAATTGTTAAGAATGTAACAAAAAATGATTCTGTATTAAAAAAAGCGCAAAAAAATTTATTGAGCGTTTTTCTAGTTAGCGACAGTCCTTTTACATTTACTCAAATCAGTGAAATAATGGGCGATATCGAATTTGACGATGAAATATTAATAATTGTAAAATCTACAATTGACAAATTGATATGTACCGTAAATAATGTGAAAGAATTAATAGAACATTTATATACCGAATTCATTGAAAATCCAGAAGCACAAGCAATTTTACCACAATTGGTTGCAACTGCGGAAGTATATAAAGGTCTGAGTGAAGAAGATTTTGAAAACGTGATTAGAGAAACTATTGATAAAATTAATCACTGTAGACAAATGAAAGAGACTGAAGAAATTAAAAGTTTATACAAGGGTATCAGCGATGATGACCCAGAAGCCCTTAAAATTCAGATACAACTAAGAGATAAAATAAAGAAAAGACAAAAAATCGGAGAATATTAAATGACAAAAAAAAGACAATCTAGCTCCTCTATAGTCAGCGTAATGGAAGATGATATTGATTTACAAGATATAAGTGAAGATTCTTTATTGGATGCTGAACACGATTCAATCAATTACATGAATGTAGATATTTCAACGGATAATATCGAAGATATCGTTACATCAAAAATGGGCGATAAAATGAGTTCTGATGATATTTACATGCTTCATGGTGTTGATGAACCGGATCCAAGTGACATCGAAATTCCAAAAAATATTGCTATTGACGATCCAGTAAGATTATACTTGCGCGAAATCGGCAGAATTAAGCTATTATCTGCAAACGAGGAAATCGAATTAGCAAGAAAAATTCTAGAAGGTGGTACACCAGGAGCAATTGCTAAAAGAAAATTAGTACAAGCAAACTTACGTTTGGTTGTAAGTATCGCTAAAAAATATGTTGGACGCGGAATGCTATTTTTAGACCTAATTCAAGAAGGTAACTTAGGTTTAATCAGAGCAGCTGAAAAATTCGACCACGAAAGAGGATTTAAATTCTCAACATATGCAACTTGGTGGATTAGACAAGCAATTACACGTGCAATAGCCGACCAAGCAAGAACTATCAGAATTCCTGTTCACATGGTTGAAACTATTAACAAATTGAAAAAAGTTACAAGAAAATTAGCACAAGACTTGTCAAGAAAACCAACCGAAGATGAATTAGCTGCAGAAATGAACGTTTCTATCCCTAAACTTCGCGAAATTATCAAAATCGCTCAAGAACCTCTATCATTGGAAACTCCAATTGGTAAAGAAGAAGATTCTCGTTTAGGTGATTTTATCGAAGATAAAGAAGCTGACGCTCCAGTAAAAATGGTTGCTTCAGAATTGTTGAAAGAAGATTTAGCAGAAGTTCTTTGCACATTATCTCCAAGAGAACGTGACGTATTAAGACTACGTTTTGGTATGGATGATGGCCGTCAAAGAACATTAGAAGAAGTTGGCCAATTATTCGGAGTAACTCGTGAACGTATTAGACAAATCGAAGCTAAAGCGTTAAGAAAATTACGCCATCCAAATCGTAAAAAACGATTAGAAGAATACGTTGAATAATAATTTGAAAAAACGACCCGAAAAAGGTCGTTTTTTATTACAAATTATTTATGAGATTGAGTTTTATCACACAATAAAATATAATTAAATAAAAAAGAGGATAAGAATGTTAAAAAGATTTTTAATTTTATTTTGTTTAGTAATAAGTTTTATATTTACTTTCACAAACAGCTCATTTGCATATATTGATCAAACCGGTCCTCATTGGGAAAAATCACCAATTAATGTATTTATCTCATCATCAAATAACCAAAAATCTACACAAATTAAAAACGCATTCCAAGCTTGGCAAAACGCATCAGAAAACAAAATCAAATTTGTTTATACAAATAATGAGAAAACAAGTGACATTATTGTTAAATTTAATTCAACTATAAATGACTCAAAAAATTCTGTTGCCAGAGCCGATATTACAATTAAAGATAAAGCTATAACCAAAGGGGAAATAACAATTTTTACCAATAAAATTGCAAATGTGAATAATAAAATAGCTGAAAATATATTTTTACATAACATCGGATTAACAATCGGTCTACCTCTCAATGAACGCAAACCGTCAAGTATTATGTGCCCGAATTTCACTGAATCTCAACGCATTCTAAAAAAAGATGTTATAAAATTATATAAAATCTACGGATGGTCATACTACGACAGAAGATTTGAACACTAATTACCACCCGTAAATTTTTCCTAATAATTCTAAATCTGCTGGAGTTATATCTTGGTTACGACTTCCTTTTGCAAAATACATAATACTCATTCTATCGGGTGAATGGTCAAAAATACCTATAGCATGACCTATTTCATGAATCATAATTCTATAAACTGCATCTTTTCTAAATGCAGCACCATTTGGTGCATTATCAGCAATTTCAATACGTGCAGAAATCATCCTATCACCAATTGAACGATGATAAGTTACTCCAGCAGCCCTTTCTAAATTTGAAGTTTTAGATGCATCCTTGACAAAATTAACTATAATCTGAGCTCGCTCTGGAGTATCTACGTATTTAAAGACAATTTTATCTTGGGTTACTTGCGACCAACGTGCAAAAGCTTGTTTCATCAAAGGTGCTTTATCATTAGGTTCAATATATGTTGCAATAGATTTTGGATTATACCAACGCGCATTTGCCAAAACAATATCAAACAAAGACATTGCAAAAACAAAAATTAAACTAAATAATATTATAAACTTTTTCATATTCTATCTCTCATAATTTCTACACTAATTATTTATCGGCAAATTAATGAAAAAATTTAATAAAAAACATAAATTATTGCCAAAAATTTACAATAGATGAATTTGCACGGAAAATCAAATTGAATTATAATAAAAATACTAAATGAGGGATAAATGACTAAGGATTTAGTTACAACAGAAAGTAATAAACTTGCACATAAAAAATATGTGCTTAAAAAACGTGATACTGTCAAAACCAATTACAAAGTCGAGTATGAAAAAGATTTAAATGATGCCCAATTAGAGGCTGTAACATCAAAACAAGGTCCTGTATTGGTTATCGCGGGGGCCGGCTCAGGCAAAACAAAAACACTAACCTATAGAGTTGCAAGATTGATAGAAGATGGCGTAAAGCCAGAAAATATTTTACTTTTAACTTTTACTAAAAAAGCTGCCGCTAAAATGCTTTCACGTGCAACCTTGGTATTGGATGACAGATGTGAAAAAGTCGCTGGCGGAACGTTCCATTCCTTTGCTAATATTATTTTACGTAAATATTCAAAGCTTCTAAAACTGAAAAATAATTTCACAATCCTTGATAAATCTGATTGCGAAGACATTATAAACCACATAGTTGGACAACTTTATCCCAAAAAAGAAAAACGTTTTCCTAAAAAACACACAATCCACGAAATTTATTCAAAAAGTGTCAATAAAGAAACTCCAACCATACAAATTATTGAAGATGAATTCCCGCAATTTGCACATTGTCAAGATAAAATAATAGAAATTCATAAGGCTTATGTTGCATACAAACGTGAAAATTCGGTATTGGATTATGATGATTTATTACTTTATATAAAACTACTTTTAGAAAATAATGAGCAACTCCGTAAAAAATTATCTAATCAATATCAATATATTATGGTGGATGAATATCAAGATACAAACACACTTCAAGCAGACGTCATCAAGCTTTTGGCATCTGAGCACAATAATATAATGGCTGTTGGTGACGATGCGCAAAGTATTTATTCATTCAGAGGCGCGAATTATAGAAATATTCTGGATTTTCCAAAATTGTTTGATGGCACAAAAATCATAAAACTTGAACAGAATTACAGAAGTACACAAAATATTTTAAAATTAACCAATGCTCTGATATCAAAAGCAAAAGAAAGTTACACAAAAAATCTGTTTTCTAATATCAAATCACCTATTGTACCAGCTTTGATTTGCGCAAAAGACACTCAAATGGAAGCTGATTTTATATGCCAAAGAATACTGGAGTTATTGGATGAAGACGTAAATCTTTCTGATATTTGCGTACTTACCCGCAACGCCAGAATGTCATATTCTTTAGAAATAGAACTCTCTAAACGTGCAATACCATACCAAAAATTTGGTGGACCTAAATTTATGGAAACCGCTCATATCAAAGATATTGTTGCTCATTTAAGAGTGATTATTAACCCAGATGATATCATCAGTTTGACAAGAATTTTACTATTATTAAAAGGTGTTGGTTCATCAACCGTAAATAATGTTATTCCGGTTATTAAAGGACAATTAAACCCAGATATAAAACTTTTACCATCAAACAAAGCAACAAGTATTATCCCAATGTTACAAACTCTTGAAAAGTTGAGAAACCTAATTGCAACAAAAAATCCGGCGGATATTGTTGATGAAATTATTGCATACTATCGTCCTATTTTAAAAGATAAATACGACGATTTTGCAAAACGGGACAAGGATTTAGATCATTTTCAATATTTAGCGACACAATATTCTAATTTGGAAGACTTCATAAGCGATTTGGCTTTAGAACCACCAGATGCCAGTGTAGAAGGGATGTATAAAAGAAATAGCGATGATGAAGCTCTTACAATTTCTACAATTCACTCTGCTAAGGGTTTAGAATGGGATAGCGTATTTATTATTGGGGCAGTAGACGGAAGATTTCCGAGCGCATATTCCTTTAACTCGGCAGAAGAAATGGATGAAGAATTACGCTTGATGTACGTTGCAACAACAAGAGCTAAAAATAATTTATACATAACCTATCCGGTTGATATGTACGATTATGCAATGAATATGGTATTATCTAAACCTTCTAGATTTTTGAATGGAATACCTGATGATATACTGGAAGTTTGGGATATTACAGAAGAATAAAGAAACGGAGAATTAATGATTATCAAAATATACACAGATGGAGCTTGCAGTGGAAACCCAGGCAAAGGCGGTTACGGAACAATTCTTATCGCAGAAGATGAAAATGGAACTATTCATAAAAAAGAATTAACAGAAGGTTTCAAATTAACAACTAATAATCGAATGGAATTACTGGCTGCAATAGTTGGATTAGAAGCTCTAAAAAAACCGTGTGAAGTAGAACTAACTTCTGATTCAAAATATCTGGTTGATGCGTTCAACCAAAATTGGATTGATGGATGGATAAAAAAAGGCTGGAAAGGTTCAAATAAACAACCTGTTAAAAATCAAGATTTGTGGAAACGTTTATTAAAAGCAAAAGAACCTCATAATGTTAAATTTATTTGGGTAAAAGGCCATGCCGGCCACGAATTTAACGAGCGCTGTGACCAAATGGCTGTTGCTTCAGCTAATGGTGATAACTTGCTTGACGATACGGGATTAAACAATAATCAATAATTGTTTAATTTGCTAAAAATTAAAAACTCAATATATTTTCAAATAATATAAATAGAGGATAAAAAACTACTTTGTATAGCCTATCATAGATAAACAGTGAGTTAAATATGAAAAAGATTTTAATAATATTAGGAATACTTGTGTGCATCAACCTACTGATTATAACCGTCAGTAAAGCTTTTGCATCCGAAACACATATAAAAGATGCTCAAATCCAAGCATTACTAAAAGTTTAACAATATACAAACAAAATAAAAAGGCGCTGAAAAATATTCAGCACCCAAGATTGATTATGATGGATGATTCGATTTGTTTATTTTCCCCTAAAATTTTTATTCCCCAATTTAAGTTTATGTGAAATAAAATTTTTCCCTATAAGCCTGTCCTTTTTGTAATCGTATTTCTTATTCCCGTGTCTTCATTTTTCCCGTGCTTTTGAAATATCCCTTACATCTATATAAAGGATTTTTGTTATTAAAAATTGCAATATTTTGTATATATCTTTACAAAACTTAACAAGCAGTCGTATTCACTTGTGGTGATTGGATTTGGTTAATTGATTTAACTAACGCGTTAAATAAAAATGGATGAATATCACCTTTTTTAACATCGGAATAAATTATCGTCAATGCTTTTTCAGGAGAATACGCATCTTTATACACGCGCGATTCTGTCAACGCAGAATATTTATCAGCCAAATTCAATATTTGCAAATTTATATCAGGAACAAATGAATGAGACGCATCAACATTATTATGATGATGACGAATAAGATTTAACACAGAATCACTTAAACCGGAATTTTTCAAAAGTTGATAACCAAGTTCTGTATGCAAATCCATAATTTTATGTTCCTCCTGCGTTAATGCACCATTTTTATTTAATATTTCAGAAGGAATTAAAACTTTACCGAAATCATGTAACATCGCACCTTCTCTTAAATCTTGCAAATTAGCCTGCTGTTTTAAAGCATAAGGTAAATTCTTAGCAATATTTATTGCAACTTCTTGAGTATCTTTACAATGTCCCAATTGAAGTTCTTTCAATTCTTTCATATTTAATTTCGGTGTAATTTTATTATCTTTTAAGATCTTCCCAACAGTAGGATTTTGCGCAATCAAAGTCTTGACGGTATTTTCATCAAAAAACTTAGTAGTAGAATTACTTTGAAAACTATCCTGTTTTTGGACAGTTTGACCAAAATAAACTTTTCTACCATACTTGTTATTTAATTGTTTGAGATTTGCAATCTGACTGGAAAAAGGATTCAAGCCGATTGAAGAAATTTCTAGTCCCACTACGATTTTTCCACACTAAAATTTTACACACACTATTTTACGTACTTATATAAAGTATTTTTTTTACACAAAATTGCATATTTATAAAAAAATCGTAAAAAAACTTTACACTTTCAGACAATTATAGTGGTATTATTGATTTATGAAAGAAATTAAAAATATTCTAATTTGCGGGATTGGTGCAATTGGCTCAATTTATGCCGACAAAATTAATAAAAATAACAATAATCTTAAAATTCTTGTCGATGAAAAAAGATTAGAAAAATACACCAAAAACCCAAAAATTTTTAACGGAAAAACATTAAATTTAAATTATATACTGCCAACAGAAACAAATTTTCAAGCCGATTTGATAATTATTGCCACAAAATCTGACGGACTCTATGAAGCAATTAACAATATTAAAAATTTTATATATGATGAGACGATAATTTTATCGTTACTAAATGGTGTTAACAGTGAAGAAATTATTGCTCAAAAATACGGTTGGAAACACGTTTTATTATCATATTTTATAGGGCATAGTGCAATGAGAGACGGTAATAATATTTCACACAACGGTGTTGGAACAATTGTTTTTGGCTCAAAAAATAATACCCAAAATGACAAAATTGAAACTATTAAAAACTTTTTCAATAAATGTAAAATAGATTACCAAACCCCACAAAATATGTTACGTGCGTATTGGTTAAAATATATGCTAAACGTAAGCTCTAACCAACTTTCAGCTCTTTTAAATTTAACTTTTGGTCAGATGCAAAAAAATGAAAAAGCTCGCCATTTCCTTATTCAAGTAATGGAAGAAGTAAGGCAAATTGCAATAGCAGAAGGAGTTACAAACACCAATACAATGATTGACGAAGCTTTGGAAATATTTGACAGTATGGCGCCATTTGGCAAAACGTCTATGCTACAAGATGTTGAAACAAAAAGAATAACCGAAGTTGAAATTTTTGCCGAAGCAATGATTAATTTTGGTAAAAAACATTCAATACCTACACCATACAATTCAGTTATAAAAAATTTAATCGAAATAATTCACGAAAATTACAAAATTAATCAATGATATTAGTATTATTTTTTATGCTATACTTGATTTGAGGATAAATGGAGCTAGAAAAATATGAAAGAAAGTTATTTTCCACAAGAAATAGAAAAAAAATGGCAAGCGGTTTGGGAAGAAACTAAAGCTTTTAAAACTTTAGATAAATCTGACAGACCTAAATATTATGCCCTTTCAATGTTCCCATACCCATCAGGGAAGCTACACATGGGACACGTTAGAAATTACACAATCACAGATGTAATTGCAAGATTTAAAAAAGCCAACGGATTTAATGTATTACATCCAATAGGTTGGGATAGTTTTGGTTTACCTGCAGAAAACGCAGCAATGAAACATAACGCAGATCCTGAAACTTGGACTGATGAAAATATTGCATATATGACAAAACAATTAAAAATGTTGGGGCTTTCTTATGATTGGGATAGAGAAGTTACAACTTGCAAACCAGATTATTATAAATGGACTCAATGGTTGTTCTTACAATTATATAAAAAAGGCCTTGTATACAAAAAAGAAGCTGCAGTTAATTGGTGTGACGAGTGCGGAACAGTACTTGCAAACGAACAAGTTATTGATGGCAAATGCTGGAGATGCGATAGTACGGTTGAGAAAAAATATCTATCACAATGGTTTATCAAAATCACAGAATATGCCGATGTTTTGTTAGAAGATTTAAACAAACTTCCTGGATGGGGAGAAAACGTAAAAACAATGCAAGCTAACTGGATTGGAAAATCAAAAGGTGCGATTTTCAAATTCCCTGTCATAGATGCTCCAAGCGGAGAGGAAATGTATGTTCCAGTATACACAACAAGACCTGATACTGTTTTTGGCATAACATATCTTGTTGTTGCACCTGAATACGCTGATATTGAAAAACTTACAACACCTGAAAATGCTCAAGCTGTTGAAGAATACAGAGCAAACGCTCGCAAAATGTCTGAAATCGAAAGACTTTCAACTGATAGAATCAAAACAGGTGTCCCTTTAGGAACTCACTGCCGCAACCCATTTAATGGAGAAATTTTCCCATTATGGACAGCAGATTATGCATTAGTTGAATACGGTACTGGAGCTGTTATGGCAGTTCCAACCCACGATACAAGAGACTTTGATTTCGCTAAAAAATATGAATTACCAATGAAAGTTGTTATCGAAAATCCAGAAAATCCATCAGATTGCAAAGATGCAGCTTATGTTGACCCTGGTGTATTGGTAAATTCTGGCGAATTTAACGGTATGAAAAATGAACAAGCAAAACAAGCAATTACAAAATGGGCTGTTGATAAAGGTTTTGGCGAATTCAAAACCCAATACAGACTTCGCGATTGGTTGATTTCTCGTCAAAGATATTGGGGTGCTCCAATTCCAGTTGTATATTGTGAAAAATGTGGTATCCAACCAGTTCCAGAAGATCAACTTCCTGTATTATTACCAAAAGATGTTGACTTTACCGTTGTTGGAAAATCTCCAATTACAACTTCTGAAACATTTAAACACGCAGTTTGTCCTGTTTGTGGAGGACACGCAACTAGAGAAACAGATACAATGGATACATTTGTTTGCTCAAGCTGGTATTACTTAAGATATGCTGATGCAAATAACTCAAATAAATGTTTTGATAGAGATACAGTAAATCACTGGTTACCTGTTGATCAGTATGTTGGTGGCATTGAGCACGCAATTTTACACTTGTTATATTCAAGATTTTTCACAAAAGCACTACGTGATTGTGGATTGTTAGATTTTGATGAACCATTTAAAAACTTACTTACTCAAGGTATGGTTTTGAAAGATGGTGCTAAAATGTCAAAATCTAAAGGTAACACTGTTGACCCTGATGAAATCTTTGAAAACTATGGTGCAGATACAGCAAGATTATTTATCTTGTCAGATTCACCACCAGCAAGAGATTTTGACTGGTCTGATGCAGGTGTTGAAGGCTGCTACAAATTCTTAAACAGAGTATGGAGACTAATTTCAACAAACGCACAAAATATCAATCTTGATTACAAATTGAATTTCCCATTAGAAAAATCTAACGATGATTTAGTTAGAAACGTTCATATCTTTATCAAAGGTATAACAAACGATATTTCTAATGACTTCCAGTTCAATACTGTAATTTCAAAATATAGAGAATTAACCAATGCAATCTACGATTGGCAAGGACATAAAGGTTCTGAACTCAGTGATGAAGATAAACAGGTATTGAGTTTTGCAGTTGTATCATTGATGAAATTGATGTCACCTGTTGCAGTTCACCTAACAGAAGAAGCTTGGACAGAATTGGGTGGTGTAGGCTCAATCCACGACCAAGATTGGTGTAAATGGGATGAAAACCTTGCAAAATCAAGCTCAATAACTTTGGTTGTACAAGTTAACGGAAAAGTTAAAGATAAAATAGAAGTTGATGAAGGACTAGATCAAGAAGAAATGAAACAAATAGCTCTTGATAGCCCTAAAATTAAAGCTTTGACTGAAGGTATGACTATCGTTAAAACAATTGTTGTACCGAAAAAACTTGTTAATATCGTTGTTAAATAAACACAAAATACAAGAAATACTGCGCGGAGGAAGTAAATACTTCCTCCGCGTTTTATTTTTTATAAAAAATCAACATTTATTTTTCTTTTTCTAAAAACACATAATTGCCATTGATTGTCACCCAACGACCGTTTACAAATTATTTGGTGCATTTCAATGCACCCTACAGAACTAATGTTTGATAGTAAAATAATCTTTTATATGCATAAATATTCTTTTATATAACGGGGTTTGTGATTTCACATCAACATTAATCGGCGGATAATGCATACGCAATATCGGAAGATCTCCTTTTTGTAAATATTTACCTGAACTAATATACACATCTAAAACTTCATCTACCCATTTAATCCCCGTATTCATACCCATTTTCCGATAAAAAGTATGTGGAGCTTTATCAGGCAAAAGTCTGTCAGAAGATTCCAAATATATATATCCACCACAACCAACTTGCTCACTATGTATTTTTGCTAAATTAAATAAATCCCTACCAACTCCTTGCCCTATATTTTTATTGGCACTTAAATATTCAATGTACAAAGAATTAACCTCTCCGACATCTTTTCTATAAACCTTTGAAGGAACACAAACCATCTCACCTAATAATTTTGAACTATATTTACTTATAATCTTAAAATTATGCTCAACGGTTCCCCAACGTTGTTTTTTTGTATGAAAATATACAAGCCTGTCCGGAAGCTTTTGCGCAGAAGAATTATAAATAGGAGACCGTATCAAACCATGTAGTTTTATCATCAAACACCTTACAATCTATCAAATAATCTTGGAAAACGTATCTTAAACCAAAACATTTTTTCAGTCTGTTCTAACTGATTTACAACACATTTTTCTATATACATTGGTATTTCAATACCACAATTCCCTATATCAACAGGTTTGTTTTCTTTGATACACTCATCAAAATATTTTTCTGAGACTTGATAATATTTATTACAATGAAAACCTAATTTCCTATAAAACAAATGAGGAACTTCGTGAGGAGAAATCGTATTTTTTGAAATTAAATGCACATTACCCAAACAAAAATGTCTTACACTTTCTTTTTTAGCAATGTTTATAAATGCTTTTCCTACACCAATATTTCTCACACAAGCATTTATCCTATTTATAAAAAACGAACAATATTCATCAGCATTGGGCGAAAATCGACGATAAGAGTCACGCACTGTTTGAGGGCGCGCTTTCATTAAACCTACAAGTTTTCCCGTATTTGAATCTGCCATTCTATATAAAAAATCGCCACGCCCACGGATTTTGTAGGTTAATAATTGAGTCATTTTATGGGGTTTAAAAAGATATGATGTTTTCATTGTAAACTTATTAAAATCCCTAAAAAAATTTTTTGCCATTTTATTTAAATTTGTTAAAAAATAATAATATTAAAGCAGAAATCTCATTTTGATATATAATTATAAGAAGATGTAGAGAAATTATATAAATAGTAGGGATAAAATTTTGAAAAAGAAATATCATTTTATAGCAATAGGTGGAGTAGGTATGAGCGGACTTGCAAAATACCTATTACAAAAGGGTTTTGAAGTATCCGGTTCTGATATTAATGACAGCAAATATGTACAAAAAGTAAAAAAATTAGGCGCAAAAGTTTATATTGGTCATAGCGCAGATAATGTGCCTGAAGACTGTACAATTATTGCAAGTACAGCGATTAAAGACAACAACCCAGAAATTATACGAGCAAAAGAACTAGGTTTAAAAATTTGGCATCGCTCTGATTTATTAGCAGAAATTTCAGAAAATGAAGATTTTTTCATTGGTTATTCAGGAACCCACGGCAAAACAACAACCAGTGGACTTTGTTCGTATGTTATGGAAAAAGCAAATTTAAAACCATCTTACATAGTTGGCGGAACTATTCCAGAGATAGAAACTAACGCTAATTGCGCTAACGATAGAATATTCATCGCAGAACTTGATGAAAGTGACGGAACAATTGTTAAATATAGCGCAAATATTGTTGTTGTAAATAATCTAGAACCTGACCATTTGGATTTTTATAAAAATGGCTTAGATTCTATTTTAGAAACTTTTGAAAAATTTCTTTCTAATATTCGCGAAAATGGTATTATCTTAGCAAATACCGATAATGACGGCGTAAAAAGGCTGGTTAAATATTTTTCAGAACACGAAATCGGACACAATGCAAAATTTGTAACATATTCAATTGGCGGAAACACCGACTATTGTGCTAAAAACATCAATTATGGTGAAGAATTTACAACATTTGATATTTTCTATCAAAATGAATTCCAAACAACTTTGAAAATTTGGTTGAAGGGTGTCCACAATGTATATAATTCTCTTGCTGTATGGGCTGGCTTGCATCAAGCAGGTATTGAAATGGCAAAAGTAAATGAACATTTCGCAACCTTCACCGGCATGGGCAGACGCTTTGAAAAGATTGGAGAAATTAATGGTATTACAATCTATGATGACTATGCTCACCACCCAACAGAAATTAAAGCAACATTATCATCATCAAAATCATTCAAAAATAGAAACGTTATTGCAGTATTTCAACCACACAGATACACTCGCTTACAAAACCTTTGGAATGAATTTATGACAGCATTTTCTGATGTTGATAGAGTTATTGTAACTGATGTTTATGCAGCTAGCGAAGATCCAATTGATGGTGTTGATGCAAAATCTTTTGTAAACGAATTAAAAGAAAAAACCGATATTGTTTGTGAACATTATTCTGGTAGTATTGCACAAGTTGCACAAAAGCTTTTTCCAACATTAAAATCCGGCGATATCGTAATCGGACTTGGAGCCGGAACAATTACTAATTTGGGTAAAGAATTGCTTAATCTAAACAAGGAGCAAATTACAATTGGAAAATAATTCCATTAAAGATTTTGATATAAAAACTTTAACTTCATTTAAAATTGGCGGAAAAATTGGTGAAGTGTTTTTCCCTGAAAACATTGAACAATTTTCCAAAATTATGGAACAAAATAAAAATATTAAAGTTTTTGGTAATTTATCAAATACATTGATTTCTTCCTATGGTTATAACGAAAAAATCATTCTTACAACGAAAATGAATTCTATTAAAATAGAAGGAACAAAAGTCATCGCAGATTGCGGAGTAAAAGGCCCTAAACTTGCTCAAGAAGTTGCTCAAAAAGGATTATCCGGCTTAGAATTTATGATAGGATTTCCGGGTTCAATTGGCGGAGAAGTATACATGAACGCATCTGCAAATTCCCAAGCAATCAGCGATTGTCTAATTTATGCGACCTGTTTTGACCCAAAAGAACAATGTGTTAAAAAATACACTAAAGATGAATTAGGTTTTGCTTATAGAACTTCTCGTTGTCAAAAAGAAAATTTAATTGTCTTACAAGTTGAATTTGAACTTAAACAAAAAACAGTTGATGAAATCAAATCAAAAATGGAAGAAAATTTATCTTTCAGAAAAAATCATCAACCATCATTAGCATTACCAAATTGTGGAAGTGTTTTTAAAAATCCTCAAGGTGATTCTGCTGGAAGGTTATTAGATTCTATTGGGGCAAAAAATATGTATGTTGGAGGAGTAAAAGTTTGGGAAAATCACGCAAACTTTATCGTAAACACAAATAACGGATCCTCAACAGATGTTTTAGAATTGATGTACAAAATGTACACGGAAGTTAAAAATAGATATAATATAGAATTAGAACCTGAAATAATATTTTTGGGCTCAAATAATGATAAGGAAAACGAATTATGCAAAATATTATACAAAACAAAATAGATAAATCCGCAAAAATTGCCGTTCTTTGTGGCGGAATGTCATCTGAAGCAGAAGTATCAAGACGTTCAGGCAATGGTTGTTATAACGCGCTTAAAAGACTAGGGTATACAAATGTTGAACTCGTTGAAGTTGATGAAAATATTGCCCAAAAATTACAAAATGGGGAGTATGAATACGCATATAACGCACTTCACGGAAAATATGGTGAAGATGGCTGTATTCAAGGAATTTTGGAAATTCTACAAATTCCTTATACAGGATGTGGCGTTATGTCATCTGCGGTTTGTATGAATAAAGAATACACTAAAAGAATTTTATCAACTTGTAAAGAAATTCCTTTGATAAAATCTGTTTTTGTACAAAAAGGCGATGACGTCAAGGAAAAAACAAAAGATTTAAATTATCCATTAATTACAAAACCTGTATGCGAAGGTTCAAGTTTTGGGATGACAAAAGTTAATACTCCTGATGAGTTAGAAAAAGCATACAATGACGCAATTAAATACAATGACGACGTTCTAATTGAAGAATATCTTGTAGGTATTTGCGCAACAGTTGGGGTGTTAGAAGGCGAAAACGGGCTTTTTGCAACAGAAATTCTTGAATTAAGACCTAAAAACGAATGGTATGATTATGAGGCAAAATATACAAAAGGAATGACTGAATTTATTTTACCGGCAGAACTTTCAGATGAAATGACCAAACAAGTCAAAAATATCGCGATTAAAGCATTCCAAATCGCAGGCTGTAAAGGGGTTTCAAGGGTAGATTTCTTGATTGTTGACAACATTCCTTATGTACTTGAAATTAACACTTCTCCCGGAATGACTGATACAAGTGATTTACCGGCACAAGCGGCAGCAATGGGAATTTCTTACGACAATTTGGTAGAAATCATTTTAAACGGAGCAGGATTAAATAAATAATGACAAAATTTGTACCTAAAAAAAGAGCAAATTTGAATAAAAATCAAATACCACAAGACGAATTCGGTCATGTGAAACATTCTGTTAAACACAAACAAACACAACGACGTATCCGTAAAAAACGTAAAAAAATCAATCGTTTAAAAGAATTCGCCAGATTTATCACATTAGCATTATTGATATTTTTAAGTTATCAATTCTTCAAACTTCCACAATGGTATTTAGATAAGACTGCCTTTACAAACCCAACACCGGAAACCATACAAGTAATAAATAACAAAATTATTCCGGCAAATGAAATTATAAAATCATTAAAAGATATTAAAGTGCCTAATTTGCCGATTTTCTTGATGCAAGTTAAACCAATTAAAAAAGAAATCTTCAAACAAGCTGTTATAAAAAATGTTTATGTAAGACGATATGGTTTTCCTGCAAGAATTCAAATTATCGTAAGAGAAAGAACTCCGATTGCTTATATTAAAACTGATTTAAAAGCAAGACCGACTGCATTTTTTACATCTGACGGGATTTTTATAATGGCAAAACCTTATATGAATTTAATTGATAATGAAGGGGTTTTAAAAATTCTAACGTCGAATAAAGATATCGAAAAAACTTGGTCAGAAAAAAATATTGAAGAAATCCAAAATATTATTCAAGCAGTCGAAAACTATTCAAATGAAAAAGTTGAATATATTGATATGCGAAATCCAAATGACGTATATTTAAAAATCCAAACAACAAGTATACGATTAGGTATGCTTGATAATACAGTACACGAAAGAATTAAACGTATATATACAATCCTGCCGCAAATTCAAGAAGTTGATAACCAAATTAAATATATAGATTTAAGTTGGGATAGGGTGAATTATTTAAAACTAAAAAAATCAAAATAAAATGAACTTTAAAGAAAAATACACACAAATAAAACAACTCGGACAATCCGAAATAAAAAAAATCGAACAGAAAATGGTCACTCCTATTAATACACGAGAACCGTTAAATTCTTATTTAAAAGATTTCCTAAACTATCCCTCTAAACGAATTCGTCCACTTTTGGCAATTTTATACACAAAAGCTTGTGAACAAAATTTAACCGAAGAACAATTAGAACTTTTATCAATAATAGAGCTCATACATAACGCTTCACTAATCCACGATGATGTTATTGACAACTGCGACACAAGGCGAAACCACAAAACACTCAGTGCAGAATTTGACAACAAATTAGCAGTTATTTCCGGTGATTATATTTTGGCAATCGCAATGGAAAAATTGACCCAAATTAATAACATTGAAATCATAAAAAAAATTTCGCAAACCATCAAACAAATGTGTATTGGTGAAATCAACCAAAATTTTGACAGGTTTAAAATCGGTACTATTGAAAATTATATTGAAAAAACAAAAAATAAAACCGCATTACTTTTTGAATGCACTTTATATTGTTGCGCATTACTTAATAATCCCCAAAAACACGACTTGGGTTTAATTTCACAATTAGGACTTGATATAGGTATTGCTTTCCAAATCAGAGATGATTTGCTCAATTTGTCGACAATTGACACAACAAAACCAATAAAAAATGATGTTCAAGATGGGATTTATAACGCGCCGATTATTTATGCCCAAGATATAAACAATTACAGCTCGGGTATTGAAAAAACAAAGGATTTGTTAAATAATTATATACAAAATGCAAAATTAAAAATTAAGGATTTGCCGAACAATCAGTATAAAACAGCACTTTTTGAATTTTTGGAGCTTTTAAATAATGTTTAAAAAATTGAACGAATCATATAATAATTACAAAACCAAACAACAAGAAAAAAAAGAAGAGATTTGGAAGACCTTTAAAACAAAATTACCGGAAAATTTCTGCATAAAATTGGAAAAATTTGAAACTTGGTTTAATAAATTCAAACAAACCGGTACTTATGAAGTTATTGAAACTGTTGTATTTGTTCTTGTTATGGTAATTATTATCAGATTTTTCATTGGTGAAATCCGTTGGATTCCATCAGGCTCTATGAAACCAACACTAATCGAAGGCGATAGAATTGTTGTAGAAAGATTTTCAAGATTTTTCACAGGACCACAACGCGGCGATATTATGGTATTTTATCCGCCATCAACACAATTATCAAGAAAACCTATCCCTCTTTTATCACGTTTAACAGGAATAATGTGCAAAGACATCGCATATATTAAACGAGTTGTAGGTTTACCTGGGGATAAAGTTGAAATAAAATTTGAAAAATCCGGTGCAGCTTATGTTTATATAAACGATAAAAAATACGAAGAAGATTATATAAAAAGCGTTTATGAATATACTCCTTGTCCACAAGGTGAAATTACGGAATGGATGTTGTTTGATGAAAACTTTGCTACATGCGGCCCATTCTTTTTAGATGAAGATAGCTATTTTATGATGGGCGATAATCGCGGAAATTCTCAAGATAGCAGATATTGGGGCACACTAAAACGCGACCGATTTGTCGGACGCGCTGTTACTGTTTTTTGGCCGATAAAAAGAATAAAAATCCTTCATCAACTTAAAAATACAAACATAGATTAAAGCATGTGATAAAATTTCATATAGTTTGACATAGCTTCTGAACTTACGCCATTAACAACATTTGCTTTAACAACTTGTTCTTTATCGCTTGCCGTTTTATTATCAACTTTTGAAGCCTCATCGTGTTGAGGATTTTGTTCGCGTTGTTTATCCATTTCTTGAGTTTCACGGATAAAATTTTCTATTTTTTCCATAACTTGCGAATGTAATTTCACATCACCTTGAAAACTACCGGTTGATTCTACTCCGGCCATCTCAAGGTTTTGAAGAATCTGCTCCCACTGTTCGTAATTTGTCAAACTGCTACCCATTGCTTGCGCTGCAGCCTGAGCTTTACGCAATTCATCTATAGACTTAATTTCTTCTACATTATCCATCGCCATAATATACTCTCCTTGTTACTTCTTATATAGATATAAAAATTTATAAACGATACTAATTTCAAATCCTGTAATTATTGTAACATTATGTAATATAACATCAAAAATATATTCCCAAATTATAATAAGTGGGCTTTTACCCCACTTTATTTTAATTCAATATTATATTACCATTTTTGTCGTATTCTCTATACCACGTTTCTATGTCATTTTCATCAGACGTTTCTATAAAATAGGTGCCATCAGAAAGTTTTGCATATCTTACTTCACCGTTACCATTGTTTTGAATATCTATTGCCGTACCACGGTACGTGCCATCTGCATTATAATGAACATGTTTTTTTAATTCTGAAGTATTAGGGTCATAAGTTATTTGACCGTACCCATCTAAACTTCCATCAGCTTTATATGTCCGAAAAGTAACAGGAGTTCCATCTTCAGACGGTTTTGAATCGTAAACGTCATAATACAAAATACTTCCATCATCTTTGTATTCTATTGAAATCGACGCACCATAACAATCCTCTATAGCAGCAGCAGACGGTTCATGATCAAAAACTCTTGATACTCGACCTTGATCATCATAGTTAATCCAACGTTCTCCAACCTGAACGGTTTTACCTGCATTTACTCTATCAACATCAAAATGTTCAAGTTTGATAGTTTTTGGCACGTCTGAAAGATCAACTGTTGCAGGCGGGTTACCAAAATCCATTTGCATTACTTCTTCAATACTTTTGACCGGAATCGGTGGTTGTGCACCTTCTACCGGTGGTAAATTAAGAGTTTTGCCTGCATAGATTTTATTCACATTTTTTATACCGTTTTCTTCCGCTATTTTTTGATAATACTCATAAACCTGACGGGCTGTAGGTTCTGTACCCAATTGTTCTTTCAAATGCCTTCGCGCGATTTTTTCTAATGTATCCCCTTTTTGGATTGAATAAGAAACTGTCGCATTCTGAGGGGTTGTGACCTCCGGTGTTTCCGGCTCAACTGTTTCGGGGACAACTTCCTGAATCGTTACTTTTCCATCTGTAATGGTAAAAGTTACAGGCGAACCTTCAGACTTACCTGTATAAGTTCCGTTTTCACCTTTAGTAATATCTGTAATATTAATTCTACCATTCTCTAGTTTTATGCTCTTTAACGTGCCACTGCTAGAATGAAGACCGTCATATAGGAACTGTGTATAATTCCCTGAATCATCGTATATATTTTCTATACATGTGTTAACAGCTTTATTATCCACAATATCCATAACAACTTCTTCCACCATGCGTTCTTGACCATTCACAGTCTCATAGGTTGTTACCGTTGTTTTTTAAATTAATAATCGGTTGGTTTCCGCCAACATTTGATACATCTGCCATCGTCATGTGCTCCTTATTTTTGTGTAATATTCATGAACGTTATCGGCAGATTTTTTAAAACTTTAGACCTCACCTCATATCATATCATATCATATCATATAGGGCATTATAACTGGGTTTCAGCCGTTTTGAAATTTATATTTACATTTCGTTACAATTAGGATAAAGGTGATTCCCTCCCTGGACGGACTCTATTTCCCCTCCCTGCATCTATACTTAAAAATCATTCACAAAATAGCAAAAAATCAATCGAATTTGTTTTTACTATATTATAAAAGGGGAAACTATGGTAACTAATATCACATCAACAAATTTATTAAAATCAATAAAACAAAATCAAGCTATTCAAAATACTTCAACACAATCACCAACAGCCACCGAAATCGCTGAAAAAAAGGCTGAGATGCAAACCACAGTACAATCAATGCTTGGAAGTGATTTGATTACACAAAAAAATAACTTAAAAAAGTTAGATGAACTTTTTACAAAGCTCGAAGGTAAAGAAGGTTTAGATTTTGCCAACGCAGCATACACTGAATTGGCCAAATTTATGGAGCTTGAAGATGTTGCACCTAAACAAATCACTTGGGAAAAGAACGAAGGCAGGACAGATATTGTTGGGGATTACAGATTTTATAATAACTCTATAGTTTTTTATACTGATAATTTTGCTAAAATGGATAAAGCTACACAACTTGGGTTTATTGCGCACGAATTAACTCATTGTAAACAACTTGCCAATATGCTAAGAACAGAAGGGGTAAGCGTCCCAAAAATTGCATCCGCGTATGCCGTGTCAGATTTAAAAGCAGCATTATCCGGAGGAAATCCGGCAGTAATGAAAGCTTATGCACAAGCAAAGATGAACGGTAAAGATCAAGAATTTATCCAACAAGCGATAACACAAATTACCCTAAAAACAACAAAAGAACTATTAGAAGCTCATGCGCATACGCTAAAACTTCCAAAACATCCACTAAATTCTGAAAATGGTAAAAAAGCTCAAGCTGATTTGGTTGCACAATTCAACTATAACGGACGAGATATGAATTCATATAACAACTGCCCATTAGAAAAAGAAGCAATGGCTTTTGAGATGATGATGCGTGGTGCTTACAAAACGCATAAAAAATAATTGTAAAGTTATTGGACAAAATAAAAATTATGTGTATAATTGGACTAAATAGAATGGTTTTTTAATTTAGTGTCAATATAATATAGGAGTTATGAGGAATGATTACGAAAGAAGTAAACGATTGGCTCAAAAAAGTTGAGACAAAAAACTATTCTTCTTGGGACATTATGGAAGAATTTACACAATTCGCACGCTATTTATCTAAAGAGGAAATGGAACATATTAAAAAGCGTTTAAATAATTCATCCAAACGTTAAAATTTTATAGAAATTTCCAAAAAAATATGTTATAATTGAGATATAGTCTGCGAGGTTATTTTAATGTCTTATTATGATGTTTTGTTGGAAAAAATCCCCAAAATCAAAAAAGTATTGGATAATGATGAAAACTACCCGATATATCATTATACAAAACCTGAAAAATTATTGAATATCTTAGAGCACGGGGCTTTACGATTTTCTAATGCATTATATCTTAATGACAAAGAGGAGATTGCTTATTCTTATCGTCTCATTGTAACTTTAATTGACGAATACCAACACGAACTAAATCCAAATTTATTTGCAAAAGTAAAAAATCACTTTACCAACAAATATCGTCATATTATTAACGGCAACAATGATTTTGTAAACAAATTAGAATATTTTACGACGTCATTTTCAACAGAGAGTGACAATTTGACGCTATGGAATAACTATGCAAAAGGGAAAAATTACACAGGTTACAATATTGGATTTGACAAGAAAAAGCTTGTGTCTGAAATGACTGAAAATGGTTATTTGCCGATTTATGGTAGTGTAATATACGATAAGAAAAAGCAAATCAAAATAATTCACGCCATATTTAAAAAGTGGAATATGCAATTTGAACGTGCGTTAAAAAACAAAAAAACAACAGAAGTAAAATTATTTGATATTTTATTTGAACTTATTGACGTATTGAGTATTGTCAGTATTTTCTTCAAAAACCCACAGTTTGAAAATGAAAAAGAATATCGTATTGTGATTGTTAATGCGTTCGGCACAGAAGGCTCCAAACAGACCGGTATTGTTGAAAAAAACGGATTATTTGTTCCTTATTTAGAATACAAATTTTCAAAAGATTCTGTAGCCTCAATAAATATTGGACCTACATTTGATGAAAATATTTTTTATACAAGTACAAATCGTATGCTATATAATTTCGGATACCAAGATAAAGAAGTTTACCGTTCAAAAATCCCGTTAAGATACTAACTTTTTCAAAATAACGTTTTTGTGCTAAAATTCCCTTATATAAATTAAAAGGGATATAAAATGTTTGACAATTTAAGCGAAAAATTACAAAGTATCATTTCAAAAACACATAGCCAGGAATTAACACAAGACAATATGCAAGAAGCTTTACGCGAAATTAGACGAGCATTGTTAGAAGCCGACGTAAACTTGCGCGTCGTTAAAGCATTTATCTCATCAATAAAAGATAAAGCTGAAGGTGAAAATGTATTACAAGGTATAAACCCTTCACAACAGTTGGTTAAGATTGTGCACGATGAACTTGTGGAACTCTTAGGTAAAGAATTAAACCCGCTTAACTTGTCAGGCCATCCAAGTATATTCATGATGTTAGGTCTACAAGGCTCAGGTAAAACAACCTCTTCTGCAAAGCTTGCAGTAAAACTTAAAAAAGAAGGTAAAAACCCTTTACTTGTTGCTTGTGACGTATACAGACCCGCTGCAGTATCACAATTGAAAACACTTGGTCAAGAAATCGGTTGTGAAGTTTTTTCAATTGACAATTCAACTGATGTCCAAAACATTGTTCAAAGCTCACTAAATTATGCTAAAGAAAAAGGCTTTAATGTCGTTATTCTAGATACCGCAGGCCGCCTACAAATTGATACAGAAATGATGTCAGAATTATTAATTATTGACAGAATATTCAAACCTCACGAAAAATTGTTGGTAATTGATGCTATGACAGGACAAGAAGCCGTAAATGTGGCTGAAAACTTTGATGCACAAATTGGTTTAACCGGCTTGATATTAACAAAATTAGACGGGGATTCTCGAGGTGGTTCTGCACTATCTGTTGTTCATTGTACCGGTAAACCAATCAAACTTACAGGTACTGGCGAAAAGCTAAACGCTTTAGAAGATTTTTACCCTGAACGTATGGCAACACGTATCTTAGGTATGGGTGATATTGTTTCTCTTGTTGAACGAGCTCAAGAAGTTTTTGATGAAAAAGAAGCTTTAAAAATGCAAGAGAAAATGCAAAAAGCTGAATTTTCGTTTAATGATTTCCTTTCTATGCAAAAACAAATGAAAATGTTTGGTTCAATGGATCAAATTTTGGGGATGTTACCCGGAATTAATTTAAAACAGGCAGATAGAGAAAAGATTTCACACGCAAGTGAAACAGAATTCAAAAAAATCGAAGTGTTTATTCAAAGTATGACGCCGGAAGAACGCGACAATCCTGATTTGATGAATACCAGCCGTAAAAAACGTATCGCAAAAGGTTGTGGTATGGACATGCACACAATTAATATTTATGTTAAACAATTCGAGCAAATGCGCCAAATGATGCGCGGTATGAATAAAATGCAAAAAATGTTTAGCGGATTTGGCGGTGGCGGCAAAATAAACGAGAAAAAAGCCATGGTTCAAGCAATGAAAATGATGCGCAAATTCAAATAATTATACGCATCATCTGTTATATTTTATTTAATTTTTATACTTTTTGAAATACGAAAATATATTCGTGTGTAAAAATACTAAAACCACCGGCTAAAGCTCTATAACGCCATAAATTCGCGGTTCTGCCTTTGCCTCTTTCGTTGCCTTGAATATCTTTGACAATAGTTGATTTCAATACAAAACCTAATTTTCTCATTCTATTCATACATTCAAAACCCAAAGGCTGAACTTCTGAATTTTTATAACTATCGCCAATAATTAAACAAGCAAATCTGCCTTTTTCTAACAAATCATAGCCGTTTTTTGCGACTTTTTCAAACATATCATAAAACTGTTCTGTTGTTTCACAATTAGATAAATCTTCTTTTTTATCAGAAAATTTAATAATATCATCATAAGGCGGATGTAATATTAAAAATTGTGCTTTTTCTTCGCCCATAATATCAAGTCTGGCTTTGATTTTATCAACAGCAAGCTCAGATGTTGAATCCGCACAAATTATATTAACATCAGTTACAAGTTGTTTTGGTGTAAATTTTTCAGAAACACTTTCAGCCAACTCGTCTTTCAATTCAACGCCAATACAACGACGATCCATATTTATTGCTTCAATACCGGAAGTACCGGAACCAAAGAACAAATCAAGAACAACATCACCTTTTTTAGTATATCTTTCATACATTTGTTGTGCAATTTGCGGGATATAATTCCCGTGATATTCATTAGAATGACCATGTTGTCTTAATCTTGACGGGAATTGCCATAATGTACCCGTCAAAATATGTGCATAATCTTTCCATTTTTTTAAATTTATATCACTATATTTGGTAGTTTTCACCTCAGGTTGTTTTACTATTTGCAAATCAGCCTGTTTTTTAGGTTGTAATTTTAAATTTGATGTTACTTTTCTAACCAAAATGTCCCCCACAATCTTATAATTGTCCAAGTCTTTTTTACATTCTCATCGTATAAAAATGTTTCAAATTTGTAATCAAACATTTAGATGATTTTGTGTTTGAGGTAGATTGAAAATGGTAGATAAAAAGATTTAGAATCTGAGCAAAAATAAATCAGGGTGGAGCTTATGGCAAGAATTCGACAATTATCAAAACATATAATAAATCAAATTGCAGCAGGCGAAGTTATTGAACGTCCTGCATCTGTCGTAAAAGAACTAACCGAAAACTCTGTTGATGCCGGAGCGACAAAAATTAGTATTGATATAACAAATGAATGCCGAAATATCAGAATTGCCGATAACGGATGTGGTATTCATCCAGATGATATTACTCTTGCTTTTTCTAAACACGCAACAAGTAAACTTAAGCAAGACGATGACCTTTTTGATATACAAACATTAGGGTTTCGCGGAGAAGCTTTAGCAAGTATTATTTCTATATCTAAACTTACTTGTATAACCAGAACCAAAGATTTTGAGACCGGCACAAAAGTTATTTGCGAGAATTCAGAAGTTACTCAAGTAGAAACCGGTTGTGCTGTCGGAACTATTATGGATATTAAAGATTTATTTTATAATATTCCGGCCAGATTGAAATTTTTAAAAAACCAAAACACAGAATTTTCATATATTCAGGAGGTCACACAAACTATTGCGCTTTCCTACCCCAAAGTTTCAATGGAATTAAAGAAAAATGGTAAACAAGTTTTAAAAACAACTGGTTCAAATAATTTGACCCAAACAATTAAAGAGGTTTTTTCATCTGATGTTACAAATAATTTAAAAGAAGTGTTGAAAACAGATGAACTATCAGGACTTAAGATAAGCGGATTTGTAAGTACACCTGATTATACACGTTCCAGTAAAAAAAATTACCATATCTATATAAATTCGCGCGGAGTGAAATGTCCGGTATTCCAAAAAGCAATTGATATGGTTTATAAACATTTAACTGCAGGAAATAAATACCCGTTTGTGGTGCTAAATCTTGAAATTCCACCACAAGATGTCGATGTTAACGTTCACCCGACAAAAAAAGAAGTTCGATATAAAAACGCTAACCAAATTTTTAATTTTATATACTCAGCAATTGAAGCGGGATTGGCTAATTATGTAGAAAAAGGTTATACACCTATAAGAATTGCAAAACAAGATGACTATATAACCCCAATAGACCAACAAGAAACCATTTCCACCAATATTGTTGAAATGCCACAACCTAAAAAAGATTTTTATATCGACAAAGACAGTGATACCGTATATCTTTCAGAAATTAGTATGAAAAAACTCGAAAAAGAAACACCGCAGGTTTTTCAATACAAAAAAACTACCGAAAATTCAAATCAACAATCATTTTTTAATCAACAAACACAACCTATTATTGAGCCGGAAGACAAAATCATCGGTCAATACCACGATACATATATTTTAATAGACACTGATGAAGGACTTGAAATAGTTGATCAACATATTGCAGAAGAACGCTATATTTATGAAAAATTACAATCAGAAAAAAATATTGTTTCACAAATGTTATTTGTTTCTGATGTAATTGAAGTTTCAGCAACCGAAGCAGAAATCATTAAAGAAAATATGGGAAAATTTGAACGCTTTGGTTATGGTATAGAATTTTTGAAAGATAATGAAATTATATTTAGAAAAATTCCTCAACTATTATCAAAAACCAATCCAAAAGAAATTTTAGCTGATATTTTAGATAATATAGAAGGCAATATAAATAATTTAGAAGAAAAAATCCTAATAACAACATCGTGCAAAGCTGCCGTAAAAGCAAATACAAAACTATCAATTTGGCAAATGCAAGACATTATAAAAAAATGGCGCACAACTAAAATGCCATATACTTGTCCACACGGCAGACCAATTTCTAAAACAATACCGCATAAAGAACTTGCAGGATTTTTTGAACGAGCGTTTTAAATGAAAATTAAAGTTTTTCAAAATTATGCCGTATTACATGTAGCATGCTAAAATTATGAGGTAAAAATTATGTTTAACTCAGTGAACAATCCGTTCAGTCAAAGAATAGAATCGGCTGTTTCTACAGGACAAGAAAAACGTCAACATCAGCAAGAACAACAAAATGAGGAGAAAAAATACCTTGAAAACGATGATAAAGATCAGGTAGAAATCGGCGCGTTACCACCTTTAACAGAAGATGAACTAATAACAATGACACACATGTACATTAACCGATTAAAATCGGAAAATGAAGGTAATATTAAAGTTGTTGAAAAACTAGACAAATTTTTGGCAAAATTTGATGCTCACAAATTCCTAAAACAACACCCCGGAATGACCAGTGCTGATTTTCACATGCTTATGTTTAACGAAACCGCGAATTTGGTTATGTAATTTTATAATTCAAATGCGGCAGACTCTTTCATCATCTGAGCAGTAGATTTTACCTGACCTGATGGCGTAACATCCTCGTCTGTGCCTGTCGGTTGTAATATAGAAACATTTTGAACCATAAATGAACCTTGAGGTGTTTTTAAAACAGAGGATATTTCTGTAACTACGGTAGAAAAAGGGAAAATATCCAATCCCCATTTATTAGGACCTTTACGACCGTTTATATCTACAGCAAACAACCCTATACCCCTTCCTCTGGTTGCAAAAATAACCATACCATTTTCTAAAACATAAGCATTGACACCTTCATAATTAGTAAAACCTGTTTTAGTCGGGTATATTGACGGGATACAACCTTCATTTATCGGGTTTATTTCACAAGAACGAATCACGCCCATTTCTTTTGCGAATTTTGCTAAAAACACATTACAAGCATCATCTCCGGTATTTGAAGGATAATTACCATTTAACACCAAACCATAATCCTTAATCATTTGTTCAGACGGTTTACTATAACATGATGGAATATATCCTAAAGTTTCTATGGTATTTTTTAATGCAATATCCATACGTGAATACGCGGTCCTAAATTCCGCTAATCGCGCCCTTTGTTGAACAGATGAACCTATAGTTGCCAGTGTCATTGTTGCAAGAAAACCAATTAATGTAATCGTTATCAATACTTCTGATAATGTAAACGCATATTTTTTAAATTTAATTTTCATACTCATCAATCTCACCAAATATATTATCATTTTAACATATTGCAAATAACTTATCAAGCTCGCGGATGAGTCTGTTCATAAACTTCTTTCATTCTCTGCATTGAAATATGTGTGTATATTTGTGTGTTTGAAATACTTGCGTGCCCCAATAATTCCTGCACAACCCTTAAATCCGCACCGTTTTCTATCAAATGAGTCGCAAAACTATGTCTAAACATGTGTGGGGTAACTTTTTTAGGTAATTCTATTTTTTCAACAATATCATTTATGACATTTCTAATCATTTTTGTTTGAAGTCTATAACCTGTTTTATTGATAAAAACAGGAGATTCATCTGTTATTGGAGGTATTGTATAACCTTTTGCTATCAAAGGACGCGCAAAATCTATATACCCTTGAAGATAGTTTTTAGCCCTATCTGTAACCAAAATTATTCTCTCTTTTGCACCTTTACCAAAAACAGTTATTTCATTGGCCGCAAGATTTAGATTTCCGAAATTTAATCCACTCAATTCAGAAACACGCATTCCACTTGCCCACAACAATTCTAAAATTGCACGATTTCTATATCCTGCAGGAGTATCAATATTTATATTACTCAATATCTGCTCTATCTCATCTGTTGTAAGGAATTTTGGCAACGACTTAGGTCGTTTAGGGGATATTAAACTTTCTGCGGGATTATTTTCAACTTTATGCTCCCTATGCAAGTATTTATAGAACGTTCGAATAGATGCAATCTTTCTGGCTATTGTTGTTTTTTTATAATTAAATATCTGAATATAATGCAAATATTCACGAACTTTTGAAAACTTAACATCTTCACAATCTTGACTATCTAACCATATTAAATAACCCAAAATGTCCGAATAATAGGCTTTTGCTGTATGTTTAGAAAAGTTTTTTTCTGCCAAAATATATAATTTAAAATCATCTAAATTCTGTTTTGCTTTTGAGTTTAATACCATTTGTTAACCTTATTGCTTTTTTATAAATAGTATTATACAATAATTTTAGATAAATTAGAATAGTAAAAGTAAAGTAGGTGAAAACATGAATTGTAAAAAATTATTAGTAACGTCAATGTTGTTGACTGTTTCTATGTTATGCACAAACTCTTCGTTTGCTGCTGAACCTATCAAAGCTCAAGTTTCAAAAAGTTATGTCGATATTGACAGAATGATTGAATATAACAACTACGATACAGCAGATCAGAAATTAAAAGAAATATTAAAAGCTAATCCTAATGATTTGGATGCTAAAGCTTTGCAATTGATTTCTCAAGCAAAACAATATAAATTAGCACCGGCTCAAGCTGAATTAGACAGATTGTTAAAATTATATCCAAACAGACCTGAGCTTCACTACGCTCAAGGTTTGGTTTACTTGATGAGAGAAACTTCTTCTGACGTTGAATATATCAAAAATATTAAAAATCTATCAGAAGCTGCAATCCAAGAATTTGTTACTGCTGTCGGTTTAGATAGTACATATTATCAAGCATACAATGCTATGGGTGTTGCTACATTAAAATTAGGTAACAAAAAAGATGCTGAAGATTTATTCAAAGTTGCATTGAAAAATAATCCTAATTTTGCACCTGCTTATGATAATTTAGGTAATATCGCAATGCTTGACGGTGATTTAGATAAAGCTGAAGAGTATTATTTACAATCAATTAAATGTAACTCCCACAACCCTACTTCAATGTATCACATGGGTCAAGTAGAGGCTAGACGCGGAGATTATACAAAAGCTTTAACTTGGTTGAACCACTCTCTTCACATCAACCCTAATTCATCTCCGGGTTGGAACTTACAAGGTGAATTATACTTAAAACAAGGCAACCAACCGGCTGCAATCAATTCATTCAAAAAAGCAATTCGTGTAAAACCTGAAAACATCCGTCCATATATCAATTTGGCAAATGTTTATGAAAGAAGATATGACCATGAATTTGCTATGGAAGAATTAAAAACAGCAATCATTTTAAATCCTAACTACAAAGAAGGTATTTATAGAGTTGCTAATATGTCTTTAATTACTAAAAAATATCCTCAAGCACTTGAATACTACTCAAGATTGTTGGGTGATGCAACATATAACAACCAAGCTATTATCGGTTTGGCAAACACTTATTACGAAATGGCTAAAGATACTGCAGATAGCAGAGACTTTACAACTAATAAAGATGTATATCTTGCTTATGACTATGTAAATGAAGCTATTCAAAGAACTCCAAATGATTTGAAACTTCACCTTGCAAAAATCAAATTGGGCAAACTTACACACCAAATGGAATTAACTCGCGACAACTTGAACTACATTGTTCAATCAGCTAGCGATAGCTTAATGGATACTGTAATTAAAGGTGAAGCTTATTTATCTTTAGGTCGTGAAAAAGATGCTGTTTATACTTTTGAAAATGCAATTAATTTTGCAAACAGCATTGATGACGAATTATATTTAGCAGAAATTCTTGTTCAACACAAACAATTCAGAACAGCAAGAAAAGCATTACAAAAAGCTTTAATGGCTGATCCTACAAACAGAATTGCTGAAAACGGCCTTCACTATATTGATTTGTGCGAAATGAAGTCTAATGAATTCTTTGAAATCGCATTACGTCAATACAAAGAAGGAAACTACGCATCAACAATCGAATACTGTAACAGAGCAATCGACTTCTATCACAATGCACCTTCTATTGCTAAACTAAAAGCACAAGCTTATGAAGCTGAAGGTAATTACCAAGGCGCAGTCAAGTATTATACTCAATACTTGTCACTAGCTCCTAACGCTACAGATAGACCGGCTGTTGAACAAAGAATTATGGTATTCCAACAGAAAATCTAACAATGACAAAAAAGTTTGATATAAGAAAATCATTTGAAACATTTTTGAAAGAGCCTCTTAGTATTTTAACTGAGGGGCTGTTTCAAATAGTTAATATTGAAGGAAATATTTTTAATCAAGAATCATCATTTAGTATTGATTTTGTTAAAAATAAAACTCAACTGACTGTTGTTAACAACGAAAAAATGTGTAATTTATTTCAAACAGTTTTATACAAACAAAAAATAAAAGAAGCAAAAGAAAAGGCAACAATCAAATGAAACCGCATTTAAACGCAAAATTTATAATAAGTGCAGAAAAACTAAGCCAATGCCCTGATTTTAATATGGCGGAATTTCCTTTATTAGGGCGTTCAAATGTCGGTAAATCTTCGTTTATAAACGGTTTAGCCAATAACAGAAAACTTGCACGCACATCAAACACTCCCGGAAAAACTCGTTTAATTAACTTTTTCAATTTTTCTGATGAATTTATGATTGCGGATTTACCGGGTTATGGTTATGCAAAAGTTTCAAAAGAAGCCCAAAACAAATGGCAAAAATATTTGGAAGAATACTTACTTAAACGAGAACAAATAAAATATCTTGTACAACTTGTTGACGCACGTCATGAAATTCAAAAAAACGATATACAAATGAGAGAATGGGTTTTGGCCTATAATTTGCCGATTATAACAGTTGTAACCAAAATGGATTGTATCTCAAAAAATAAAGTGCAAAGTGCGTTAGCACACGTTCGAAAAGAATTTGGCGGAGAAGTTTTCCCATTTAGTTCTGTTGATAACCGTTATAATGAAAAAATCTTAGAATTTTTCACTAAAAAAGATAATTAATTAACAAAAATGCCTGTGGCGAATTTTCAAGTTTAGTTTGTTTCCATACTTCTTTACTCATTTCATACTTACAGGCAAAATAAATAACAACATATAGCAATAGTGTCTTTTTTCATACTATCTTGCACTTAAACTATATCCCTAAAAGTTCTTGTGCAGCCGCTTTATAAATTTTTATATCAATGTAAATCCCTTTCTGTTTGTTATATATATAGATTAAGTAAATATATAAAAAAAAACTATTATCCAAGTAGGTAGTTTTAATTTTATTAATAGTGATAATAATTTCCATTTTTATGTTATAATATTATTGAATAAAGGAGAATTTATGTATAATATAAAAAAGATAACAAAAGATTTAATTTGGGTGGGCGCAAATGACAGAAGAATTGCACTATTTGAAGGTGTTTATCACGCTCCACAAGGTGTTTCATATAACTCATATCTTTTGATGGATGATAAAACAGTATTACTTGATACTGTTGATAAAGCTGTTACACATCAATTTATGGAAAACATTGAAAACTCTCTTGGTGGGAGAAATTTAGATTATTTAATCATTAACCACATGGAACCTGATCATTGTGCAGAAATTCCTACAATTTTGCAAAAATACCCAACTGTAAAAATTGTTTGTAACGCAAAAATTCAAGCAATGATTGGCCAATTTTTTGATTTTGAAATTCCACAAGAACAATATCTTATAGTAAAAGAAGGTGATGTTTTAAACACAGGTAAACATAATTTGACCTTCATTATGGCACCAATGGTCCATTGGCCAGAAGTTATGGTTACTTATGATTCAACCGATAAAATTTTATTCTCAGCGGATGCTTTCGGTTCTTTTGGCGCAATTGACGGAAATATTTTTGCTGATGAAGTTGACTGGGAAAATCGTTATCTTGATGAGGCAAGAAGATATTATACAAATATTGTAGGAAAATATGGACCACAAGTTCAAATGTTATTAAAAAAAGCATCCGGTGTTGAAATAAACATGGTTTGCCCGTTACACGGTTATGTTTGGAGAAAAGATTTAGACAAATTTATCGATAAATATCAAAAATGGTCAACCTATACACCAGAAATCAATTCCGTATTGATTGCATACGCATCAGTTTATGGCGGGACCCAAAATGCAGCTGAGATTTTAGCATCAAAACTTGCTGAATTAGGTGTAAAAGATATCAAAATGTTTGACGTTTCAGTTACACATTCATCTTATGTTGTTTCTGATGCGTTTAAATATTCACATATCGTATTTGCATCAACAACTTACAATAACGGAATTTTTGTAGAAATGGAAAACCTACTTCACGATATTGTGGCTCACAATCTTCAAAACCGTAAATTCGCAGTTATTGAAAACGGTTCTTGGGCACCACAAGCCGGCAGATTAATGACCGAATTATTATCACAACTCAAAAATAATGAATTTATTGGAGCTGGTATTTCTATCAAATCTGCAGTAAAATCAGATAAGATAGAGGAAATAGAAAATCTTGCAAAAGCAATCGTAGATACTATGAAATAATAAAGGAGAAAATTATGTTAGACAAAAAATTGGAAGCTGCATTTAATGACCAAATTAACAAAGAACTTTATTCTGAATACTTATATCTTGGTATGAAAGCAATTTTTGCTGATATGAATTTGCCGGGATTTGTAAACTGGTTCGATGTTCAAGTACAAGAAGAAAGAGCTCATGCGATGGGTATGTTTGACTACGTGCACGAACGCAACGCTCAAGTGACTTTGGCAGCAATCGACAAACCTGAAATTAAAGGCTCTACTCCGCTAGAAATCTTTGAACAAGTGTTAGAACACGAAGAATATGTAACATCAAGAATTAATGCACTTATGGATGTTGCAGAAGAAGTTAAAGACCGCGCAGCTTTGTCTTTCTTGGATTGGTACCTAAAAGAACAAGTAGAAGAAGAATCAAGTGTTGGCGGAGTTTTGGCTAATTTAAGACTCATCGGAGATGACAAAAAAGCTTTATTTATGCTAGATAAAGAACTTGCTACAAGAACATTTGTAGCTCCGGTTATTGGGTAAAATATATTTTTTATTAAGGCGGCGAGGAAAACCTCGCCGCCTTAACTATTATTTTGTTGAATTTAAAACAGCCCTACCTGCATTAGTCGCTGGTTCTACAGTTGCGCCATGAAATACTATATGAAACACATCTCCCATTCCGTTCTTACCTGTAACTTTACAAGGTTTATTACCCCAGCCATTTTCACTTGGATCGTCACAAACAACATCTTTATTAGGACCAACAAGACCATTAACATCAATAAAACCTACACATAAATTTTTTTCATTAACCCACATATCAGCATCAAAAACATTTCCTGGTGGAGGAGTACATTCCTTAATCATTGGATAAAAGCCAACAATTGACCCATCAGACAATGAATAAATAATTGCATTAGGTGCAAATAAAACAGCTCCTATCTCTGTTTCATAACTATATACTGACCCATTTGGTAGTTTGAAATTTTCAGTTGTAGGTTGACCAATATAAGCATACCCCGACAAGGTTCCATTTAACAATGCACACATTGATCTAGTCACTGTCGGATCATCAGATGCACCACCACAATCTGCGTTTAGTCCACTGTAATCAAAATCATACTGGGCTTTTGCCATCAAACCTGCTTGGTTTAATGTCGATAAGGTTTTCTTAAACTGTGAGCGAAATTGTTGACTTTTTGTGTTGGTGATTAATGTTGGAATTGTCATTGCCGCAACAACTCCTATTATACCCAAAGTAATCAATACTTCTGCAAGAGTAAAACCATTACGATTCATCATCATCCTCGAATATCCTCCATATTTTGTGCAAAAAACTTCCATATACAAGTATAACAAATTGTATATAATATTTCAAAGGGGGTTGAAAAAATTTCAACCCCGCCCAATTATTATACATTCAAAAATCTAAGCTATAATCCTTATCCAACCTTCTGGAGCTTCGATTTTACCCGATTGAATTCCTGTTAATGTATCATACATTTTTTGCGAAATTGGTCCCATTTCATCCATACCTGATGGGAAACAAATCTCTTTACCGTGATCAACAATTTTACCAACAGGTGAAATCACTGCAGCAGTTCCACACAAACCGCATTCCGTAAATTCAGAAAGTTCTGTTAAATAAACATCTCTTTCTTCAACTTCCAATCCCAAATATTCTTTTGCAACATACATCAAAGAGCGTCTTGTTATTGACGGCAAAATAGTATTAGATTTTGGCGTAACAATTTTATTATCCTTTGTTACAAAGAAGAAATTGGCACCACCTGTTTCTTCAACTTTTGTACGTGTCAAAGCATCCGGATACAAGTTTTCATCATAACCTTCTTTATGTGCTTGAACAATTGCATGTAAACTCATTGCATAATTTAAACCTGCTTTAACATGACCTGTACCGTTTGGTGCAGCACGATCAAAATCACTTACTTTTAATGTAATAGGTTTTGCGCCACCTTTAAAATATGGACCAACAGGAGATGCAAATATTCTAAATTGATATTCCGCTGATGGTTTAACCCCCATAACAGGCGCTGAACCAAACATATATGGTCTTAAATACAAAGAAGCCCCAGTTCCATAAGGTGGTACATATTTTAAATTAGCTTTAACAACTTTTTCCACAGCTTCTACAAATTTTTCTTCAGGAAATACCGGCATTTCCAAACGCTTTGCAGTATCTGCCATTCTTTTTGCATTCATTTCAGGTCTAAAAACAACAACTTTGTCATCAACAGTTGTATATGCTTTCATACCTTCAAAACAAGTTTGTGCATATTGTAAAACACCTGCACACTCGTTTAATACAATATTTTCATCTTCTGTTAAATAACCGTCTTCCCATTTGCCGTCTTTGTAATTTGCGACAAATCTAACATCTGTTTTGTAATAACCAAACCCAATATTTGCCCAATCAATATTTGCTTTTTCTATATTTATCATAATAACTCCTTATTAATCATACTAATTATATGATAAATAAAGAAAAAACGGTAGTTTTTAGAAAATATTATTATACGCTTTGTTGTGCAGCTTTTTTACTTACTTCGTCCCACAAAATATTTAGAGCTTGTAGTTCTTTTCTAACTTTAGGATCGTTTAAAATATCTTCTAAAACTTTTTTATTAACATCAGTTAATTTATATGAAAATTCCGCCGAAGAATCACCACCAACTTTGTGACACAATTCGTGTAATGCTACTTCTAAATTATCAGCAAATGGTGCCATTTCAAGGAATTTTTTATCTACCCAAAAACCTTTTGAAATGCCATTATCAATAATTGCTTCGGCATTTGTTGTTTTATACATATTGCTTTCTGAAAGATTTTCTTTGCTAAACATTAAAATTTTAGTGTCTATTTCTTCTTTTGAAAAACCTACTTTTTCTAATGCTTTTGACAATGATTTTAGTGCTTGTTTAATAATGGCAATTTTTGGCATCTCAAATTCATTTGGTATAACAACTTCATGATTTCTAACTTCACCAATCAATTCTTTTATGGTTCTCATACCACAATAAGTAAAATGTTCTTTACAAATAATATAACCCTCATTTATCAAATCCTTACAAATATCTTCAGAACATGAGCTATACGCTACATATTTTTCAGGAAAATTAACCATCTTGCCAATACTTTGTTGTCCTGTATCTGCATAATATATAAACGAGTCTAAAAATACATCTTTTGGTGTGTAAGATAATACTGATTTATGTTTAAAAACATCTTCAAGCGCTTTCATTACTTGTATCTTTTCTAATTGAGTTGTTTCATATTGAGATAACCATCCTGCAATATCTTTCAATTGAGATTCATTCAAAGAGGTTCTATCCCTTGATATATCTATTACTATTTGTGGCGGTTTCTTTTTAAGGAATAATACAAAATCATCTAAACCGTCATAACTTCCATCATATTCAAATCTTTGACCAGCAATATATATACCGCCTTTTTCACCTTTTTCAAGTCTTTTTATACCAAATACTTCATTTTCAAATTCCGGTGTTTTAAAATGGGTATTATGTGAATGATAAAAACGATTTATTGTTTTTCTTAAAGACTCTAATAAATCTCTATCGTTTGTTGTAAATTCAACAAAATTACCGTCGTAAATATCTGATTTGTTTAACGAATAAGCCAAAACTCGTTTGTCAGAAAATTCACCTTGTTTTAATGTATAATCAACCACCCAATTATCTGAACCATATCTAACATTTTCTGCACCTTTGTCACGTAAAAGTTTTAATGTCGCCATTTTTAAACCTTCACCATAATTACCTGCAGCTTTTTCATTATTTCTTTTTGTTGATTCTCCAATATAAATAGCTTTATCCGGTGTATATGTTGAATCACCTTCAATTCTAACTTTAAAACTGCCGTCAGCTTGTGGTGTAAATTTCAATCTTAAACCATCTAATGTTTGTCCATGACCATCAAAAATATTTTGCAACATATCACGTGCAATTTTATCATTATCCCATTGAACTGAATCTGCATATCTTTCAGAAACTGTTGTTAATCTTTCTTTTACTGGGGTAAAATCTATACGTTCAGTTCGTTCAACATTCATTTGGTTTGTTTTTGGCATAGAAAAACTAAAACCACCATCTGGGGCAATTTCTGGAATATCTATTGGTTTAATATATTCTCTATTTTTTGTTTTTGTAACAAAACCACCATCAAAATCTATACCATTTTCTTTTCTTACATATTTTTGTTTATTTATTACAAAAGATTTTGTGTAATCATAATCTAAACCCTCAGAAATCTTTATACGCATATTTGATAAAATTGCCGCATCAATTTCATCAGCATCTATTCCAAAGCTTATTTTTATTTTATTTTTTAATTTTGTAATCTCATCCATCAAACTTTTATTTGATTCTACATAAGAGTCTTTTGCGCCTTTTAAAGCTTCATAACCATCTTTTAATTCTCCAACTTCTTTTTCTAACGCTTTTATTGCTTTATTTTTACCTCTTACAACTCCGCCAGCTATTACTGCTGCAGATAATGCTGTTGCTAAAACAGCTCCGCAAACTTTTTTATTGCTGGTTTTTGTTTCTATACTTGGTTGTACTTCATTATTTAAAATTTGTTCATCTTTTGCTTTGAATACCGGTATTATTGTATTTGTAACCTTGTAATTTGGGGTAATTAACATAACTAAATTTCCTTCTACTTTTGCACATATAAAAAGACGCAAAATAAATATTATTGCGCCTTTTTTATATATTATTTACAAAAGTTAATTATCTTATTTGAACAGGCATTATCAAACAAATAAAATCATCTTCACTATTTGGTTTCAAAACTGTTGCTGATAAACTTGCATTTAGTCCGATAATTACTTCATCACTTTCAATTATTCTCAATGCATCTAACACAAATTTATAATTGAATGCTATTAAAAGTTCTTCTGCTGTATATTGTATATCGATTTTATCTTCTGATTTACCAGAATCCGGTGTATCTGCAGATAGCGTTAATTCATTATCTGCAAACAACATTTTTACAATACTTGTTTTATCATTAACCATTACAGAAACTCTTTCTAATGCTGAAATAAGTTGTGAAACATTTACAATAGCTTGTTTTGGACTTTCTGAAGGTATTAATTGATTATATTTTGGGAATTGTCCGTCTAATAGCCTTGATATTGTAAGTGTTTTTTCTGTTTTTAATACAATTGTAGACTTATCTTTGCAGATTTTTATAGATTCATCATCTATAAATGCACCCATCTTCATAAATTCATTCAATGTTCTTGAAGGTATAATCAGTTGTGTTTGTTCGTTGATGTCAGAATTTATTTTTTCTCTAACTCGCGCAAGTCTATTACCATCTGTTGATGCGATTTCTAAAATACCATTTGAAAAATCACAAACAATACCTGATAAAAGGTTACTTACTTCATAACTTGCTGCAGCAAAACCTGCTTGTCTAATTGCTTTTAAAAATGGCTTTAATTCAACATCAAAACATTTTGTATCATCCATTTCATAATTAGAAACTTCTGGTGGAAATTCTGATGCAGAAATTCCGATAATGTCAAACTTTGATTTTCTACAAGTTATATTTACATTTGTTCCACCTTCTTCAACATCAATAGTTACCAAATCATTACCTAATTTTGAAACTATTTCATTTAATTTTTTTGCAGGAAGTGTAATTTTACCTGTTTGTTCAACTTGAGCATCTACCTCTGTTATAACTGTTAAAACTAAATCTGTTGCAGTTAAACGAATTATATTATTTTCTAACGCTTCTATTAAAATATTATACAAAACCGGCTGAACAGCTTTTTGAGATGTTGCACGTTCAACAATTTTAATACCGTTAAATAAATCTTCTTTCTTAATAATAAATTTCATTTTCTAATCCCTACTCTTACTACATTTTCTTAAATTATAAAATAAATAAAACACTATGAAAACCAATATAAACAAATGTTACAGGCTTTATTTATTATTTTTTTTACTACCGCCAAACCATTCTATCATTGGTCTTATTTCTCCACATTCTATATTATATTTTTTCGCTAGTTCACTATTAAAAACTCTATCTATTCTTAAATTAACTTTTGGAATATCTGCAATATCTAATTCATTTTTTTCAACATCAAAATATTCCGAATAATTCAAACCCTCTTTTGCACAATTTGGTAATCTTACATAACCTTGAGTATCGTCATAATAACAAAGCCCAAATGTTCTACATACAATCCCTCGATAATCATATACACAGCATTCTCCATTTATTAAAAAAGGACAAGTATATTCAAACCTTTCTCCTTTAAATTCTTTTCTGTTCATCAATAAATTTCTTATATTTTGTTGCACTAGAATTTTTGTATTTTGCGGAAGGTTTATATATCCTTGAGTAAGATAGGTAAATTCTATCTGCGAATATGGGTATTCCCCTTGAACACAACACTTGGAACAACCTCTTTTACATTTTATATATTGCTTCTGTGATTCAAATAAAATATCAATTAGTTTATCAAAATCGTTTATAAACTGGCTGTATTCAATTAACATTTTTGTAACCCTTTAAAATAAACACTTTTCAAAACAATTATACTACAAATTATCATTGTAGAAAACTTTGTAGAAAATATGTTAATAAAAATTTTAGTTTTATACATTTTTCTACAACAATTATATTTAAATAATCTTTTCTACATTTTATGAATATTTCACAAATATTTTTCTACATTTTATTAACAGTCTTTATTTAGCTGATAATAATAGTTTCGAGAGTTTTCTACAAATATTTAGACACTATTATCATGATTAATATTATTAATTAATATATTTATATATTTTATTATTATATATAGTATAAAATTTTTTCAAAAAAAGGATTATTTATTTTTTTTATAATATAATTATATTATGGCTGAAATTTTAAAAGTATTAAAAGGAACAAAAGATATTTTGCCACAGGATATTAATATGTGGCAATTTGTTGAAAAAAAAGCAAACGAAATTTTTTCAACTTATGGGTTTAAAGAAATTAGAACTCCAATAATTGAAGTTACTGAACTGTTTTCACGTGGTGTTGGTGATACAACAGATATTGTAAATAAAGAAATGTACACATTTGATAAAAGTGATCGTTCAATAACATTAAGACCTGAAAATACAGCGGGAGTTGTCCGTTCTTATATAGAAAATGGAATGTCAAGATTATCTGCTCCGGTAAAACTTTGGTATAAAGGGCCAATGTTTAGATATGAAAGACCTCAAGCCGGTCGTCAAAGACAGTTTCATCAAGTTGGTGTAGAAATGTTTGGCATAAAACAAGCTACTGCAGATGCTGAGGTTATTTTAGCTGCAGTGAGTTTCTTAAAATCTTTAGGATTAAATGACTTAGATGTAGAAATAAATTCTCTTGGTTGTCCTGTTTGTCGTGAAGATTTTAAAAATAGACTTAAAGCAGTTTTAAAACCTTATTTTGAAGAACTTTGTGATGATTGTAAAAACAGATATGAAAAAAATCCATTAAGATTACTTGATTGTAAAGTAGACTCTTGCAAAAAAATATTTGAAAAACCTGAAATACAACAAGTAATAAATTCTGATTTTATTTGTGATGAGTGTAATAATCATTATACAGAATTAAAATTATATTTAGATAAAATGGGTATAAAATATTGCGAAAATAAATTATTAGTAAGGGGACTAGATTATTATAATAGGACTGTTTTTGAAATAAAATCAAATAATTTAGGTTCTCAAAATGCTGTATGTGGTGGCGGAAGATATGATAATTTAGTAGCGCAACTAGGTGGAGAACCAACTCCTGCCGTGGGGTTTGCTATGGGTATGGAAAGATTGATATCTTTAATGGAGAAACAAGAATCTAAAAAATTAGATGGTTATATAGTTTCAAATTATACAGTTGATGCGCTAATTTTTGCAGAAGAATTGAGAAACCAAGGTTTGAGTGTTGAGTTTGACTTAACAAATAAAAAATTCACAAAACAACTGGAAAAAGCTTCAAAAGTTGCAAAATATGCATTTATTTTAGGTGAAGATGAAGTTTCAAACAATCAGGTTTCTATAAAAAATTTAGAACAAGGAACACAAATAAAAGTAGATAGAGCAAATTGTGTAAAAATGTTAGAATTATAAATTTATTCTGTAATAAATTTATCTAATAGTTTTTCAAATTCTTTATTTTCTCCTGTGCCAATATGTCTTGGATAACAATTATTTGGTAATTCCATATAGTTTCCAAAAAGTACAGAAAGTACTTTTTCCGGATTATTTGGGCATGGAAAGTTTTTATCTTCGTATGAAATTGTTTTTAATGGAAAAATATCTTCGTAGTCAAAAACTTTATTTTTGTGTCTATGAGGATAATCTATTCCATAAAACAATGAAGGTTTTGAAGAAATATCAACAGATTGGTTTTCAAGAATTTCATTATGTGTAATTTTGAAAAATCTTTTTCTAATACCATTAGTATTTTTTATAAAAAATGGATATAAGAATTTATAAATTTGTCTGTTTATAATTTTATCAATAAGTTTAGATAATTCGATCTTTTCATTATCATCAGTTTTTTTATAATAAAAATCGTATGGAAATATATCTATTGCAATATTTGGAAGTTTTTTATGTAATACTTTTAAAAAACATTTATCCTTACCATTGTTGTTGAATTCTAAATATAAATCATTAAAATTATCTATTCCGTTTTTAAATAATTTATAAAATTTTTCATAATCATTTCGGCACATACTTACATCAATATCATCATCCCAAGGAATAAACCCTTTATGTCTGACAGCGCCAAGTAAATTACCAAAATCAATCCAATATTCAATAGAATTTTCTTTGCAAATATTATCAAAAATTTCCAACATTTTTAAATTTGCAAGCTGAGCTTTTCTCAATATTCCTGTTGCTTTTGGAATTTCAGTAACCGGACAATCTAAATTTTGATATTCTTTAGATAGTTCATTCATACCCTTTTTTAAGAAACGAATTCTTATACCAAGGATATAAATAATAATTCTATTTGTAGTTTTTGTGTCTATTGAAAAAATATATTTTAATTTATCATTCATAAAATTTCCCTTAAATTAATATTTAAAAATATTAATTTTTCCAAACATAAAAACGTATTTTGATTTTGTACTTTCTTTTATTGAAAATAGTGTTTTACCAAAAATTTTAAAATTAAAAATTTCGGCTTTATAAAGTCCGTCAGGAACGTTAATATTTTGTTCTTTAATAAAAGCTAAAACTTGTTGTCTAACTAAAACATAATGTTCATCTTGTTTTTTATTTCCACCAAGTTTAACAATAGATTTTGGATTTACAAAATAATTATAATAAGTATCCGGAACAGTAACTAATTTTTTAGAAAAATGTAATGAGCGGGCAGTAAAATCTCTATCTTCATAATACATACCAACAACAAATTTTAAATTGATATCTTTTAACATTTGTGTTCTATAGATTTTATTCCAAACGCAACCTTCTCTAAAAGTTTTACAAATTAAATATTTATCTTCTGTGGTTTCATAAATTTTTTCTTCAGTGAAATGCAATCTTTTTTTCTGTTTTTTTGGATGTTGTCTGATAAAATCAGCAACTGCAATATCACAATCATTTTCTTTTGCAGCATTGTATAATTTTTCATAAAAATCCAAATCGACCCAGTCATCTGAATCTACAAATCCTATATATTCACCTTTTGCAATTTCCATACCGGCATTTCTTGCTGCAGACAAACCTGCATTTTCTTGGTCAATTATAATAATTCTATTATCTTTTTGAGCATATTTTGCTAGTATTTCTCTTGAATTATCTTTTGAACCATCATTGATACAGATAATTTCAATACTTTTCAATGTTTGGTTTATAAGTTTATCAAGACATCTTTCCAAATATTTTTCAACATTATATACAGGAACTATTACAGAAACAGATATGTTTGACATTTTACACCTCTATAAATTTCTCTATTCTAAATTTACCCAAAATAAATTCCAAAATCTATAAAATTCACACATATAGATAATCACTTAAATAAATGAAATTGTCAATATAATAATATTTCCATCTTGATTTTTGTGGAAAAATAAGCTACAATAGCCATTGTAACCAGTATTTAAGGGGTAAAATATCATGACAGAAAAAATCACTATTCGTTCAGACAGAAACACAGATTACAAATTTATGTACAAAGGTGAAGAAGTTGTTTTAGGTGCAGGAAAAATTATTGGTATTGCCGATGGTTTGGAACATGTTGTTCTTCCAACTTGTGCAATGAAAATAATGAATAATTTAATTGTTATAAAAGATGATGTTAAATAAAATTCTAAAATAAAATTTTCCAGACCGGTTTATATCGGTCCTTTTTTTAGTAAATAGTGAGGTATTATGAAATTATTACATACAATGATTAGAGTTAAAAATATAGAAGAAAGTCTAAAGTTTTATACAGAACTTTTGAATATGAAACTTGATAAAAAGAAAAGACTTGATGATTGTTGGTTATATTTTTTGACAGATGAAGATGGAACTACTCAATTAGAGTTAACATACAACGATGAAACTCCTGAAAATGGTTATGAATTAGGTTCCGGATTTGGACATTTGGCTTTTTCTGTAAATTCATTGGATGAATTCACTGAAAAATTAAACACTTTAGGTTATAAATATTTATATGAACCATTTGATTTGAATGGAAAAGGTACAAAAATAGCTTTTGTGCAAGATCCGGATGGTTATGAAATAGAATTAATTGAAAAAGTAATTTGGTAAGTTAATATTTTTTTGTAGAAGCCAATATTTTTTGGAATTTTAACCAAGCGGTTACAACGTGCTGAACGTTATCTATTCTAATAACACTGGCATTAGGTGTTACGCCTGCTTTTACCCAGTTTGCAGAATTTGGTAAACCTCCGGCATTTTCGCCCGTTTTAACTTGAACTTTGCTTAAAAACATACAACCAATAGATAAAGATTTAAAAATTATTTTTTTCAAATCTTTACTTGAAGTACAATAATAAATCGAAGCTAATCCTTCCATAATTGTACCAATACTGCACGGCATAATATTATCATTAAAGGCTCCGCAATAACTATTATTTATATTAGTAATTTGTTTACTTAGTATTGGAATTGCCATTTGTTCAACAAAACTTTCATAAGTGTTTTTTTCTTGTTGGTTTACTAGATTTTTTTCAAAAAGTATTTCAATAGCCAGAGCAATCCAATTATCAAAAGGAATTTCAAATTCTAATTTTTTTCTGGTTTTTATGATGTTTGATATAATATTTTTTGCAGAAATTAACCATTTTTCTTGTGGGTCAATTTCATAAAGATATAATAATCCGCAAGCGCATTCACCTGCATAATATAAAGCTTCGGCATTTTTATTAATTTCATTTTTTTCTAAATCATAATAAGCAAAAACTTTTCCGCTTTCATCTGTTAAATATAATATAAATTCGCCTAAAGATTGTAATATATTTAATTCTATTTCGTTTTCATTGTATAAATTTGATAATGCACAAAGTGCAACACCAACAGCACCTGATTTTGCAATCGGAAATTTGATATTCTCTTCTTCTGGTAATGTTATAACAAAAGATTTTTCTGAGTCTAATTGTTTGATATAATTTTCTATAAAATATTTAGAGGCTAAAACTCTTTCATCTTTATATTTAGTTTCTAATCCGTATTTTTCATATAAATACAATGAATACAATGTTCCCGCGTGTCGTAAAGAATTATATATATTGTTTTTGTATTCAATTGACGGGTTTACATTTTTTCTGTATTGAAATCTGCCATTTTCTAAAATGCAATTTTTAATATAATCTACAGATGTTGATATTTCTGTGTAATAAGGTAAATTTTTTGTGTGGTAATGTATATTTTTTTTTGCGTCTTTATACAAAATAGACACAAAAATCGCAACAAGCGATAAAAATATTGTAGGTATAAATACTGTTGGCGATGATATATCAAACATAGTGTAATTATACCAAAGGTTTTAAAAATAATAATAAAGCATTTGTAGGATTTTTGAATACTTATATAAAATTACTTTGAAGAAATCATTTCATTTAATAATATTTTTGCGCTTTCCAGTTGAGAATCTTTTTTTTGTAAAATATCTGTTTTATCTAAATAAACGGTTATATCAGGTTTTATGCCGTGTTTGTTAATATCATTACCATTAGGTGTAAGGTATTTTGCAATAGTCAAATTTATTCCGGTTTCATTTGGCATAGGAATAACTTTTTGTACCATACCTTTACCAAAAGTTTTTGTTCCTAAAAGTTTTGCTTTATGATAATCTTTCATCGCGCCGGAAAAAATTTCACTAGCACTTGCGCTAGCACCGTCTACGAGAATTATGATAGGTTTATCTATATTAACATTTGTATCTTGAGCCATAACATCATAATTTAACCCGTTACGACCTACAATGCTAACAATTTTTCCTTTGTGTATAAAAAGATTGCTTGCGAAAATAGCATTTGGTAAAAGTCCGCCGGTATTTCCTCTCAAATCAATAATTAAACCTTTAGTGTTTGTTGTATTTTCCAAGGCTTCCAGAATTTCATTAGGTGTAGAATTACTTATAAAACTTGTTATTTGAATATAACCAATATTTTTATCAATAGAACTTTTTACGGTTTTGATAGTAATTTCTTTTCTGATAATTTTTTTTGTAATAATCTTATTATTTCGCAATATATCGATTGTAACAAATGTATTTATTGGTCCTTTTACAAGGTTTGCAACTTCTGATAAAGATAGTCCGCTAACTTTTTTGCCATCAATAGATATTAAAATATCATTAACTTTTAAATCGGCAAATTGAGCAGGAGTATTTTCCATAACACTATTTATTTTAATTTTTCCGGAATTGTTTATAATATTTACTCCAATACCGGATATTTTTGATGTAATTGTAGAATTCTGTTGAGCAAATTCTTCTTTTGTTAAAAATCTTGAATATGGATCATTTAGACTTGTTAACATTGAATCAATTGCAACTTTTGCATCAGCTTCTGTTTTAATTTTGCCGCGATAATGATTTTTCCATCTTAACCAATATTGGTCATTAAAATTAGGGTCATAATATTCGTTTTTTATTGTTTGCCAGGTATAATCAAAAAGTTTTTGAGCAGAAACTTTTGTAGTATTTATATTTTTTTCTTCAATATAAAGCATAGGATTATGTCTATCTATGATAAAAATTTTTACCAAAAATATTGCAATAATTATTACTACAAAAATTATTAACGCATTAATCCTTTTTTTCATAATTCAATTTAACATCAAGGATTTTATTTTATCAATATACTTTTTATTAAACCAACTATTTATTCAAAAAATTTTATAATTTGTCAAAACCGGGAGAATATTGTGGTAAATTTTTGTATCCGGAGTTTTGTAAAACGGCTTTTTTAATATATTGGTTTGTATAATTGCCTTTTTCGAGCAATTTTTTCAATGTATTTTCCCGTTTTACTAAATCATATTCTTCTTGATTGCTTTCAGGATAGATTTTTAAGATTTCATCCCATACAAAAGCTTCCATTGTCCAAGCGTAAGTTTCTTCTGCAAGAGAATTAAATTCATCTTGATGGAGAGCTTCGTGGGCTAATAGTGCAGCAAGAGCTCCTGCCGGTGCTTTTTTATGTTTGTTGTTAATAAAAATGTATAAGTTTTTGCCTTTTTTCCATCCTAAAGCGTCAAATGTTGCGTATTCTTGTTTTATTAAACCTAAATCTCTAAATTCTATTTTTACGGGTCTGCGCGAAAGGTTATTACCTAAAATAGCATTACGTGAAAACATTCCTTCAGTTTCTTTTAACATATCCAGCGCGACATAAAAAACTTCATCTTTTCCAATATCTTTATATCCGTCAGAAATTTGTTTTATGTATTCAGGTGTGTATTTTGCGGGGTATTGGTGCGGAACGGTTGTTTCTACTTCTTTGGCGGCAAATGCGCTTGATTGCATTATAAGAAGTATTGCCAGTATTCCAAATAAATTTTTTATAAATCTTTTTACTTCCATAATTTTTTCCTCAATTAATACTACTTATTATGTAGTATATTTATCAATTAGAAAAAATCAAATAAAATTTAATTTTTTCTATTCAATTTTACAAGTTCAGAATACATAAATTTATATTCATTAGAATCATCGAGACTTTGAGCTTCTGAAATATATTCAAGTGCGGTTTTATAATCTTTTTGATTTTTATAAATTTCACTCATTTTTGTATAATATTTTGGATTATTTAAATCATACAAAATTGCGCGTTTCATACATTCTATTGCTTCTTCGATATCATCGGTTTTTTCTCGAACAAGAGCAAGATAGTAGTAGCCCTCAGAACAATTTATATCAAGAGATATAGCTTCTTGAGCAAAAGTTTTTGCTAAATTATATTCTTCTTTTAATAATGCGGTTTTTGCTCCAAGTAAATTACCTAAAATATAATTAGGATTTATTTCTAAAATCTGATTTGCAAGATTTAAAGCTTTGTCATAATTTTTTTCCTTAATATAAATTTCAGCTAAATCACTTAAATAATTTAAGTTTTCCGGATTTTTGGTAATAACTTCGTTCACTAATTCTTCAGCCTTGTTGAAAATATTTAATTCGGTATAAATTTTACTTAAAGAAATTTTTGTAAAATCATCATTAAACCCTTTTTTAATATTATTTTCTAATATTTTTTGAGCGCCAATAAAATCTTTTTGGTTGGCAATAAGCAGAGCTTTCAATACATTTGCTTGCGGATAATCTTCAACAATGTTTAAAATAGCATCGGTTTCTTTTTCTGCTTTTTTATAATCTTTTTGATCGTAATATAAATATGCTAAAGAATATCTGTAATCAATATTATCCGGACAAATATATAGAGCTTTTGAATATGCTTTTTGAGCTTCTTCAATCCATCCGTTATAAAAATATGCATTTCCTAAATTATAATAATATTTTGCATTTGATTTATCTAGGTTTGCAGCCTTAGAAAAATTTTTGATAGCTTCAATAAAATTCATGTTTTCTAAATCAAATAAACCTAAGAAGTTTAAAATCTCAGGATTTTGAGAATTTTTACCAATTTTAGAAAAAATTTCTTTAGCAGATTCTAAATCATTTTCATCAAATTTAATTTTACCTTGTAATAGTAAGGTTTCTTCATTATTAGGAGGACATTGTGCCAAAAATTCTTTTGCTTGTTGAATTTCGCCTGTTTTATAAAAAGCATTTGCACAAACTATTTTGACATTTTCATCAAAATATTCACACGATTTATATTGATCTATTTCATCAAATAATTTTAAAGTTATTAAAGCAGAGATTAATTCTTTTAAATTTTCACTATTTTTATTATTATCAAAAAGTTTTTGTGAAATTTCTAATACTGCGCAAAAATCATCATGTCGAGCTTTTATTTTTCGCATAAGTTTTAAACTATTTTCGTGAGTTGGTAATATTTGTAAAATTTTTTCCAAATATTGTATTGCTCTTGAATAATTATTTAATAGAAAATAAAGTTCACCTATTTGAAATAAAATCTCAATATTATCATTTTCAATTTCAAGAGCCTTGTAAAGCATTTCAATTGCAGGTTTATAAAGTTTTGATTCTTTTAGCTCAAAAGCTTGTTTAATAAAATCTATACTTTGAGTGTTTTCCATAATTTTTCCGTTTCTATTCTTCAACAACTTCTTGTGGGATATAAATATTTTCTAATGGTTCTTTTTGTTCTTTTTCTTTTTTAGTGAACCAAGATATTTTCTTAAATTCCCATTTCTTTTTTTGTTTTTTAGGTTCTTCAACTTTTTTATTTATAATAATAAGAACCTCATCTTCGCTCGCCATTTTTAAATTGTTTCTGGCGATTCCTTCAAGGCTATTGTCAGATGTTATAACTTTTTTTTCCGTTTTTAAATCTTCATTTTGAGCTTTTGCTTTTTTTAATAGATTCTCTAAAGTAATAACTTTTCCTTGATAAGAAATGATTTTAGAAATATTTAAAAGTGCGCCATAACCAATTTGAAATAAACAAAAAACAAGTACAATTGTCAGAAAAGAATAATAAATACCGGTTCTTTGGTATAATTTTTTACGTTTTCTTTTATTGTTTTTTTCAGGTTTATTATTTGTTTTAATTTGTTCGTTTGACACTTTTACAACCTCTTTAAATAATTATAATAGAATTTTATTTGGTGGACAATATTATAATTATTCGTTTACAATTGCCATTTTGTGTTTATTTTTAAACGATTTTTTACAACAGAATTATTTTGATCAAAAACAGAACTTGTACCGACTTCTAATCGAAATCTATCTTTGTCTCTGTTTCCAAATGGATTTATAGAGATTACAAATTCAGCTATTTTGGTATGTTTTGCAAAATTTGCCGATAAGGTTTCTTTCAATGAAATATATTGGCTCAATTTCAGCTCCGGTGAAAACGAAAAATAATCGTTAAAATCACCATTGGTGCTGTTTACAGTTTTTGAAAACTCCGTAGTCAATGCATAATACTTAGCATCATATCTGGAATAAATACTTGAAACTTGTCTTAATTCTGCATAGTCTATTTTTTGTTCAAAAGCTGTTCCTGTTGAAAAGTTGCCAAAATATTCAGTGACTCCTGATTTTTTTTGTTCAATGGTATATTCCATTTTATTGAGCTTAGAATAAGCTTTTGGTCGTGATTTAGAGTGTTTATTTGCAATATATTTACCGCCAACCATATAGTAAGGTCTTTTTATATTTAATGTTTGGTATTCTTCTAAATAGTCTTCTAAAACAATAGTATTAGCTTCATCTTCATCATAAGATGCATAACCGTGTAAAACATCTGTATACATATCATCAAGGCTATAATTTTCCTCTTCGAGTATTGTATCATTAGTAGAATCGGAAATATTTTTTATAGAAGTATCTGCAGTAATATCGTCAGATATAATAATTTGAGTTTCTTCTTTTAATTCTTCATTTAAATTATCCGCTGATTGTTCTTCCGGAATGTGGTATACAAAAATTTTTGGCGCATTTTTGTTTAAATCTTGTTCGGATTCAGTATTTGCCAAGCAGGGTAATATGGTTAAAATGAAACATAAAAGAATAAAACCTAATTTTTTCATAATTTTATTTTACAATATTTTTTTCATTTCATCAATAATTTAATGAATTGAATTTTATATCTTACTCCCGTTATGTAAACAGAGGATTAGCAAGTGGTATTGTTGCCATGTCAATTACTCCGCCATATAAATAGTGGTTTAGCAAGTGATACCATTGCCATAATATTTACCCCCTGCTATAATAAAAAAGTAATAAGAATACGGAGGGTTGAGAATGGTGAAATTCAGATATAGCAATAGTTTAGAGGGGGGGGGGGGTAACCTCTAATAGCCTTATGGCAAGGTTTTTGACTATTCTCCAAGATAATAAATTTTATGAGATTCTTCGGGCTAAAGCCCTCAGAATGACGAGGGTTGAGCGAGGTGAAAAGATGCCAATATATTTACCCCTCAGAATGACGAGAGATGAAGAAATAGGAATAAAGCCCAATATTTACCCCCGCAGTGACAGGAGAGGGTTTGATAACTCTTTTATGAAAAAAGCGGCGTTTACGCTTGCTGAAGTTTTAATAACTATAGGCGTAATCGGTATTGTTGCAGCTATTACGATTCCTAATCTTATAACCAAGTATCAAGAAAAAGTTACTATAACAAAACTCCAACAAACTTATAGTATATTGTCACAGGGATTTAGACGAATGATCGCCGAAAATGGAACTGTTGATACTTGGGGTGAGGATTCTGAAAGTAAGAAAACGAGGATCAATGAATTGTTCCCGCAGTATATACAAACTTCAATTATTTATCCTACGGGGCGTCATGGTTTATATGTTAAACCCTTAGGTATAACTGGTGTGTTTGATTCAAATGGTGTTAGAGTTGGGTCATTCCCTGGAAATACTAAAGATTATTTAGTGTATGCTCTACCTAACAGTTCGGTTGTCGTAATTCAAGTTGTAGGAAGTTGTATTCAAGATATGACATTATTAAAAAGTGTCAAAACTAGTTATGGATTAATACATTATGGAACTCATGCTCATGCTTGTGGCACAATACAGGTGGCACTGAATGCGAAACCTAAAATTCTCTCGAATAAAGATTTGTTTATGTTTAAGATAGTAACTGATGGGGTCGTCCCTGCTGGGACTTCAAAAGAAAGTGTATGGGGTGAGCAATTTGAGCAAGTTTGTATAAAAGAAAATTCAAGTTCTCCCGGTCGTTGTACTGCTTGGGTTTTGGAAAACAAAAATATGGATTATTTAAGATGTCCGGAAAAATTAGGTTGGAATAAGGCAAGAAGTTGTGGTGGTAAATAATTCTTTCAACATATAACTTTTTTGTAAAGACTTGACAATAAAATTTTTATGTGTTAATATACGAGTGGGGTAAATGTATATTTATAAGTCTTATCAATTGATGAGACTTTCTTTTTTGCTTATTTTATGAAACCTCTTTTAATATTACTGAAATTCATTTATAATATTTTGTATGTTTTGTATAAACGAAGATAATATTTCAAAAAATTATGAGGAATTTCGTGCAAAAGTAAAAAATGAAAAATCTTTTGCAATAACCGGATTAACCTCAATTTTGCGTATTTTTTTATTATCTAAGTTAAAGGTATATTCTAAGAAAAAAGTTTTATTTATTACATCAACCGAACAAAATGCGCTTAAATATCAAAGTGATTTACTTTCTGCATTTAATATTAAATCTGATGTTTTACCGTTTCAAAATATTTCTGTGTATGAAACAGTTTCACCCAATTTATATGATTATGCTGAACAATTAAAGGTTTTGAACAATCAATCCGACATTGTCATTTGTCCTGTAAAATCACTTTTAGAAAAATTCCCTACAAAGAATTTTTATAAAAAAAATAGTTTAAAAATAAAAGTTGGTGATACGTTAGATTTAAAAAAATTAGCGCAAAAACTTGTTAATCTTGGTTATAAAAAATCAACAATGGTTAATGATATTTCGGAATTCAGTATAAGAGGTGATATTGCGGATATTTATTCTTTGGATGAAAATCCTGTGAGAATTGAGCTTTGGGGAGATGAAGTTACAGATATTAGATATTTTAATAATGAGACGCAAAAATCAATATCAAAAATTAAAGAAATAAAAATTTTGCCGATATATAAATTTATTATTGATGATAAAAAAGATGTATTAGAAAATATACAGTCTGAATTGATTGAAAATAGTGATCAGGTTCCAGATGAAGCATATTTTGATGGGATTGAAGTATATCAAAATTATTTTAATGATGAATTAATAAGTGTGTTAGATTATTTTGAAAATTACACTTTAGTTTTTGATGAAACTGTTGAAATTTTTTCTAAATATGAATTTGTAAGTGATAATTTTGACAAACAACTTCAAGAAAATATTAAACTCGGGATGATAAAAGATTTTTCTCAAAAAGCAACATTGGCGAATTTTGAGAAGATGGGTAAAAATCACTATACTTATGAGGAGTTTTTACGTAAAATTTCTTATTTTGTTAAAGTAGGGTTTAACAACTTTATAGATGGTCAGATGGGTGATGTTATTGAATTTAATGCTCAACCATTAAGGAATTTTGAAGCTGATGTTGATTTAATAGCCGACTTTATACTTGAATATAATAATTATAAAATTATTATTGCAACAGATTATCCGGAGCGTGTGAAAGAAATTCTTGCGCAAAAAAATATTTTTACACTTGAGTATGCAGAAAGTATTGTTTTAAACGGATGTATTTTAGAAGATTTTAAAACAGTTATAATGACTGATAGGGAGTTGTTTAACAAACGTTCAAAAGAAGTTACAACAGCAAAAAAATCATATTTTAAAGAAAAACCGGAATTTATTGAGAATATAAATGATATAAAAACGGGTGAATTTGTTGTTCATACAATTCATGGTTTGGGGATATATAAAGGGTTATCAAAACAAGAAATAGATGGTCAATTAAAAGATTATTTGACGATAGAATATGCAAATAAAGACAGACTTCATATTCCGGCAGAACAGATTAATATGCTTTGCAGGTATAGAGGATCAGGTGCGATTAAACCTAAATTGTCTAAAATTGGTGGCCGAGATTGGGAAAACACCAAAGCAAAAGTTAAAAAAGAAGTAGAAATTGTTGCTTATGATTTATTAAGGTTATATGCAAGACGAAAAATGCAAGAGGGTATTCAGTTTTTGCCGGATACAAATTGGCAAATTGAAATGGAAGAAGCTTTTGAATTTGTAGAAACACCTGACCAGTTAAAGGCTATTTCAAGAGTAAAAGCAGATATGGAATCCCCAGAACCAATGGATAGGTTGATTTGCGGCGATGTTGGTTTTGGAAAAACAGAAGTTGCGATGAGGGCTGTTTTCAAGGCGGTAACATCAGGTAAACAGGTTGCAGTAATTGTTCCGACAACAATTTTGGCACTACAACATTACCAAACAATTTCTGAAAGATTTAAACCATTTGGGGTTGGAGTGGAATTGTTATCAAGGTTTAGAACAGCAAAACAACAAAAAGACACTATTAAAAATCTTGCGACAGGCGTGTGTGATGTTGTTGTTGGTACTCATAGGTTATTACAAGACGGTATAATTTTTAAAGATTTAGGGTTGCTTGTGATAGATGAAGAGCATAGATTTGGAGTTCGTCATAAAGAAAAACTTAAACAAATGCGAGAAAATATAGATATTTTATCAATGTCAGCAACGCCAATACCAAGAACTTTATATATGTCTTTATCAGGCATTAAAGATATGTCTGTTATAAATACTCCGCCTAAAAACAGATTACCGATAAAAACTTATGTTGGGGAGTGGAATGAAAATATGGTAAAAAATGCCATAATTCATGAACTTGATAGAGAAGGACAAGTTTTCTATTTGTATAATCGCGTTGAAACGATTAGAGAATTTAAAAATCAATTGCAAATGATTGTTCCAAATGCTCGAATAGCTATAGGACATGGGCAAATGGATGAAAAAGAATTAGAACAAGTTATTATTGATTTTTCAAACCATGAATATGATATTTTGCTTGCGACAACAATTATTGAAAATGGTATTGATATTCCAAATGCAAATACAATGATTATTCATGATGCAGATAGATTTGGTTTGGCTCAGCTATATCAACTAAGAGGGCGTGTTGGCAGAAGTCAAAGACAGGCATATTGTTATTGTTTTTATAAAAAATGTAAGGAAATTTCAACAGATGCAGTCAATCGTTTGAAAGCTATAAAAGAATTTACGACACTAGGTAGCGGATATCAAATAGCATTAAGAGATGTTGAAATTCGCGGTGTTGGTAATATTTTAGGAACCAAACAGCACGGTCACATGATAAATGTTGGCTTTGATACGTATTGTGAACTTTTAGAAGAAACAGTAAAAGAATTACAGGGTGAAAAAATTGATAAAACAGTCCCAACAATTGTGGATATAAATGTAACGGCATATATTCCTGATGAGTGGGTAGGTTCATCAGAGCAAAAAATGATCGAATATAAACGATTGGCGGATGTAAAAACGGTCGTTGAGTTGGACTATATAGTAGATGAATGGGTTGATAGATTTGCAAAACCCCCGGAAAGTGTAGAAAATTTGGTAAAATTAATCAGATTACGTCTTTCTGCAACAGAAGTAAAAATTGCTGCGATAAGAGAAGTTCAAGATTGTATACGGATTTACACTCCATATTCAAAACCCGAATGGAATATTATCCAAAAAGTTTTGCCGCATAATATATCTAAAAAAATTAAATTTACACTTGCACCAAAAACGTGCGCGGAGGGTGTTTCAATCTTAATTTTAGACACATCGTATGTTAATTTTAATGAAGTATTTAACATTTTAACTGATTTGTTTTATTATATATACAAAGTTAGTCACGAATATTAAAAGAAAGAGAGAGATTAAATGAGAGCATCTAAATTAGTATCAACATTAGCGTTATCAGCATTGTTGATTACAGGTTGTGGTTTTAAAGGTCAAAATGCAATTATGACGATTAATGATAAACCAATCACTCAAGCAAGATACGATAAATTAATTGATCAAGCTATTGTACAATCTCCATTTGGCAAAATGGGTGATTTAAAAGGAAATAAAGATGGATTTTTGTATTTAATGACCGAACAAAGAGTTGTAAATCAGTTGATTATTGAAGAGTTATTAAACCAAGAGGCTGATGCGCGAGGTATAACAGTTTCTAATGCTGATGTAGATTCTGCATTGCAAAAAATTATGGAGCAAATGGGTGGAAAAGATCAACTTGCGCAGATATTAAGACAGAATGGTGTAAGCGCAGGTGATTTTAAAAAGGATGTAAGACGTCAAGTAAAAATGCAAAAACTTGCTAATGCGGCAGGAAATATTGAAGTGACAGATAAAGAATGTGAAACATTCTATAAAAATAATCCTGAAAAATTCAATTATCCTGAACAAGTTAGAGCGTCACATATTTTAATTGCAGCAAACCCATATCAAATACAGGAAGAGTTGAAAGAAAAATCTAAAAAAGAGCTTTCAAAAGAAGATATTATTGCTCAAGTGGAAGCAAAAATTGCAGAAAAAGAGGCGTTAGCAAATAAAATAGCGGAAAATTTAAAGGTAGATTCTTCAAAATTTGCGCAATTAGCTAAAAAATATTCTGAAGATCCAGGATCAGCAAAACAAGGCGGAGATTTAGGCTTCTTCCCTGAAAAACAAATGGTTCCTGAGTTTGCAAAAGCAGCATTTGAAGCAAAACCTGAAACAATTGTAGGTCCTGTAAAAACTCAATTTGGCTATCATATCATTATTGTTAAAGATAGAAAAGAAGCAGGTGTAACAACTTTTGAACAAGCAAAATCAGATATTAAAGATTTCTTGACCACAGAAAGACAAATTAAAGCTTTGGATGATTTAACTCAAGCTGCAAAAAAGAAAGCTGATATTAAATACATGGATGAAAGATATAATCCGGATGAAATTCAAAAGAAATTACATTTCCAAATGGATGGATTTACAGGCGGTCAAGCAAGTAAAGTAAGAAATGAATCTAAAAAATAAAAAATAATAAAATTAAAGAAAATAAAGCGACCTTGGAATTATCCAAGGTCGCTTTATATAATATGTTTATGTCAATATTTGGGGTGGTATGAAAAGAGTTTGCACCATCCAGGGAGGGGAGAAACCCCATCGCCCTACCCTAGCCCTACCTCTCAGCAAAACAATACTTAATTGTTTTGCTTCGCCAGAGTCCGTCCAGGGAGGGAATCACCTTTATCTCAATTGTAACAAAATGTAAATATGAATTTCAAAACGGCTGAAATCCAGTTATAATGCCCTATATGATATGATATGATATGATATGATATGATATGATATGATATGGTGGGGTGAACTTTGTTAAAGTTTTAAAAAAATCTGCCGATAACGTTCATGAATATTACACAAAAATAAGGAGTATTTTAAATGGCAGAAAATTTTGACATTCATATTATTAATTTAAAAGGGTCAAATAGTACTAAAAAACTTGATATGTCCAAATTAAATAATATTCGAGTTACTGATCAAAATGCGTCTATTTTCAGGGGTAAAATTGATATCAACGGAGATGGGCGTGTAGATTCTAATGATGTGATTGACGTTAATAACGATGGGATTATTACCGGAAATGAAGTGTCAAAATTGCAACAATTTTTGGATAGATTGGATGGTCGAGATTCCACAGTTACAGCAAAAGATTTTAAAACCGGTAATCAAATAACCAATGCTACTGCGTTTGAGGCATTAAATGCAATTGCCGATCAGCAACTACATTGGGAGACAATGTCAAATAGTCTCTATGAATACAATTTAGATGGAGCTCGAATCAAAACAGATCGAACAGGTGATGAGTATAAAGTACATAAAGACGGAACTGTAACGGTTGTGGATTATGAAGAAGGTTCTAAAAGTGTTGTGCGGTATAATTCGGAAGCAGATGTTGAAAATCAGCGTCCAGCTTCTATCTTGCAACAAGGTGAGGAGCAAGACCCGTTGTATACAACATACGAGTATAAAGATAACGAAACTATAACAAGAGTTTACACTGGCGAAAATGAGCAAGGTAATTTAGAATCTATAGGAGTCGAGTCATCTGTATCGTTGCCTAATTGTTTAGGGATTACTAGTTTAACAGGACAAGTAACTTCCAATGTGGATTATTTGTCAGAAGAAGATTACCAGAATGGAACACCAAATAGTGTTACATATACAGATCAAAATGGTACAATGATGGTTGTAACATTAGTTCCTGTGGAAGGAAAAGAGGGTGTATATACAGCGTCTTATGTAGATGGTGTTGATTCTGAGGAGATAATTAAAGAGGTAAGATTTGAAAATGGTCAAATTGTATCAAATGAACCCGAAACAGTTGAGCCGGAAACACCGGAGGTCACTACCCCTCAGAATGCGACATATACTGTCGTGAAAAACGATTCTTTGTGGAAGATTGCGGCTGATTATTTGGGTGAAGGCGCAACTCCGGGTGAAATTAACACAGCAATGTATGCAATAGCTGATGCCAACGGTTTGACGATTGAAAATAATGGATGTATGATCCACCCGGGACAACAACTTACAATACCTGCCGAGATCAATAAAACCGGTAACACCGGTACTGTTGACGCGGGTGGTGGTACTGTTACAGGAGCAGAAGGTGCTTCTATGGCTCAAGGTGGAAGCTATACCGTTGTAAAAGGTGATACCCCTGCAAAAATTGCCAGAAATTATTTAAAAGAGCAATTAGGTTATGAACCTTCAGCAACACAGGTCAGAATATACTACAAAGAGATTATGGACCTAAACGGCATAAAAGATGCCAGAAAATTACAAATTGGCCAAGTGTTGCAGATGCCAACAATCAGCCCGATGAAGATTAACTTGCCAGAAGGTGTGACAAATACTGTTACCCCTCCTCCGGCGACCATTTCTACAAGTGCATTAGAAGAATATATGAACACTACAATCACTCCACCTTCTGCTCAAGTTCCTGAGTCATACACTTTGCCGGATGCGTATAAAAAAATTCATCCAGAACATGCGGGCAAACAAGGTGTCAAAATCGGCGAGCAGTGGTTTGATTTTGATGCTGCCGGCCGTATAACGCGAGTCTTTGATAGAGAGCCTAATAAGTTGAATGATGAGTTTGATAATGCCTCTGTTGAAATATACTACAAGAAAGATGGAGCTATCAAAAGTTACTTTGGTCATGAATTTAATGACCAAGGGCAAGTTACTGGTTGTATAAAATATAATGCTCAAGGTAAGGTAACTATGTTTGCCCAATATTCTGACTGGAATGCTGCAGGATTGCCTCAATGTGAGGATTGGTTCTATGCTGATGGTACATTCCAACAACGTGAGGTAGTAGAATATGATGAAAACAATCAAAAAGTATCAGAAAGTTTGTCTGATTCTGATGGTCGTTTTAGTTCTCTTCTTACTTATGAAAACGGTAAACAGGTGCAAGGACTAGGAATTTACACAGACAGTAATGGCGAAAAGTATATTACAAGATATTCTGATTATAATGAAGAAGCTGATAATTTTACAACAGGGGTGCATTATGAGTTAACCGGTCAACGCCAAGGTGATTTTTTCTGGGGTAATTTTGAATTTGATGAACAAGGACGTCAGATTGGTTATACAGTTTATAATAATGATGGAACGTTTAATCAGCAGCATGTTAAAGAATATACTGCTGACGGCTCAAAATATAAATTGATGAGCTATGATGCTAATGGCAATCTGACTGATGTCCTTTGGTGTGATAACTAGGATATAATGAGACATCTGTAGATATGACAACCTCCCAAATAGGGAGGTTGGCTGATATTTGGCCTGGGGTAAATGTGTTTGTGTTGATAGCATTTACAAAATCGTCATTCTGAGGGGTAAATATATTGGAATCTTTCCGCCTCGTTCGACCTTCGTCATTCTGAGGGCTTTAGCCCGAAGAATCTCTTATTATCTAACCATTGTCATTCTGAGCAAGTGTGAGCGGTGCCGTTTATTGCGAACACCGAATAGGCGAAGAATCTCTATATTCATACCATCGTTATCCTGAGCGAGGGTAAATTTTGGATTTCCTTTCACTTGTTCGCTCTTTCGTTATCCTGAGCGAGGGTAATTTTTGGATTTCCTTTCACTTGTTCGTTCTTTCGTCATCCTGAGCGGAGCGAAGGATCTCTTATTGTTATTCTATACAAAAAAATATAATGTTCCTGCCCCGGATGGGGAAGGTGGCGGAGCCGGAAGGGGTGATTTGAGTTGAACATAGCTTCTAAGGACTTTTCCCATCACCCCACCCTATCCCTCCAACACTCGGCTACGCCTCGGTATACAAGTTCACAAGGCTCGTACCTCGCCTGTTCATTTTGCACCATCCAGGGAGGGGAGAAACCCCATCACCCCACCCTA
>SUTS01000003.1 GCA_015152555.1 Cyanobacteria bacterium SIG26
GTGCAGAGTTTTGGGAAGGTCTTGTTAGTCAATACAAAAAGCTATTTGATATGAAACTATTGAAAGAAAACCCAATCGGCAAGCTATTCCACATCGCTAATTCTAAAGAAGAAGTGATAAAATTAATATTGAGAAAATAACTGCAAAATATTAAAATCTATAAACAATTAGGTAATTCCGATGAAATTCATAAAACCTGGATCCTGAATCACCAAGTAGGAACAGAAAATCACGATTCGTATCCTTATCGGATTTTCTAGTCAGTTCAGGATGACAAAATAAGAATTTACCCCAATTTGAGTGTTGTTAAACTTTACTATTAACACATTGTTCTAAGAATGATATCATTGCAATTTTGAATTGATTACATTCAGCCTCGTTATTTGCCTCAAATCGGAGAGTAAATACAGGTTCTGTATTACTTTGTCTAATTAGAGCAAAACCGCCGTTAAAAACGATTCTCATACCATCTAAAGTGACTATTTCTTTAATTGGCGAACCAAACATTGTTGGGTTTTCAGAAACCTCTTTTTTCATAGCCTCAAGCACTTCTTTTTTTAAGTGATTTGGGCAAGGAAAACGCACTTCGTCGCTAGTAAATACCTTATTAAACGGTTCAATTAATTCTTCTATTTTAAAATTAGAATTAGCAGTTTTATGTTTAGCGACAATTTCAATCATTCTGCAGCCTGCATAAATTGCATCATCAAACCCATAATATCTGTCTTTAAAGAATGTATGTCCACTCATTTCACCACCAAGTACGGCGTTAGTTTCTTTCATTTTCTCTTTAATATAACCGTGTCCTGTTTTGCACATTACAGCGTTGCCGCCAGATTGATTAATTGTATCGAATAAAACTTGTGAGCATTTAACTTCTGATACAACTGTTGGTTTTTCTGAAATAATATCCATAGCATAAATCAAAAGTAATTTATCGCCTGTTAATGGTTTTCCTTGAGAGTCTACAACCCCTATTCTATCGCTATCACCATCATAAGCAATCCCAAAATCAGCACTATTTTCAACAACACACTTAGACAAATCTTTTAAAGTTTTTAAATCACTTGGGTTTGGGTGGTGATTAGGGAAGGTTCCGTCAGGTTCAGAGTATAACTCTATAACTTCACAACCTAAAGCTTTGTATAATTCTGGGCCAACAATACCACCAGTAGCATTAGCGCTATCTACAACGACTTTAATATTACAACCTATTTTACCAAATTTTTCGGTCATTTCTGAAATATATTCAGGTAAAATAGCAGTCTTGTATTCATAAGTTTTTAATTCATTAGGCAAGGTTTTCCAGTTAGAATATGTTAACTCTTTTACTTCTTTTATTTGAGCTTCATTAAGAGTTTGGCGATTATATGTCATTTTCATCCCATTGTATTCTTTTGGGTTATGGCTAGCTGTAATAATCATTGCACCGTCAAGATTATGTGCAACTTCAGAATAATATCCAATAGGTGTCGGTTGTAAACCTAAATCTTCAATTGAACCAACATTGTTATCTATTAAACCATTTATTAGTGCATCTTTTAGAGCTGGAGAATGTAGTCTTGCATCCATACATACGCTTATTTTAAGACTTTGAGGCTGTTTATTTGATTGCAAACATATCCATTTAACATAACCAGTTGCAATGTTGTAAAACAGTTCTTCTGTAATATCCTCACCGTAAATCCCTCTAATATCGTTTTTCCCAAATGCGTGTTCATATTTTTGCATAATTCACATCTCCAAATCTTTTTATTATAATAAAATCATATCATGAAAAAAATAGTTAGAAATTTTATCAATAAGCAGAATATTTCGGCATGGATATTTATACTTCCGGCATTGCTTGGTACTATAATTTTTATTATAATACCTGTATTTTGTTCGTTTGGATTAAGTTTTACCAAATGGGACTTGCTGAATCCAATAGAATTTGTCGGGTTTGATAATTATTTTACTTTGTTTAAGGATGATTTATTCTATAAAATTTTATTAAATACGGTTGTTTTTGCATTATCAACATCTTTTTTAGGTGTAATAATCCCTCTAGTATTAGCTTCTATTTTAAATACAAAAATTAGAGGAAGTGAATTTTTTAAAACGGCGTATTTTTTGCCTTTTATAACTCCGATGGTTGTTATAGGAATTGTTTGGACATGGATTTTTGACCCGAATATTGGGTTTTTAAATCAAATTTTACACAATAATATAAATTGGTTATATGATTCTAAATATGCAATGCCGGCGATTATCATAGTCTCTGTATGGAAACTTATCGGATATAATATGATTATTTTTCTATCTGCCTTGTCAGGTGTATCACAAAGTTTATTTGAGGCTGCAAAAATTGATGGTGCAAACGATTTTCAAATATTCAAAAATGTAACAGTACCAATACTTTCACCTACAATATTTTTTGTTATTATAATAACTGCAATAAGTTCATTTCAGGTGTTTGATTTAATTTACTTAATGACCCAAGGCGGGCCGTTGGACAGTACAAATGTATTAGTTTTCTCTATTTATAAAAATGCTTTTGAATATTTTAATGTTGGTTATGCAAGTGCAATTGCGTATGTTTTATTTTTAATCATACTGATTTTAACACTTGTTCAATGGCGATTGCGCAAACAGTTTGTTTATAATGAAACCGAAGAATAATGTAACAATAAATTAATAATGAGCGTAAATTATTAAAGTTTTTCAAAATAAATCCGTAAATATACATGTAATTAGGTAAGACGGAGTGTGTATTATATGTACGACGAGTTATTAAGAATGCAAATTATATTAGAGCTTAAAAATTTAGTAGAAAATATTGAAAAATTTGAAGACTATAAGGATTCATATACCGAATTTATGAAAGAAATGATATTGAATACTTACAGTGTTAATTAGTCTATAAGGTGATGTAAATTGCGCCAAAGATAAATAAACTGTATTTATGAATATAGTTATAATTGGCGGCGTAGCAGCAGGTGCGAAGGCTGCTGCAAAAATAAAGCGTTTACTCCCGGACTCAAATGTAAGTATTTATACTGATGATACGCATGTATCTTATTCTTCTTGTGGTTTGCCTTATTATATAGAAGGGAATTTTGAAGATTATAAAGCATTACTTGTTAGATCTGTTGAAGAATTTAAAGCATCAGGGATTGATGTATTTTTAGAAACAAAAATTGATAAAATTTTACCTAAGCAGCGTCAAGTTCTTGCTTGCGGTAAGGATAAAGCTTGGCTAATTGATTATGACAGATTGATTATTGCAACAGGTGCTCGCCCTTTTATACCTAATATTAAAGGTGTAAATGACTTTGACAATATTTATACTTTAAGGAAAATTGAAGATGGTATAAATATTAGAAATAAAATGCTTAACTCAAAAAAAGTCGTTATTATCGGAAGCGGCTTTATTGGTTTAGAGTTGCTTGAAGCCTTTGTTAAAAATGGTTTAGAAGTAGTAGTATTAGAAAAAGGTAATCATATTATTTCTTCGTTTGATGCGGATATGTCATTATTAATACGCGAAAGATTAGAGTCAATACCTGATAGAAATTTTCTAATTCAAACAGGAGAAATTGTATCAGAAGTTACAGGAACAAATGGTCTTGCAGATACAGTTAAAACGTTATCCGGTAAAGAATTTAAAACAGATTTTGTTGTGATTTGTGCGGGGATTATTCCAAATTCTGAACTTGCAAAAAATGCAGGATTAGAAATAGGAGAAAGTGGTGCTATTAAAGTAAATAAACTCATGCAAACCTCAGAACCAAATATTTATGCTTGTGGAGATTGCTGTGAAGAACCTCATATAATAAGTGGTCATTCTGTGTGGGTTCCTTTAGGCTCTACTGCAAATAAAGAAGGAAGATGTGCCGCATTAAACGCAGCAGGCGTTTATACAATATTTGAAGGTGTTTTAGGTTCTGCGGTCTCAAGATGTTTAAACACAACAATGTCTATGACAGGCCTGACAGAAAAAGAAGCTATTGAATTCGGATTTACGCCAGTAAGCGCTACGGTTTCTAAATATGATAAGGTTGCTTATATGCCGGATGTGGGAGAAATTACCCTTAAAGTTGTTGCAGATAAAGCTACAGGTTTATTACTTGGTGGGCAGGCAATAGGTTCTTTAGGGGCGGATAAGCGTATTAATACACTTGCAAGTGCTCTATTAGGCCATTTAACAGTTCATCAATTCAAGAATAATGATTTAACTTATTCTCCGCCTTATTCTCCAACAATAGACCCACTTTTAGATGCGATGAATATATTATGTGGGAAAATAACTAGACGTTGTTAGCAATATATTTTGCCACAGCTTCACCCATCGAAAAACAACTTGACTGAACTCTCAATGCACCTTGAGCCATATAATCTGCTGATAAGCATCGCCCTATTACAAATAAGTTATCGTAATCTTTTGCCATAAGAGATTCAATCGGAAGTTGATATTCATTGACTCTATCGCAAGTTGATCTGTTTTTTTTGTTGCTATGAACGTCTACCGGATAATTTGATATAAGTATCGGATTATCAAATTCTCTACCTGATTTTAAATCATCAATAGTATATATATATTTGCCGACTATTCTGTTTGAAACCCTTACCCCAAGCTCATCAGCAATATTTGATATATATGAGTTTTCAAATCCCGGAAGATATGTTTTACAAAATTTATACAGGCGCCAAATTGCTTCTCTACCTAGCATAGCAGCTTTTGATACATCAAAATTATCATTAGGATTAAGCTTTTCTATGATTCTTGGGCAGTTAAAGGCAACAGAATCAGGCATTCCGGCTATTGTAAACAATTGAAAATAGTTGCAATCAGTGGATTTTAGGATATTTTCACTAATTGCTTTATTAAATATGTCGGCTAAAGCCCACTGTCTATCTGTATCCCAGGTATATGCAGTGGAGAAATGAAAATCATTATCAACTTCTTCTACAGTTGTAACACTTCGGTCAGGGTCTAGTTTTAAAATCCAATCTGCAAATATCTTTTTATTTACCCCGCTTAAAATAAAACGCATACTCATTGGTTGAAATTCAGTATTATCATTTTGCATTTCGCAATTAATTAATTTTGAAAAATCACAATTTCCTGTCGCATCAATAAAGTATTTCGCTCCGATATATACCGATAAAATGCCTTTGCCTGATAGATTGATATTATTAGTATGTATCGTATCGTTACATGTTGATAACATATATTGTTTTATTTCTATAGAATTTATGCATGGATAATTAATTTTCACATTGTCAATGGTTGTGTTAAACAAAATATCAACATTCTGCTCCTTCATTAATTTATCTAGTACAATTTTTGTTAATTCAGGATTGAACCAACCGGAATTTCCTTGATAAGTAACTTGACCGCCAAAATTTTTGAGTTCAGAAACTAATAAATTGTAAAACTCGGTATTTATTTGATTTTCGCCGCAATGCATCACCGGAATCACAAGTCCGGAAGTTATTGCCCCACCTAAGTGAATATTTTTTTCTATTATAAGTGTTTTTAAACCCCGCTTTGCGCACATATAAGCTGCAGCACAACCCGCAGTTCCGCCGCCGATAATAACTACATCGTATTGCATGGTAACTCCTTATTTTTATATAATTTTTTATATTTTGATGTCGACATTCGTGTACTATTTTTTACCTCAGAATCTCTGAGGGTCTTAATAGCCTCATTAAGGCCTGTTAAATTCTCATCACGATAAAATATACCTGCCGTTGTTTTTAATAGCCCTAAATCGAATTCTGAGAGGGAATGTTTTATAAGAGACTCTTTTTTGGTTGCAATAGTACCAGTTACCTTATTCAATCTCGAATTAAATATATTTCCGATATAAAATCCGGCTTCTTGCATTGCCCCTCTCACTGCAGAAGAAGTTGAATAAGTTAAAATCATTCCATTATCATCAAGTTTACTATAAAGTAATTTAAAAAAATCAAATGACCATAGACAAGGACATTTAGAGGGTGTAAATGCATCTAAAAAAACTAAATTATATGTATTTTTATCTTCTAAAATGGATGTCCGCGCATCACCGTTTTTATAATTAAAATCCAAGTTCACTAAATGTATGGTTTTTAATCCTTTTTTATAACGCTTTGTTATATACCTATAATATATATTATGTAAAAAGGCTGTAAAATTATCAATTAGTATATTTTTACCATCGAGTTTTTTAATAATTTTATAAAACTTAAACAAATTAACCAAATCTTGCTCAAAGAAATCTTTATACTTCTTATCTGATAATAATCTTAAAATACCCTCATTATTGGTTATTTCGGCATTATATTGGAGGATTTTTTGAAAAATTAAAAAATTTATAATTTTATTAATTTTTGGGTTTTTAGCATTTTTTTTATTTTTCAAATATTTTTCAATATTTTTTGACTCAAAATCAAATTTTTGAGTTTTTAAATTATTTTTCCCGGTTTTTATATATGGAGATAAAAAATATAAATTTTCATCATTATCTAAAGCTGTTATAGAAATTTTATTAAGAATATTATTGGTATATATCGTCTCGTTATAAAATAGCTCTTTTAAAGATTGGATTTTATCGGTATGTATCGGAGCGATATCTGTTTTTGCATGAGATAAAATTTTTGAAAATTTTTCAGAAAAATTTTTTTCTAAAATAAAATTTAAAAAAGTTTTTGTATTATAACCAATTCCGTAACAAATATCTAAAACTTTAATTTTATCTAAGGTGTGTAACCAATTAATATCTATTGGTTGAACAAACTTCTCATAAGCTTCAGTTAAAGCGCCTGTAGAGCTATGATATATATCATCAAAGCCCTCACTATACAGCCCAACCGAGCCATCATTTGTAAAATATGGGTGAAATTCAAGCATAGTCTTATTTTAAGGCTATTTTAAATATTGTGCAAATTCTTTATATAACTTATAAATAGTCATTATTTTTGTGTTTTTGCTATAATATAGACAGATTTAAGAAAGGTAATTTTAAGTATGAAAGTAAGTGTAAAAGTCCCTGCAACCACGGCAAATCTAGGCCCCGGCTTTGATTGTGCGGGTATGGCATTACCTTTATATAATATTGTTACGATAGAAGAGACAGTATTACCCGGAACCGGTGTTGAAATAAATGTTATACAAGGGAATGATAGTATAGAAGAATTGTCACTAGATCATATACCTGTTGATGAAAACAGTATTGTTTATAAAGCTGTTGAACTTTTATATAATATGATTGGACAATCTCCAAGTGAATTAAAGATAACAATACAGTCGAATATTCCTGTTGCAAGGGGGTTAGGCAGTAGTTCATCAGTAATTGTTGGGGCACTAATTGCTGCAAATGAGCTTTTGGGACGTCCTGCAGATGAAGTTGCTTTATTATCAATAGCTTGTGAAATTGAAGGTCATCCGGATAATATTACACCTGCAATTGTTGGTGGATTAGTTATTTCTTCTCAAGAAGATGACGGCAGTGTTATTTATAGAAAACTTGAATGGCCTCAAGAATGGGCTATAACTGTTTGCATCCCGGATTTTGAGCTTTCTACTGATATTGCAAGATCTGTTTTACCTTCAGAAGTGCCTATACATGACGCCATATTTAACGCAAAGCATTTAGCTATGTTTGTTGAAGCTATCAATTCAAAAGATGTAGAATTAATGAAATGGTCGCTTCAGGACAAACTTCATCAACCTTATAGAACTAAATTAATCCCAGGATTAGAAGAGATACAGTCAAAATTAAGACATTTTGAAAATGTTTTAGGTTGCGTTATAAGCGGCGCCGGGTCATCAATACTAATAATATCTCAAAAAAATAACTTAGATAATCTTAAAGATATAGTTAGAGAAATTTGGGCTAATCAAAATATAAAATGTGAAATAAAGACACTATCTGTAGAAAACAATGGAGCGCAAATTGTTACTAATGAGGATTAACCTTATAAATTAGCAACAATACTATTAATATAAATTATAAAACCCTTTATAATACCCAAATATGGAGGGTTTTATTATGAATATAAGTATTTTAGATAGTTGTGTTGGTTGTGGTGCTTGCGCAATAATAAATCCTGAGGTTTTTGATATCCAAGATGCCAAAGCTGTTGTAAACAGTAATAAAATCAGTGCAACAGAAGATCTTTGCATTGATGCCGCAATAACTTGTCCGGTTAACGCAATTGAATTAATTGAATATTAAGCTTCAACAGTGATACAAATCTTTAATTTATCAGGCAAAACCTCAACAATAGCCCATCTGACAATGTTTTCAAATTGTTGATATAATTGCTGTTCAACATTTATTGTAGAAATTAATTCAGTGTTATAATTTAAATAAACAGTTTTTGAAATTAATTGCTTCATAAGTCCTATTCCACAGTAACAGATTTTGCCAAATTTCTAGGTTGGTCAACGTCTTTTCCTAAAAATTCAGCAATATAATACGCTAACAATTGAAGAGGTATCATAGCAACAATTGGTGACAAAACTTCAATTACTTCAGGCACTTTAATAATGACTTCAAACAAATCGTTTAGTTTTGGATCGTTTGAGTTTGTTAAAGCTATCATACGCGCATTTCTAGCCTTTGCTTCTTCACTATTTGAAAGTAGTTTCTCATATACAAAACCTTTCATTAAAATAGACAATACTGGCATTGTTTCATCAAGCATAGCAATTGGCCCATGTTTTAACTCTCCGGCAGGATAGCCAGTTGCGTTAATATAACTTATTTCTTTTAATTTTAAAGCACCTTCCAGAGCTGTAGGATAATTTATACCTCTTGCGATATAAATAAAATCTCTTGTGCTTGCAAACTTTCTGGCACAGTCTTGAATTACTGTTTTGTTGCTTAATATTTGCTCAATTTTTTGTGGTAACAGTAACATTTCAGCTTTTAAATTAACCAACTCAGACACTGACATAGAGCCTTTTATTTCAGCCATATAAATAGCTAACAAATAAAATGAAGTTAATTGTGCGATATAAGATTTTGTAGCCGCAACAGATACCTCAATACCTGCATTAACAGGAATTAAGCTATCCGCTTCCCTAGCCATTGCACTATCCGGTCTATTTGTAATAATAAGTATATGAGATCCTCGTGCTTTTGATTGTTTAATAGCAGTTAAAGTATCTGCAGTTTCGCCAGATTGCGACACTCCAATAACCAAAGTATGTTCATCCGTTACTGTTTTTCGATAAATATATTCGCTGGAAGCTTCAACATCAACAGGGATGCCACAAAAATCTTCAACAATATATTTACCAATCATAGCTGCGTGTAACGATGTACCGCAAGCAATAACCTGAATTCTATTTAAGTTTTTTAATGTATCCTTATTAAGCTTTACTTCATTTAAAATAATTTGCGAATCGGGTGTGTGCAATTTACCAACTAAAATATTACGTATAACATCCGGTTGTTCGTGAATTTCTTTGAGCATAAAGTGTTTATAACCCATTTTGCTTAAAGCAACCGGTTCCCAAGGCAAAACTTCTATTTTGGGTGAAATTTCAAAACCATTTTCATCTTCCAAAATAAAATCTTTAGCAGAAAGCGTTGCCACTTGATTATCATTTAGATAAACGGCTTTTTTAGTATGCTTAATAAATGCAGGAACATCTGATGCAATATAATAACCATCGTCATTTAATCCGATGATTAATGGCGCATTTCTTTTAGTAACAACAATTTTGTCAGGCTCATTATTATGCATTATACAAAGAGCATAAGCCCCTTGAATTTTCTTTGTTGCAAGCTGTACAGCCTTTGTTAAATCCTTAACTTCCGCATACATTAAAGCAACTAAATGAGCGACAGTTTCTGTATCTGTTTGAGATTTAAATATACACCCTTCAGATTCCAACTCTAGCCTAAGCTCTTTGTAATTTTCAATAATACCGTTGTGTACGACAACAAGACTGCCGCAATTGCAAGTATGAGGGTGAGCGTTAACAACAGTTGGGGCGCCGTGTGTAGCCCATCTGATATGACCAATACCCATATTAGATTTATTGAACTCATCACTATGTAATGCCAATTCACTACGAAGGTTATTAAGTTTTCCTTCGGCTTTATATACATTTATTGAAGTTTCTGTCTTTACTGCAATACCAGAAGAGTCGTATCCTCTGTATTCAAGTTGTTCAAGTCCATCTAATAATATATCTGCAACAGGCTTAGAGCCTATATATCCGACAATACCACACATTGAGTATAATCTCCCTTTTCATACTTATTACGTAAATCTATTTTAACATTAAAAAAAACTTTTTTTTATTCATTAATATAATTTTTACAATTAATCTAAAATTGTTATACCAGCTCCCATATTTGCCGGCACAACATTATTATATCTATAACTTCTGTTATGTATATTTCCATAACTCATTCCCGGCATAAAACCGCCAGATGCAAATGGCATATTCATAATTGGAGGAGTAAACCCAGTAGGTTGCCCAAAAAATCTATTTCTAAATCGTCTTCCAACACCCGAATTCCCTGAATATTGAGTTAAATAATTCCTGTTATAATAATCATCTCTATAATTTTCTAATGCTCTATTCATTCTTTGCGCAATGTTCATTGTTGGATATGTTGTATTGAATAAACTATTTTCAATACGATTTAAACGTAATCCCGGAGCCTCTTTTGAGTATACTTTACCAAATAAATAATCTTCCATTTGTTCTAAATCTTGTTGATATGGACTACAGTATGAATTATCTACTCGAGCAACCCTAACGATACGAGCATCTACTGAGACAATAGTTAACAAGAATGATAATAAAAGACATATAACCGTTATTTTTTTCATATAAACCTCTCCTCTGTTGGTAATATCTTAAAAACCTATATAATATTTTTCATCAGTAAATTAGCTAATCTTTACAATTAGCCAAATTTCATGTCAGATGATAAAATTTTAATCATGAAAAATACTGCTAAAAAGAAAGAAGTTATAGCATATTTACACACACACTGGGATAGGGAATGGTACAGAGAATTTGAAGTATTTAGACTTCGACTAATTCGAGTATTTGATAATGTTTTGGATTTACTTGAACAAAATAAAATCCCTTCATTTTACTTTGACGGTCAAGTTGTGGCCTTACTTGACTATTTGGAACTCAGACCGGAAAAAGAAGATATAATAAGAAAATTAATCAAAGATAAACGATTATTTATTGGTCCATTTTATTGTTTAGTCGACGAATTCCTAACTGATGGTATTTGTTTTAGAAAAAATCTTGAAATCGGACTCAACATTGCAAAGAGTTTTGGATGTACAGATTTTATCGGCTATCTTGCTGATACTTTTGGACATAGCAAAAACATACCGTCTATTTTACAAGAATATGATATTAATAAAGCCATTGTTTGGCGTGGTTGCGGAGATCTTCCTGCAGAATTTATTTTTAATGGAGTTAATACCGTTAATTTAATACGTGGATATTTTATGGATATTTTTTCTGCGCAAATAAATATTGATGAAAAAGTCAAAATTATTAAATCCAACCTTGATATAATTGCAGAAAAATCAGGTGATACCTTATTACTGCCTATTGGTGCTGATCATTTAGGTGTACCAATTGATATTGCAGATCAAATTATTGCCGTAAATGAGTGTTTGGATAATTATGAAATAAAACTTAGTTCACCTTTTGAATATTTTAACAAAGTAAAGTTTAAAACCGAACATAAAGATGAATTGAGAGATAATTCAAAAACTTTCATTTTACAAGGTGCATATTCAGCCCGCTTATTACTTAAACAACTAAATACAAAATGCTCATATAAACTGGATTTAGCAAATAAATTACAGAATGAATTTGGTAATAATTATCAGAATGCAATTGATTACGCATATAAATTATTATTGCAAAATCAGGCACATGACGGGATTTGTGGCTGTTCAACAGACGACGTTCATAATGAAAATATAACTCGGTATAAAAAAGTTCTACAAATTGCAGAAACAATTATAGAAGAAATTAAATTCACAAAATCTCACGATATGGCAATCTCTTTCAAAAACAATAACAAATATAAAATTTTAGAAATTGAACGCGAATTAATTGAAGATAACACACAAATTATTTCAACCTGTAAAGGTTTTCCAAAAGAGATTTTATATAATACTGAAAAAATACCGGCGACTGAAGATTATGCAACTATTTACACGTTATTAAAAGAGTTTAACCCTGATAATAAATCTTCAGATTTGCATGTTGATGATACGAATATTTTTAACTCGAACATACGTTTGGTAATTGAAAATGGTAAACTAAACCTATACGATAAAGGCACATGTTATAAAAATTTCATCCAATTCGTTCGCTGTAAAGATATTGGTGATACTTATAATTTTGGACCTGTTGTTGATGATAACTTTGAAATTGCACAAATCAAATCAGCAAAAGTTATTTTAGATGGTCCGTTACGTTCAACAATGAGAATTAATACATCATTTTTTGATGTTGATATTTCTTTGAATAAACGTTCAAAGTTATTGAATTTCAATATAAAATGGTTAAATTTATTATCAAATAGACTTTGGCAAGTTCGCTTTAATTTCAAAAAACCGGTAAAAGAAGTTTTTTCTGAGGATTTGAATTTGCTTATAAGTCGAGAGTTTAACCCAAATTATGAAATAAGAAAAAACTTACCAAAAGAAAAAGGTCATGAAGCTATGACAAATACAGCTCCAATGCAACGTTTTGCTTGGGCAAATGGTTGTGGGGTAATTACTGATGGTTTGAGTGAATACGAGGTTTTTGATAAATCCCTGTCTATTACTCTTTTAAGAAGTGTCGGAATTATCTCCAACCCTAAAAATCCTGCAAGAACAACTCCTGCAGGTCCTCCAATACCAACTCCAAAAGCACAACAAATTGGAGAAAATAATGTTGAATTCTCTATTGGATTTTTCCCGCTAAAAGATTGGGAATATTATATTGAAGAGATTTACCCGCAAACTATTTTATTTTAATAAATTAAAAAGCGGCCCTTGGCCGCTTATATATTGGGTTTCCTAATCCTTTTCCTAAATCTTTCTCTTATTTCCTAATGATTATCCAACAACTTTTGAAACAAAGTTTACTGCTTCAAAGAATGAATCTTTTACAAATTCTTTTGCTAATGTCTTAATCGGCCTATTCTCAATACAATCAAATACAAAATATATTGGATCTTGAGAATTATTAAATCTCATACGTCTATCTTTATTTTTTAAATAATTAAAATCTTCAATAGATTTTCTTCTTGCAGTTCTTCTTGTCATAGAACCAAACGGTTGTGCCATTGTAGCTGTCATAGTTTTAATCTCTCTCTTATTTATTTCTTACATATATATAAAGTATATAATGTTAAAAAAATTGCTTTTTTTGTTTTGTATATGTTTACATTTCTTAATTATTTTTCTAAAAAGACCTCATTATCACAACTTACCAGGTTTTTACCAATTGCCCGTTCTAATTCTGCTTTGGCGGAATTATACTGATAAAGTGAGGTATAATAGGTGAGTTGGGCTTGTTCATAAGTATTTTCAGCATCTTTTAACTCAGTTGGAGACCCTTCGCCAACTCTATATCTACCATAAGAAAGGTCATAATTTTCTTTTGCTTGTTTAACTTGTATAATTGATACAGGTAACTGATTTCTTTTTTCGGCCAAGGTCAAGTATGCATTTTGAATTTCAAGATAAATATTATTCTGTGTATTTATTGCATTTGCAAGTTCTTTATCATATAAAAATCTAGCTTCTTTTATTTCGTTTTTAACCAACATTGTATTTATTGTTGGAAAAGTCAAATATCCTCCTATATTGAAACCATAATTTGAATCCCATGATTTTCCACCACGTTGGAATTGTGATTCGAATGATAATGTAGGTAAAAATGACTTTTTTGCCAATTTTAAAGTTTGATTAGCGGTTTCAACTTTAATTTCTGCTTGTTTCAATTCCGGTCGTGATTCTCTGGCTATCGCTATTGATTCATCAAAGGTGATATTAATTGGCATAAATTCTAATTTATCGCAAGGATTATATTTTTCTAAATATGGAACTCCCATAATATTATTAAGACGAGCTTTTGCAAGATTAATCGCATTATCAGCTTGTATTAACTTGAGTTTTGCATTACTTAAATTTGTTTCTGCAATAGTTACATCTACTTTCGGGTTCATACCGCTTTTATAAAAAGCTTTTGCTTGATTGTAAAAAAGTTCAAATTTTCTTACTGTATCTTGGGCAACTCGTTTATTTTCGTATGTATACAACAAATTAAAGTAAGCATCTTTAGTTTGATAAATTACGTTATTTACAATGGCCTCAAAACTTTTTTTATAAGATTCGTAGTCTAATTTTCTAATAGTTGCTTGGTTTTGTGTAACTCCAAAATCATATAGCATTTGCTGTAATGATATTTGACCAAGTAAAAAATAATTAAATTCTAAATTTTCACCTAACGCATCGGACAATTGAAGTTGTCTAAGTCTTGTATATCCAGTTTGCCAAGAAAAAGTTGGGAAATAATTTGACCAAACCTGTTTTATTCTGGCATCAGCAGCTAAAATATCTTGAAATGCGGCATTAATTTGCGGGTTATTACCAAGTGCTATTTTTATACAATTATCCAAAGTTATATCAATATTTTTTTCAACCGAACCGGAAATTATATACTGTGCATCTGTGTTTGTAGTAGGCAAAACTTGATTACTATTTGGAAATTCAAAAGGATTTAACTTGTTACCTGATTCAGCGTAACATGTGTAATCAATAGATAAACAAAATAAAATTAATATGAATATTTTTTTATTCATTTTTACCTCGAAATCTAAAATTTTTGACTTTTAGAGTCAAATAATCTTTTAAATTTTCAATAAATACAAAATATGCAGGGACAAGAAAAGTGCCAATAAATGCAACAGCAATCATCCCTCCTAAAACAGTCATTCCTACAGAATGTCTTGAGGCTGCACCCGCACCTGAAGCTATAACCAGAGGTATTAAACCTAAAATAAACGCGATATTAGTCATCATAACTGCTCGAAATCTTAATCTTGCAGCTTCGATTGCAGCATCACAAACCCCTGCACCATTTTCTTTTGCTTCTTTTGCAAACTCTATAATCAATATAGCTTGTTTAGTACTTAATCCGATAAGCATGACTAATCCGATTTGAGAATAAATATCAAGAGCATATCCTGAAATATATTGAAAAAATAAAGCTCCACCCAGTGCAATCGGCGTAATTAACATTACACTAATTGGAAGAAACCAACTTTCATATAACCCTACAAGAAATAAATATATAAAAACGAGTGACATAACGAGAATTGGGACAATTTGCCCACTGGAATTTTTTTCTTGCAAAGATGTTCCGGACCAAGCGTACCCGATATCTTTTGGAAGAACCTTACCAGAGAGTTTTTCCATAATATTCATTGCTTCACCGGAACTCACACCGGCACTAGGAGAGCCATTTAAAGTAATTGCAGGATACATATTAAAACGTGTTCTTACATACGGGCCGACTGTATTTTTTGTTTTAATTACAGAAAGTAATGGTACCATTAAGCCAATATTATTTTTCACATAGATTTGACTCAAATCCTCCGGAGTTTCTCTAAATTGAGAATCCGCTTGCAAATATACCCTATAAACTCGACCATATTTATTAAAATCATTAACATAAGTTTTAGCAAAATATGCATTAATTGCACTGTAAATTTCTGAAACAGATACATTTTGAGCTAAAGCTTTATCAATATCAACATCAATTTGTAATTGCGGTAAATTCGCGCTATATGAAGTGTAAACTATTCCTAATTTTGGTTCTTTACTTGCTTCCTTTATAAACTGTATGGCTTCATTATAAAATTCAGAAGAATTTCTATCTCCCTTATCTAAAAGCTGATATTCAAATCCTCCAAACATTCCCAATCCGGAAATTGCAGGTGGGGAAAACGTTGCAACAGTTGCTGTAGAATAGGTTGAAAACTCTTTATAAATATTTTTCATAATACCGTTTAATGATTCATTTTTAGATTTTCTTTGTTTCCAAGGCTTGAAATCAGAAACTATGAATGCTGTATTTTCTCCGTTCATACCTACAAGCGCTATAGTATCCTTAACGCCGGGGATTTTTAATAATTTTTCTTCAATATCAAATGCTACATCATTAGTTCTGGAGGCGGATGAACCTTCAGGCAGTTGTACTTGAGTAAAGATTGCTCCTCTGTCTTCATTAGGAATGAACCCCTTTGGAATTAGTAAAAATAACATGATTAATCCCAAAATTATAATTGTAAGAGTTCCGAACGTTAGAAAAGAGGAATATGTGAATATACGTACACAATCGACATATAAATCTCTAATTTTGTTAAACCAATTATCGAATATTTTTATAAATTTAAAATCGGGGTTATCATCGCCTGATTTCAGTATAATTGCACACAGTGCCGGTGCTAATGTAAGGGCTACAAGGGTTGATAATGCAATAGAAGAAGATATACATAATGCAAATTGCCTAAACATTTTACCTGTAATTCCACCCATAAATGAGACCGGAACAAATACAGCCATTAAGACTAATGAGGTTGCAACAACTGCTCCAAGAACCTCTTTCATTGTTGTTTCTGTTGCTTGTTTTGGGGATTTACCTTCTTGGATATGACGTTGTGAATTTTCAAGAACAACGATTGCATCATCAACGACTAACCCAACAGCTAAGACAAATCCAAATAATATCAATAAATTTATTGAAAACCCAAACAATTTCATGAATATAAAAACTCCAATTAGCGAAACAGGGATTGCGGCAAAAGGAATAAATGCAGCTCGAAATGAACCTAAAAATAGATATGTTACTAATCCGACAAGTATAATAGCAATAATAACCGCTTCTACAACTTCGTGTATAGAAGCCCGTACAAATTCAGTTTCATCATGCTGAATTTTATATTCAATATCTTTAGGAAAAGTTTTACTCAGTTCCTTCATTTTTGCATGTATTTTATCAGACAAATCAATAGCATTTGCTTCCGGCAATTGACTTATTGTGATTATTGCCGCATTTTGCTTGCTAATTCTGGAGAAAAAAGAATAGCTTTCAGCCCCTAGTTCTACTTTAGCTATATCTTTTAATTTAATCTGAGCACCAGTAGGTAACGATTTAACAATTATATTTTCAAATTCAGATACATCTTTTAAACGCCCTGATGTTCGCATTGTAAGTTTAATTAATTGTTTATTATCCATTGGTTCAACACCCAAATCTCCGGCCGGAGCCTGTATATTTTGGGTTTGAATAGCTTGAGACACCTCATTAACAGACAAGTTATAATTCGCCATTTTATCTGCATTTAACCAAACCCGCATAGCGTAATTAGAAGAACCAAAAACAGAAACAGATCCAACCCCTTTTATTCTCGCCAGTTCATCTTTTATATAAATATCTGCATAATTAGATATGAATAAATTATCATAAGTACCTGCAGGAGATGTTATAGATATCATTAATAATCCTGGACCACCTGTTGATTTTTTTACAGATAACCCATATCGACGTACCTCTTCTGGTAAACGCGGAGTTACTAATTGTAATTGATTTTGAACATTAATCACTGCCATATCAGGATCTGAACCTACTTCAAAATATAATGTTAATTTATATGAGCCATTTTGCGAGCTTGATGACATATATATCATGTCTTGTACACCATTTAACTGAGCTTCAACTGGCGCAGCAATTGTTGATTCTATAACATCAGAACTTGCTCCTGAATAAGTTGCACTAACAACAACTTGGGGAGGTGTTATTGATGGATATTCTTCAAGTGGTAATGTTTTTAAAAGTATCACTCCCGCAAGTACAATTACAAGCGAAATAACAATTGCTAATTTAGGTCGCCTTATAAAGAAGTTACCTTGATTGTTTTCGTTCATATTTAAATTTTCTCGGATAGTTTATCTATTATTATTCTCTAAAGATTTTATGTCGGCTTTTGAAACAATATTAACAGGAGCTCCCGGGACAACTTTTTGAACACCTTCTACGATAATTTTGTCTCCTGTTTTAACCCCACTTTTTATTACCCAATTATCACCGGATTGACCAAATACTTTTATATAGGCTAGTTTTGGCAAACCCTCTTTATCAAGTTTATAAAGATACTTACCTTCCTGATTTTCTTGAACAGCGACTATAGGAACAATTGGCATATTAATTTTATTATTTGCAAATAATTTAACATTTACAAACTCGCCATGTAAAAGTTTATTTTGCGGATTTTCAAATGTAGCACGCATTGTAACTGTTCCGGTAGATTCTTCAACCTTATTATCCAAAAAGTCTTGAACCCCATCTATAGGGTATTTTGCACCACTTTGTAAGTATAACTCAACTTTTCTTTTTTCATCAGCACCGTCATCAATTGTTGAAAGTTCGGCATAATCTTCCGAAGATAGCGGAAAGGTCACATAAATAGGATTAGTGCTATTTATCGTTGTTAAAGAGCCTGTAGAAGGGGAAACATAATTGCCAACTGTCACATCTATTATACCAATACGTCCATCTACAGGAGCCTTAACTTCAGTATAACTTAAATTTCTTTTAGTATCATCATAATTAGATTGAGCTGCATTTAATTGAGCTTGTAAGGCATTTCTGTTAGCTAAGATCTCATCATATCTGGATTTCGCGATATAATCATTTTTAACAAGCTCTTCGGCCCTAACTAATTGCTTATTTGCATACTCTAATTGAGCTTTTATATTTTGTATATTTGCACCTGCAATATTAGATGCATTTTGATATTCTAAAGGTTCTATTAAAAAAAGTGTGTCATCAGCTTTAACATAATCACCTTCTTTAAAAAAACTTTTTTGTAAATATCCTGATATTCTTGCTAAAACACTTACTTGGTACTTTGATACAACTCTTGCAGGAGCATCAAAAGTCCTTATAATAGGTTCTTGTTTTACGGTTTCAATGACCACATTAGGCGGAATATATTTATTCTGAGATTTAGTTTTAAAAATAAATCCTACCGTAGAAAATACCAAACGTAATACCACTAATATTGTGACAATAATTGTAATAATCAAAATATATTTTGTGATTTTCTTGTTGTCCATTAGTCCCTCTTATTATAAAAATAAAGATGATTGAATGTATGAAATAACTTTATTCAATGCGATACTACGATGCGAAACTGAATTTTTTAAATCTTCCGACATATCTGCCATTGTGACTCCGTATCCATCAACTAAAAATATAGGATCATAGCCAAACCCATTTATACCTGATTGAGATTTGGAAATTTCTCCGTGACATTCGCCGGTTTCCTGACATAAGATATTGCCAAATTCATCTACAAGAGTCATAGCACAAACAAATTTAGCTTTCCTATTAGCCACATCGGTAAGATTATTTAAAAGTTTATCAATTCTTGCCTGTGGTGTTTGTGCATATCGGGCAGAATGAATCCCAGGGCCACCATTTAACGCTTCAACACATAAACCTGAATCATCGGCTAAAGCAATACAATTAGATATCAAAGCAGCTTCTTTTGCTTTGATATAGGAATTTTGTTCAAAAGTTGAACCTGTTTCATCAGGACTAAAATCAGTGGGCGGCAATATAAACTCAATACCGGAGCCTTTTGATATTTCATTTATTTCTTGTAACTTATGTGAATTTCCGGTTGCAAATACGATTTTTATTTTATTATTTTCCATAACGTCTATGCCTTTTTCCAAATTCTTCTACACATTCACCTAACAAATTTTTATCAAAATCTGGCCAAAATTCATCTTTTATAACTATTTCCGAATAAGCAATTTGCCACAACAAATAATTTGATATTCGTTGCTCACCACCTGTTCTTACCAACATATCAGGATCTGGAACACCTTTGGTGTAAAGAAATTCAGAAACAGTATTCGGAGTAATATCAACAGCCCTTATTCCTGAATTTATAATACATTTTACAGCATTTGTAATTTCATCTCTTGCACCATAGTTTAATGCAATTTGTAAAACAACACCTGTGTTATTTTTAGTTTTTTCCACAGCATTTCTCAATATATTTTGTAATGACTCACTTAAACGTGATAAATCACCTATAAAATGAATTTGTACATTTTCATTATGCATTTCATCCAACTCATTTGATAGAGTTACAGCAACCAAATTCATTAAAAAATCAACTTCTTCCTGTTTTCTATTCCAGTTTTCAGTTGAAAAAGCATATACTGTCAGATATTTTATACCAAAATCATTGCAGGCTCTTAATGTTGACTTTAAAGCTTCAACACCTTTTTTATGCCCAATTGCTGATGGCAAATTTTTTTCTTTCGCCCAACGTCTGTTACCATCCATTATGATTGCAACGTGCTTTAATCCTGTCTCTTTTACTATATCAATTACTGTCATATTTTACTCCACAATTGCTCCGTGTGAGGCATCTTTAACATTTCTTGCATATTTTGTTAAATAACCGGATTTACAATTAAGTTCAAACGGTTTTAAACTTTTCTTGCGAATATCTAATTCTTGCTCAGAAACACAGAGATTTATTTGCCTAGTATTTATATCTATTTTTATTTTATCACCATTTTTTATTAGAGCGATTGGACCACCATTTGCAGCCTCTGGACAAACATGACCAATACAAATTCCTCTTGTACCTCCGGAGAACCTACCATCTGTTATTAATGCGCATTTAGTACCCAACCCTTTACCCACTAATAAAGAGGTTGGAGCTAACATTTCACGCATACCGGGGCCACCTTTAGGCCCCTCATAACGAATGATAAGAACATCACCTTCTTTTATCTCATCGTTTTCAAGGGCAGACATAGCTTCTTCTTCAGAATCAAAGGTTTTAGCAATACCTTCAAATTCATAACAAGATTCATCAATACCTGAGATTTTAGTTACAGAACCCTCAGGCGCAATATTACCGTACAAAATTCCAAGCCCGGGTTTTGTCGTTACCGGTTTTTCATAAGAATTAATTAAGGTATCATCTACATAGCAATCCAGAATAATTTCAGATATTTTATATCCTGATACTGTATTTTTGTCTGTAATTCCGACTTTTGCATCGCTCAATGTTTTCAACAACGCCGGCACTCCTCCGGCTTTATGAAAATCAGTCATTGTAGGATTTGCGGCAGGGTCAAGTTTTACAATTTGATGAATTTTGTAACTTAAGTCTTCAAAATCATCTAAAGTTACGTCTATACCACCAGCATTTGCCAATGCAAGTATATGTAAAAATGAATTTGTAGAACCTCCCATAGCTAAATCACAAATTATAGCATTTCGTAAAGTATCTTTATCTACAATATCTAAAGGTTTTATATTATTTTTAACAAGTTCGACAACTCTATAACCGCTTTCAAAAGCAATTCTACGTTTTTTAGAAGATACAGCAGCAGAAGTTGCACAATAAGATAAACTCATGCCAATAGCCTCCGTTAAACAAGCCATTGTATTTGCCGTATACATACCTTGACAAGACCCTGCAGAAGGACAAGATTCTTCTTCTAATTCCAACAATCTTTTCTCATCTATTATCCCATTTCTATATTTGCCAACAGCTTCAAAAGAACCTTTTATCATCGTCAATTTTTCACAACGACTTTCACCATCCAACATAGGTCCAGCTGACACAACAATTGTCGGAATATTTAATCTAAGAGCTGCAATAAGCATTCCTGGGGTAATTTTATCACAATTTGATAATAACACTAACCCGTCTAGTTGATGAGCTTCTGCAACTGTTTCTACACAGTCAGCAATTAAATCTCGTGACGGTAATGAATATCTCATACCGCAATGCCCCATAGAAATCCCGTCACATACAGCAGGGACTCCAAATATAAAAGCTTGACCGCCGGCAGAATGAATACCTTTTTCAATTTGCCTTTCAAGATCCCTCATACCGATATGTCCGGGAACCAAATCAGAAAACGAACTTGCAATACCTATAAACGGCTTATCCATATTTTTTTTACTTACCCCTGTTGCCATTAAAAGTCCTCTATGTGGTGTTCTTGCAATTCCTTTTGTTATATTATCACTACGCATAATACCTCGCTAATATGAAACCCTTACTATATTAAAATCTTCATCCCATTCAATTTCGCCATTTGGCTGAATTTGGTGATAATCATAAGAATTTGAAATATGTTGTCTGTTAAATAAATCTTTTTTAGCTAAAACTTTAACAATATCAGGAAGTAGCATTGTGCTACCCGCCAAAGTACCATCAGCAGAAGTAGCTTTTATTCCATCAAAATAAATTTTAGAACCTGCAAAGTTAAACTCTTTTATATTACTATGCGTACAAGGCAAACAATCTGAGACCAATATAATTTTATTCATTTGCTTAGCCTTAAACAATAAACGCAAAGCATCATCACAGACATGAACGCCATCAGGAATAACCTCAGAAAAAACATTATCATTGAGTAATGCAGATGTTGCAGTACCCGAAACTTTATGAGAAACACACCCCATAGCATTAAACGTATGTGTTGTTCCATCACAATTAGACAAATCTGTCGCCAAACAATGACCCGCTTGAATTTTTATATCTCTATTTTTTAAGTAAGTAAAAATATCTTTGTCAGCAAGTTCAGGGGCCAAGGTAACTATCCTTATAAAATCATCTTCAATCAATTTAATATTATCAATAGAAGGTTTCAAAAATAATTCAGAATTATGGATACCCGCCTTTTCTGGGTTGAGAAAAACACCTTCCAAATGTACACCACAAATCTTTGCCATATCAGAAGACTGTTTTTCTGAAGCCATCTTAATAACCTTAATTTGCCTTTTAAGATTGTCAATAGTATCCGTAACTAAAGTTGGGAAAATAAAACCAATACCTTCTTTTAAGATTCTTTGAGACAATTCTAAAACTTCATCTACAGTTGCAGTATTAAAATCAATACCATAACATCCGTGAAAATGTTGTTCTATAAATAACTTTGTTTTCATAATCCCTCGAATTTAAATAACACTGCCTGCAAAAACTTTTCTTGCTTCTTCTCTATCATCAAAATGAATAGTTTTGTCTTTCAATATCTGATAATCTTCATGGCCTTTACCGGCAATCACAATAACGTCTTTATTATCAGCAATAGTTTTTAATAACGCTATTGCCTCACCTCTATCAGGTTCTACGGTAACCTTATCAGGATCAACAGAATGTAATCCGGCAATAATATCTGTAATAATTTGTTGTGGATCTTCAGAACGCGGATTATCACTGGTAATAACAATTTTATCAGCTAAATTTTGCGCAATTGCACCCATTTTTGGTCGTTTAGTAGCATCTCTATCACCACCACAACCAAATAAACAAATCAATTTACCATCAGCAGGTGTAATCTCACGAGCAGATTTTAAAACATTTTCCAAACCATCAGGTGTATGTGCATAATCAACAATAACAAGCGGCTTTTTATTAACGACTTCAAACCTTCCGGCAACACCCTGTACATTTTCTAAAGCCTTAATCGCAATCTTTACATCTATTCCCATAGCAACAGATGCAGTAATTGCAGCAAGAACGTTGTAAACGCTGAACATACCATTCATGTGTAAATTCACGAAATATTCACAGCCTTCAATAACCAAAGTAAATTCAGCACCATTTATACTAAATTGAATATCTTTTGCCACAATATCCGCATCATTTTTCACACCATAAGTATAGGTTTTTACACCCTCCGGTATAACTGATTTGAACTTGTCTCCATAATTATCGTCAAGATTTATGACCGCAAAATCATCTTGAGTAAGCTTTTCAAATAAAATAGATTTTGCTTTAAAATAGTTGTCCATAGTAATATGATAATCCAAATGATCTTGTGTTAAATTAGTTAAAATAGCACAATTAAAGCGACAACCACCAACTCTGTTTTGCTCCAAAGCATGAGAACTAACTTCCATAACAACATTATCAATTTTTTCAACATCTTTTATCATTCTTAATGTCGCTTGCAATTCAGGCGCTTGAGGTGTTGTATGTTTTGCATCACGATACTCACTATTCGAAGATAATTTGTACCCCAAAGTTCCGATTAAAGCACATTTTTGTTCATTTTCTTCAAAAATTTTCTGAATTAAATGAGTAACAGTTGTTTTGCCGTTTGTACCTGTAATACCTATTAAATTTATCCCTTTTGACGGGCTTGAATAAAATCTATCGGCAATATCTGCAATTTTATGTCTAGTTGAATCTACAATAACTTGAGGAACTTTAATCCCTTCTACTTTTTCTTGTGCTAAAATTGCTGCAGCACCATTATCTACAGCCATTTGGGCATATCTATGACCATCAGTATGTTCACCTACAAGACAAATAAAAATATCCCCCTTTTTTGTCGTTTTAGAATTATAAGAAATCCCTGAGATTTCAACATCTTTAAAATTTATTAAATCATCATATTGTAAATATTCAATCAATTCATCAAGTTTCATTATATATCTCCTTATTAGAATTTTTTATTGGTATTTGCCGGGACTTTATCAGGTTTTAAGTCGAGTATGCGTGCCGTCTGCTCTGCAACTTCTTTAAACACAGGACCTGCAACTGTATTACCCCAAACAGGACCTTTTTTCGCACTATCTACAACCACATAAATAAGAACCTTAGGGTCTGTAGCTGGGAAATAACCTATAGTTGAAGTATAAACTGCGCCTGAATATCCTGTACCATTTTCATTTGGTTTTCTTGAGGTCCCGGTTTTAGCGGCTACATTGTATTTGTCCATTTTAATACAGGACTTTCCGTTATTAACACTTTGTGCAAGTAACTTAGTTACGGTTTTTGCAGTTTCAGGGCTAACTGTTTGTATTGATTTAACTTTTTCAGCTTCTTCTTCCGGAGAATATTTTATAACATGAGGAGTTACACGTACTCCGTTATTTGCAAGTGCTGAAACCGCCGAAACCATTTGCATTATAGAAACAGACGTACCATAACCGTAAGACATAGTCATGTGTAACCCTCTGTCCCAATATTTTGGAGAAGCAAGCAAACCCGAAGATTCACCCGGCAGATCTATACCTGATTTTTCACCAAATCCAAATCTTTTAAGCATATCGTAAAACTCATTGTGCGTCATCAAATAGCCTACATTAACAGAACCAATATTACTTGAATGTTCAAACAAATAAACTAAATCAATTCTGCCGGGTGCTCCTTTTTCACGATAATCATAATTCTCTATAGTATAACCGCCAAATTTCATACGACCGGAATCTTCAATAATTGACTTTTCGTTAATTTTACCCAATTCCATTGCACTAGTAACCGTAATAGTTTTAAAAGTAGATCCCGGAGGATAAACATCAGTTAATGTCCAATTTTTGATTTGAGTATTTGTTGCTTTTTGGAATTTATTAGGATCATAAGTCGGATAAACTGCATAAGCTAAAATTTCCCCATTTTTTGGATTCATAACAATAACAGAACCGCGTAAAGCTTCTTTATCCCGAATCATTTTTTCTAATTCACGTTCGCAAACGTGTTGAATTGCGGCGTCAATCGTTAATGTTATATCTTGCCCTTTTGGATTTTGGGTTGGAGCAACCGGATCTGTTGGAATTTTATAAATAATTTTACCATCACGAGTTTTCTCATAAGTTGCTCTAACAGCATGTTCCAATTTATCTTTCGCAGTATATTCAACACCACTTGAAACATTGGCATCAAAATTATAAAAACCTAAAACATGAGAAGCTAATTCACCTTGAGGATATTCTCTTGTGTTCTTTTTATCCAAACTAATCGAACGGAATGAATTTTCGGAGATAATTTTATTGATTTTTTTTGCCGTTTCTCTATCAACATCTTTTTTCACTGCGATTACGGGAATTTTTGTTTGAGAAAGAGTTGCATACAACTTCGCCTCCGGAATTTGTAATATAGGTGCAAATAATTTTGCAATTTTTCTTGGATTTTCGGTATTAGAATAATCTACAGGTCTTGCATATATATTATAGTAGATTCTATCAGTAGCGAGCTTAATACCATGTCTATCATAAATATCACCTCTAACTGCAAAATCATGACTTGAGCGTTGCATTTTTCCACGCTCTCTATACTTGTCAAAATCAAACAATTGAATTTTCACCAAGTGAGCGGCCAGACAAATAACGGCTCCTAAATACAAAATTGCAAGAATATTTGAAACCTTATTACAATACTTACCACGAGAGGGTTTTTGTTTTTTATCCAAGTCTCTGCTCATTTCTTATCCCTTACCCTATAATTTTAACACAATGACAAGTAAATTACACAATTATTAAATAAATTTACGAAATTAAAAATTCACATAATTTATAGTATATTATTATTATGCTAAAACGAAAATTACTTCTGGGACTGATAATAATTTTAGGGATACAGACAATTTCTTTTGGAGTAGAAATTGTATACCCACGCAAACAGAATTCAACTATAAATTCTGCTACAACTTTTTTTATTGGAAAGCAAAACCCTAATACTAATCTGACGATAAACTCTCAAACAGTAACAGTCCATCAATCAGGCGGGTTTAATCATCCTGTCAATTTAGATTACGGAGAAAATATATTCAATATTTTTGACGGTAAAAAAAATATTATATATAAAATTACAAGACAAAATAATAACAAATTACCAGCAAAACATCCAATAACAACATATTATGATGAGCCTAAATTTATGATAGTAAAAGAGGATAACTGTCCACTACGTTCAACACCTATTGATTTTGGAACAAATCGATTACAACATCTTGAACAAGATATACCACTAAAAGTTATAGGGGAACAAAATAATTTTTACAAAGTTCAATTAGCAAGAGATGATTATGCCTATATTTTAAAAGGAGATGTCATACAAACCAATATTCCTACAGAGGAAGCTAATATTGAAAATTACGTATATGAAGAAACCGATAAGGCACGCTATTTCAAAATAAAACTCAGCAATAAAACACCATACATATTAAGTGAAAACGATGGTTTAGATTTGGTTATATATAACGTAAAAGGTTTTCCGGAAAATAAATACGAATTTCACATAAATAAAATTGATAAACTATTTGGTTATAGAAGCTACTATAAAAACAATTCCGAATTAGTAATAGAAGTAAAAAAATACCCAATTATCAATCCACAAACCCCACTTTCCGGTCTAAAAATAGCAATTGATGCAGGTCATGGAGGAAATGAAATAGGAACAATAGGATGCTTGGGGCATAAAGAAAAAGACGTTAATTTACAGGTTGCAAATATCCTTCAAGATAAGCTCGTAACAAAAGGGGCAAAGGTCCAAAATTTAAGAGTTGATGACTACGATTTGTCATTAACTGATCGTGTTGAAATGGCACAATATTTAAATCCCGATATTTTTGTAAGTATACATCACAATGCTCCGCCTGATTCTGCAGCTTTTAAGCACAAATCCGGCTCAAGTGTTTTTTATTTTTATCATCAATCAAAACCACTTGCAAAAGCTATACAAAAAAGACTTACCAAAGATTTAGGAATGAAAGATGATACGGTTAAAGCACAAAGTTTTGCTGTTGTCAGAAACACAAATTCAATTGCAGTTTTAGTGGAAATAGGCTATATGACAGATCCGGAGGATAATAGCAAAATTATCGACCAAAAATTCCAAGAAAAAGCTGCTGATGCAATAATACACGGATTGGAGGATTATTTGAATGGCATACAATGATAAAAAACTTGGGGCATTCATTATACCCACAGGAATAGGTGCCTGTATTGGCGGTTATGCGGGAGATGCAGGAAGTTATGTGAGAAAATTTGCTAAATACTCAGACTTAATTGTAAATCCAAACGTTGTAAATGCAGGTTGCTTTTCTGCAATTACACCTAATATGTATTATACCGAAGGCTATACTTTAGATTCATTTTTCAGAGGCGAAATCAATCTAATTCCATCATCTGAGAATAAAATTGGGATTATATATGATAAAAGCATACCGAATGATGTTTTAAATATCCACATAAACACACAAAATGCAGTAAAAACTGTATATGGAATTAATATTCACGCTTATGAAATAACTGAAGAACCCGTTGGAGTAGAATTTTATATAACAGAAGATGGTATTTCAACTGGCAACATAAAAAATATTGAAACAATTGGAAAAGCTTGCCAAAAATTATTAGATATGGGGTGCCAAGCGATAGCAATTGTTTGTCTATTTGAAGATCCTGAAGAAGAAAATTTATCATATTCAGCAGGTCAAGGCGCAGACCCTGTTGGAGGAATTGAAGCAATCATATCGCACTATATCTCCAAACACTTCAGAGTACCTTGTGCTCACTCTCCAGCTTTTAAAGATTATTCCATTTATCCAAATATTGTCAATCCAAAATCAGCGGCAGAATATATTACGCCAACATTTTTGCCTTGTATTTTGTTGGGATTATCCCAAGCTCCAATTATTGACCAAACATGTTCTTTTGGTTTCAATATAAAGGATCTAGATTACCTAATAATGCCGTATAACGCACTTGGTTCAACTCCGGTTTTTGAAGCCATAAAAAAAGGTATTCCCATATTTGCTATAAAAGAAAATATTTCTGAATTAAACGTAACAGCAAAGAAACTAAATTTGCAAAATATTATAGAAGTTGAAACATACGCACAATGTCTAAATCTTATTCAAAAGTTATAATTTGCGGACGAACAGTTACATTATAGAACAATTTTGCATTTCCTATAAACCCATCCGGATTAGAACTTACATAAAAACTATCCTTGCCTAAATCCGTATTTTTATTTAGGAGTTGTTTTGTTTTTAAATCATTTACGATAAATTTTGCAAAATCTTCAGCAGGGTCAATAAATAAATCTTTTTCAACAAATTTTGATAATATATCAATTAAAAATGGGTAATGAGTACAACCTAAGACTATTTTTTCCGGAGAATTATCTAGCATTTTGTCTAGATCAGACTTAATCAATTTGATAGATTCTTCATTATTTATTAAATTATTTTCAACAATATGAACCCAACTTGGACAAAATTGACCAAATACACACATATCACTGTTATATTTAGTTATTTCATTTTGATAAGCATTCGATTCAATAGTTGCGCGAGTTGCAAAAACTCCTAATCGAGTTATCGGTAAAGATGATAAAATTTCAGACACAGATTGTACAATTGGATATAATTCAAATTTATACCTATCAACAACCTCCCGATATACAACGGACGATGTCGTATTACAAGCCATTACGACTGCTTTGCAACCCAAATCTTCAAAAAATTTAAATATATTATTTGAATATTTTAATAAATCAGCCTTTGATTTTTCACCATAAGGCATGTGTAAAGTGTCACCATAATACACCAAATCTTCATTAGGAAGTAAACGTTTCACCTTGCTAAATACGGTAAGCCCTCCAACACCGGAGTCAAAAAAGGCTATAGGAGATTTGCTATTTAAGTTCTTTGAAATAGTCATTAATACCCTCTGCAATGGCTTTTGCTGTAGCTTGTTTCCTGGAATCAGTAATAATATCTGCTCGTTCATCAGGATTTGATAAAAATCCTGTTTCAATCAATATTGCTGGTGCCGTCGTATGATTTATAACATAAAATTTTGATTTGAACAACCCGCGATTATTTGCATAAATGTGATTTAGCATTGATGCATGAACAGTTTTAGCCAACTGTAAACTATTTTCTTTATAATAATGAGTTTCTAATCCATTAGGAGCTTCACTGTTACTTGAATTAACATGAATACTTACAAATATTTGCGGACTGATATTTTCGCTTAACTCAACACGCTCTTGTAAAGAAACAGTTGCATCGACATCCCTTGTCATAACAACATCATAACCCTTCTTACGCAACAATTCTGCAACCTTATTAGAAATTTCTAATACGATATCTTTTTCATTAATTCCTTCACGTATAGCACCATAATCACTTCCACCATGTCCAGGGTCAATAACTACAATGTATTTACCATCAGTTTTTTTATTAAACAATGAGTCAATAATTGAAGGGTTATTTTCAACAATAGGCAATTGAGCTCTAACAATTTTTTCACGTATTCTTAAAGTTTTCCCATCAGCTCCGGCATGAATATTTATAATATCTTCATCTGAATTAGAAATTGATAATTTATATCCTCCACCTTTTATTGCAGCAAATCTAGCATCTTGAAAAATTAAAGATTTTTTAAAATTAACATTATCGGTGGAATCAACATTATATAAATAAAGATCAAGCCCTTTAGAGTGACGCTCAAGCCCGTAAATAATCGGTTTAGAAAATACCAGTTTCATGGTATGAGTTTTATCATCATTTAATTCATCATTTACAAATTTCAGAGTAGATTTACTGCTAAATAAAGTTTTATGAGCATTTTGAGCCGCTTTATTAATAAATGCAAAATGTTGGGTATCTCCGTAGACTATCGGGATAAAATTATTAGCCTGTTCACTGGTAATAACAACCCGTGCAGTATTTCTATCAAATTGACCGATTTTTATTGTTTCTGTTGTAGATAGTTGGATTTCCTTATTCCTAATAGAAGAATTAACCAAAGCCCCATGAATATCAAAAACAGCACGAGTTGGATTGGTTAAATATAATGGTTTTGATAGAGTTAAGGAACCAATACCAACTATGTGAATAGCAGAAGGTTTTACATCAATAGAGTCCAAATAGTATTTAGTCGGCAATACTAAATCATTTTTTACTAAAATATATTCTTGCTGAGCACTATGTCCAAGATTATTAAATGCCAAATCTATTTGACTTAAAACACTGTCTTGAACCTTTAAAACAGGTGTTTCTATACCAATTGTCTCATAATAAGAATTTATCGAAGTAACATCATCACTATAAACGTGTTGAAAATAGTAATTTGAAATACGTGTAGGATTAAAACGCACGAATAAAGTATTATTTACCTTAAGTAAACGAATATTTTTAGGATTATATGTTTCAGAATACTTAATTACAACTCTTACGACATTTGGATATTTTGAATATTGTTTTACTGCAACTTGCTTGATATCTCTGGAATTTATGACAAATTCTTTTTGAGGACAGTTCATGATTGCCGAATTTATATCAAAATAAATTTTTTGTTCATCCTCGACAATATAAATTTTTGGCACCTCAGAAAGAGAATATTCTTCGTTATCAAAAGAGTTAATAGTCAGGATTGAAGATGAATCATCATAAATAATAGATGTAATTCCCAAATCTTGTGCAAAAGAAGAGAGCACAAAACTTAGGATAAATGCTATTAAAGTTATAAATTTTGTAAGAAACTTTCTCATAACCTTTTCCTATTAAGATTATACAATCAATTAAGAAAAGGGCAAAAATGTTACAACTGAATAATTCTATCCCAACCAAGTAAAAATGCAAGATGAGTCCGATTATTTGCGCCGGTTTTGTTAAGGATTGCACTAATATGCCATTTTATTGTATGATTGGAGCAATGGAGCTCATTTGCGATTTGAGAATTATTTTTGCCAATAACAAGTAATTTACAAATTTGAGTCTCTTTTTTAGTTAACTTCATAATAATTCCTCCTTTTAATAATATTTTAAATTATATTAAGGAGATTTATTATAATAATATATCCCTATATTAATTAATAATATGAATAATTAAGTAACGAATAGAGAAGAAAAAATAAAACTTGAAAAAAAAGTTTGTTTTGTTTAGAATTAAAAAGTAAACGATTTTAAGCGTGCGTAGCTCAGTTGGATAGAGTGTTTGGCTACGAACCAAAAGGTCGGGGGTTCGAATCCCTCCGCGCGTAGATAAAAGAGACCTCGCAAGGGGTCTTTTTTATTGCGAGGGATGAGAACCCACCAAGCGCAAGCTTGGTTTGGTTCGAGCGAGGAGCGAGCAGAGGCTGAAAGGCGGGGCGTTTAGACCCGACTCTAACGCCGTTTAATGCGAGCGACTCAAGACAATCCCTCCGCGCGTAAATAAAAGAGACCTCGCAAGAGGTCTTTTTTAATTGCGTAGGGATGAGACAGCTTGGTCTGGTTCGAGCGAGGAGTGAGCAGAGTATACTTTATGTATTTTATTGTCCGTTTTGCTCGGATGTATTTTAATGAGTAGTTTGGTCGGAAACAATTTTTATTTTGTCACCCTGAACTCGATTCAGGGTCTATCCCAAATGGTGCTTTACGACTAACATTGATAGATTCTGAGTCAAGCTCAGAATGACTTTTTGAGGTCGGAAGTTTACCAATCCAAACTGGACCAAAACGGTCTTTTGATAGACTTTATTTTCCAATCTTATATACACTCACCCGCCCTTTAGGCACCCTCTATCTTGACCTATTCGCGTTAAACGTGTCTGCGTGTTTTGCTACAGAGTTTCCAACTCTTTGCAAAAGCACTCCGCACTCTGCTCATAGGTCGCTCCCACAAGGGGCGAGGGTAATATAAGTCACTTTTGGGAATTTTGATATTAAAAAGGTGCGTATAAACGCACCTTACAGGTTCTGTAATTAATTTTATTTATTAAACTTTAGTATTTTTAGTCAAATTTTTAAGATATTGTAAAACACCCTTTTTAATTTCAGATATTTCTGAAATACCACAATCATTATCGTCGGGGTTACTTACAATTATGTCATGATTTAATTTACCATTTGAATAACTTGAAATCAGAGTTTTTCTAACTGGCAAAGAAATTTCTGAGTAACCTCCATAATTGATATTTTCGTATGGTAAAATTGTAATGAAAACCGAATCTTCATCTGTACCAAATTTTTTTACTGCATTTTCAATTTCTTTTAAACTTTCTCTTACAGTTTTTTTTCTAACGTATAATGAGTCATCACTTTGTTTTTGAATTTTTACTTTAGCACAAAAATTTGGATATTTTTTGTTTTGGCTATTGTGATAAATAGATTTAATTATCATAGATTTAATCTCCTTTCTTTCAACATTATAAAACTCGTGAATTTTTTTTTTGCTAGTTAAATAAAAATTATCAAACTCACTGTTCTTTCTTCTCAAACTGAGTGTTAAAATACAGTTTGGTCGGAAACATTTTAACCGTCATTCTGAGGGCAAAACCCGAAGAATCTCCATATATTGAGACTCTTCGCTTCGCTCAGAGTGACGAACATGATCGGGAATTTACAATTTCAAACTACGCTAAGCGGATTTTGCATTCTGCAGAAAGAAAGGTGACTAAATGGTACGTTTCTTGAGAGGTAGTTAGCTGAGCGAAGTGAAGGAACGCCGAAGTAACACAGAACAAAACGAACGACAAATTTGCAAAAGTAAAATGTAGTGAATGACGGCGAAATGTGGAACAATAATCCAAGACAATGTGACTTTTGTTACTCACTGGCTTCCATATCACCCCATCCGCCTTCGGCACCTTCCCCATCCAGGGAAGGAACAATTATGTCACCCCACCAACCTCTTATCACCCCACCCTAACCCATACCTCTCAGCAAAACAATACTTAATTGTTTTGCTTCGGCAGAGTCTATCCATGGAGGAAACATAGACTATTTTTATGTTTACCCCCAAGTCCGTAAAAAGTCACTTTTGAGAATTTTGAAAGGGAAAAATTTTAATGGTGCATTGCAATGCACCCTACATTACTTACACCTACTTTCTATCTATACAAGTAATAAACCCTCTAAAAATATTTTTTTGGTAGCTTAAGCCAAATATTCTTTAAAAGAAGATGATTTATCATGGTCATAAACTAAATCCGGAGCTATATACTCTAATTTTTTAGTAGTTTCATTAAATAGCCAATTCTTATCATTTAGCTTAAATACTCTCACCGTACCATGTTCTCCTTTTCTGAAGTATTCCCATCTAAATGAATCCGGATGATCACCATTTAATTGACCATTGCCGTTAGTTGTACCGGCATGACCGGCTTCCTTGGCAAAAGTTTCACCTTCTTCAGGTATCCACAAAACAATATAACCCGCAGGTAAATCATATAAATCTGTCGAATTTAATTCTCTTATCGTACCATCTTCATTTTCCACATATTTTATTTCTGTAAATTTTTCAGGCTGACTAGCAAACCAATTAACAGCTTTTCTTGGTTCTGAAATTGATTTTCCGTTTTCATCTTTTATATCACCGTAATCAGAAATTACACCCGCAGAAAGCAATGTGTGTTTTAATCCGGTAAAACATTGACAAGTCGTAGATAAATCTTCCGCAACTTGAACACCATATTCTGCCAAAATTCTTGACGGCAAATCTATTTCTTTATTATCAAAAGTATAGATATTTACCCCTTTACTTTTAACAGTCTCAAAACCGATAAATTTTCCTGCACAACGCATCCTATGTTGTTTATCCGCATAATTTGAATTCCATGAATTTGGAGAAAACCATTTTGCAGCCCCTATAGTAACTGATGTTTCAGGATTTTCTATAATTCTTGTATCACTTTCCGTTTTATTTCTTTTAACTCTTAATACATTTATATTTTCAGAATTAGAAATAGTGACCTCTTTTGAATGTAATTGGAAATATTCTCGTCTGAAAGCTAATTCCTGCTGAGCAAGAAAAGCTCTTACATCTTTATCATTAGCTTTTTTACCACTCTTCATTAATTCATTATTATTAATAATATCAGAATATTTTAACAATAAATCAACATCTTGATTTGTAATACCTAGAATTTCACGTTCCTGAATTTCGTGTTGAAATGCAAATTTTCCCAGAGATAAAGCATAAATTAAATTTTTCTTTCTTGTATCATCAAGATAAACATTACAATCAAGCAAAGACTTTAATTTAACTAATGCTTGTCCCTCTAAAGGTTCAGTTACTTCATTAGAATATAATCCAGGACGAAATATTACACCGCCGATATTACCACAATTCGATTTCTCAAACTTATGTTCAGGAATTTGTATCACTGACGGCTCCAGCTCATCTGTGTTAATAATCTTATCGAAATTTACTGATCTTTCTTTTAACTTTGCAGAATGAATCGGATAATACATACCACCCTCAGTATCAATTTTTTGTTGGTAAAGAAATTTTTTATCGTAAATTGTATTAATCATATTTCCCCGTGTAATATTTTACATATATATTTATATAAACAATTTTATGAAAGAAAAATTGCCTATTACAAAAATAAAAAATACTGTACCAGATATTTTATCCATTACAGTATTTAAATCTTATAAATAAAACAGCAACACAAATTATATACTCTGTAGGTATTTTAAATATTTATTGAACATGTATAATGGTATTTAATTAAGGAGGATAGAATGAGAATTACTAGTATAACCCCAACCAATAATAACCCGAGTTTTGGACAAATCAAATTAGGTTCACATCCACCAATTGATTTTGTATTAAAAAATGTAGCTAAAAAGAATGATTATATAAAACTTCAAAAACTTATAGAACAAGAAAACTATAATGATTGCGACGTCTTGTTAACCCACATTGAAAAAGTAGATGAAGAAATTATTGATGAAGATTTACTTTCAGGTAAACCATTTAAATACCTAAGAAATTGCAAACTTGTAGCAATAGTTGGAAATCAAAAATTCACACAAACTTTATTTGAAACACCAATGCATATAATTGAAGAAGCTTGCAACTATGCTCAAAAAGTTAAAAATGAGCCTCTTTTAAAACACCGACACCGTAATCACTTGACAAAAGAGAATAAAGGGTTTTTCAAACGTCAGACAGATAACTTTAAAACAGTAATTGAATTACTAACTACATCTGAACCTGATAAAAATAGAGGTCGTTTCTCCGAGGACATCAGAGAAGGACTTGCAAAAATGGCGGATACTTCTTATTAAAATCGTTACAATAAGACCAATAAAAAAACATATGCTAAAGTAATAAAATGCTAAAGTTATTTAGACAGGATCATCCAAAAGGATTGTATTTGTTATTTTGCGTAGAAATGTGGGAAAGATTTTCTTTCTACGGTATGCGTGCGCTTATCGTTTTATATATGATTGAAAATCTTATGTACACAACACAAAAAGCCGGCAATATTTATGGCTTATACACCGGACTGGTATACCTCACCCCACTAATCGGAGGTTATCTTGCTGACAGATATTTGGGTCAAAGAAAATGTATAACAACCGGAGCTACATTAATGATCTTTGGGTTGTTTTTATTATCATTCGGGCCAAAAAGTCTATTCCTTTTATCATTATTTTTAATGATTATTGCTAACGGGTTTTTTAAATCTAATATCAGTTCTGTACTTGGCCTATTATACGGAAATAATGACGAGAAAAAAGATTCTGCATACACAATTTTTTACATGGGGATAAACCTTGGAGCGTTTTTCTCGCCACTTATATGCGGGACATTGGCAGTAAAATACGGATATGAATATGGATTTGCCGCAGCAGGAATGGGGATGTTAATTGGTCTATTATGTTATAAACTTTTTGAGAATAAATTACTTGGAGATTGCGGTTTAAAACCGGTTATAGCAGATAAAACACACTCTAACAATGAAGGGTTTAAATCAGAGAAACAAAAATCTCAATTTATTTCATTGATTATTTTAATGCTTTTTACAATACCATTTTGGATATGTTTTGAACAAGCCGGTTCATCTTTAACACTTTTTGCGCAATATTTAACTGATAGAAACTTCTTTGGATACGAAATCCCAACCGGTTATTTTCAATCACTAAATCCTCTGTTTATAATAATACTTGCTCCGATTATATCAGTTTTATGGGGGAATTTACGAACAAAACAGAAAGAACCGACATCTGTTGAAAAATTTGCCATTGCATTATTTTTAATATCATTATCATATATTATTATGGCATTTGCGGGTTATCTTTCAAAAACATCGCCGGTTTCACCATTATGGCTTATTATAGGTTATTTTATTATGACAGTAGCTGAATTATGCCTGTCTCCTATAGGACTATCTCTTGTTTCAAAACTTGCGCCAAAAAAATTTCTATCTCTTACAATGGGATTATGGTTCTTAACCAGTTTTTTAGGCAATTTAGTTGCCGGAGTATTAGGAGGTTTATATGAAAAATTACAAACCGAACAATTATTCGGCATACTGTTTATTATCTCATTTACTGCATTTATACTTCTTTTATTAATTTTGCCAAAAATTAATAAAACTATAAAATAGCTTTGAATTTCAACATGTTTAGATTTAAATAACAATATGCAAATACAAAGGATTCACTCTACAATAGGATTTAATAATAAACCTGAACAGGCAAACCAACAAGCTCAACAAAAACCGGAGTTTATTGATAAATTGATGGCTCGAGTAAAAAATCAGCGAGATATTAACGACTGTGTAGCTGTGCCAAGAGGTATATTTAAAGCTTATTTATGGATTATGGGCGGGTTTGGCTTACTTGGAATAAGTAGTGCCATACCAACAAAATTAAACCCTCTTAAAAAAACTTTAATTATTACCGGCAATATTATGAATATAATCAGCGCCTTTTATTTTGCAAAACCTTTTGCATTCAAAGGTGCATCTCCTACTGTTGAAAAAAACTAAACTATTCACCAAACACTTGTTTTTTTATTTGTAAACCGGTTTTAGTTGTTGCAAGCCCTGCTTGAGAACTTTCTTTTAATGTTGGTGACATCAATGCGCCAGTTTGCTCCATTGCATCAATAACCTCATCAATAGGAATCTTAGACTCAACACCAGCTAAAGCTAATTCAACCGCAGTAATAGCATGTACAGCAAGAAAAGGATTACGCTTAACACATGGTACTTCAACTAAACCTGCTACAGGATCACAAGTCAACCCCAGTAAATTTTTCAAAGCCAAAGCACTGGCATTTAAAACTTGATAGACACTACCTCCACGCATCTGACAAACTGCAGCAGCAGCCATCGCGGAAGCTACACCACATTCTGCTTGACAACCCGCAACAGCACCTGCTAATGCAACCTTATTTGATATAATTCTACCGACTTCGCCGGCAGTAATTAATGCATTTATCTGCTCAATTATTGAATAATTATACTCATCTGCTATAGCTATTAATGCAGCAGGTAATATTCCACAAGAACCGGCCGTTGGACAAGCCACGATTCTTCCCATTCTGATATTCTCTTCACTTGTAGCAAGTGCGTATGTTAAAATCTTTTCAAAAACAGGACCTAATGCTGATTTTTCTGATTGATAACGCTGTTTTACCTTTGCACAATCTTGACCACACATCTTACTTAAAGATAATTCATCGTTTACCAATCCTGTTTGAATAGCCTCTTTCATGGCAAACAAACTTCTATTAGTAAAAGCTCTAACTTGATCGACAGTAATATCTGCACTTTGTGCCATATTTTCTTGAGCAACTTCGTAAATTGATTTACTATTTGCAATACAAATTTTTAATAACTGTTCAAAAGTATTTATATTTTTATCCATATTCTAATTTTCCAACTTCTCAACATAACTAACAAAATAAACTTCAGGAATTTCTTCTAATGTATTAATAATTTCAGAGTTTAATTCCCCATCAATACACAATGCCATTGAAGCTTCACGGCCCTTTGCACTTCTGTCACAAAATAATGATGCAATATTTATATTATGATACTGCATTAAAGATGTTACCTGCGAAATCATCCCCGGCATATCTTTATGGACAATTAAAACTGTATTGAACTTACCGGTTAATTTTACGGTAAAATCATCAATTTTACGTATTGCAATTTCTCCGGCACCAATTGATTCCCCAGATATAAACATTTTTCTGCCATCATTAGAATATAAAGTCATATCAACAGCGTTAGGATGCATTTTAAAATTATCTGAATATTCAAAAGAATAATCAACATCTTTTGCTATATCAGAATTAAAAATATCTTTAATTTGTCTGTCTGCAACACTTAAACCAAGAATTCCTGCCAAAAGCCCTTTCTCAGTTCCATGACCTTTTCCTGTGTGAGCATAAGAATTATATAATTTAAACACAACCTTATCCGGAGTTGTTTTATATATATTACGCGCCAACAGACCTAAACGAACAGCCCCTGCCGTATGAGAACTTGATGGACCTATCATTACAGGTGAAATAATATCAAATAATGTCGATTTTTTCATTTAATACCCTTCATACATATTTTTTTCAATATTTATTCTGTTTGATTTTAAATTTTCAATTTCTTGTATTTTATCATTAATTAGTTGTTGTTGAGTTTGTACCTGAGTGCTATGCTCTATATATTTATCAACAGGTGATTTCTTACCGAAAAACATTGTAACATAAAGCACTACTATGATAAATATAACTATTAACAATTCAAATAATCCAAACCCTTTTTGCATAATTATTCCAACCTATTTCTTGTTATATATGTCATAACAGCTTCATCTTTATCTTCGGGAGTTTTTAATGATAGTGAATTATTATCAAATAATAAAGATTTAGTTTTTACAAAAACCTTATTGTATACAGATAACCCTACACTTAGAATAAGTGAAAACACTACGATAACACACATCACTAAAGTAAATTTCACAAGAGCTGATTTAATCTCCGGAGAAAAATCAACCGCTGCAAATGCAAAGTTAGTAGTGCATAAGTGCACTACTAAAATTGCAAATATAAATCGATTTAAAAATTTAGTCTTCAATCTACTCCTCGGATTTTTTTGAAGATTTTTTTGTCGTTTTTGAAGAGCCACGATTTGGACGTCTTGTCTTTTTCTTTGGTTCTTCATCAACCTTTGGTTCTTCTACCGGCTTAACTTCTTCTACCGGTGGTGTAATTTCTTCAACAACTTCAGCTTTTTTAGAAGCAGCCTTTCTTTTTCTTGATTTACCCTTGATTTTAGGTTCTTCTATTTGTGTATCCAAAGCCTGAACTTCTGATTCAACATTAATTGCAGGTTGTTCTACTTCAACAATTTCAGGTGCTACAGTTTTTTCGTCAACCTGAATAACATCTTGTTGTTGTCTGTTTTTATCAAACTTATTACGTCTACCTTTGTTGCGTTTACTATTTTCTTTTTTCACAACTTCTTCAGTTGCAACAACAGAAGGCTCAGTTTCAATCACAAGTCGTTGTACTTGTTCTTGTACTTGTTCTTGCGGATGTTGATTAGCGTTATTATTGTTTTTATTGTTAAACTTATTATTCTTTTTATTACTTACAGGTAATTTTAATTTTGCAGCTTTTGCACGATATTCACCTTCTGCTGTTGGTGTAGCAAAATTAAAATCAATCACAGAGTAAGCACTGCCCTGACAATGCGGACATTTTTTTGTAAATATTTCAGATAGAGATTGTCCTTGGCGATGACGAGTAAGCTCAACCAATCCTAAATCAGATAACTGTCCAACTTGTGGTTTTGCTTTATCAGGTTCAAGTGCTATTTCTAACTCTTCAAGCATTGCTAACTTATCCGCGCGAGAAATCATATCAATGAAGTCAATAATAATCATTCCGCCAATATTTCTCAAACGTAATTGACGCGCAATTTCATGTACTGCCTCAATATTTGTTTTTAAAATAGTTTCATCTTGGGTTGCCGAACTTACAAACTTACCACTGTTAACATCAATAACTGTCAAAGCTTCTGTTTGTTGAATAAATAAATATCCGCCTGATGGCATTGGCACTTTAACATTTAACGCAGCCTTAATCTCTTTATGGATATCCATAGCAATCAATAACGGCTCATTACCTTTATATAATGTTACTTGAATACCTTTTGCCATGTGCCAATTTTGAAGAATAGATTGAACCCTATTCATTGCAAACGGAGTATCAACAATAATTTCTTTTACATCATCAGTACAAGCCTCTCTGATTACACGGTAAAGTAAATCTTGATCTCTATAAATTAAATTTGGTGGAGTTAAAGTTTCAGCAGATGTAATAATATTATTCCATTTTTCTAATAGAATTTCTAGATCTTCTTGAATATCAGCTTCTGACTGTCCTTCCGCTTCTGTTCTGATAATAACACCGACACCAACCGGCTTGATTAAATTAATAATAGCTTTTAACCTTGCTCTTTCTCTTGAATTTTCAATTTTTTTAGAAACACTTACACCAGGCTCATTTGGCATTAAAACCAAAAAGCGACCAGGTAAACTAATTTCGGTTGTAACTCTTGGGCCTTTATGTCCGGTTGGTTCTTTTACAACCTGAACAACTAATTTCTGTTTTGGAGAAAGTTTTTCTTTTAATGAACCTTTACCCATAACATCTTGTGCGTGCAAAAAGCCCATTTTGTCAGTACCAACATTCACGAATGCAGCATCAATACTTGGCAAAATATTATCAACAGTCGCCAAATAAACATCACCTAATAATACATCACCCCTATGTATAAAAAAGTCTGTAACTTTTTTATTTTCTAAAACAGCTGCAATATTGTCTCTTTCTGCAATAACAATCTTTTTCTCAATATGATTGTTAGAATTTCGATTTTTTTCACTCATACTAATTCCTTTACTATAACTCATGCAAAGACTCGGTTAAGAATTTCACGCGTTTGATATCAAATACAACACCTTCTGCAATAATATTCATCAAAACATCTGCACGCAAAGGCGGAGTATCAGACCCTTGACCGGTCTTTAATACTATGAACAGACATCCATCTTCAAAACGATGTGAGCCAATTGACCTCTTAATATCTGTTTTTTTAACTAAACCTTTTTTGTTTTTCTTCTCGACTAAAATCTCATCAGAAGACAAAACCTTTTCTGTATTATATACTAATTTTTCAAAATCGTAAAGAGGGGTATTATCACCTTGAAATATTTTTATTTGATACTCAGCCCAACAAGCAGTTTGGTCAATAGCAGGGGTTGATCTATCTATTTTTTCTACCAATAAAACTTGAGATTGAGTTGGTAACACTTTTTGCAATTCTGATTTCACAAAATCAACCGATACATTTTCCCACAAGTCAATATCAACAAGTTCACATTCACTTTCGCAAAATAATGGTAACGCTATCCCCATAGAAATTCGCATTGTAGGATTATAACCGTATGAAAACGCCACCTTTAAATTTGAACGAGAAATTGCCTTAAAAAACGTATTTTGCCAATCCAAATGCGAAAAATACTTCAATATACCTGTTTTGGTTAATTTTACCCTGTATCTAAAAATATCTTTTACATTTTGAGGACAAATCGAAGGGTCAACCGGTTCTTTTACAACTATCTGTTGCGCCTTGGCTGAAGCTTTAAAAGGTTCAGCCATATCCTTTGATACGCCAAAATTTTGACAAACGCCGCAACCTACACAGTGTTGCTGACAAGTAGGCACAATATGAGGGGAATTTTCATCTATTGAATGAGCTTTATTATACTCAGAAACAAACCAGCTTTTATTTATACCAATATCAATAAAATCCCACGGCAAATGACTATCGAGCTCATATTGTCTTTGAGCAAGCTTGTTTAAATCAATACCCAATTCTTCTGAGGTATCGAACCAAACCTTTTTATCAAAATATTCACCCCACGCATCAAGATAGCAACCTTTTTTATACAAAGCTTCTATGTAAGCACATAAAGAGTCATCTCCCCTAGTCAAAACAGCCTCTAACAAAGAAACAAACTTTTCATGATAATTAACTTTTACGCCTTTTATGTGTTTTACCTGATCCATTAAATAATGAATATGCTCAGTTACCTTATTCAAATCCATTTGAGAACACCACTGGAACGGTGTAAATGGTTTTGGTACAAATATTGATAATGTACAAGTAATATCAAGAGAATGCTTTAAACCTTTCTCTTTCTTAATCAAACGTGACCGATACCGAATTTTTCTAAATAAATCCGCCATCTCATCCATATCTTGTAAAGTTTCAGTCGGTAAACCACAAATAAAATAAAACTTAACCCTTGACCAACCGTTTTCATATAAAGTTAAAACGGCATCCATAATTTGTTCTTCTGTAATGTTTTTCTTTATAACATCTCGCAGTCTCTGACTACCGGCTTCAGGTGCTAATGTCATTGTGGATTTTCTTACACTTTGAACTAAATTAGCTAACTCTAAATTAAAGCCATCAATTCTTTGACTTGGCAAAGAAACAGATACTTTTCTTTCATTAAAATCTACAGACAACTCTTTTATGACTTCATTTATATTCGCATAATCATTTGAAGATAATGATAACAAGGAATATTCATCATAACCCGTATTATCAACCAATTCTTTTGCAATTTTAATAATATCTTCTGCATTTCTTTCTCTAATTGGCAAAGTTACATGCCCAGGCTGGCAAAAACGACACATTCTGCCACAACCACGACGTATTTCAACAACTGCTCTGTCTTGAACTGAAGAAGAAAATGGTATCGGATAAGATTTTAATGCCGTGTCATAATTAAGTTGCGCAATACGCTTTCTTACATTTCCACCTACAGACTTTGACCAACGACCGGAATTTTCACCTTCACATAAGGCTTTAATTCTTTCATTACGCGGCAAACCTTTTGTATTTTCAATAATTTTACAAATCTCTAATATCGCGTCTTCACCGTCACCAATAACAAAAACATCAATAAAATCAGCTAGAGGCAATGGGTTATAACAACAAGGTCCACCGGCAATGATGATAGGATCATCATCCGTTCTATCCTCATTTCGATAAGAAATTCCGGACATTTCAAGCATCTTTAAAACTGTTGGATAAGACATTTCATATTGAAGCGAAAAACCTACAACATCAAAATCTTTTATTGCTTGCTTTGATTCTAAACCATAAAGTGTCTCCGGCTTAAAATCAGGTTCCGGAGCATAAACCCTATCACACATATACTCAGGGCAATTGTTTATAAGCTCATACAACACCCTTACCCCTAAATTAGAGATCCCGATTTCATACTTATCAGGAAATGCAAGCGCGACTTTTACACTTGCACTATTAAAATCTTTATTATGAGATAAATACTCGCCACCGACATACTGATACGGTTTAAAACATTTAAACAAACTTTCATGATATTTACTAAAAAAACACATACTATCCTACTTCTTAAGCTAAATCCTCAGGGAAATACTTATCAATCTCGATGATTGCACCATCTAATGTATTTTCTTCAAACGATTTCATAAACTTAAATAATTCTGAATTTGGGACATCATAACTATATAATACAATTTCCCCATCTAATTCCCGCATTACAGTAACCATATAATGACATTTTTTAGCGTATTTTAATAAATTCTCTTTATTAAATTTATTACCGTTAGTATCCTTTTTTAGTTTTACATAATTAAATCCGGCAAAAAACTTAACTTTATCATTTGATTCAGAACTTATAACATTTTTCTTATGATTAGAAAATAAATTTATTACTTTTTTGTTAATCTCGTTTGACACAAAATCCCTCCAATTCTATTAAACAATAGAATTTCAAAAAAGTCTAAATATTAAGATATATTATTCATTTGCATTCTTTAAAAAGTCAATTACTTTCAAAGCCGTTTCACGACGTACCTCAACCGGTGAAAGTCTTAAATACTCAATAGCGTGAGAAACTTTAATATTTTTATCATACCAACGACGCATTATATAATTATATTGATCTTCTAAACTTAATTTTTCAAGCTCAACATCTTTTAACAAATCAATAATAAAATCAGCACATCTTACCTGAACGTCTTCCTCTGAATGCTCTAATTCGTTAATAGCACGACTTACAACAGCATCAGCATCATACCATCTTTTAAACATTTTCATATAAATTCTCCCATATTGTTAAGAATATTAAAGCAAAAATTTACAAAAAAGTAAATTATTTTACAAAAAATTACTTTATATATATGTAGGTAAAATTCGGAAGGTTATTTAGTATGATTAACGGTATTCCACACGGTTTTAACGATTCATTTTTTGAAGATATGGGCAGAAACAGTTTTACAAGTCCATTTGGTATGCCATATTTCGGCGTTGGCTCATATATGCCTTATGGGTGTAACCGTGATGCTTTTACTCTAAGTAAACCATTACCTGATATGCAAAAAGTTACACCGTCAGCAACCAGACACAAAGATAAAAATGTTTGGGCATCAGTATTAACAGGCGCCGCATTATTACTAGGTGGTGCATTTGCTTGGAAAACCGGCGGTTTACAAAAAGCTTGGAAAGGTATTTGTACTTTCTGCAGCGATTTGATAACAAAGTTTAAAGCTTAATTCCCGTAATAAATTTGATTATAGAAGTGTGTTTGTAGGCAGGATTGATATATCCTGCTTTTTTATGTTATATTAAAAACAAAATGGCACGAGAGTACGAGAATTAGAAGGAGCATCATTATGGCAAAAGATTGTAGTTTCGATATTGTATCTGAATATAATAAACAAGAATTAGTAAACGCTATTGACCAAGTAAAAAGAGAATTAACTTCAAGATTTGACCTTAAAAACTCAAATTCACAAGTTGAATTAGAAGCCGATAAAGCCGTAACCATTACAACCAGCGATGATATGAAGTTAAAAAATATCATTGATATTTTACAATCAAAGCTTGTTAAAAGAAATTTAAGCATCAAGATATTAGATCCTAAACCTGTTGAAAATGCTTTAGGCGGCAATGTACGTCAAGTATTTGAACTTAAAAAAGGCTTAACTCAAGAGCTTGCAAAAACTATTGTGGCTGACATTAAAGCTACAAAATTAAAAGTTCAGGCTTCAATTCAGGGAGAACAAGTTAGAGTTACAGGAAAAGACAAAGATGATTTGCAGGCAGTAATTCAAACATTACGCAAAAACGAAGATAAATATGATTACCCGTTACAATTTACAAACTACAGATAAAAATAAAAGCCCTACACTCAAGTAGGGCTTTTTACTAATTATTTTTTATTTAAATCGATACGCAAAACTTCATAAATATTCATTTTCTTTGCTTTACCACGAATTTGAACTTCACTAATTTTAATAACATCCGCAATATCAGCTATAGCTTCATACGTTGAACAGCTTACTAATAAATTAGTGCGATAAACCTTGTTGTAGCTTTCAATACGAGAAGCTAAGTTTACGGTATCACCAATAACAGTATATTCCATACGGGTCTCTGTTCCAATATTACCTATAAAAACCTCACCTGTATTTATACCAACACCAATTTCAATTTTAGGTTTACCCTCAAACAACCATTTATCACGCAGATACTCAACTTTTTTAAGCATTTCATAAGCACATTTTACGGCATTTTGAGCATGATTTAGATCTTGTATTGGCTCGCCAAAAATTGCCATAACAGCATCACCAATAAATTTATTAATTACACCATTATATTTAGTAATAATAGGTTCCATCTCTGCAAAATACTCATTCAAAATCATCGAAACTTCTTCGGCTGACATTTTTTCACTTAAACTAGTAAAACCTCTTATATCAGAAAATAAAACCGTAACCGTCGCACGTTTACCACCAAGCTTCAAGTCATCAATATTCCTAACAACATTTTTCATAACATCTTGAGAAAGATATTTCCCCATCGCCTGTTTAATTTTTTCTTTGTAGCGATTTTCCGTAATAAATTTATAGGAATATCCAAATATCAAAGTTACCAACTGAGCCGTAATTGGACAAATAAAGCCCAAAATATATGCATTTCGAGCACATAGAGCACATATTATAAAAAATATAACATCTAAAATTAAAACAGCCAAAAGCGATTTTATAAACGAAAATCTAAATATAAATATGAATGTTAAAATCGCAATAATAGCAAGAACAAAGAAGTTTATAAACAAATTTGCATTATTAATAAAATCATTTGAAACAAGATTATCATAAACAGTAGCTTGAACATCTACCCCAGGGTGTCTGTTTGACATCGGTGTTTTAACAAAATCCGAAGATGGGCCGCTAGTATATTCGCCGATAAACACCGCAACATCATTAAACACTTCCGGTGGAATGTCAGACGGTTGAGGCTTTCCGGCCTTTAAATTCCTATAAGAATCAATAATTTTATAAGCAGATACAACGTCGTGCGAAAAATCAGATCTGATAATATCATCCTGCGATGTTTTAAATAAAATATTATCATAGAACCTGATATCAGTTTTAACAACACCACCATAAATTAACTTATGCGGAATTTTTAATTTAGTCTTTGGAACAACAATATAATAATCATTTATTTCAATATCATTCGTGTTATTAGCATATAAATACATCCTTAAAGGTAAGGACGGATAATATGTTTCCCCGATTTGGATTAAATTGATTGAAGAAAAAATTATTCCCCCATCTTTTTCCGGTTTTATAACAACAGAAGCAAGGTTATCAACCCCATTCAAATATTTTTCAGGAACGCCAGAAACCTTATAATATTGAGTATCGGAATAATAAGGAGAACCAACAATATTAACCGAATACTTTTGCTCAAAAAGCTTCATATAATCTAATAATTCAGGGTCAACATCACCCTTTTCAGGGACAAATCCGGATACATAGTTATCCATGCTTGAAATAAGCTCTAAAAACTTCATATCTGATTTATTATCAGGATCAATACTTGGCGCAATAAAATCGACCCCTAAAACTTTAGGTTTTGCATAGGTTTTAAAATAATCCAACAACTCAATATATAAATCTTTATTCCATTTCGGATACTTTGCCAATGTATCTTCATCTAAAACTACAATTTTTGTACCGTTAGAATAAGCAGGCATATTAGCCGTAAAATTAGAGATAAAATAAGCCTTTATTTCGGTTTCCAAAAATAAAACGGACAACACAATAGCTACAATAATCAAAATTAAATATATAAAAAATGAATTCAGGTAAAACCATTTATTCTTTAACTTTTTCATTCACATCTCCCTCTATTGATATTAATGTTATAATATAATAAATTAAAAAAAAAGGATAGATTATGAAGTTTAATTTAATTGATAAATTACGAGAAAATAAAGTTTTACCGATTATACGCAGTTCAAACCCGCAAGAAGTGAAAGATATTGTACATGCTCTATTAGATGGCGGACTTGACATTATGGAAGTAAATGTTCAAACTCCCCAAATATTTGAAGCTATCAAAGAAGTTTCAGAAGAAGCAACAATTTGTGCAGGGGGAATAATTACGGCAATACAAGCACAAGCAGCAATGGATGCGGGCGCAAAAATTATATCTTCTCCCATATTCCAAACAAATTTATTGAAAATATCAAAAGATAAAAGAGTTCCATTTATCGCAGGGACTTCAACAGCAAATGAAGCATACAATGCTTGGAAATCAAGAATCCCGCTTGTTAAAATTTATCCGATTACAGCTATGGGCGGAGTTAGTTACATTGAGAACTTACTAAGACCGATGCCTTTTTTAAATGTTATTCCTCAAGGAAACGTTAAATTGGATGAAGTTGCTGATTACATAAATGCAGGTGCCATTGCTGTTGGTGTAGGTAGAAATCTGACTAATGCAAATACTTACAATGAAATAACACAACGTACAAAAAAACTATTGGAGAAATTCAATTAATATGACAAAAGAATTTGATATAATAACCATCGGCGAATGCCTAATAGAATTTTCAACAAATCAAAAACTTGAATTCGCAGAATGCTTACACAAATACTATGGCGGGGATTCATTAGTTGTAGCTATTGCAGCAAAAAGATTAGGCTCAAATGTTGGGTTTGTAACCTGTTTAGGCAACGATGCGTTTAAAGATTATATGTTAACAAGTTGGGATAATGAAGGGCTAGACACCAGACATGTTAAAATTGTAGAAGAAAAAAACGGTATCTATATGGTTTCAAGACCATCTTTAGAAGAAAAAGAATTTATTTATTACAGAAATAAAATAGCTCCGGCAAAACTTTCAATCAATGATATCGACGAAGATTATATTAAAAGTACAAAAATCATTTATGCTTCCGGAATCACACAATCTTTATCAATGGGTTCAAGAGAAGCCGTGAAAAGAGTATTTGAAATAGCAAAAGAAAACGGTGTCATTACTGCATACGACCCAAATTATTCATCACTAATATCAACAAACGATGAAGCAAAAGAATTTTTTGACGAAATTATACCATTAACAGATATCTTATTTATGAGTTCAAAATACGATACAAAAAGTATTTTTGAAATAGAGTCATTAGAAAATATCATGAAAGTAATTTCTGATATCGGCGTCCAAACAATAGTTATAAAATCAAGCAACGATAAGGGTTATCACATCAGTAACCACAGAACAACGACATTTGTGCCGTTTTACACAGATACAGTAATTGACACAACATCATCAGGAGATGCTTTTAACGGAGCATTCTTACACGCTATAGCAAACAGCTACACACCTACAGAAGCTGCAAAAATTGCCTCTATAGATGCCGGTATCCAAGCTCAGGGTATCGGAGCTGTAAAATCAACACCTTATGGACACGAAGTTTACGAAATCTATAACAGCGGAGCTTTTTAATGAAAAGAAAACGTTTTGTACTATCAGGATATTTCGGATTCAAAAACTTTGGCGATGAAGCTATTTTGTCTATATTGGTCAACAAATTAAAAGAACACAACGCAAGCATAACAATAATTTCATCCGATCCTGAATATACAAAATCTAAATATAAAAAAGTTAGAAGTGTTTATACTTTTAAACTATCAGATATTTTTGGATTTATTGCAAAATCTGATTACTTAATATCAGGTGGCGGGAGTTTGTTGCAAGATGCAACAAGCCTAAAAAGTTTAATTTATTATCTGGTAATTATATTAATAGGACTAATTTGTAGAAAAAAAGTCATTATTTTTGCCCAAGGCATAGGCCCGATAACAAATCCTATCGGTCAAGCTTTAACTAAATTTTTATTAAAAAAATGTTTTTATGTAAGTGTTAGAGATAAAAAAAGTTATAACTTGTTGTCTCAATGGGGAGTAAAATCAGATTTATTATGCGACCCTGTATTTTCAACAAAAATCGAAGATTGTGAAAAAAAACCAAGTGTTGCTATACAACTGAGAGATTTTAAAACAATGAGCGAAGATTTTATTGATAGACTGGCTTTAGCTATATTCAAAGAATTTCCAAACAATAATATTGAAATTTATTCACTTCAAAAAGAAATTGATTTTGAAGTTTGCAAAAAACTAAAAAAATCACTCGACATGCTAACTCCAAATTCAAAGTCAATAATCTACTCAGAATTAACAGATGATGAAATCATTAAAAACATATCAAAATGCGAATACCTAATCGCTATGAGATTTCACGCACTTATTATCGGGCTTTTGGCAAAAACTAAAACCTTAGCTATTAATTATGATATCAAGGTGGAAAAATTAGCCGCCGAATTTAATTTACCATTGATTAACTTAAAAAATGAATTTGATAATGAATTTAAGATATTAAAAACACAAAACCCTAACGATTATACGCCTACATTGGAAACAAAAGTTTTCGATTGGACAAATTTTGAAAAGGCGATTAAATAAACAAATTTTGTAAACTTATATAACAAAACCATTAGCCGTACGGCTAATCTTTCTGCTTTTACTAGATACATTTAATATTTAGGGGCATAAGATTAAATAGTAAATGAGCAAATAAATTACTCTATTTTTAGATAGTAAAAGAGAAGGGAAGAACAGATGAAAGTATTAATTCTTGCGGGAGGTTTGGGTACACGCTTGGGCGAAGAAACTGTATCTAAACCAAAACCGATGGTTGAAATTGGTGGGTATCCTATATTATGGCATATTATGAAAATTTATTCACATTTTGGGTTTAATGATTTTGTAATTTTAACAGGTTATAAATCACACATTATAAAAGATTACTTTGTTCATTATTACCAAAGATATTCAGATGTAACAATCAATATGTGTAATAACCAAATCGAATTGCATAAAATGAGAACAGAACCGTGGAAGGTTACAATGCTATATACCGGCCAAAATACAATGACAGGCGGGCGAATAAAAAAAGCTCAAGATTATATTGGGAATGAACCCTTCCTTTTAACTTACGGTGACGGTGTCGCAAACGTGAATATAAAAGAATTAGTAGAATTTCACAAAAAATCCGGCAAACTTATGACAATGACATCAGTTCAACCTTCAGGAAGATTTGGAGCATTAAATATATCCTCAGATAATACAATTACCTCATTTCAGGAAAAGCCAAAAGGTGACGGTAACTGGATCAATGGAGGATTTTTTGTTTGTGAACCTGAAGTGTTCAATTTTATAGAACCAAATAATCCAAATGAAATTTTTGAAAGAAAACCGCTTGAAAGTATTGCAAATGCCGGCGAATTAGTTGCATATAAACATGAAGGATTCTGGCGTCCTATGGATACATTGAGAGATAAATTAGAACTGGAAGACTTATGGACAAACGGAAATGCTCCTTGGAAAGTTTGGGATAAGCAAAATTCATTTATAAGCTTAAAAGGAGTAATATAAAATGTCGAAAAAAGTACTTATTACAGGTGGCACGGGATTTATCGGTTCAAGGGTAACTGATGAATTGTTAAAAAGAGGTTATGAGGTTCACTCATTAGTTTACCCACCATTTGTTTCAAACAAAGAAAACCTTTATCAATATGAAATGGATTTACTTGATTCAAAACAAATAGACTCATTTTTTAAAGAACACAAATTCGAAAATTTAATACATCTGGCATGGTATGTAGGAAAAGGTTGTCATAGTTCAAATAACAACATCGACTGGACAATATCTACATTAAACCTACTTAAAGCTTTCAAAGAACAAGGTGGAAAGAAGTTTTTAGGTGCCGGCACAGTCTCTGAATATGAATACAAATATGGTTATTTGACAGAAGATTTAACACCAACTAATCCAGAAACACTTTATGGGGAAAGCAAAAATTCTATTTATAAAATTGCAAAAGTATATTGCAAACAAAATGAAATCGAATTTAAATGGCCAAGAATATTTAATCTATATGGTCAAGGAGAAAAAGAACAACGACTTATGCCATCTGTCATTAATTCTTGTTTAAAAGGCGAAACCATAAAAGTCAGCCCTTGCCTTAACTTTCAAGATTATCTCCACGTAAAAGATACAGCAAAAGGTATTGTTGACGTCTTTGAAAGTAATATAAATGGCGCCGTTAATATTTGTTCAGGAAAACCAATTCAATTAAGAGAAATTGTCAATAAAATCGCACAATATACAAATTTTAAAGGCGAAATACAATGGGGAGCAATTAAAGCCGCATTTAGTGATGAAGTTGTGATTGGAAACAACAACAAATTAAAATCGATTGGATGGGAACAAAAATACAGCTTGGATGAGGGCTTAGAAGAAACGATAAATTGGTGGATAAAAAACAAAAAAGGAGAATTAACAAATGTCTAATTTTAATAACGTATATAAAGGAAAAACAGTTCTTGTTACCGGGCATACAGGGTTTAAAGGTAGTTGGCTTTCAATATGGTTAACTATGTTAGGTGCAAAAGTTGTCGGTTACGCTCTGGAACCATATTCAAAAAGAAGTAATTACTGCGCATCTCACTTAGAAAAACATCTTTATGCAGATATTAAAGGCGATATAAGAGACAGTAAAAAATTAGAATCAACAATTCAAGAATATAAACCGGAGATAATCTTTCATTTAGCAGCTCAAGCACTTGTAAGAACAGCATATAATGACCCTAAAAATACTTATGAGACAAACGTAATGGGCTCATTAAACATATTAGAAGCCGTGAGAAAATTTGATTTTATCAAAACTGTTATAATGATTACTTCAGACAAATGCTATGAGAACGTGGAACAAATTTGGGGTTATAAAGAAACTGACAGAATGGGTGGATATGACCCATATTCTTCTTCTAAAGGTTGTGCTGAATTGTTAATTTCATCATATAGGAATTCATATTTTAATCCAAATGAGTACACCAAACACGGCAAAGCAATAGCATCAGTGCGTGCCGGAAATGTTATTGGTGGAGGAGATTGGTCAGATAACCGTTTAGTACCTGATTGTATTAGATTTATTGAAGATGGTAAAGATATTGAAATAAGAAGCCCAAAGGCTACCAGACCATGGGAACACGTTTTAGAACCACTTAGCGGATATTTAAGAGTTGGACAAAAATTAATTGAAGAACCTGTAAGATATTCAGAAGGATTTAATTTCGGCCCACCAATTGAATGTAATAAAACAGTTTGGGATGTTGTTGAATACTTAGTTGAATACTACGGAAAAGGTCGTGTTATCGACGTATCAGGAGGTGACATGGTACATGAAAATACATTATTAAGCCTTGACGTAACAAAAGCTTACAGAATGCTAGATTGGAAAGCAATGTTGACATTTAATGAAGCAATTGAATTTACTGTTGATTGGTACAAAGAAGCATTGATAACTGATGATATGTTTGAATTCTGCCAAAAACAAATTAAAGCACATACTAACAAGGGGTATCTATGGGAACAACAATCCTTGGTAGCGGTATAGCAGGAATTTCAGCAGGCCATCACCTTCAAAAAGCAGGCGAAAAAATTATCATCTATGAAAAAAGCAATGACTGGGGTGGTTTATGTGGGAATTTTACGATTAACGGCTTTAGATTTGATAAATTTGTTCATTTTACTTTTACCGAAGATCCATATATTAAAGAAATTTTCGAAAAATCTTCATCTTTATATGAACATCCGGCAATATCTTCAAATTATTACAACGGATATTGGTTAAAACATCCGGCTCAAAATAATCTTGCACCACTACCGGCTGAAGATAAAGTAAAAATTATTAGCGATTTTGTAAAAAGGCCACAAAAAGAAATATCTGATATTGAAAATTATGAACAGTGGTTACGTGTACAATATGGGAATTATTTTGCCGAAAAATTCCCATTCAAATATACACGTAAATACTGGGGAATTGAACCAAATAAACTTGAGACAAAATGGATTGGAAATCGTATGCATTCACCAACATTGGAAGAGGTCTTAAAAGGGTCATATAAACAGCAAGATGAAAATTTTTATTATACAAAATATATGAGATACCCTAAAAAGGGGGGATTTCGTTCTATTTTAAACGACTGCAGAAAAAATTTAGATATTAGATTTAACAAAGAAGTTATTGAAATTGATACGACAAATAAAATTATAACCTTTAAAGATAAAACTAAGGTCGAGTATAAAAGATTAGTTTCAAGTATACCATTGCCGGAAATTGTTAAAATCATAAAAGATTGTCCACAAAATGTACGAGAAGCAGGATATTATCTGCGAAACACTTGCGGTTATATGGTTTCATTAGGATTTAGGCGGCCTGATATAGCAAAACATCTTTGGTTTTATGTTTATGATAAAGACATTTTACCTTCAAGAGTTTACTCACCAAGCTTAAAATCACCGGATAATGTACCGGAAGGATGCAGTTCTCTACAGGCAGAAATATTTTTTGATTGTAAGGCTGAAATTCCACCAAAAGAAGAAGTATTAACAAACACAATTCAGAAATTAATAAATATGGGACTTTTCGAAGAAAAAGACATCATAGTCAAAGATATAAGATTTGAAAAATATGCAAACGTAACATTTGACAAGAATATATATATAAACAGAGAAATAGTCTTAGAGTATTTAAAAAATATCGGGATAGAAAGTATTGGACGTTTTGGAAAATGGGAATACATGTGGACCCACCAAGTATTTCAAAGTGGTATGGAGGTAGCTAAATGCAGCCTTTACAACTAATATTTTCAATAACAAATAACAAAACACACAAAATCATACAAATTTTTGGAATAAAAATAAAAATAAAACGTAGATTAGATATCATAGAGCAAATTAACAATAAATTTGCAGAATTAAATACATTGCAAAATTATAATGTAGAAAAAAATACAGAAATAATTCTGCAAGAAATTAAAAACAAAATAAATAAAAACAAAGCAGAAACGATTTCAAATAACTATACGATAATTAATCACATATATAAAAATATAGTAGAACAACTTGAAAACTGCAAAGCAGAAAACCGAATTATCAACAACCAACAAACTTCAAAAATAATTGAAGCTATGTGTCTTACAACATTTCCGGGCAAAGATATTTTCAATGAATTAAAAAAAATATATCAACAATATCCAAAAGCTAATGGATTTTTAAAAGATGTACAATTATGCAATCTCGAATTATTAATTGCATTAAAAAAAATCACTAATGAAATTGGTATAAATTATTGGTTGCATGCAGGGACACTAATTGGGGCATTACGCAACGAAGGTTTTATACCTTGGGATGATGATGTCGATGTCGCAATGTTAAGGAGTGATTTTGAAAAATTACAAGAATATGTAAGAAACAATAAAGATTATAAGATTTACCAATATTACAATGATATAACTTGTAGCAGACATTATCAATTTAAAAACATGAAAATACCAAATTTTATTGATATAGTAATTTATGATCAATGCTCTATTTCCACAATTGAGGAATTAGAAGAATTCGAAATAAAATACACAACTATAAGAAATGAACTCGTTAATAAATTTAAAGAAGAACTTAACTGCCCAAAAGTAAACAATATCGGTTATTATCACGTGGGGATTTATGATGATTTAATCAAAGAAAAAGTTGATAAACTAATTACAGAAGCTAATAAAAAGCTTATAACAATTAAGCCAAATAACATTTACTATTTTTATGCGATTGAGAATTACCCGTTTAGTTACCCTGTAATAAAAGAAAATGAACTATTCCCACTAAAAACAATTAATTTTGAGTCTATAGAACTTCAAATTCCTCAGAAAGCTATAAAATATCTGGAAGGTTACGGAAATATATTCTACCCTCCCGGGGATATAAACAATTCATCGCACATATACGCTTTCAAAAAACATGAAAAAGAGATTAAAGAATTTATAAAGAAAAATCAAGGAGAAAAGAATGAAAAAAGTAAAAATTGAAAACATAACCCCATTAAATACAGTGTTTAAGGATAATTTTATACCCGTTACCTTTTCATCATCAAACTATTTTGCACCATATTTAGGTGTAACAATGAAAAGCATAATTAACAAATGTGATAAAAATTTCAACTACGATTTTGTTGTCTTTACAAAGGATATGGATGATCTAAATAAAAAGATGTTATCAAAAATTTGTGATCAAAAAAACATTTCGCTCAGATTTATAAATTTGTCGAACATATTTGATAATATGAAATTGTACACCCCTGGACACGTGACAATAGAAACTTATTTTAGACTTGTGATTCCTAATTTCATGAAAAATTATAAAAAAATTCTATTTTTAGACTCAGATTTATTAGTAAAAGAAGATATAAAACATCTGTACGAGTATGATTTAGCTAATCATGCGATTGCAGCCTGTGAAGAGTGCTTAATGTCAGCTCTTCTTGGAATACACGGGGACTCAGCTAAAAAATATATGACAGAAAAATTACATTTAAAAGACATTGATAAGTATTTTCAAGCCGGAGTAATGGTTCTGAATATAGAACAATTTAATATCAACAATTATTGTGAAAAACTACTCAATATGGTTAATTCTTATGACTATAACATAGTAGACCAAGATGCAATGAATGAGTTATTAAACGATAAAGTTCTATGGTTACCTAATGAATGGAACTTTCCACCACAACAAAAGCACATGAAAGAACTTAAATATATTGAAAATATGTCAAAATATATCCGACATAAATATTTATCTGTAAAGAATCCTAAAGTTATCCACTTTGCTGACAGAGGAAAACCATGGTTTGATCCTACTGAAGAATTCGCACAAGAATGGTGGGAGGTAGCGAGACAAACACCATACTACGAAGAAATAGTAAAACGAATGTGTGAAAACGCAATAAAACCAAATCTGGAAGCGACAAATCACCATTTTTCATCAGTAATTTGCGACTTAGAACACTGGCACAAAAATGTATTAAGTTATTGGAAATACAAAGTACTTCGAAATTTCTCTTTTGGTAAAACAAAAGAAAAATATATTCAGAAAAAATATATTTACAAACAAAAAATATGGAACGCTAAAGCATATAAACGATAGAGGAGCATAATGACTAAATTAAAAATTTTTATTTCATACAAAAAGAAAAAACATATTTTAAAAAATGACATATTACAACCGATACAAACAGGAAGAGCAATATGTAAAGAACGATTTGAAAATACAATCGGCGACGATACAGGGGATAACATCTCGGAAATGAATCCAAAATATAATGAACTTTCAGCTCAATATTGGGTTTGGAAACATTATGATGAAGTTGACAATCCCGAATATGTGGGGTTTATGCATAATCGCAGACATTTTATATTTGATCCTGAATTAAAACACCTACCGTATGTTTGGCTGCCAAAATCCAGATTCTATTTTCTCAAAGAAATTTATGATGGATATATTAACCACTTTAGCGAAGAGAAGATCCTGCCATATCTGGAGGACAAACCTAATTGTATTTCTTTTAGAAAAGTCAACATAAGACCAATAACAAATCAATCAAACATGGAAAAACATTTTTACAACGGATTACCCAGCCAAAAAAAAGAAGTATTCAAAACTCTTGAAAGAGTAATTAAAACCAATTATCCAGAGTATATAAAAACATTTGATGAGTTTAAAAACGGAACAGAGATGTACTGTTGTAATTCCTTTATCATGCAAAAAAAATTATTTTTTGAATATTCAAAATTTTTATTTGACATACTTAATAAAATAGATGAACAAACAGACAGTACAAATTTTGACGAAAAAGAAATTAGATTCTTAGGATTTTGCGGTGAATATATTTTATCAGTCTTTCTAATGCAAAAATTAAAAAATCCAAATTTTAAACTAAAAGAATTAGCAGGCACATTTATTTGTGATGACTATAAAATATTCGAAAGAAGACTCCAAAAATATAAAATCTTGTCAAAGCTAAGCTTTGGATCAAAAAAAAGACATTACATAAAAAAATATATTAACTATAAACGACGTTTAGAAGGGAAATAATGAGGTTATAATGAAAATAATAAACATTTGCCACAACAGTTTGAATTTATTATTAGAAATTCTAAAAAATGATATGCAAAAAAAAATTACAACAGAAAAAATAAATAATATAAGATTTATTAAAAACTATAGAAGAATGTGGCCATATATAAAACCTTTTTGGTTTCGAGCATTATGTTCAATGTTAATATGTATTCCTATTGGTTCATTAGATGCAGTTATAGCACTTGCATTAAAGCCATATATGGATTTGGTCATGGTTGAAAAAACAGTAAATTCACCTTGGTATATCCCATTGGGGATAGTTGCATTTACCAGTTTGCAAGGTGGTTTAAAATATCTATCATCATATCTTTCAACCTGGGTAGGTTGCAACATAACCAACGGATTAAAAAAAGATTTATTTAAAAAACTTTTAACTTTCCCTAGCTCATTTTTTGACAAACAAAACTCAGGCGATATAGTATTTCAATTCAACAATATGGCTGACAGTGCTTGCATAGGTCTTTTAGATAATTTGAGCATCTTTACACAAAGAATATTTTCATCTGTATCTTTAGTTGCAGTACTTATTTATAATTCAATAGACCTAGCACTTATAGCTGTAATCGTATTAGCCTGCGCATTTGCACCTGTCGCGAAATTACAAAAACGAATAAAAAGCGTACTGGACAAAACCGTTGTAGCAGACTCCTCAATTATTACAATGTATAATGAAGTATTCGCCGGCAACAAAACTATTGCATCATATAATCTGAATGTCAAAGAAGAAGAAAAATTTAAAAATATACTCAAAAATATATTTAATTTAAAAATAAAAATGGTACAAAAAACACAATGGTTATCCCCGATGATGCATATAATTGTATCAATAGGAATTGCCGCAACAATAGGATACGGGAGCCATTTAATTATGAGCGGGAAAATAAGCAGTGGGAATTTTGTATCTTTTATAACTGCATTAATACTACTATATACACCTGTAAAAAATCTTGGGAACAACCTTAATGCAGTACAATTTTCATTTTTTGCTATTGAACAAATTTTTGCAAAACTTGAAGCAGAACCTGAAATAAAAAATAACCCGAATGCTATCGAATTAAATTCTAATATTTCGACAATAAGATTTAATAACGTAAACTTTGAATATACACCAAACGTACCGGTATTAAGTGATATTAACTTAACAATTAATAAGGGTGAAGTTATTGCATTTGTAGGAAACTCCGGAGGTGGGAAAACAACAGTTGTCAATCTGCTTCCTAGATTTTATGAGATTAAATCTGGAGAAATTTTAATTAATAACATAGATATAAGAAATTACACACTAGAATCGCTAAGAGAAAATATAAGTGTAGTATTCCAAGATAATTTCTTATTTAACGGGACAATACGCGAAAACATATTATTAGGAAAACCAAACGCAACAGACTCAGAAATTCAAAAAGCAATAAAAATGGCTTATTTGGAAGATTTTATATCAACCTTAGAACATGATATAGATACTGAAATCGGAGAACGAGGCATATTATTATCCGGAGGACAAAAACAACGAGTCGCTATAGCTCGAGCATTTTTGAAAGATGCTCCAATTATTGTACTTGACGAGGCAACAAGTGCACTTGATAATCAAGCAGAAAGAATTGTACAAAAAGCAATTGAAAATCTAATGCATGATAAAACAGTATTTGTTATTGCGCACAGATTAAGTACAATACAAAATGCCAATAAAATAGTAGTTATAAATCATGGAAAAATAATAGAAACAGGCACACATCAAGAATTATTAAAAATAGATAATGGCGCATATAAATCACTTTATGAATTGCAATTCAAAAACAAGAAACACGCTCAGATATAATAAATTATAAAAAAACTAAAAAAGACCCACTGATGTGGGTCTTTTAGTAATTGCTTCAGGCCAGACTTTGCAAAACGAACAGGCGAAGTATGAGCCTTGTGAGCTTGCATGCGTAGGCGTTTACGCCGAAGCTGGACTGGAAGGAAAGGATGGCCGTCATATAAAATTAAGAACATACTAAAAAAGACCCACTTATGTGGGTCTTTAGTAATTGCTCCAGGCCAGACTTGAACTGGCACCGAGATTGCTCCCGATTGGATTTTAAGTCCAACGCGTCTACCGATTCCGCCACTGGAGCTTATCAATAGCATTTCGGCTAACAAGTTTATAGTATAACAAACATATATTATTGTCAATCAAATTTAGACAAATATTTTTGGATCTCATTCAAACGTGAAGTTACATCATTTATAATTGCAATTAAAGAATTACGAACAGTAACCAAATTAGAACATGAAGAGCCTAAAAAGCTTTTTTTAACATTTGCGTCAAGTAATTTATTAAAAAGGATTAACGCATCAGATAACTCAGAATCGATAGAGCATCCCACGCTATAAAGGTAAACAAACAACTCTGATAAAACAGACTTACCTTGACAGTACTTACGTACCAAGAATAAAGACTGAATATTACGCAAGGAATCTAAGATAATAGAATATATATCACTTAAATTTTGCTTTTTTGCAAGTAAATAGTCAGAAAAATAATCCACGGCTTGATTATAACCGGCATCAATAATAGCCTGTCTTTTATTTTTAGGATAATTAAAATCAACAACAACTACATTACCGGTATTAACAACCAAACAATCGTATTCATCATATTTTCCATAAACCTTTTTAATAAATGAGGATTCTGTTAAAGTCATACAAGTGTACATCCCATTAACATACTCTAATGGAGTTTGGGCATCTCCGCTATAAGAACCTTCCAAACGAACTTCTAAAACCCTATAAGGTAGTTTCTTAACACTATCAGATAAGGTCCACATTGGTTGCCCTTTGAGTAAATCACCATCAACAAGTAAATTGTCATCAACTGTTAAAGCTCGCATAAGCCCTGGCATGCAACAAGAAATTCTAACGGCCATTGCAATTTCAAAATCGGGAGTAAGAAAATTCGAAAATTCTTTACAAGAACAGCTATTCAAATTTGTAGTGATGACAATCAAGGATTTTTCAACATCTTTAAAACAAACCTTTTTACATTTACCCTTCTTATAAGATTTCCCATAGAATTTCTTTTCAATAAGCTCTCTAATCCAATCAAGAAAAACCTCGCCTTTACTTAATGCAAATTTCTGGTTAAATCCAAAAGAAATATCTCTAAATAATTCAAAATTAACCCCAAGAAAAATCTCCGAAATCTCATCGACGCTATAACCAACAGCATATAAAGCAGCAACCAAAGAACCGACAGAAGAACCTCCTAATGCAGAAATTTCAATTCCAAGCTTATCCAAGGCTTTTATAACACCGACATGCGCCGCACCACGGATAGCCCCACCACCAAACAAAACCGTATATTTAAAATTATTATGTTCTCTCATCTTGCACCCATTTTAACATAAAAAAAGGATTGACCATCACCCGATCAATCCTTTTTCATAACAATTATAAATTACGCAGCAATACCTTTAATTTCTCGGATTAGGTATTCTGCAACCCATTCAAAATCTTTGTTATCGTGTGCAGCTTGTTCAAGATATTTAACAGAAGCATCACCCAAACGAATAAGAGTCATAGCCACAACACCTCTTTTAACACCTCTTACAACTTGTAATTGATTTACAAGCTCAGGTACTACTGCAGAACCTTTACTTACTAAAGCATTTTCAATCTTATTTTTTGTAACTACATCAGCATTTTCTAATTCAGAAAGCATTTCATTTATTGTTAGCATGTTCTTATCTCCATATTATTGTCATTTACATTCATATTATAAATTAAAAAATGAACAAATTCGGATTTCCTTACATAATCTTTATATCAGATAAAGATTATTAATATTTTCTTTATAAATTATTCTTCAGGTAGCTTAAAACGATTACGAATATCATATTTACCATAGGTTTTTTCATACATAACATCAGCAATTTTACTTGCCCAATTCTCAAAACCAGGTAATTTGCCTTCTTTTGCCATATTATCAATCACTTCTAATTGCTTATAAAAATGTTTCCGAACTCCAAGTACCCGTTTATACCAATGATGAACACTTGATTTCGATTTAGAAATCGAATTACACGGCTTACATAAACCTATAAAATTATTAAAGTCATTATCAAAACCTTCAACTTGCGGGTCTAAAAGACTCACTGTTGCAATACTTGGTTTAATTATGTTATATACAATCGTATAGAATTTATCTTTATCTGAAGTTGCATTTCTATCATCTGTTTTAGATAAGAAAGACATATATGATAATAATTTAATTCTAGTAACAACCCCACGTAAAAGAGATGGGGTTTCATCATTCATAAGATCAGATAAACAAGCTTCATTTAACTTATAAAATTCAAAATCATCAAATTTACCCTTGTCAACGTAATCCCAAATTCTTGAATTCACTTCATCAATCATCTCTGTAAATTTAGGATTTCCTGCATCTTCAAAATAATCTCTAATAACAACTAAATTATCCATAATTTCATAAAAATTCTTAGTATAATACGGTATCATTCGATATCTTAGAGTTTCAGCAAACTCATCATCGTCGATATTAGGATTTTCCTCAACTATGTTGAAAAACTCATCTGCCAAATCACGTGAGACATCACCAATATACTTCTCATATTTTTTCAAAACATTCGAATAATCAATTAAAGAATTGCATTTAGACAAATCTTGTTCAAATTTCACTTTAACGGAATGAGGCATCAATATTGTTTCACAAGACGCACAAGGAATATCTACGTCTTCTTGCATTAAAGGTTCAAACTCTCTATGATGTGAAGCTACATTCATCAAACTGGATAATCGATTTACAAAATAATCATCAAATTTAACGGTATCAAAAGAAGCTTTATTTGAAGCAAATAAGAAATAAGGTATATATGAAAAATTCTTCTGAATATCACCTTTACCCATTAGAAATGCAATATCAGATATATAAAGTTTCAAATTCTCTTTTAAATTAGATTGTAAAGCGGGTTGTGTGGTTAAAAATGAGGTTTTACTTGCCCGAGAATTACATTTTTTACAAATTAAAACTTGATTATTATACTTATCTTTATTTTTATCTAACTTTGATAACTGAGAAAAATCCTGTAAAGAACAAGAAAATATACGATTCGCTAATTCTTTAGAGATTTCAGTATCAGACATCTGTTTATGCATAAAATTTGCTCTAAATATACTGGAATAGTGACTGGTTGCAGAAATTAACTCATTGTAAGAACCATGCAATTCTTGATTTTGTTCTCTGCTTAAATTTAATTTTGGCATTACATCAGCTATTTTCGTTTTAAAGACAGTTTTTGAATCTTTATTAGTAATAGATCGTACAGCATTTAATAACTCTTGTTTTAATGCTTCATCCTCAATAGTCTCGGCAAAGTCAAAAAACTTTTGCTTTGCAAATATAATTGACTGTTCATGACGTCTAAATGACTGACGACGAGCATTTTGGAAAAACACATGCATATTATCATGTTCTGTATCTACAGAAAGAATTGAACGCATATTATTCGGTATAAAGTCAGAATAACGATTAAGTAACTTTAGAAAATCATCACCATTATCTATTTCTGCTGCGTCCTTTAATATGTTTGAAAATTCTTCTTCGGAAAGCATTTTTGTTCCGCAACAAGGACAGTGAATTCCATTAATATTTTTATAATCAGCTAAATTAAAAGACGCTAATCCTTGAGTTTCAAAATTATCATCATTACATTGAAAAGAAATTTCAACAACATCTGACTTTAAGGGTTTTAAGTTATAACTCAATTGTGTTATCGGTGCCGAAGCATTAGGCTTTTGTAAAAAATTATATTTGTATGGAGTAATTATCATAACATTCTTATTAAAACTGAACAAATTATTTTTTGCTTATTTTATTTAACTATTAATAATTTGTAACAAAAATCTTTGCTTACCAAAATTATTTTGAGAATATATTTTCACAAATTCAACAAAATCCTCAGCGACTTTATTATCATTTGGAATAGAAAATGTATAAATTTTATCCTCAGGTTGTTCATTTATATAATCAACAAAATTTGTCGCATTTAACAACTTAGGTTTGTCCTGTTGTCGAACAAGATACATCAAAATATTTTGATATAAAACCTCATCCTTCGATGTCCTAATAGAAATCTCCCCATCTTCCTGATTTCTAACTTTTTTATAAAAATCTGCAATAGCAACTTTTTTAGATATAGATGAAGGATCTCTAACAAAAAATGCCGGATTTTTCATTCCCATCTGCATAAATTTATCCTTTGTCACATTATAAGCACTCGGAGCTTCATCAAGATTTCGTTTAAGTGTCTCTAGCTTTTTAACCAAAATTACAGGTTGAGATTTTGCAAGATTAATTGCCTGTTCAAAATCAATACTAAAAAGCTTTGAAATTTCTTGAGCTTTTTTCAATATAGTATTTGGAGAATAAACCAAAAGTGCGGGTACACTAACACACATTTTTCGATATTCATCTACACTTACCCCTAACAATTCCGCCCCTTTATCAAGCTTATTTTTTAAATTTTCAGATTTCAAATATAATAACTCAGGAATTTGTTTACACATACCAACAAAAATCTTTTTTGTAACACCTAAAGCCTCAGATGTATCATTTATACTTTTATTAAAAAAGTCTTCATTGAAAGCAAGAATTGCTATATCTTTTCTTGCCATAGTTTTAAATTGTTCAGTTGTAATATCTAAAACCTTTGGAACATTTTTGATACGAGCCTTATATGTGTCTATATTTTCCGTAAGCATTACAGGAATACGAGAAAACAATGTTGAGACTCGAGCATGTGGTAGATTTAAAAGTTCAGAAAAATCATCGACTTTCTTTTTTATAGTTTCAGGCGGATAAGCCAACAATTCAAAACGACGAATTAACATATCAGCATATTTTTCAGGAGGTAAATTTATCAACTTCGAAGTACTATCAATTTTAATAAAAATTTCATCAATATCTTTAGTCGCAAATTTTGCAAACGGTAATAACGATTCGATAATTTCATTTTCTGTTTGGTTTAATTTATAACGATTTTTTAATCCTGTTGCAAGATTAAAAAACTCTTGCGGTAATACATCATTTGCGCGTTGAATCTTTGCAATCCCTGATAAGACATATTGTCTTACAGTTGCTTCGGCAAAAGATAATAATGATGCAATTTTATTATATGATAACCCATCTGAACGCATTTCTAAAACTTTACGTTCATTTTGAGTCAAACTTACATCATTTAAAACAGTATTTAATTTTTGTTTATCTACATCTCGTTCTTCATCACTGGGAGATGATACATAAGTATAAGCTTGAGATTCCGGAATAATTTCCTCATAAGAATAATGAATATCAAAATTATTCACAAATTGAGCAGGAGCTTGAAAATCTCGAGATTTATGGACTCGTGCTTCTGTTTTTTCCGGACGAACTGAATTTAAAACAACTAACAAGGCATCTGTATTTAATTCCCCTAGAGATTTTAAACTATCACAAGCTTCCAATAAAGAAAGATGTAACTTTTGAACATAGTCGGGTCTAAAAGAAGCAAAACGAGGGATTATATGATGCTTAGATTCTTTTTTAAAATAAGGATTGTATAAATCACACAATTGAGATTTTAAATCATTTATAGAGCAGTCAGAAGAAGCCGTATTTAACTCATCTAACAAAACATTAGATCTTTCTCTGGATTTTTTATCAAGTTCAATAGCCCTAAAAGATATCGCAGAAAACATAGCAGGAATTTTCATTTATACACTATCTCCTTCTTCAAACAAATAACGCATATCAAAACGACCATACGTAGATTTATAAACTTTATCAGCTATAGTTTTTGCCCAATCTTCATAACCGAAAATAATCCCGTCTTTTGACATTTTATCAACAATAAGTAAATGCTTATCAAAATTTTTTCTAACATTTATATTTTGACTAAACCAAGAATTTATACTTTTTCTACCCTTTAAATTATTACAAGCTTTGCATAAACCTACCATGTTATATTTATCACTACTACCGCCAAGCGCCAGAGCATCCAAATGATCACCTGTACCAACAGAAGCTTTAAACAAATTAAAAATAGTTGTATGTAATAAATTTTTATCAGTTCTGCCTGACAACAAATTTGGCTGAGTAATATTATATTTATATGCGATTTTCTTTAAATCTTCTAAAAAAATATAAGTCGATTTAGTACAATCATTATCCAAATCAATCCCATCTAAACATGCAATAACCAGATTTTTATAATTATAATCATTAAATTTACCGTCATAAATATAATTATAAACTCGTTTATATATAAGATCCATTGTTTCCAATTGCTTTAATGAGCCATTTTTAACTAAATAACTACGACCTTTTTTATATTTATGAAGTATGTCGTACACCTCTTGATTTAATTTTGCTTCTAACCGGTGCAAAACTTTTTTATAAAACTGAGAAATTTCAATATCGGGGTTTTTCAAAAAAACACCATACATTATGTCTACAAGTTCGTTTGAATATTCTCCAACATATTTTTTATACTTTGCAACAACATCCATATAATCCTTTGTAGACCTACAATAAAGTAATGCTGTATCAATTTCTTTTTTTACATCATGAGGAAGCATTGTACTTGAACATCCTGCGCAAGGTACATCAACTTTTGTCTGTATAGTAGGTTCAAAATCTTCATGACGAGAGGCTATACGAACAATTCTTAAAATATCTCTTATATCCGCTTCAGTAAAAGAAATCTTTTCCTTTGAAAACTTTGTTATAATATTACAAATATTTGTTAAATAAGCTTTACTAAATGGTAATACATCCTTTCCCATTAAATAAGCTAAATCAGTTAAGTAAGTTCGCAAATTTGAATCAAATTCAATATTATCAATCGAATTATAGGTTAAAAATATATTTTTAACAGAATTTTCATCACAACGTTTACAAACTAAAACTTCATTATTAACCCAATCCTCAGGTAAAATTTGCGAAATTTTTGTATGTTTTTGACAAGAAAAAGCAAACACTCGTTTTACTAATTCTTGAGATAATTCCGCAACACTCATATCATCCACATTATTTATCCGAAAAACATTATAATAATCACAGCTATTACGTACATAAGCAAATGCACTTTTAGTCGCAGCAAACAGTTTCTTATCATCCAAACTTTTGAAACCTTTGATAATCGGATATAAACGCTGTCTGTAATAATAGCTCTTTTCTGTAGGTGAGACTTGACTTATGGCCTCTTGTAATTGGGCTTTTTCTTCCGGTAACAACTCTTCCGCCATATTTAGTAAATAAGAATTAGCAATACTCACATGATTTCGATGTCTATAATTTGCGTACTTAGCATTATCTATAAAAAACTCTTTAAAATCTTTATTTGCAAAAGCTTCCGGTTTATCAATTCCACGCAAAATACTTCTCATATTTTTGGGAACATAATCTTTATACTCCCTTAATAATTCAATAAATTCTTGCGTCGTATTTATTTTCCCTGCTCGTTCTACCAACGAATCATAAGATGCTTGAGTTAACATTTTTGCCCCACAATTAGGACAATGTATACCATCAATCTCTCTCGCAGGTAATAAATACGACATATCACCTTTAAAAGATATTTGTACACTATCTTGAGGCAAGTCACATTTTAATGGTTTTTGTTGTAATGAACTTACCGATAGAGGATTTATAAATAAATTATAATTTATAGGGAGAATTCTCATTGTAAAATTATAAAAACCGAACAAAATAAAATTTGCCTGAGTTTATAATTTTTATAAAAATCGTTAAATTTTATACACGGACTTCTTCTAACGTTTCCACATAACGAACAGCATATACTGCACCTACTGCACCATCAGAAGCCGCCGTTATAACTTGACGCAATGGAGTATTTCTTACATCTCCAATAGCATAAACTCCCTCAATCGAAGTTTTCATTGTTTCATCCGTTATAATAAACCCTTTTTGATCTTGTGCAACTTGTCCGTTAAAATAATCTACATTAGGTAATATACCAATATAAGGGAATATTCCGTCAATTTTTAATTCAGATACATTAGCGGTTTTTACATTTTTAATAATTGCACAATTAACTAAGTCTTCTCCTGTAATTTCTGTTACCACAGAATCATATACAAATTCTAATTTATCATTTTTAAATGCACGTTCTTGAACAATTTTATCCGCGCGTAATTCATCACGGCGATGAATTAGATAAACTTTGGACGCGAATTTAGTAAGATACATTGCTTCTTCAACAGCAGAATTACCGCCACCAACAACAGCAACAATTTTATCTTTATAAAAAGCACCGTCACAAACAGCACAATAGCTTACCCCACGACCAACATATTCCAACTCACCAGGAACATTCAGTTTCATTGGTTTTGCGCCGGTAGCAACAATAATCGATTTTGCTCTAAATTCAAACTCTTTTGTTTTAATAATTTTTGGATTTGAAATTAAATCAATTGACTCAATTTCTTGCATAGGAAATTTCTCTACCCCAAACATGTCTGCATGTTCTTCAAATTTTTCCATCATATCAAATCCGCCGATTTTCCCAAACCCCGGATAATTTTCTAACTCCAAATAATTTGAAGGTTGTCCTCCCAACATATTAACATCAACTATTGCAGTAGTTGCAGCTCCACGAGATGCATATATCGCAGCAGAAAATCCTGCAGGACCTCCTCCTAATATCACTATATCGAAATCTTTTACTTGCATGTTATTTCCCTCAATTATTCTAATACACTATTACCAGATATTTTTTCTCCTAAAACAGAATACTTTGCCGTTTCTGTTTTAATTATTTTACCATTAACATCAGAAATTGTATCTAATCTTAACTCATCGTAACCTTCAAAATTTTCAGCCGTTATTATTATACTAACCTTATCAGTCAAAATTTTATTACCCACCCTTCCGGTTTTAGTAAATACAACCGAATTATCAGTTACATTTTCAATTTTTATATCCGCTGAAGCTCCTGAAAAAGGATTACTTAATACAATGACGTCATTTTCCTGCGATAAGTTCCAAAAATCAATCCCGCGAATTTTAAACACAGTCGGAGCATTAGTATCAATACGCTTAGACATAACCCTCCACGAACCGTAAATAACTTTAGGAACAGCCACAACAGAACCCCTCAATAATATATTTAAAACATTTTCATCCGCTAATGCACTACAACCTGTTAAAGAAAAAAATAGCAACAGAAAAAGAAATATTGAGTTTAAGAACTTAGTCATAATGCATACCCTTATATTATACATTATCTATTAATAATGAAACAATCTAGTATTGTCAAATTAGATATGAGACATTTTAGCTTGTAACATCTGAGCAGAATCCTCATAACCTGCTCGCCCCATTAATGCATAAGTATAATTTTTAGACTGCTCAACACCCGGCTGATTAAATGCATTTATATTATATAACTCACCTGCAATTGCTGTTTGAACCTCAAACATATATAATAATTGCGCTAAATAATATCCGTTGATTTTTGGCATAGTAATAGTTACAGACGGACGTTCATAATCTGATAATGATACTTTTGTTGAATCGGCCTCAGCATTCAACAAATCATTCATTGTCTTACCACCTAAATAACCGATACCGGTATATTCAAAAATTCTAGGGATATCAACAGTCGTATCAAAATTTTCAACCCTAATAAAATTGATAATTTTGTCATTAGGTCCTTCATTATAAAGCTGAATTTGAGAATGTTGATCTGTTGCACCAAGAGCTTTTATTGGAGTTTGTCCAACATTGACAGCATTACCATTATTATCAACGTTCTTACCCAAAGACTCCGCCCATAATTGAACATACCAATCCGAAACATATTTCAAACGGCTGGAATATGGCATCATTACAGACAAATGCTTCTCTTTTTTAGTATCCATTAAAAACTGAATTAACGCATTTTGTGCTGCGATATTTTCATTTATATCGGTATTTTTAAGCGCCAAATCCATATCTTTAATGCCATTCATAATTTCATCGATATCAATACCAACAAGAGCAAATGGCAACAACCCGACAGCCGAAAACACTGAAAATCTACCACCTACATCGTCAGGGACAACAAAAGTCTTATAACCTTCTTGTTCGGATATTTGTCTTAACACACCGGTTTGTCTATCTGTTGTTGCAACAATATGTTTACGATAATCATCGCCCAATTTTTCTTTCATAAGGTTTTTTATCACCATAAATTGAGACATCGTTTCTGCAGTAGAGCCGGATTTAGTAATAACATTGACTAAAGTCTTTTTTAAATCCAAGATATGTAATAACCCGGAAACAGTATCAGGATCTATATTGTCTAAAAAGAAAATTCTTGGGAAATTATCACGTTGCTCAGGGGTTAATAAATTCCAATAAGGCTTTAATAAAGCTTCTGTTACTGCCAAACCACCTAAAGCTGAACCACCGATACCTAATACCAAAATATTTTCAAATCGATTACGAACCAAAGAAGCATATTCTTTAACATACCAAAGAGTTTCTTCATTATAGCCCAAATTCATCCACTGAAGCCATTGTCCGGGTTTATCTTTTCTTTTATTTAAATCCGCAATAATCTCAGCTATACGAGATTTGTATCGGGTAAATTCACTTGCGATATCTAAACCATGATTTTGCCCAACCACAGAAATATCCGCATTTCTATAATCCAAGGTAATCATATATCCCTCAAAAAACCTTCCTGTTCTATAACTAACCTATAATACCATTTTATATAAACAAGGGGTAAATGCAAGGGGGTAAATGTATTGGTGTTGATAACATTTGCCAAATTGTCATTCTGGTGAAGCGAAGAATCTCCTAATATCTTTCTTTACAATTTTATGAGATTCTTCGGGCTAAAGCCCTCAGAATGACGGTACCACCACATCCACCCCTCACCTTATTAGATCCTGAATCAAGTTCAAGATGACATGGCTGAGGGTGAGGTGACATAATACTTCCCCTCCCTGGATGGGGAGGGGGTAGGGGTGGGGTGATAAGATTGATGAGGTGATACAATACTCCCCTCCCTATCCAAGAACGTGAAAACAACTAAACAGAATTTGTCCAAGAAAGAGAACATAAAAAAACACCCCTCGCCATAATCGTGAGCGAAGGGTGTTTTTTTATAAAATTAATCTAATCTAGTTGCTCTTTTTAGCATTTTGATATCTTTTGCATTATGAGGATTTATTTTTCTTAATAATTCATTAAACATCTCTACGTGGATGTTTATATTATTGTTTGAAGGATGATTCATATTCATAATACTATTAATTGTGGCAAAATATTCTTTAGGACTACCTACAAATTCACCTATAGATCCACTAAATATTTGTTTTTCCATTCCTGTTCGTTTGTCTTTAAAGAAGGTCTCTCCGTGCCCTTTAGGAAATACCAAACAAGGTGTATATCTAAAATCCAATTCTAAATCAGAATCCATATTTTTCATTATATTTTTCAAATTATAATATATATTTCTTAAATTTTTGATATTATTCAGCTCCCATTTTTCATAACCTCTATTCCCAGGAGCTCCCATACGTTCAATCTCGTCGTCAATGCTCTCCTGCATTACCTTTCGTAAATTCTTACTTAAATACCATTAAAGGTAACATTTGGGGTTGTATAGCCGGTTTTTTGAATGTTCATAATTTCTCCTATATAATTTTTTGTTATTATGTCACCTATATTAAATATGAACATTTTTAATTTATTTATTTATATATATATTTATTTACAAATTTTAACATTCAACAGTTTTCAAAACAAAAGAGGCCCCCGAACGGGTGCCTCTTTTTATCGTTAGCAATTTATAAATTACTTCATCAATTCGCCCACAGCTTTATAAACGTTCATTCTCTTAGCAGCATCTTCTTCAGCTTGAGTATAAAGCGCTTCTGCAGCTTCTGGGTTTGTTTTTAGAAGTGATTTATAACGGCCTTCGCTTCTGATGAAGTCTTGGTAGCTTCCTTGTGGTTCTTTAGCATCCCATGTAAATGGATTTTCATTTGCAGGGTTGTATCTGTAAAGTGGGAAGTAACCAGCTTCAACAGCACGTTTTTGTTCTGTTTGAGTTTTACTCATATCAATACCGTGAGCAATACATGGTGCATAAGCGAATATGATTGATGGTCCGTTATAAGCTTCAGCTTCTTGGAATGCTTTTAGAGTTTGCATTCTATCAGCACCCAACGCAACTGATGCAACATATACATAGCCATAAGACATACTCATCAAGCCCATATTTTTCTTATATGTTCTCTTACCGCCTGTTGCGAATTTTGCAACCGCACCTGTAGGTGTAGATTTAGAAGCCTGACCACCTGTATTTGAGTATACTTCTGTATCAAGAACAAGGATGTTTACGTTTTGGTTTTGAGCCAATACGTGGTCAATACCGCCGTATCCGATATCGTTTGCCCATCCGTCACCACCGATAATCCAAATTGATTTATCAGTGAAGTAATCTTGAAGTTCTCTAACTTTTGCCAAATCTGCGCAATCAACATCAGCATATTTAGCAAGAACAGCTTTAGCGTTTTCTTGAGCAGCAACAGCTTCTTCTGTTTTTGAATTATCAAAATGAGCCATTGCACCTTCTAAAGCTTCTTTCAAGTCAGTAGGTGTTTTATCACATTCTAATACTTTTTCAACATAAGTTTTCAAAGTATCTCTGTTTTGATCTACAGCAAGTCTCATACCGAAACCAAACTCAGCGTTATCTTCAAATAATGAGTTAGCCCAAGCTGGACCTCTACCATCCTTATTAGTTGTATAAGGGATTGTAGGGAATGTACCAGAGTAGATAGATGAACAGCCAGTTGCGTTTGCAACGATAGCATTTTCACCGAATAATTGTGATACTAATTTAACGTATGGAGTTTCACCACAACCAGCGCAAGCTCCTGAGAATTCAAATAAAGGTTTTCTCAACATAGCACCTTTAATTGTTTTAGTTGTGTTTTTACCCATTACGTTATCAGGTAATTCATCAAAGAATTTTTCATTAACAAGTTCACATGCTTCAACTTCTTTTTCAATTGTTGACCAAGTAAGAGCTTGTTTTTCAGGGTTTTTGTTTGCTGGACATTGGTCTAAGCAAACACCACAACCTGTACAGTCGTTGCAATAAACTTGAACTTTGAAATGCTCACCATTTGCGTTTGGTCTAGCTTCAATAGTATTGAATGAAGCTGGAGCATTTTCTAAGTTTTCTTTTTCAACTAATTTAGTTCTGATTGCTGCGTGTGGACAAGCTGAAGCACAGATACCACATTGTAAGCAGTATTCAGAGTTCCAGTGAGGTACACGAGGCGCGATACCACGTTTTTCTAAGCAAGCTGTACCAGTTGGGATTACACCATCATTAGACATTGCTGAAACAGGAATATCATCGCCTTTTTGTCTCATTGAAGGTTCAATGATTTTCTTAGCAAATTCAGAAGCATCGTCTGGTAATAATTTAACATCATCAACACATCCAACACCGTCTAATGTTGCAGGAATTACAACTTCTTGACAAGCATCAACTGCAGCATCGATTAATGCTAAGTTCATATTTACAACATCGTCGCCTTTTTTCTTGAATGTTTTGATAGTCATTTCTTTCATTCCTTCGTAAGCTTGTTCGAATGGAATGATTCCAGAAACTTTGAAGTAAGCTACCATCATTACCGTGTTAGCACCCTTACCTCTTAAGCCAGGTTGTTCTTTAACAAGTTTTTCTGCATCTACGTTGTAGAATTTGATTTTCTTGTCAATGATTGTTTTTTGCATATCACGAGTTAAGTGAGCAAATGCTTCTTCTCTAGTGTATGGACTGTTTAGTAAGAATGTACCACCTTCTTTTATACCTTTTAATAGGTCATATCTGCCAACATAAGCGTGAGTTGAGCAAGATACAAAGTCAGGTGCCGTAATTAAATATGTTGATTTAATTGGGCTATCACCAAATCTCAAGTGAGAAACGGTTACACCAAATGATTTTTTAGAGTCATAAGCAAAATATGCTTGAGCATCTTTGTCTGTATATTGACCAATAATTTTAATTGAGTTTTTGTTAGCACCAACAGTACCATCAGAACCCAAGCCCCAGAACATACAGTTAGTTGTACCAACTGGTTCAGTTACGATGTGTTCTGTTACTTTTAATGATAAGTTAGTAACGTCATCTTCGATACCAACAGTGAAGCCGTGGAAGCCATTAGCTTCTGAGTGTTTGTACACTGCAAGAACCATTGATGGTGTAAATTCTTTAGATGATAAACCATAACGTCCACCGATTACTCTGATATCTTTGTTTTCTAGAGCAGCTACAACATCTAAGAATAGAGGTTCACCGATAGAACCTGGTTCTTTTGTTCTGTCTAATGTTACAATACGTTTAACAGTTGCAGGTAATGCTTCGTTGAAACGTTTAACATCAAATGGTCTGTATAATCTAACTTTAACTAAACCGTATTTAGTACCACGAGTAGAGTTCAAGTACTCAATTGTTTCTTCGATAGTTTCACAACCAGAACCGATAGCTACGATAACATCAGTTGCATCTGGAGCACCAACATAATCGAATGGATGATATTGTCTACCAGTAATTTTTGCAACTTTATCCATGTATTCTTGAACGATATCTGGAACTGCATCGTAGTATTTGTTAACTGTTTCACGACCTTGGAAATATACGTCAGTGTTTTGAGCACCAACTTTACAAATTGGAGCTTCAGGACGTAGAGCTCTAGCTCTGAATTCTTCTATATATTGAGGTTCAACTAAACTTGCAATATCTTCGTATGAAATTTCTTCGATTTTGTGAATCTCGTGAGAAGTTCTGAAACCGTCAAAGAATTGAAGGAAAGGAACTTTAGCTTTATATGTTGCTAAATGTGCAACTAAAGCCATATCCATTTCTTCTTGAACAGAGTTAGCAGCTAACATTGCATAACCTGTGTTGCGGCAACCCATAACGTCAGTATGATCACCGAAAATTGCCAATGATTGAGCAGCTAATGCACGAGCTGAAACGTGAATTACGTGAGGAAGCATTTCCCCTGCAGCTTTGTGCATTACTGGAATCATAAGTAATAAACCTTGTGATGCTGTGTATGTTGAAGTTAAAGAACCTGCTGCTAATGAACCGTGAACAGCACCTGCAGCACCTGCTTCTGATTGCATTTCTGCAACTTTAACTTGTTTTCCCCAGATATTTTTCTTACCTTGAGAAGCCCATTCATCAATCCATTCACCCATTGTAGATGAAGGTGTGATAGGGTAGATTGCTGATACTTCACTCAACGCATAAGCGACGTGAGCGGCAGCATAGTTGCCATCAACTGTAATTGTTTTTCCTGGCATAATATTTAACCCTCCTTATTTATGCTAACTTAATTACAACTGTACCCCCACATGATAATACAAACAAAACTTTTGACCAATTTTTGGCTATGTAAATTAATGTTACAATTTGAAGTAATCTTTAAAATATAAGTAAATTTTTTTGATTTATTCGACTTACAATAAGAGTGTAGTAGAAGGTGAATTTCATGAATATACAATTTTTGACCCCAAGTTTATTATTCAATCGTAACAATATACAGAAAAATAATTCTGTTCAAAAGGATAGTTTTGTAAAATCTAATAATACAACTTATCCTAATCTTGCTCCGTTAGCAAAAGATACTGTATCTTTTACTGCAAGTCCGATGCAAAAAATCTTATTAATGCGAAATGACAGGGTTGCTTATGGTGTATTACAAGATATTGTTGCTGAAGCTCAAAAAGATGTTGATAAGTTTGTTCGAACTTTAAAGGCCGGTTTGAAAGGACTTGTAGAATCTCCTGCGCATCCAGATAATCCTATTGTCGCAGGTACTGCAGGGATTAAAGGGAGAGCTAAAAGTGCTCGTTCTTTAGGTGATAAAATCCCAGAGGATATGATTACAAAAGGAGAAATTGACAATGTGGGTGATTTAAGAGGTACCCGTATTGTTATGAGAGCTGGTACTCAACAGGATTATGACAAGTTGTTTAAAGAATTAGGTAAAATGGTTACCAGAGGTGAGTTTAAACCTGTAAGTGTTGAAAATTATCGTCTAACAAGTAAAGATAGTTATGTTTCTCAATCAACATTAAATAAATTTGAAACCGTTTGCCAAAAAATGGGTATCTATCCTGAAATAATTTCAAAACCAAAGGAAAGTGGCTATACTGCTGTGCATTTAAATGCATTATTGCCTAATGGTAAGCCTGTTGAAATACAAATTATGGGTCGTGATATGGAATTGAGTAAAGATATTCAGGATCAATATTACAAATGGATGTTCTGTCATAAAGATTTGGACCCTAAATATAGAAAAATTCAAAAAGTTTTTGAAGAAGAAATTCCAAAACTTGACGATTTTCAATTAGAAACATTAAAAAGATATATGGTCGACTCATTTGACCATGCCAGAAAAGTTCCTCCAAAGCAATCTAAACGTAATATGAATATGGCTAAGGACTTTTTAGATTTTCCATATTCACTGCCACAGAGATTAAGTTACAGAAGTATCTATGAAATGATGCAAGAGTGCGACAAAGCGGAAAAACTTGCTAAAGCTCAAAAAGCAGCAAAAAACACATCTAATAAAGGTTAAATTGATTCTTATTTCTTGATTATTGCAACGTTTTCAATATGATATGTATGACAGAACATATCAAAAGGTTGAATTGATTCCACCCTACACCCTTTTTGAGTCAGATATTTCAAATCTCTGGCAAGAGTTGCCGGATTGCAGCTCACATATACAATAGTATCATTAGTTAATCGATAAGCTTCATCTAAAGATTGTTCAGTACAACCTTTTCTTGGGGGGTCTAATATTACTACGTCAAATTGTCGCTTTTCTTTTGCAAAAAACTTCCCTGCGTCCATATTATTTATTTCAATATTTTTAACATTGTTGTTTTTTGCTACAATTTTTGCTAACTCACAAGATTCAGAATTTTCTTCAACAGTTACGACTTTTTGGCAGGCGTCAGATATGACGATCCCGAATGAACTAATTCCGGCATAAGCATCTAAAACAAGAGGATTTTCGAAATTCGCACAAATATAATCTCTAACATATCTAAAAATATTTTCAGAACTTTTTGGATTAATCTGAAAAAACGTATTTGGACCAATTTTAAAAATCTTATCTAAAATTTGTTCTTCAACAAACTCCTCGCCATATAAACATTCACTTTTAGCCCCTAAAATAACATTAGTCTTTTTAGAATTATAATTTACACAAACGCCACAAACTTCTTCAAATTCTTCATATATAGATTTTGCAAAATCCTTCAATCTATCAAAAGTTTTTGTAGCATTAACAACAAGAACCACCAAATTCTTTTTATTATAAGCCGAACTTCTTATAACAACATGACGCAAATCTCCGGTATGTTTTTTTTCATTAAAACCTTGTATTCCAAAATCAAACGCTTTATCTCTGATAAATTGAATTATCTCATCACATATTTGTGGTTGAATTGGACAATACTTAATATTAACTATTTCATGAGATTTAGGTTTATAATACCCTGCCAAAATTCTACCGGAATTTTTTGTTTGAGAAATCGGATACTGAATTTTGTGTCTATAATTTATTGTATCAGGACTGGGAATAACCTGCGGAATTTCAATATCTAACCCAGAAATTGTTTTAATAGTTTCTTGAACAATTTGCTGTTTTATTTTCAACTGAAACTCATAATCGACAAACTGAAGTTGACAAGCACCACAAACCTTTTGCATAGGACAAAATGGCTCAACACGATGCGGCGAAGGCTCTATAATTTCAAAAGTTGCATTTGCATAACTTTTATTAATCTTGGTAAGTTTAATCCTAACCAAATCCTCAGGACAAGTATTTTCGACAAAAACAACAAAATTATCAACTTTAGCTAATCCAAGCCCAAGATTTGTAAGCTTTTCTATTTTTACAACATGTTCATCATTTACTTTCATAAAAGTATTATACATAAAATATCAGTTATTTAATATTTTTTAACAAACAAGCAATTAATTATATTCAGTATTTTTAAGAAATTACAATGGAAAACATATCATTTACCTCAAGAATTAAATTTATTCCTCCAAAGATGTTCTACAAAGAAGTTAGAACTATGCCGCAAAATCAATATGTCGGCTATCCTTGGACTGTAAAACAAAGTGTTATTTCAGATAGCGCATATACAACAGATATCATTGATTGTTCAGTTTGCGGAATAACAGACGGTCAAAAAGTATTTATGCTACATATCTGCCCTACAAGAGAAGAAAATTTTGATTTTTCTAAGATTGAAAACTTCATAAAAGAAAAGGTAGATTTAACTTCTAAAAACATACAAGCTTTATTGTTGGGTTCCAAAAATTATGGATATATGATGAGTGAAAAGAGTTGGAATTTGTTTGAAAACTTTGAAAAACTATTACAAAAATTTCAAATACCTTATTCAAAATTCAGGGGTGGGCCGGAAGCTCATAATGTAGCATACAGAGGAAAACATGATGAATGGATAATTTCAAATATAGATGATTGTTTGCGCACCAAACAGACCCCAGAAGGTACAAAAGTTGATATCGAAAAAGAATTTGAAGAAGTAAAAATATCACCACTTGATGAAATTTGCATAGACTTAATTCAATAACAAACCTGCTCAAAACACACTAAAAAAGAGCCTTACGGCTCTTAAATAAATGGTGGGTGTTGAGGGACTTGAACCCCCGACCCTCTCCTTGTAAGGGAGACGCTCTACCAACTGAGCTAAACACCCAAATTACTATTTAATTTTCAAACTAGTGTTACGTTAGCGGTTTTAATCTCCGCAAGATTTATATTAACAAGAACAAATTTTAATGTCAAGCAATTTGTTGAAACTTTTTTATAAAACTTTCGTCTAATAAAATACAGAAGATATAAAAGACAAATGGAGGTTATGGTGGGAGTAAATCTAGAGAGCTTAAATTCGATAAATTATTATCCGACTTATCTTGACATTGAAGAAAAGGATAACGAAGTAAAATGCTTCAATGCAATAGCACATGAAGACGACATTTTACAAACCTATCTTAAAGAAATCGGTAAAATTAAATTACTAAAAGCAGAAGATGAAAAAGAGTTAGGCAAGCTGATAAAAGAGCAAAAATGCAATATCGCAAAAAGAAAACTAATCCAAGCTAATTTACGTCTTGTTGTAAGCATTGCAAAGCGTTACGTTGGACAAGGTGTGTTGTTTATGGATCTTGTCCAAGAAGGTTCTATCGGCTTAATAAGGGCTGTCGAAAAATTTGACTACAGTAAAAATTTCAAATTCTCAACCTATGCAACATGGTGGATAAAACAATCTATAATCAGAGCAATTGCAAACAATTCAAAATCTATAAGAATACCCGTGCACATGGCAGATAAAATCAGAAAATACAAAAAAGCTTATTCTTACTTATACTCACAATTAAATAGAGAACCAACAGAGCAAGAATTAGCCGAAAAACTTGACGTGCCGATAAATAAATTAAGAAAAATAAGCCAATCAATCATGCTTGAACCTGTCAGTTTAGAAACCGCAATCACAGATGATTTATGTCTTGGAGATTATATAGAGGATAAAACATGCAATTCACCTGAAGAAAACGCCAAAGAAGAATTTTTAAAAAGCGGATTACCTCAAGTGTTTGAAGAGTTAACAGATAGAGAGCGGAAAGTTCTAATTTCCAGGTTCGGAATTGATTCCTCTCCCCCTAAAACTCTTGCCCAACTGGGAGAATCTCTTGGATATTCAAAAGAAAGAATAAGACAAATCGAAGATTGCGCAATTAAAAAAATTAGAAATAATAAAAAATACATTTATCTCAAAGACTACATAGAAAACTAATCATACTTACTCATAGTTGTATATTCATCATCTTTCATCACTGATATCACCCCCGATTGATATCAGTTTTTATTATTTTGACTCTAAAAGAGATTTCGCAAATTCAATAGACTGCTCATTAATATTACCACCGGCTAGTTCTGCCAATGCTTTAACCTTATTTTCGCCGTTTAAAACATAAACCTCGACTTTTGTCTGATCTTGTTGGGATTTTCTCACATAAAAATGTTTATCCGCCTTGGATGCTATGATAGCTTGGTGAGTAATGACGATAATTTGATGAGATTTACTTAACTCCACCATTTCGTCGGCAACACTTTGGGTTGCTTTACCGGAAATACCTGTATCAATTTCGTCAAAAATTACGGTATCAATTTCATCGTTTTGTGCGAATATAGATTTTATAGCAAGCATAACTCGAGAAATTTCACCACCTGATGCAACTTTTGCAAGAGGCTTTAAATCCTCTGATATATTTGTCGAAATCATAAACTCAACATTATCTATACCATTAGCAGAAATATCTTTCGGCAAAATCCTGATTTCAAATCGAGCTTTTGGTAATTCAAGACACGCCAATTTATCCTGAATTAATACAGACAAAACTTGTGCATAATTTTGACGATGCTCACTTATTACTCGACCAAGTGACAATAACAACTCTCGTTGCTCTGAAATCTCTTTTTCTAATTTTTCAACATTTTGAGTAGAAAATTCAATTCCGGCTAATTCATCAGATAAATTATTATAAGTTTCTATAACTCCCTCTAAAGTTCCACAATATTTTCTTTTTAATTTATCAAATAGAAACAACCTCGACTGAATTTCATCAAGACGTTCAGTATCATTATTCAAGTTTTGACTATAATTTCTTAACTCTGATGATAAATCTCTTAAATTCTCAATAGTATCCAACAACTGACTGTTTAAACCTTCCAGAGTTGAATCATATCCGACGGCTTTAGCAATATCAGTTTTAATTCTTGACAAAACCTCTAAAATAGAACCATCATCACCATTAATCGTCCAATAAGAACTTCCGGTCAATTCCTTCAGTTTTTCGGCATTTACTAAAACCTCAAGTTCTTTTTCCAGCTCAATATCTTCTGTTGGATTTTGAATATTAGCTTCTTCTATCTCGTTTATTTGAAACTTCAAAAAATCAATTTGAGATTCAGTGGCATTTGCAGATTTTTTTGCTAAATCAAGTTGCGCCAATAAAGATTCATAATAATCAAACTTAGACTTATAATCATCCAATAATATCCCATAATCATCCTTACCATAAGAATCCAACAGATTAATATGATATTGCGGCTGCAAAAAAGTATATGTTTGATGCTGTGAATGAATATCAACAAAAAGAGTACGTAAACTTTTTAAAAGCTCTTGATTTACTAGGGTTCCATTAATTCTTGAACGAACAGCATTTTGAGTAATCTCTTTAGTAATAATAATCTCTTCACCCCAATTATCAATACCGTTTTCTTCATAAAATTCGGTCAAGTCATGTTTTGTATTACTCAAAATAATCTCTATAATTGCTTTTTCACAACCTGTTTTTATAACATCCTTGGAAACCCTTGATGAAAAAACCAAATCGATTGCATTCAGGATAATACTTTTACCCGCGCCTGTTTCACCGGTTATTATATTCAAACCATTATCAAAACCGGCACAAAGTTCATCTATTAAAATATAATCCTTTAATTTAATTTGTTTAATCATAAATTATAATTTAAGCAACTGCTCCACAACATTTTTTATATTTCTTGCCACTACCACAAGGACAAGGTTCATTTCTACCGACCTTTTGAGATAAATCTATTTCCGGTTTATTTTCATTGTCCTCTATTATACCTAACGTACTTGAAAAAGCATTCGAACGATACAACACAGTTGTTGAAGATATAATCTTATTATTAATATATCGACGCTTATAGTTACGTAATAACTCTTCTAAAGTATAATTTTTGGCAATTACGGAATTAACAATTCCCATAAAATTCTTATGCTTAGATGCAACCATTCTGATTAAATTTGCAGAATATTTATCATTCTGCAAGAAATATTTAATACAAGAATCATAATTAACAATCTTGGTATAATCTTTAACCTCAAAAATTTTATTAAATGTACCATAAAACGGAATAGCATATAAACCAAGTTCTTCATCATAGATTATGCCAACATCATAAGTTTCTTTGTGCGAAGAAAAACCGCCCAACGAATTTTCCAAGAAGTTATCATAGGAATTATTAAATTCACTGACATTAAAGAATTTATATTCTTCGGGTTCGACAATTAATTCTTTATAATCAACCATCTTACCTTCTTCAGCATAATCATTAAAAATTCCAATGATATCATCAGCATATTTATTTGTTGTAATAATTTCATTAGTGCCGAAAAACTCCAAGAATTTCTTATTAATATCTGCAACATCTTCTTCAATTTCTTTTTGTTTTTCAGGATTATCAAGATAAACAAGTTCAGGATTTTGTATAATTTTAGCTACAGCAAATCTATACGCATCATCTTTTTTAGTTGCTGGCAACACTCCTGAAATCTCTAACAGATAATAATCACCATTTATATTTACAATTCTTGCAATAACATAATCCCCGGAACCAAGACCTCTTAAAGTTGTCATTTTCATTAATGAAACAACCATATACTTACGCTCATTAACGATATTTAAAAGTTCAAAACCACTTTTTGTAACTTTCTTGATTTCAAACACAGAAGAAATTGAATCATCAATAGCTGTAACAATATTCTTAACATCACTGTCTAAACCCTTTGAATTTTCAAGATATAGTTGAGGAATACTTTTTAATTCTTCCCCTAAATTACGTTCTAAAATGTAGTTAAAACAAGCAGTTTGAATAGGAATACCATTTTTTGCATTTGCACCTATGGTTCTTAGGTATTCTTCAAAATCCGTTTTTACCTCTTCATTAGTCTGTATAAATTCTGCTATATTTTTAATAACTTCATTTATGCTATCCATTCTTTCTTGAATATTCATAATTTCTCCCTTTGTCTGATGTATATATGTTCTCTAGGATATAATACTCTTTATTTAAACTCAATATATTAAGATAATAAATTAAACGCCTTACCGATTGTAACTAATCCGTAAGCTTAAAATCACCATTCTTTTTAATATGTTCAACAAGTCCACCATCTTCCAATAATTTTATCATTACAGGTGGTAATGGTTCTATTTGAATAATCGCACCATTTGTAAGATTGGTAATAATGCCTTTTTCAATATCAAGCTCTAACTCATCCCCTTCATCAATAGAATCCGTATCACACTCTATAGCTAAAAGCCCTATATTTATAGCATTTCTATAAAAAATTCTTGCAAACGATTTTGCTAAAACAGCACCAACTCCGGCTATTTTCATAATTAATGGAGCATGCTCACGAGAAGAACCCAAACCAAAATTACTTCCTGCAACCACAAAATCGCCTTTTTTCATACGTGATGCAAAGGTTTCATCTGCATCTTCCAAAACGTGTTTTGCAAACTCCGGCAGATTAGAACGTAGGTGATATAATCTACCCGGCGCAATATGATCTGTAGAAATATCGTCTCCGAATTTAAAAGCTGTACCTTTCATGTCCCCCTCCTTTTTTACTTAATACTACCGCAAAAACAAAAAGCATGCTATAATGTAAACAACAAAAGGTGGTTTAATATGTATTTTCAAAGAAAATGTAAAATAACATTCATTTGTCACGGAGCAACAATTCATTCTGAAGAAGGACGATTATCAGATGCCGGTAACTACCCTCCATTATCAGAATTAGGTATTGAAGAAATGGAAAACCTTACAAAATACCTTAAAAACAGAGGGGTTAAAAACGATAGCATCTATACATCACCATCTATACGAACTGTTCAATCAGCAATGATGGTCGGAAAACTTTTCAAACAGGAATATATAGTTGTGGAAGAACTTACCCCACGTAAATTTGGAAAATTAAATGGGTTAACCGTATCTCAACTGTTAGACAAATATCCGGAAGGATACACGAGCCTATTAAATAACCCTCACACAACATTGCAAGATACGGAAAGTTCTACAGAACTAATTGACAGAGTTAATAAAATTATAGAGAACTTAGTTGAAAAAAATATTGGCAATAGAATTATTATAGTAACTCACCCGGAAATAATACAAGCTGCAATTTGCGCAGCCTTAAAAATTCCCGCAAAAAACCTGTCAAATATATTTATAAGAACAGGTAGTGCAACTCAAATAAGTTATTTTGACAACTGGGCAAGTTTAGTTTATTCAGATTACACACCGTTATAAACTACGCAGCTCGATCAAGCGCAGCTCTTAAAGCCATTTCTTCTTCTTTAGTTGCCGGTTTACCAAATCTTTCAACAAACATATCATAAACCTTAAATCCGGCTTCTGCTAATTTTTCAAAAGCAAGAATAATTCCTGTTGCAGTAGCCATAACGGCTGCAGGATTGAAAGATGCCATTGCTTTTGCAGGGCTACCTAAACGTTCTTCTGTTTTGTTGCATACATAACAATCAGCATCAGGAGTTCTTTGTAAATCATTTTTCTTATGCTTATAATGTTCAACAACAGCTTTTCTAACCTCAGCCTTTTGCGTATCTGTTAAATTATTCAAGCCTACATTTGACATATTAACTTTATCCATAAAAAACTCCTACATTAAACTACTACTATATATATAAAAAAATACTTTTCAAAAATTTTGCTAATAATTGAGTAATTTATGAAGATATATTAATGTCATTTACAAAAATAAATTTATCGGCTACAATGATGATATGGAAAATATAAGTTTAAATGAGAAGATTAACGACTTAGTCGTAAGAATGGCAAAAGAGCCAAAAAACACAGATTTATACCATCAACTATCAGAATTGTACATGCAAGTACCGGATTATGATAAAGTGATGAACGTTTTAGATAGTTTACTTGCTATAAAACCGGATGATGTACAAGCTCTTGTCGGTATGGGCACAATGTGGTTCTATGAAAGAGATTTCAGAAAATCCTTGTCATATTACAATAAAGCATTAGAAATCAATCCAAAAAATTATCTGATTTATTTTAATATAGGAAACGTTTTTGCAGAGTGGAAAAACTTTTCCAAAGCTTTATTCTACTACAATAGAGCAATAGATTTAAATGCAAATAACCCTGATATATATAATGCAATTGCACTTTTATACCAAGATATAGAAGATTACGTTGAAGCAAAAGCGTATTATGAAAAAGCATTATCATTAGATCCGGAAAATTGCAATGCTTTAATAGATATGGGTAACGTATGTTTCAAATTAAACGACTACGAAACTGCCCTAAAATTATTCAAAAAAGTTTTCGTATTACACCCAAACAATGAATTGGTTGCAGTATGTATTGCAAATGCTTTAACTCTTACTAAAGACGATAAACAAGCGTATGCTTACTATGAAAAAGCTTTATCTATGACTGATGACAAATACAAAATCTATATTTGTTATGCTATTTCACTTACAGAGTTCAAAGAATACGCTCGCGCAGAAGAAATGTTTAAAACAGCTATTGATTTTGATCCAGAATCAGCTAATGCTATTGTTCTTTTAGCTAACTTCTATTCTAGCCATAATAGAATTGAAGAAGCTATTGAATTATACAAAAAAGCATTAAGAGTTCAACCAAATAACCCTGAAACATACATGTTACTTGGTAATGCACACTACTTGAATAATGATATAGAACAATCTATTCATTCATACAGAGCCTCAATTAGCTTGGCTCCGGATAACGATGAATACCGATTAATATACAGCCAAGTTATAGAAGACTACGTAAAATCTGTACGCGGAGAATTATAATGAAAAAAAGAACTTCTGTCGGATTATTCGATAGAATTGTTAGCTGTCTAACATATTTATCAGCCGGTTGGGTTGGTATGATTGTTTTAGTGCTTTATTATTTCAAAAAACGGAAGCCTTCTATATTTTTACAATATAATGTATTCCAATCTATTTTTATATCATTATTATTTTTTGTAATCGGTATGACTCTAGGATTAATCTTTAAAATGCTATCGTTTATACCATTTTTAGATTATCTTGTAGCTCAGGTGTCATTTATCTTTAACGTACCTGTCTTTTTTAATTATTCAATTATTCAGGCCTTCACAACTTGTTTAATTTTGTACATGGCAATATTATCTGCGATGGGTAAATACCCAAGGGTTTATTGGGTTTCAAGACGAATAATTGACAGGGCCGTAAAATAAATAATTACAACTTATTATCCTGTTACAAACCTCTTGACAATTGAGTTTGGTTGATGTTTGATAGATACTGTACTAGTCGAAATTTTCGTGCTGGATTTGACGGCTGGTATATTAAGTGTAAAAAGCCGAAATGTGACGCCCAAGCGTTTCGAAAAAGCTTTGTGTATGGGCAAATTGGTAAAATTAAAAGGAGAAATTATGCCAACTATTAACCAGCTTGTACGTGCAGAACGTAAAAAGCTTCAAGACAAAACTAAATCTCCGGCTTTGATGAATTGTCCTCAAAGACGTGGAGTATGTACAAGGGTTTATACTACAACCCCTAAAAAACCAAACTCAGCACTTAGAAAAGTTGCCAGAGTAAGATTAACAAACGGATTTGAAGTTACTTCATATATTCCGGGTATTGGCCACAACTTACAAGAACACAGTGTTGTTCTAATTCGTGGTGGTCGTGTTAAGGATTTACCTGGTGTTCGTTATCACATCGTTCGTGGTACATTAGATACTGCAGGTGTTGCTAACAGAACTCAAAGTAGATCAAAATATGGTGCTAAGAAAAATGCAAAGGGAGGTAAGAAGTAATGTCAAGACGTTCTAAACCTGCAAGAAGAATACCTTTAGCAGATCCCGTATATAATAGCGTTGATATTTCAAAATTTATCAATAGAATTATGAGACGTGGTAAAAAATCATTAGCAGAAAAGATTTTCTATGCAACAATGGAAAGAATTAAAGAAAGAACTAATGAAGATCCAATCGAAATTTTCCAAAAAGCGATGACAAATGCAACTCCATTATTGGAAGTTAAAGCTCGTCGTATCGGTGGTTCTACTTACCAAGTTCCAATCGAAGTTAAAGCAGACAGAGGTTTCGCACTTTCTTCTTCTTGGTTGATTGAAGCAGCTAAGAAAAGAGGCGGAAAATCATTTATCGATAAATTAACTAACGAATTACTTGATGCTTCAAACGGTCAAGGTGCAGCTTGCAAAAAACGTGAAGATACTCACAGAATGGCTGAAGCTAACAAGGCATTCGCTCACTATAGATACTAATACTATTTAGTTAATATAAAAGAAAGCACTCAAACTATTGAGTGCTTTTTTTGTTACGTATATTATCTAAATCTTTAGTTGCGACCGTTGTAGTTTTAACATTATATTTGGATTGCAGAGTTGCATATACAGACGGATTTATGAGCATGGGTGGACATTTAACCATATACAAACTTTTCGCATTATGTTTTTTGAGCATAATTAAACCGGAAACACTCATAACATCACAAGTTGTAAAAAAGAAAGTTATACGTTCATCTTCAATAGAAATTTTATTAAATATTTCAACCAGAATCTTTGATACAACAGGGGTATAATTTCCAACAGGAATAGTTAAAACATTATCTTTATAACTCGAATATGAAAAACTTATCACAAACTCGTCATCATTCAATTCTTTAAAAAAGTCATTAAAATATTCTTTTTGAATTTCCAAATGAGCATCAATACCAACGAAATACAAATGTTTTATTTGTTGGTTATTAAACTTTGTACAAATAACATCTAAATCTCGTTCTAAATCAATAAAATTATAACCGACAACACTGTCCGGCTTTATTTTACCCTTCATAAAACCTTTTGCATTTTTTGAAGCCTCAATTAAGGGCCCAAAATTATTATTCTCTATTTTAATAACACCTTGTGGTACTATATAATCCGTAGTAAATAATCTTCCTCGATAATAATATTCCGTATTATTAACGGAATTTTTTGTAAGCAAAATAGCACCCGGAAAAATTGCAAAATCAATCAAACAATTTTCTGTTTTATCACCAAAATGACCTTTCAAATTAGCAAATTCTTTAAATTTATTAAGGGAATGAGCGATTAATAGATTAGAGTGGGTATACACATCAATATCAATATCTTTAGTAGCCTCTAGAAGTTTTAACAAATCAAAAAAATTATTTCCTGAGACCAAAATAGCTTTACCTTTTGCTGTTGAGTGAGACACATTAGTTTCAGAAAGCCCATCAAATTTATCCAATAATAATTCACTAATTTTTAGCTGTAATTCACCATCTAAAACAGACAATTCTGAAATAAGCTGTATTAATTTTTGAGAATTTATTTTATTATGATTAAACAGATCCAAAATATTTATTATGAAATCAATACTAGAACTTTCATTTTCACCAAAATCCAAAAGATTTGAAATATTAAAACAAACGCTTTTTAAAATCATTTCTAAAATTATAATTAGATTTTTCTGCTCATTATCATATTTTTTATATCTGTCTAAGATAATTTTCTCACCAAGGGCAATAGCTTGTGGCAAACTTGTATTTTCAAAAAATTTTATACCGTTTTTTAAACGCTTAGGTAATATATTACTTGTTTTACATAAGTTTAAATAAGTCTCCTTAGTGTTTTTCAATAAAAAATACTCATTTTTAATAATAGAAAACAGTTGGGTATCACTAAACTCATTTACAGAAACTAAACTAGCCAAAGAAATTGCGAGTCGATTAGAGACACTTTCATTTCTGGCGCCCAGTTGCTCTAGTAATAATATGTAGTGAGAAATTTGTTGCAACATTAAAAAAGCGACTTCTTGAAGTGCGGCAATTGATGGCGATACAGAACAAGTCCCTCTGGATGTACATTCATTTACATCTTCAATATGTTTATTATAATTGTTTACCATAGTTATATACCTTTTAAATTTTTCACATAATTTATTATATCTTGTGACTCATAAATCCTATCACCAGTCTCCTCGTTAAATAAAAATGGAACTTGGTCTTTACCACCTAAAGTCATTAACCTTAAGACATTATCACGATTTGATGTATCAAATTTATGATATTTAATATTGTTATCTTTCAAAAAACTCATTACCTTTTGGCAATATGGACACGACTCTAATATAAATAAATCAAACATAATAATCCCTCCAAGTGTATTTTGTAAACTATTCTTTTAAGATAGAATTAGGCACTCGGGTATAGTTATGTATAATTTGGACAATTGCATATTTATAATTTTTATAATAAACTCAATAATATGAATAAGAAGAATATATTATTTGTCTTTGGGACACGCCCTGAAGTTATAAAATTAGCTCCGATAATTTTAGAATTAAGAAATTATCCGGATTTATATAAAGTAATTATATGTAATACTGAACAACAAAAAGAACTATCCAATCAAACATTAGCATATTTTGGTCTGCAAGCAGATATAAACTTAGATTGTATGCGACCTGATCAATCTTTAGTAGAAATACAAGCTCGTATTCTAACATCACTAGACAAGGTTTTTGCCGATAACAAAGTTGATGCAACAATTGTACAGGGCGATACTATGACAGTATTATGCGGTGCTCTTACCAGTTATTATAGAAAAATTCCTATATTTCACGTAGAAGCAGGACTCCGTTCTTATGATATTTACGAGCCATTTCCTGAAGAAGTTATGAGACAAATGACCTCTCGTGTGGCCCAATTACATTTTGCGCCTACTGACAAAAATAAAACTGCATTAATAAATGAAGATATTTCGGAGACTAAAATCCACGTTACCGGCAACACGGTTATTGATGCATTATTTTGCCTTTCAAACGAGACAATGGAGAAAGCTAAAGAATTTTTTAAATCAAAAAATATTACTATTGATGATAAGCTGGTGTTAATAACAGCTCACAGACGAGAAAACCACGGTGAACGTATAGATAGAATTCTTGATGCTATCGAATGCTTAGTAAAAACTTATACCGATCACAAGTTTGTTATACCGGTTCACCCGAACCCTAACGTAAAATGTAAAATATATTCAAGATTAAGTGAATATAATAATGTATACTTATTAAATCCGTTAGACTATCCATATTTAGTATATTTAATGAAAAACGCAAAATTAATATTAACAGATTCCGGTGGCATTCAAGAAGAAGCTCCGTCTTTTGGATGTCCAACACTTGTAATGCGATATGAAACAGAAAGACAAGAAGGTATCGATGCCGGGGTATCAGTACTTGTTGGAGCAGATTATGATAAAATTGTTTCAATTTCATCCGAAATCTTATCAAAAACAAAAGAACAAACAAGATTAACTGCACAAAATCCTTACGGAAAAGGGAATTCCGCAAAAATAATCGAATCAATTATCAGAAAATATTTTGGCTAAACCCTATTAATTTCTTACTTTCATTAATAAGAAATTCTTTACCGGGAACAATATCTATAAAATTCCAAGGAAAATCTTTGTCATAAGGATAAGTGACTGTTGCATAATAATCCGTATCTATACCTAAGGATTTAGCTGCTTTTTTAAAAGCACCCAATTTTCCACCTTGTTTATAAACTTCAATCATATAATCAGTTAAATTAGAATCTCCTCTGGACAATACAGCCTGATAATAATCCCACTTAGCACTTGATATTGTTACCTGAATCCCTAATTTATGTAACTCTTTCTTTAAATAATTTGCTTTTGCCTCAACAGATTTTTCCGCCTCACGTCCAAACCATTGGAATGGTGTATTAGCCTTTGGTACAAATGTAGAAAAACCAAAAGAGATCTCAAATCTTTTATATTTTGCTTTTATTCTTTTGCACAAATTTACAATTTCTTCTATATCATCTTGCGTTTCTGTAGGCAAACCAATCATACCGTAAAACTTTATACCTTTTAATCCACACTTTTGTGCGACTTCGATTGCTGAATAGATCTGTTCTTCTGTCAAATTCTTATTAATAACTTTTCTAAGTCTTTCGCTACCTGCTTCAATAGCTAAGGTGAGATTTTTTTGACCGGCTTTTACAAGAGTTTTAACAATGGGTTCGGTAAAAGAATCCACCCTAAGAGAAGATACACTCATCTCTATAGAAAAACCTTCATCAATCTTAGCTTCAATATATTTACAAACATCACCGAATTTTGGATGAGCAGTTATCTGAGCGCCCAACAATGCTATTTTATTAGTATATTTTAGCCCTAATTCAATTGTTTCTATAATTTTTTCATAATCTACAAATCTTATTGGTAAATTTAAATAAGAGGCCAAACAGAAACCACAACGATTTGCGCAACCTCGCTCCACTTCTAAAATAAACGTATTTGAAAAAAACGCATTTTTACTAATTATCGGGGTGTAAATACATTCTGTTAATTTTTTAGTAGTTTTTTTAACATAATTTTTTTCGAGTGATGGAACATAAACACCTTCTATTTGAGATAAAGCCTTCAAAACTTCTTTTTTCGGGCTTCCTTTTAATTGTTTACAAAGCTTTATCGCTTCTATATTTGCATCTTCACCATCTCCGATTATAATAAAATCAAAAATTTGACTATAAGGTTCAGGATTAGCGCTAACTACAGGTCCACCTGCAAATAATATCGGATCAATTTCTTTTCTGTCAGCAGATTTAAATTCAAACTTATTCCATTCCAAGAACTTAAAAATTGTCAGAAAATCCATGTCAAAACTAAAAGAAAAACCTATTAAATCGACTTTATCACGCATAATACGAGTAGTTTTTGTATCTGAATAAACTCTTTCAATATCAACATCACCGAGCATATCAATAGATCTATATAACCACAAGTAACCCAAAGATGACAAAGCAAAAGATTCCGGTCCGGCAAACATAAACCACATATTATAATCAAAATCTTTTTTTATTTCTCTATCATATAAAAAGGTTTCGGCACTAATTTTGTTCAATTTCTTTTACCACTTCTTTTTCATTTATCGGAGTTAAATACAGCTCATCTATTAATATACAAATAGTTGCAGCAATTGCCGGAGATAATATTACCCCCCAAACACCCAAAAATTCCTCAGCAACAAAAATGGCAACCATAATTGTAATTGGATGAAGTTTCATAAATTTACCAAACAAAAACGGTCTAATCATATAATTTGATATTTGTTGCACTACTAAAAATAAAATAATAGCTAGAATAATTTTTACAACACCTAACGGAAAGGCAATTGCAACAATAACAGCAATAGCAATTGCCGGACCTAAAAGGGGTATAATTTCACAAATACCCGCAATTAAGCCCAGTAAAATAGGATAATCAATACCCAACAACGCCAAAACAACAGTTACCATAAGCCCCACAGTTATCATTGACAAAACCTGAGCCCTGACATAATTACCAACTCTGGATGTTATATTATATAATATACAACCGGCCTTATCTTTCAATTCCGGAGGAAAGAACTCCAAAAACTTACTTCTTAAATAATGTTTATCCACTAATATATAATAAACAAACATAGTCAACGCCAAAGTAACAAAAATCATCTGCATAGCCGTCATTGTAATGTTTACAGACTGATTTAGTAAATTTTGAGCGATATTAGATGAAGCTTCCGCCAATTGATTCAAAGACACAAAATCCGCAACAGAACGCCCATATAATTTCATATTTGTTATGAATGTATACAAATTCATTGCTTTTTGCGGCATGATTGAAACGAAAAGTTCTATTTCTTTATAACACATAATTATAATAGGAAGAATTAAAGCAAAAAGAGTTATAATCGCGGTTAAAACAATAATAGTAGCTGATACAGCCCTATTTTTAACCCTTTCTTGTAATTTATTAACATAAGGATTTAAAGCTGCCGCAAACACATAAGAGGCAAATAATAACATTAATAAGCCTGTTACTTTTGGCATAAACCACAATAAACCAACCAATAATATTAAAAAAATTATCGTTTTTGAGTTAAAAATCTTCTTAAACATGCAAAATCTCCCCATTAATTGATTAAAAATCAATAAAATATTACACAAAAAATAAAAAAATAGCAACAGGCTATACTCGCGTAAATACTGGGATAGATACTCTGCGATATAAAAAGTATATACTCAATTATTGCATAAGTTTGTAACATAACTTAACAAAACGCCTCAAAAAAAGCAATTATCAATTAAAGAAATTTTTTATATAAATACGAGGACACAAATACAACACAAGGATTAGAAAAATGGTTTTCTTATTAGGAGCATTCGGAAAATTATCGGCCGGCAGGCAACGAAGACAATTGCAAGCCAAGCTATTGCGTGTTCGCTCTAGATTGACTCGTGCCACTCGTCAAGCTGCCGAAATGGACAAACAACTCCAAAGACAAGAAAAAACTATGCTAAACCAAATCAAAAGCCAAGCTATGCTTGCTAAGCAAGCTGCGTACAATGGCTTGCCTGTAAATGGTCAATTACAGACGTTGTTGGAAAAAATGAATAGTGGGGCTGAATTAACACAAGCAGAACAAACCCAATATTCAGCATTGCAAAACCAAGCAAACCAAGGCAAGTTAAGCATAGATACCTTCTATCAGGATTATTTGTCACAAGCGGAACAAAGAGTTGCCGATTACATTGAGTATTTGCGCGAAACGCAATACGAACCACTTAAAGCTGAAGAAGACTTGTTGCAATCAGAAAAAGATTCATTAGAATCTCAAATCGAACTTGCAAATCAAGACTACGAAGCTATGAAGAAAATGGAACAACAAGGCGCTAAAGATATGGCACCGAACTACACCGGTGGCGGTCAATAGAACTTGACGTAAGTAGCAGAAATTAGAACTTAGTAATTAAATCAAATTTTAAAATGGGGAAAGTAACTTTTTAAAGTAGAAATTAGAAGAAACTAAGGTTTAATAAAGGGCGATTTTTGCGATGCAAAAATCGCCCTTACATATTCTTCATAGGGCTAAAAAAATAAAAAAAGCAAGTATTTTTCAACTTGCCAGACATAAAATGTTTTAGGGATATATTTAAGTTTTTTGAGGTTTAAACCTTATCTTAAAGATGCTGTAAGACGTTCATCAATTTTGCGGTCTATTTTTTTCATCATCTTTTTCATTCTGAAATCTTTACTTAGCCCCATATCAGGGTTGGTAACCATTTCTTGTTTATATTTTCGATATAATTCAATTTCTCTTTCTTTAATATCTTTTCTGATAAGAATTTTATCTTCTTCTTCAGTTATTTCTTTGCTTATTCTGAAAATTACAGAAAACATAGCAACGACAAATACTGACCATAAAATCTTATCAAGAGGCAGAGACTCGCCAACAATTGTAGGTTCACCATAAATAGGATCAACAATCAAAGTAGAATTTCTAATATTATCTGCTTTGATATGAACCCTCAACTTGTTTTGAGCAATATTTTCAATAATCAAACTGTCAATACTGTTTGTACCTTTATAAATTGCATTTACAGTTTCTGCTGAATTAATCCCGTTAATAGTCAACATCAATTCGTTATCAGAAATAACTTTTTTATTAACTTTAACAACTTTATCAGAAACAAGTATTATATTGTATCCTGCATTATTTTTTTCTAATGTAATTGTATGCAAAGCATTATCCGCAGCCTTAACCACCGCACTTGTAAATATAAATGTAATTAAGAATGCGAATATTAAAAATAATCTTTTCAATTCTTTCCCTCCCTAATCTACACATCAATATTACAACCATTTTTGCAAAAGCACATCAACCCATGGGTTTAGATAGCTAATCCAAAAGTTTTAAATTTACATTAAGAATTGTAACGAAAAACAACCATGCTGAAATTGGAGATATTTTTAAACCTTTATATAAATGTAAACCACGAGATATTAGGAGTAACTTATGATATTACTATTTGGAAACAAAGCAAAAACAGGCAAAAATACTAATGCTCAAAGAAACAATAAGGTAAACAAAAGCCATCCGGTTGAAAATGCAGGAATATTGGCAATGAGTATTAGCCAAGCTAAAAGCTTGTTAACAATGGGCGAGTTCGATACTTTTATATCTCAACACCCTGTAGCAATAGATTATTCAATGTACTCAAGCTTTGATTTTTCGTCAGAAGACGGAGATGGTGGATTTTTAGGCGGTTTTTCCGCAGCCGTCGCAATGTTGGGCGGAGATTGCGGATTTGGTTTTGGTGGCGGCGGATTTGACTGCGGAGGCGGAGCGTCGTTCTGCGGTGGCGGTTCTTGCTCATCATTTTCCTCTGTCGGATAGTGATTTGTACCTGATTAAAAGATGATGGATGATATAGCGGCGGGATTTGTATTAACAAATCCCGCCGTAATAATATCTAATTTCTCTTAAATATCAAATACATATACCCTTTTAGCTTATAAGATAAAAAAGAGAGCCTCACAAAGACTCCCTTTAATGGTGCCGCAACTCACTCTGCCGCAGGAAAAACCGAACCGTTGAGGTTTTTCCGAGAGGGCACGGCTCGACCGTGCATCCGAGTAAGGTTTACGCAAACACCCATTTTGAGAAGAAAGAACCAAGAGTTTGGGGATTTTAGCATTAAGTTGGTCGTGTTGAACAGTTTAATCCAACACGACATTTATTAAATATATTTGTCGTGTTCAATGACAATTGCTGAACACGCCCTACAGGCTAATTTATTGTCGAAAACCAAGTTTTGTAAATTCCTGGTTACGTGATGCTACAAAATCTTTTATTGCATCATATAAGTTCTCGCAGGTTAAATGCTCGTTATTTTTAGATAATTTCAATACAATTTCTCTTAAATCCGCCTGTGAAAAATCCTCAGAAGCTATGTTCAATTCAAATCACCCCTTCCGGCTCCGCCACCTTCCCCATCCGGGGCAGGGAATTTAGAATTACCTTAAAAGCTCCTGAAACAGCAAGTAGGAACAGAAAATCACGTTTCGTATCCTCATCGGATTTTCTAGTCAGTTCAGGATGACATAGTAAGGGGGGTAAATATTTGCTACCAACCGTGGGTTAGTTTAGTCAACCAATGTGCTCCGCACGGGTGTAAACGCTCCCTTCCCTGGATGGGAAGGGGGATGGGATGAGATGCATAACCAACGTTACCGCAGGGGTAAATGATATAGTAATAGAGTGAACAAACTAAACAAAAACTGATCTTACACACTATTATATTAACTAAGTTTATATATCCTCTCTAAATTTTAGCTCAGGTTCTGTTAATCTTGGAATTCCAGCCCATTTACGTTGATTTGCTTTTAGTGTTAACATTTTATCAATATCTTTTGGATCACAATCTTTTACGAGTTCAGATGCCCATTTGTCTATTCTTTTAAGATTTTCAGGCTGAAGAGTGTCACAAAAGTCTGTAAGTTTATTGAAAATATGTGCAAAAAAACCAACAGATTGTTGTGGCCATTCATTAGTATATATACCAACTGTTTCATTTAAGATTTTAACTTTTTTACCAATTGTCTTAAACCCCATATAATCTTTCCCGCCATAATATGCCTCATGTGCTCCGGCTATACTTTCATTTGTTTTTGTATTCACAAAGAAATAATAAAGATCCTTATTAATATGTGATTGTTTAGAGTGTTTAGATAAAACTAATGTTGTATCTGGGGATGTTTTTTTCATAAAAGTATCTAATTTCTCAAGAATTTTAGGTGCAGTTTCATTAACATAAGCTACATATTTTGAGTTTGGAGGATAATTTTTTATAACATCTTTTTGTACTTTCTTTACATATTTCACAAATGACTTATCAATAGAACCATTAAAATTAGTATTATAATCTGAATTTATTGCGTTAATTTTCATTTTATCAACCTTTCTGAAACTTTTTTAATACACATTCCCATTTTATTATATTATAAAAATAAAAAGAGAGCCTCTTAAAGACTCTCTTTAATGGTGCCGCAACTCGGAATTGAACCAAGGACACAGGGATTTTCAGTCCCTTGCTCTACCAACTGAGCTATTGCGGCTAGCCAATCAGTTGAATAACCCATGCAGGTTACGTATTTAATAATACCTGCTGAATATCTTATGTCAAGTTATTTTCAAAAAATTATGATTGACCGGTCAGATATAAAGTAACGTTTCTACCTTCTAATTGAGGTTTTTTCTCAACCTGAATCGGATCATTTTCTAAATCAGCAATAAATCTATTTGCAAGCTCAAACGCCAAATTAGAATGTTGCATTTCGCGACCGCGAAGCATTACCACAATTTTGACCTTATTACCTTGAGATATAAATTTTCTAACACTTTTTAGACGAACTTCATAGTCATGAACATCAATTTTATATCTTACTTTAACTTCTTTAACTTCAACAACATGCTGCTTTTTCTTAGCTTCTTTAGCACGTTTTGCCATTTCATACTTGTATTTACCGTAATCTAAGATTTTTGCAACAGGTGGAGCCTGATTTGGGCTAATCAATACTAAATCTAGACCTGCATCATCCGCCATTTCTAAGGCTTTTGCGGTTGGTACGACACCGTGATTTGTACCATTTTCGTCAATTAATCTTACTTCTTTTGAACGGATTTTATCGTTCATAATTGTTTTTTCCTTGTCTTTTGCAGACACTCTAGTATCGTTAGCTATTGTTTTATCTCCTATATTAAAGTTACATCACAAAAAAATAATACCATAAAAATAAAAATAAAGCTATCATTTAACCTCACGTTATTATTAAGTTTTGTAAACCCCGAAACGCTTTATTTATGAGGGTTAAAAAAAAAAGCCTTGATTTCATTAAATTAAATTAAAGTTTATAAAAAAAATGTCGATATATATATTGTTGAAAGAAAGGATGTTTACCCGCAAATTAAATAAGGAGTATCAAGTATGAAAACAACAAAAGCACAGATCCGAAAGATGATTAACACAATGGAACTCAAACACATCGACTTAAAGCCGGTCGAAACCGAAGTTAAAGAAATTGACGTACCTCTGCAAACTTTATTTGACAACTGTTTAAACTTTATTACAGGCGAAGAAGCATTTAAAAACATGACACTTTAAACAACATGAAAAACTTAAAAAGATTTATAAGAGTAAGATAATCTATTATCTTACTCTTTTTGAATTATATACAGAAATTTACAATTAACCTGTTGTGTATATACACGACAAGAAAATTATACTAAAATGTGGGAAAGAGGGAGCAAACATGAAAAAAACATTTGCAACATTAGCAAAAGCAATAATCATAGTAGGGTTACTTAACGGCATAAGCTATGCAGGGTTTAGAGAACACTTTGACCTTGGTCAAAGCTACATGACTCAGTACCAATACTCCGGAGCTATCACGGAATTCAAAAGCGCATTAAAAATAAATTATTTAGATACCTCGGCAAGAATAGGACTGATTAACGCATACTTGGCAAGAGCTACCGAATACGCAAATAAAGACCGCAATTGGGCAAAAGCAGCGGATGATTATCGCAGTGCACTATTTTACATGACGTATTATCCTGAAACTAATCAAGCCAGAAACCATGCTTCTAACATCCCTCAAGTCGAACAGAATTTAGATTTATGCTTAGATTATATGAATTTTAATATGTCGGCAGAAAACAGATATAACACAGCAAAACGTTTACGCGCAGAAGGCAACTTCCCAGCCGCGGCATACGAATTTAATCAAGCCTTAGGTAGTAAAAACCTACAAAAAAGTAGCTTTGAACAGGTTGGCGACATTATGAAAATTTTAGGCAATGAACCTAAAGCTGCCGAATTTTACCAAAAAGCTATATTTGTTGCACCTACAGACTTAGACCTAAGATTATCTTATGCAAAAATTTTAGACAATTTGGGGTCTCACGATTTAGCACTTAAAGAATACAGTTATGTTCTTGAAAAAGCAGGGACAGAAGATAAAAACATACTATACGTTTTGGAAAGAACATTCAACAAAAAAGTACAATCCACACCTAATAACGCGAATTTTAACGCAAATTTAGGTGCGATATTACAAAAAGAAGGCAGACTTGATGAAGCGCTTAACTACTACAAACAAGCAGAAACACTCGACCCTTCAAACTTAAACACAAGAATAAACACAGGTACTTTATACCAACAAAAAGGTGATTACAGAACAGCAATAAAAGCGTATGAATCAGTATTAATACTGGAACCAAATAATATTAACGCAAATATTTACAGAGCACAATGTTACGAAAAACTTGGAGATACAAAAACAGCTCAAGAAGGTTTCAAAAAGGTTATGGCACTTGACCCTGACAACAAATATATGAAAGCTCATTTACTTGAAAATGCTAAAAAAACACTGCCACCAGAACAATTTGTTGAGTATGTAAAAACAAATATGGCGGACTCAAATCCTTCTAACATAATATATAACTATGCAATTGATTTACATAAAAAAGAAAAACTTACAGAAGCAATTACAATGTACAATGCGGCAATCCAGTTAAATTCACAAAATTCGGAAATGTATGTAAATTTGGCACTGGCACAAGCCCAAAGTAAAAATTATAATGACGCATTAAATACATTGCAAAGTGCAAAATCGAAATTCCCAAGTGACAAAACTGTTCAAGACACAATAAAAAACATAACCTCAATGAAAACAGATGAACAACTGCTTCTTGCTGCAAATGCATACAAAAACAAAAATTATCAAGAAGCGATCCAACATTACCTATCAATTACTCCGGCTACGGCCAACACAATGTTAGGGGTGGCAACAGCTTATCAAGAACTTCAAGATACGGATAATGCGTTAATCTATTATAAAAAGGCTCTTGAATTAAAACCTATTGACAGCGATATTGCCTATGCAATCGCATGTTTATACGGAGAAAAAGAGGATTACACTAACGCAAAAAATTATTTAGAAAAAGCAATAACATTTAACAAAAACAACACACAAGCTATAGAATATCTACAATCTATAGACTCAATGAATAGAGCTAATTTACTTAACGAGGCAATAACCTTATATGAAGCGAATAATCACAACGCAAGCTTGTCAAAACTAAATGAAATAATATCAAAAGACCCAATGAATGCATACGCTTTTTATTATCGTGGTATGATATATGATGCAAGGCAACAACGTAAACAAGCAATTGCAGATATGCAAAAAGCTTATGAATTGAACAAAGAATTTACTATCTGCAATTATTTAATCGCATCAGATTATGATGCACTTGGCCAATATAAAGACGCGTACGATTATTACCTTGCTTATGCCAATTCAAATGCCCAAGATGATGAATATAAACAGTATGCAAAAGCACGAGCTGAAGAATTAAAAGAACATGCAACAAAATAAAGTTAAACAATTAATACAAAGTAAAGTATCCCTGGCTCCAATGGCCGGGATAACTGATTACGTTTTGCGCTCACTGGTGAGAAAATACGCACCTGACGCTCTTTTAACAACAGAAATGATTAGTTCTGAATTTTTAGCCCAAAACGTTCAAACAGAAATCACAAAACTTGACGAAAACCACCATCCGATTGTTTACCAAATATGCGGACATAAACCTCACTTAATGAATTTTTCGGCAAAATACTTAACACAATTTGCAGATATGCTGGATATAAATATGGGGTGTCCGGTTAATAAAGTAGTAAAAGGTCAAGACGGTTCAGCCCTTATGAGAAATCCAGGTTTAGCTGCAGATTTAGTTAGAGCAGTCAAAGATGGTACAGATAAACCTGTTAGCGTGAAATTTAGGCTAGGATATACTCAAGATGAAATGAACTATATTGAATTTGGTCAACAAATGCAAGAAGCCGGAGCTGATTTTATAACAATCCACGCAAGAACCCGCTCGCAATTTTATTCAGGTAAAGCAGATTGGTCAAAAATTAAAGCCTTAAAAACAAATGTCGACATTCCGGTTTTTGCTAATGGAGACATTACATCAATTGATAGTGCAATTGAATGCTTAGAACAAAGCCAAGCAGATGGAATCGCTGTTGGAAGAGGTATTTTGGGAGACCCGACTTTAATAGGAAGAATTGCACATTATCTAAAAACCGGAGAAAAGCTACCAATCCCAACGCTCGATGAAAAACTTAATATCTTAAAACTCCATCTGGATGAAGAAATAAAACTTCGCGGAGAACTTGTAGCTATCAAATTCTTCCGAAAGTTTTACCCCTATTATATTGCAGGAATTAAAAACGCATCAAAAATCAGAGGCGTAATGGTTATGGAAGAAGATTATAATAAAATCTTAGAATACATTGAATATATCAGAAAAGAAAATTCAACCTTGATATCCTAAAAAAAACTGTTATAATAACATTTATGAAAAGATTATTAGGTTTACTTTTTATAATTATATTTCTTGGAGCTTGCAACGCAATATCACAAGCCCAAACACAAGAAGTTGTGCAACCAATACAACTTGAAATGAGAAATTACGACGAGATTACATTACCTGTGGGGACTTTCATACCTGTAATTACTACTCAAGAAATATCAACTGAAACATGTCCTGAAGGGTTCAAAACAAAATTTATATCAACTACAGATTTGTTTATGTACGAAACAAACATAATTCCCAAAAATACGGAATTTTTTGGTTACATAGAAAAAATACACGAACCGGTAATCGGAACAAACGCTTCTATGAAAATAAAAATAACAAAATTAATTATACCCGATGGTTTCGAAATACCAATAAAAGGTTACATCTACACATCGAACGATAATCTGATAGGCGGAGAGTTAACACCACCTTCTCAATGGGTAAAAATGCCACATTATCAAAGTAAATTTCAAGGTATATCTTGGAATCACAGAGGCGCGACTTTACAAATCCGCCCAGGCGGGAAAAGAAGTATGGGCGTACATAAAAAAATACCGGCAGGAGAACAACAAATAATCATTTTAATTGCACCAACCCCAATCACACACACAATTACACAATAATTACCCATTAATAAATTGACATTTATAATACTTTTGAAGTAGAATATTGATAATAAGTAAGGTTTTAGGGAGGGTTAATTCATGAAAAAATTATTGCTTGCCACAGTTGCTTTATTAAGCATAAATACCGTTTTTGCTGAACAAAACTATAATATACAACAAAACACAACACCCGCAACATACCAACCTGCATATTACACAAACGAAAGTTTTAAATTAAATAATAACACATTAAAAGGAAGAGTTGTAACGGTTCCCGCAGGCGAAACTTTTAAAGCTGTCGTAACATCACCTGTAAGTTCAGAAACAGCAACACCTGGCCAATCTATTACAATGGCATTAGGTTCTGATTTCTATTATAACGGTGACAGAATAGCACCTGCTGGTAGTACAATTTATGGTTCTGTAATTGATGTCTCAAAAGCTAAACACGGTAGTATGAACGGTAAATTAGCACTTAGATTTACGCAAATAATAACACCCACCGGTTTAGATATTCCAATTTCTGCGGTTGTAAAAACTGATGATTACACAGGAACATTAATAGGCGGAACAAAACTTGATGTAACAAAAGAATACACAAAAGATCTTGCCGTTGGAGCAGGGGCAGGAGCCTTAGCGGGTGTTATAATATCTCCATTATCCGGAGGTAGTATTGGAAAAGGTACAGCCTTAGCTACAGCCGTAGGTGCAGGTGGCGGACTTATAAAATCAATTTGGGATAAAGGTAATGATGTTGAAATTCCTGTTAATGCCAGACTCGAACTTATCTTAACCCAACCGATAACTGTAAACCCAACTAGTACTGAAAATCAGTCATTTGGGCAATAATAAACTTACAAATTTTAACTAGAATTAAAACAAATAAGAGAATATTTGTTGTTAGGGAATAAAATGTCAATCTTAGGTAAATACACTGAAAATACGAGCAATAGTAAAGAGTTATTAAAAAACAAACATAATGACGGCGAATTCAAAATGCCGGCAGTCACAAGAGAAGATAAAGATTGCATTAGCTTAAAAAAAGCTATGGTTATATCATCTATATTACATCCAACCGCAATCGGATCTTTGTGGTTAATCTTGACGATATTAGCATTTTTCGGAATAACTTTCGCAATATTTGAAAAACCAAAACCAAAAATTAATGATATTGAATTTGTTTTAGTGGACAAAGAAGATACACCATTGAACAAAAACACAAAATACAGAGCTGATAGAAATTCTAGGACAGGCGGGATAAATGACCCTAAAAAACCGGTATCAATGCCATCAGCTAATCCGGCAAAAAAACCTCAGCCATCATCACCTGCTCCGGCTCCGAAAAAGAAAACAGTTACGGATAGAATTTCACAACCGGTAACTCCGAAAAAACAAGTTACTCAAACTCCATCAGCAACAACTCCACAGAAAAACGTTCAACCGGCAACAACTCCGCAGCAAGCAATTCCAAAACCACAAGCGGCAAGACCGGCACCACCAACCGAACGACCATCTGTGCGACCGACAAACACTCCAAAACCGGTTCCAAAACCTTCAGGAACACCATTTAGAGTACCAGTTCCAACAGGAGGAACACAAACCGGACAATACTCAACAGGCCCAATAGCCGGTTCAGGTTCTGCTGCAAAAGGAGGTTCTACAGGCGGAGGAACGTATGCTCCTAATCCATCATTAGCCCCTATTGGCAGTGGCTCAGGCTCAAAAACAAACGGTTCCGGTTCAGCAGGATCAGGTACAGGCTCTGGTTATGGCAGAAGTGGCTCAGGCTCTGGTGGCGGCAACCCAGGTGGTGGCGGTGGCAGACCAGGTATTGATGCAATTAGAGAACCTGATTTTGGACCATACATGAGAGAATTACAGCGCAGAATCAAGATGAATTGGGATCCGCCAAAAGGTAATGAAAGTAAACGTGTTGTTCTTTTATTCAAGATAGCAAAAGACGGTAGACTATTAAATTGTAGCGTGTTCAAATCATCAGGTTTACAAAATGCGGATAAAGCAGCGCTGAATGCGGTTCAATTAGCGGCACCATTCAGACCGCTACCACCTGAATTTAAAGGACAAAGTATAGATATTCAATTTACATTTGACTATAACGTATTCGGTGCGACAAAATATTAATTAGAGTTATTATAAAAAAGTGAGGATAAAAAATTATGGAATTACTTATTGAAGCGATTAAAATGGACTGGGCGGTACTATTACCGATTTTTATCTGCTCAATCCTAGTAGTAGGCGTTGTTATTAACAAATGGTCTTTTTACCAACAAAATCAACGTGATATTACAATTTACATGAGAGAATTAAACAAAGACTTATCTAAAAATGACCTAAACGCAGCTCAAAATACTGCAGTACGTTGTGGCGGAGTTATAGGCGAAGTTATCGAAGAAGCTGTTAGAATTTTCTCAGAGCAAAAAAGCGGATTTTCACGTTCTTTTGATATCTCAGCAGCTTTAGCTACAAGAAAATTAGAAAGTCATTTAACTATATTAGGTACAATTGGTGGTGTAGCACCATTCTTAGGCTTGTTTGGTACAGTTGTCAGAATTCTTTTAACCTTTAACATCTTAGCAGATTCAGGCAACCAAGCTGCAGCTGTAGCTTCAGGTATTGGTTCAGCGTTGATTGCAACAGCATTTGGTCTTGGTGTAGCAATTGTTGCGGTTATCTTCTTCAACTCTTTCCAATCAATCGTAAAACATTATGAAGATGATTTCCAATTAATCAAATTACTATTCTTAAGTTTTGTAGATTCAGAACCTGAAACTCAAACAAAATATTCATCTACACAAATTAAATTATAATGGGTAATAAAAATGGCATTTTCTACTAATAAAAAACAAAAAATGTTCAATGAAATTAACATCACACCTTTAACAGATATCTTTTTAGTACTGTTGATCATAATGATGGTAGTTGCACCTTCTTTTCAGTCTATGGACAACGCTGTTGATGTGCCGGAAGTAAACTATGGTGTAAATATAGAAGATCCAAAAGTGACAGTTTCGATAATAAAAGACGGCTCGATGTTTGTAAACGGTGAGAGCATCAGCATAAACCAACTTACAGACAAATTAATCGCTTTAAAAGGTGATAACGAAAAACCGGAAGTTATAGTAAAAGCAGATAAAACCATAAAAAGCTCTACTATTATGGATGTAATGAATGCGGCTCAGAATGCAGAATACAAAAAACTTGTTGTTGCCGGAGAACCTTTGAACAAAAAAGAACAAAAAGAATTAGAAGAATCTGCAAAAATCAACATTCCTCAAGACGGAGAATAAAAATGAGAGAATCCTTTAACGAAATAAATATAACACCACTAACAGATATTTTCCTTGTGTTACTAATCATTATGATGGTTATAGCACCGCTACTTGATCAACAAGGAATAAGCTTGACTGTGCCGGAAAATGTCGAACAATCTCAAGTTAAAGATACACCACAAATTCTTACTGTTGTTGTAACTCATAATGATAAATATCTCATTAATAACGAAGAAATTTCTTCAGAGGATTTAGGAACAATACTATCACAACAGATAAAAGATTATCCTGATGGTTTACTGATTCAATCAGACGGGGAGTCAACTCACGGCGCAATGGTACAACTTATGGATAAAGCAAGATATGCAGGCTTTAAAGCAATATCAGTTGACCAAATTTAATTAATTATTTCGCCAAAAAGTATTCCATTTTCATATTTAGTAATAACAACTTGTTGTAAAGAATTATACAAATCCTCACGTTCAGACACAATCTGTAATGTGAGGTAATTTCTTGTAATACCTTTTAAATTTCCAGAATGCTTATCTCGGCGTTTTTCAATAAGCAATTCAACCTGACGCCCTAAATTTTTATTAATAAAATCAGTAAATTTTCTTTTCGAAATGTTTTTGACAATATCTGCACGTTTATTTTTTATCTCATCCGAATTTTGATCAGGCAGACTTTCTCCAATTGTACCTTTTCGCTTAGAATATGGGAATGTATGAATTTGAGTTAATCCTGATTTTTCTAAATTTTGACGTGTAATTTCAAAATCCTCATCAGTTTCACCCGCAAAACCGACGATAATATCTGAGCCTAAAAACGGCAATTCAAAAACTTGATTAATTTTGTCAATTTGCTCTAAGTAATCATCAGTTTTATAAAACCTGTTCATTGATCGTAAAGTCTTATCGTTCGCAGATTGCAAAGACAAATGAAAATGCGGACAAAACTTATTTGATCTTTTTAAAAACTCCAACATCTCATCAGTAATTTCAGTAGGGCTTAAAGAACCTAATCGATAACGTTCAATAGTTGTTTTATCTTCAATTTCTTTTAGTAAATCTAATAACGTTAACCCGATATCTTTACCCCATTGGCCAATATGAATTCCGGTTAACATAACTTCTTTAAAACCTCTAGCCGAAAAATTATTTATTTGTTCTAAAATAAACGGGATATCAGCGCTTCGACTTTTACCGCGAGCTTTCCAAATAATACAATAAGTACAACGATTATCACAACCATCTTGAATTTTTAAACTCGCACGAGTTTTAGACGTATCAATGAGAGAAACTTTATTAAATTCAGATTGTTGCATAATGTCTCTAACTACAAATTTTGTTGATGAAATTAGATAATCATACAGATTTAATTTTTCATCATTTCCAATAATATAATCGACAAAATCATACTCAAGTAAACTATCTTTTTCAATTTGAGCATAACAACCGGTTAAAACAGTTATTATTTTGGGATTTTTATTTTTTGCAGCCCTTAATAAGTATAAGGCTTCATTATCACTTTTGTGGGTAACCGAACAGGAATTCAATATATAAAAATCAGCATCAACAACTGATTTAACCTTTTCTAATCCATTAGAAATGAGATTTTCTTCGATTATTGAACTTTCAAATTGGTTAGCTTTACAGCCCATTGTATGGATGTTAAATTTATTCATTTCTTAATAATATAAAAAATAAACAAAATTGTAAATATTTGTGTATTTATTTATAAAAAATAGCAAAAAATTTTACTTTCCGTTTTAATATGTGTATAATCAAAATGTGGAAAGGTAAAGGTGTGTATGCAAGTAAATTCAATTTCACCGCAAATGGTCTCAAAACAAACATTTGGCAATCAAAGAGGTTTCGATTTAAGAACGTTTGCTGAATTAGATGATATGTCAGTAAGAAAGCTAGCCGTAAGTGCAGCTTCTGAAAAAGTAAACTCTAAAAAACACAAAAGAATCAGTAATGCAATTATTTATAGCATTCCATTAGCAGCAGGTTTGGCTGCAGCTATTAAAAATCCGGCTTCAAGAATTGGCAGACTTGGTTCATTCGCTAAAACAGCAGCAGGATGGGGTGCAGGATTTGCAGTTATAGATTTAGCACTTAATGCTAAACATAAACTAGAAAAGAAAATGCCTAAAGCTCAAAAATTCAACAGAGAACACCCTGTGTTATCATTTATAGGCTCTATGGCTACAGCAGCAGTTGCATTATTTGCGGGTGGAAAGATCGCTAGCAAAGTTGCGAATTCAAAAGTATTTGCAAAGTACGCTAACAATGCAATGACTAAAATCAAACCATTTATTAACAAGATTAGTGCACGTTTAGACGGAAGCAAACTTATTAATAAAGTTGCTGATATCGTAAAAACTGCACCTAAATCAGTAAAATCTATTGCAAAAGGTATTATCAACAATGGAATTTGGATTTTAGCAGGTACAAGTGTTGCTCATTCTATCGGTCACGAAAGAGCTAGAAATAAAGAATGTATCAATACATATATCGGGCTAAAAAATGCACAAGCGCAAATCAGAGACAAATTTGCAGAGATGGAAGAAGCTCAAGCTGAACAAGTTTAAAAAAGTGTTGGTAACTTAATATAAATTTAAAAAGTATGTCAAAGCAATGAAATGACATACTTTTTAGTTTATAATGAGTGCATGAAAGTTGTTGTTTTAGGCAAAGGGTTAATGCTTGCAAATATTGTGCTTGGTGCACTCGATGCAGGTGCTGAAATTGTTGGAGTTTTTCGCTATGAACAAACATCAACAAATCCAATTAAATTATTCATTAAAGATATGCTTTGTTCGGCCCCTGAAGTTACATTGCTAAAAAAACTAAAACTTAACGAAATAAAAATGAAATCCGCAAACTCAAAAGAGTTCAGAAAGCTCATGGTTAAATTAAATGTAGATTTAATCATTGTTGGCACCTGGAAAGAAAAATTAACCAAAGAAACGTTTAATATACCCAAAATAGCAACAGTGAATGTTCACCCATCTCTTTTGCCAAAATATAGAGGCCCAAACCCATATATGCAAACAATATTACAGGGAGAAGAATACTCCGGAATAACCTTACACTTAATGGATGAAAACTTCGATTCAGGACCAATTTTAGCTCAGGAAAAAATAAAAATCTTACCCGAAGACACATCCAAAGAACTTAGAGAACGAACGGTAAAAGAAGCAAGAAAACTTATTCGAGAATTAATTACGGATTTAAACGATAAAATAATAACACCAATCCAGCAAAATGAGAAAGCTGCAACATATTTTGCAAATATTTCAGGGGATGAAAAAATGATTGATTTCTCTACACAAAGTTCAGATGAAATATCAAGAACTGTACGCGCTCTTCACCCGTTTTTACCTTGTTATATTACACATAAAAAAGATTATTTTATTATAAATCCATATAAAATTAAAATTTTACAACATAAAAGTTCAGATTATAAACCCAATGATATTATAGCCAAGAATGCAAAAACATCATCACTTACTATAATTTGTAAAGATAATAATGCAATCGCATTCTCTGATTTAAAATTATACAAAAAACCACTTCGAACAAAAAAGTATATAGAAAAACACGTAAAAATCACTTGCGAGCAATAGTATTTTTATCAAGCATAACCATTAAGATAGAAATATCTGCAGGTTTAACACCACCTATACGTGCAGCTTGAGCTAGGGTTTTGGGTTTGATTTTTGCAAGTTTTTCTTTAGTTTCTGTTGAAATATGAGCAATTGAATCATAGTCAATATTATCAGGAATTTTAAACTTTTCCAGTTTACCTGCTTGATTTACCTGATCTTCTTGGCGCTTAATATAACCATCATATTTTATAATAACTTCAACTTGCTCATAAACATCTCTTGAAACATTTAGATGAGCGGTAGACCCATCAAGCTCTTGTAAAATTTTGTAAGACATATTTGGACGTTTTAGAAGTTCTGATGCTCTCATTCCTCGTTCAATATGTTCTCCATATTTTGCCAAAATCTCATTAACCGATTCTGACGCAGGAATTTTTAAGGCTTCAAGGCGTTCTTTTTCATCTTTTATAGCCTGTTGTTTAGTTAAAAATCTTGTATATTGCGCGTCGTCAATCAATCCAATTTTGTGTCCTATTTCAGTTAATCTTTCATCAGCATTGTCTTGTCTTAATAACAGACGGTACTCTGAGCGTGAGGTAAGCATTCTATAAGGGTCTTGGATATCTTTTGTTACTAAATCATCAATCAACGTTCCTGTGTATGATGAACTACGCGATAACTCCAACATTTCAGAATTATTAATATAATTAAACGCATTTATACCAGCAATTAACCCCTGCGCTGCAGCTTCTTCATAACCACTTGTTCCGTTAATTTGCCCTCCAAAGAACAATCCTTTTACCTTCTTAGACATCAACGAATGTGTTGTTTGAACAGCAGGTACATAATCGTATTCAACCGCATAAGCAGGTTTTATAATATGAGCATTTTCTAATCCCGGCAAACTTCTTATCATAAGCTCTTGAACATCAGCCGGTAAACTAGTTGAGAACCCTTGAATATATGCTTCATAAGTTCCCAAACCTTCAGGCTCAATAAAAATATGATGTGAAGGATTTGATGCGAATCTTACAATTTTATCCTCAATTGATGGACAATATCTTGGACCAACACCGTGAATAAGACCTTGATACATTGGTGATTTATCAAGATTTGCTTTGATAATATTATGTGTTTCTTCATTTGTTCTTGTTAAATAACAAGGATAAGTCTTGCGAATTGGACGATTTGGTTTAAATGAGAAGAAATTTAATTCATCATCCCCAGGTTGAATTTCCATTTTGGAATAATCAATTGTACGCTTATCTACACGAGCAGGTGTACCTGTTTTTAGCTTCTTGGTTTCAATTCCTAATCTGTGTAAAGACTCAGAAAGCCCAATCGCTGCAGCTTCCCCTAATCTACCTGCACTATAAGAACGTAAACCGACAAAAATACGACCTTCTAAAGAAGTACCCGTTGTTAAAACAACCGCTCGAGTTCTATATTCAATACCAAATTCATCAACCGCACCGATTATTTCATCATTTTCAACAAGTAATTCTGTTATACAACATTGTTTAAGATAAATGTTTTCGTTACTTTCGATTAAATTTCGCATATAACGAGTATATTCAGCTTTGTCAGACTGTGCGCGCAATGCTCTTACTGCAGGTCCTTTTGAAGAATTTAGAATTTTTAATTGCAGATAAGTCGCATCTGTAACTTCCCCCATAACACCACCTAATGCGTCAATTTCTCGCACTAAAGTTGATTTTGCAGGCCCACCAATAGCAGGATTACAAGGTTGAAGCGCAATATTATCAACATTAAGTGTACAAAGTAAAACCTTTGCACCTAACTTTGCACACGCTAAAGCTGCCTCACAGCCTGCGTGTCCGGCTCCAACTACCATAATATCAAATTTATTCTTTAAGTAATCCATAAAACTATTATAATTCAAAAATATATGAATTATAATTTTCACACAACAAACTTTACGTTTAACTCTTAAACGTACTTTCTACACTAAAAACGAACCATACTACTCTTGATGTCAAAAAAACTAATTTTACAATGTCAGCTTTGGAGTGAATTTCCCGATAATGGAAACTTAATTTACCCCTAGCCTTCTGCTGTTAATTCTTCCCAAATGCTTGGTACTACAATCAATGCAGTGTAGACAATGAAACCGAATAAAATTAAGTTAATTGCCATGATAACCTCCTTTGGTTACATGTATATTAATCCCATTTTTTAAGGTAAAATAACAATATATCATACAAATAATTGAAAACTTTACAAAAATTAATATAAAATATTGATATGAAAAACTTTACTCAAAAAGATATAAAAACACTATTTTCAGGGCTTTGTTGCTCTCGATGCAAAAACGAATTTTCAAAAGATGATATAAAAATTTTGGAAAGGGATTGCGATATTTTGCTCTGTAGTTTATCATGTGCAAAATGCGGTAAAGATTTTGGACAAATTGTGTTTAATTTTAACAGAAGATCTGAAAAACATACACCATTAGAACTTGTTGATGGACCAGCTCCGATTAGTTATGATGATGTAATTGCTGCGCACGATTATATTGTAAAAAATTTGTAATATTTACTCTAAATTAATCAATTTTTATTTTCAGGATGCTTTATAAATGCACGGTAGAAGTTTATAGAAAGGAATGAATATGGAAACTCGTGTAACTCAACCAACAGTACCAGTTATTAAGAAAGGTCTAGAAATCAATCGTAAACCTGTTATTATGGTTTCGACTAAAGCTATACCTAGAAAAGAAATTATTATTCCAAAAATTTATCATAGTACTCCACCTACTCAACCTAAAGGTGTAATTACAACGGATCTTAAAGCTCTATTAAAAAATTATGAAATGGAAAATTTTGCGCAACTTAATAAGTTCTGTAAAAAGGGACTTAATGTATTAGTATAGAAAAATAAAAAGAGGAAAATAAAATGCAAACAGCAATAACAGGAATGTTTCAACATCCAATGAATGAACCATTCAAACAGAAATCAAACAAAACTAATCATAAATTACCCAAACTACCATCAATGCCACAAGCTCCAACAGACGTAAACAAATTGCCACAGTTAGATCCGATGGTGGTTTATAAAACACCTGTCAAACCCAAAGAATTAATCGCAGCTATTGCCGGAGGTAATGGAGGATTCCCACCTATTGACCCTGATAAAATCTTCAAGAAAAAATTATCAACAAAAATACTTGAAAAGATCAAAACATTATACAAAGACAATAAATTTAATTCTTTAGACTTTTCAAGATTTTTAAAACAAATTCGCTAAAAAAGAGCCGATATCTCGGCTCTTTTTTTGTATATATCTTACTAAATAAGTTAGTAATAATTCATTTACGCCTTACCCATATTTGCAGTAGATTTGATGTGCAATTCTCTTAATTGTTGTAATGAAGCTTCACCAGGAGCATCACTCATCAAGCATTTTGCACCAGCGTTTTTAGGGAACGCAATAACGTCACGAATAGAATCAGTTCTTGCAAGTAATGCAACTAATCTGTCCAAACCGATAGCCAAACCTGCATGAGGTGGAGTACCGTATTGTAATGCATTAACCATAAATCCGAATTTTTCTTGAGCTTCTTCTTCTGTTAAGCCTAATGCTTTAAAGATTTTCTTTTGAACTTCTGATGAGTGGATTCTCACAGACCCGCCACCTAATTCGCAACCGTTATAAACGATATCATAAGCGATAGATTTTACGTTACCCAAATCTCCGGAATCCAACTTATCAACATCTTCTAAGTTTGGAGATGTAAATGGGTGGTGCATTGCCATAAATCTACCTTCTTCTTCTGAGTATTCGAACATTGGGAAGTCAACAACCCATAACAAGTCATGTTTAGCTTCGTCAATTAAGTTCAAAGACTTACCAAAATGTAATCTCAATCTACCCATTACATCATAAACTAATTTTGGTTTATCTGCTACGAAGAAGATTATATCGCCTGCTTGAGCGCCAGCTCTTTCTTGAATAGCTTTTGCTTGTTCTTCTGTAACGAATTTTAATACTGGAGATTTAGCAGTGCCATCTTCGTTATAAATAATATTTGCAAGAGCTTTTGCACCAAATGAAACAGCAATTTTTGTAATATCATCGATATCTTTTCTAGAGTAGCTTGCACCACCTGGAATTCTGATACCGCGAACGATACCACCGTTTTGCAACGTATTTTTAACGATTTGGAATTCAGATTCTAAGATAATATCGCCGATATCGAATAATTCTAAGCCAAATCTTGTATCCGGTTTGTCAGAACCATATTTATCCATAGCTTCTTGCCAAGGAATTTGTCTGAACGGAGGTTTAACTTCAACTCCTGCAGCTTTAAACGCGTCAACAATTAGACCTTCAACAACTTTAATAACGTCTTTTTGTTCTACAAAAGACATCTCGATATCAACTTGAGTAAATTCAGGTTGTCTATCAGCACGTAAATCTTCATCTCTGAAACATTTTGCAATTTGATAATATCTTTCGATACCACCAACCATTAGTAATTGTTTGAAAATTTGTGGTGATTGTGGAAGTGCATAGAATTTACCTTCTTGAACACGAGATGGAACTAAATAATCTCTAGCACCCTCCGGAGTTGTTTTAATTAAAATTGGTGTTTCTACTTCCAAGAAATCCAAATTGTTCATATAATTTCTGATAGCTTTAACAATATTATGACGCATAACCATTTTTGAAAGCATTGGCTCACGTCTTAAATCTAAGTATCTATATTTTAATCTAATATCTTCTGATACATTATTATCATCTAAAACAAAAGGTAAAACCTTTGATTCGGATAGAATTTCAACAGAATCAGGATACATTTCAACTTGACCTGTAGGGTATTTTTCGTTGTATGTTTCATCCGGCCTTTTGGAAACTTTACCAACAGCTTTTATAACATATTCTGATCTAACTTGTTCTAAAACTTTATGAACTTGTGGGTTGATTTGTGGATTTGCTACAATTTGAAAAAATCCGCTTCTATCACGCAATTCAACAAACAAAATACCGCCCAAGTCTCTAACACAAGATACCCAACCTGACAAAGTTACAGTTTGGTCAACGTTTGTCAAATTAAGCTGTCCACAATTGTGGTCTTTATACATAGTTTTAATCATCTTTTCTATTTCCCTCTTTAATCTATTTATATCGCAACTATAATACTAACAAAAACACAAAAAAAAGACTACAATATGTAACATTTGTAATCTTTTTTTTAATATATTAATCTTCTATAATTTTACAAGAATGAACGATATTTAAATTCACATTGTAATACTTAATATGCTCAGGTAAATATTCTACTTCCTTTTTACGCATAACAGTACAGTTTTCTAAAGCAATAAACATATTTCCACAATTCAACGCGTAAAATAATAAATTTTCATTGGTAGGATTTTCAACAACAGAATGAATAGGAAGTCTTAAATCGCCAGTAATATGATATTCCTCAGTTACCAATAAAACTTTAATGGTATTTTGCGTACGCTTTAATCTATCTAAATCTTTTTCTTTTGCCATATTCAAGCTCCTTATAACAAAACTAATTTTATCATAAAATTTGCTATTGGACAAGAAATAAGCTTTTTAGTAAAATTTTAATATGATAACATTTGATAATTTAACATTAAACGCTTTTTACGAAGAACAAAAAGAATTCATAATAGGTGCACGAATAAATAAAATTCAGCAACCTACAAGACGTGAGTTCTTAATAACTCTACGTAACCTTGGAGAAACAAAACAACTGTATATCAACATAAATCCTCAAATGTATCATATTTGTGTTGCATCAAAAGAAAATATTACAAAACGCGAACTTGAGATTCCAAAATCTCCACCGATGTTTTGTATGTTATTGCGAAAATATCTTGAAAATTCAAAAATCGCAAAACTTGAATGTCAAAAAGGTGAACGAATTTTAGAATTCTATATTGAAACATACAATGAATTAAAAGATAAAATATTCCTATGTTTAGCAATTGAACTTATGGGCAAACACTCAAATATAATATTATATAACACAGATACAGGAATTATACTTGGTTGTGCCCACAATGTCGGAGCAGACAAAAGCAGAGAACGTGAAATCTACGGAGGAATTCCATACACTTACCCTCCTCAACAAAAACAACTAACCAAAACTTGGGATAGTTTAATTGAAAAGGTGAAACCACAAACAAATGTAAATGATTTAATTGATAATTACTATGCAAACATTATTGCAGTTCACAAATATAACATGTTAAAAAACAACTACAAAGCAATAGTTACTCAAAAACTAAAAAAAATAAATAAATCCATTGCGCAAATAAACAATAAGCTATTATCAAACTCAGATAGCGACAAATTCCGACTTTGGGGAGATTTGATAATGGCCAATTTATATAACTTACCGGATTATTCATCTAAAATAGAAGTCTTTGATTACGAAAACAACAAGCAAATAGAATTAAAACTTGATAAAAATAAAACATTGAAAGAAAATGCAAACAGATTTTATCGCCAATATACAAAAGCAAAATCTGCCAACTCAAAAATTAATGAACTTATTGAAAAATACACACAAGATAAGCAATACATCGAACAATTACTATATTCAATAAATTCTGCAAAAACAATCGATGATTTAAAAGAAATCTCGCCAGAAGTAGAACATAAAAAAGAAATAAAAAAGACTAAACAACAAATAGATATACCAAAGATCGAATTTGAAAACGGCACACGAATTTATATAGGGAAAAACAACAAACAAAACGACTATATAATATCAAAATTAGCATCAGATGATGATTTGTGGTTTCATACCCATAATTGTGCAGGTTCACATGTTTTATTAAAAACACAAAACCTAACCGATGAACTCATCTTAAAATGCGCAAAACTGGCAAAAGAGAATTCCTCTGCAAAAGACTCTTCTAAAATTGGAGTAATCTACACAAAAAGGAAATATTTAAGAAAGCCTCCGGCCGCCAATTTAGGGTATGTTACTTACAAAAACGAAAAAGAAATAATAATTGACTAAAAAAAATCGGTGTAGATAAAACCTACACCGACTCTTTTTGTATTTATAAAATCCTACTCTTTCAAGAATGATTCATAATTTCTCGCAAGTAAATGAGTACGAACTTGATTGATTAAATCAAGAGCTACACCAACCATAATGATTAATGAAGTAGCACCAATACCTTGCAAGGTTTCTATTTTTGTCAAATAACTTGCTAAAGACGGAACCAATGCAACAATACCTAAACCTATAGCTCCGATAAAAGTTGTCTTTGATAAAATTTTATCTAAAGCATCAGCTGTAGGTTTGCCTGGCTTAATACCCGGAATTGAAGATCCATACTTTTTCAAGTTATCCGCAATATCTTTTGGCTGCATATTTGGCATAATTGATGCATAGAAGAAAGTCAACGCGATAATTAAACCTACATACAAAAGATAATATACAAATCCGTCCGGACTCATAATTTGATTAAGCTTAACAATAAAATTACTCAATGCTACAGACTTAATCGCAGTTTGTCCGACTAAAGCTAATATTGTTGATGGGAATAACAATATTGCAATAGCAAAGATAATTGGCATTACACCACCTGGGTTAAGTTTAAATGGAATAAATGAATTCATACCACCATAAACTTTGTTACCAATTTGTCTTTTTGGATTTACAATGATTACTTTTCTAACAGCTTCTTGCATAATAACAATAAGAATCATAGCTAAGAAAAATATTGCTAATAACAAGAATAATGCCATTTGCATTTGTGGATTTGATTTTACTAGCATATGAGTTCTGGACGCATAAATTGGAATACCAGACAATATACCACAGAAGATTACTAAAGAACCACCATTACCGATGCCATTTTCTGTAATCAATTCTGAAATCCACATAACAAGTACAGCCCCTGCTGTTAAAACACATATTGAACTTGCATAAAATGCCAAAGGATTAACCTGCGGCATTATTGCACCTGGTAGATGATGCAAGTACAACATAAATACAAATGATTGGAAGATTGCCAATATCACAGTAAATACTCTCGTATACTGAGATAATTTTCTTCTTCCTGCTTCGCCCTCTTCTTTTTGTAGTTTCTCTAAAGCAGGGATAACTACAGAAACAAGTTGCACAATGATTGACGATGTGATGAATGGACCAATACCTAGAGCAAGGATAGAAACTTTACCCAAAGCTCCGCCGGTAAATAAATCCAAGAAACCAATAATATTATTTCCATTTGCAATATTGGCAAAAACTTCGTTGTTAATACCATATAACGGCATTTGAACACCAAATCTCCAAACTGCAATCATCATAAATGTGAAAATGATTTTCTCCTTTAATCCAGAGACTTTCCACATTGACATCAAATCATCGGTAGTAGGCATTTTTACACCTTGTGCCATTATACTAACTCAACCTTTCCGCCTGCTGCTTCAATTTTTTCTTTTGCTGATGGTGTTACATAAGCTGCTTTTACAGTAATAGCTGATTTAATTTCACCATTACCCAAAACTCTTAAACCAACACAAGTTGGATGAATAGTAAGAATTTCTTTTAAAGATTCAAAAGATACTTCTTTTAAACCTAAATCATCTAATCTACCAACATTAATTTGTGCATAGTTAAGTTTTGAATAAACTTGGAAACCTTTTAATTTTGGTAATCTTCTGTAAGCAGGCATTTGTCCGCCTTCAAAACCTCTTTTACTAGAGTTGCCAGATCTTTGACCTTCACCGTTATGACCACGGCAAGATGTTTTACCATGACCTGATGAACGACCACGTCCAACTCTTTTTGATTTAGAGGTTGAACCTTGAGCAGGTCTTAAATCTTCTAATGTTATATTTGCCATATTATTTTCCTCTTTCTTTGTATTAAATAATTATAACTTCTCGGGTAATTACTTGATAACTTCTACTAAGTGAGAAACTTTATTTACCATACCCATAATTGTTGCAGATGCTGCGTGTTCTACAACTTGATCTTTTTTAGAAAGACCTAAGCCTTTTACAACTCTGCGTTGGTGCTCAGATGAGCCGATTAAACTTTTAACAAGCTTAATTTGAATCATATTTTCTTTTTTATTTGCCATAATTTTATTTCCTTATATTTTAATTTCAATTAGTCACTAGTTTAAAAGTTCTGCCATTGTTAAGCCACGTTTTTTAGCAACTTCGTTAAATGGAGTCAATGCTTTTAATGCTTCGATTGTAGCATTAGCTGCGTTTAGAGGTGATTTTGAACCTAAAGATTTTGAAAGAATATTTTCAATACCAGCAAGTTCTAATACTGAACGAACAGCACCACCAGCAATGATACCTGTACCAGCTGAAGCAGGTCTCAACATTACAGCACCAGCACCTGATTTACCAGTAATTGGGTGAGGTATTGTTGTATTAAAGATAGGTACTGTAATAACATTTTTTCTACCATCAGCAATAGCTTTTTGGATAGCGATGATAACTTCTGCAGCTTTAGCACAACCGATACCAACTTGTCCTTTTTGGTTACCAACAATAACGATTGCACGGAAGCTTAATTTTTTACCACCTTTAACAACTTTTGTTACACGGCTGATTTGAACAACTCTTTCTGTCCATTCAGATTGTGGCTTTTCTTCAGTTGTTTCAATTTTTTGTTTTCTTCCACGGCCTTTTCTAGCTTTAGAAGGTTTTTCTTCAGTAGCAGCTTCAACTTCAACTGTAGATTCTTCTACAACAGTTTCTTCAGCCGCAACTTCAGTTACATTTAATTCTTCATTGTTTTCCATTGATTTTTACCTTTCTTGTAAGTTTATTACTTTCTAAATATTTTATCAGGTTGGGTGACCTGATTTACAGGAATACGCCAAAATACAAGCTATTTAAAGCTATTTTGAAATCGTATTCGAACTTTTACTTCTGACTCAATAACCATAACGCAAAGCAAGGTTAATGTCAACATTTTTGTTAAGAAATACGTATAAAATATATTATGTAGAAAATTTAAAAATCAAATCGAATATCACCACTTTGAACCTTCACGCAGCGAGCACTCAATGTTTGTGAAACAATAACAAAGGCAAGTTTTGTTTGAGCGAAAGCGAGTTAACTTGCCAAAAGTTGAACAATTACAATTGAGTAGCGAGCGAAGTTCAGGTTCTGGTTTTGTGGAACTTTTGACACCAAAAGTTCCCCTGTCTGGAAGATCCGTCGGAGACGAAACAAGAGAAATCCCGAAAAGGTATAATTTGTTTAACATATATTCCAGATTTCTTTGACCGCAAAGAAACGTGGAGCAAAGAAACTCTTGGGCTGAGCTTCGTTCACTAATAAATTGTAAATGCTCAACTATAAAACACACAACTCACTACGTTCAAACAAATGTGTTTTTGTAGTTGTTTCGCATAACATTTATTGTTCACTCCGCAAAGCCCAAACCCATTTTAACTAATTTTTATTATATACATTTACCCCTACATAATATATTTTATATGAACTTATTTACCTATTACTCTATTTGTGTTAAAATCATTTTATTGAAAGAGGGATTATTTATGGGACAAACTTTAGTTGAAAAAATCATATCAAACCACGCAGGAAAAGTAGTTAAAGCTGGAGAATTAGTTATTGCAAATGTTGATGTTTGTGCAGTTCAAGACGGAACCGGTCCTTTAACTGTTCAAGAATTCAAAAAACTTGGTAAAGAAAAGTTATATAACCCTGAGCGTACAATTTTGTTCATCGACCACGCCTCACCAAGCCCGAAAAAAGAATTATCAAACATGCACACTATTTTACGTGATTTTTCAAAGGAATATGGTGCAGTTCTATCAGAAGTTGGTTCCGGAGTTTGTCACCAAAGACTTGTAGAAACATTTGTAAACCCTACTGAGATTTTAGTAGGCGCAGATTCTCATACTTGTACATCAGGCGCACTTGGAGCTTTCGCAACCGGTATGGGATCTACTGACGTTGCCGTGGCAATGGCTCTAGGTAAGACATGGTTAAAAGTCCCTCAGACATATAAGATTGTTGTAAATGGCAAATTCAAAGAAGGCATCTGCTCGAAAGATTTAATGTTGCATTTAATCGGTATGATTGGCGCAGATGGTGCTACCTATAAAGCATTAGAATTTTGCGGTCAAACAATAGAAAATATGTGTATGGCTGAAAGATTCACTTTGGCTAACATGGCAGTTGAAGCCGGAGCAAAATGCGGATTATTTGTTCCTGATAACAAAACAAAAGAATTTTTAGCATCAAGGGGTAGAGTAGAAAAATTCAAAGAAATCAAACCTGATGCGGATGCAATTTATGAAAGAATTATTGAAATCGATGCGGCAACAATAGAACATACCGTTTCTTGTCCCCACACCGTTGATAACACTAAACTTGCAAGCGAATTGAACGATGTAAAAGTTCATCAAGTATTTGTTGGGACTTGCACAAACGGCCGTATTGAAGATATGCGCACTGTTGCAAATATCTTGAGAGGTAAAAAAGTAAATAAAGATGTAAGAATGTTAATTTGCCCAGCATCTAGAGATGTTTATAAACAAGCACTACAGGAAGGCCTGCTAGAAACATTTATTGATGCTAACGCAACAATATTACCTCCGGGATGCGGACCTTGTGTGGGTATACACGCGGGGATATTAGCAGATGACGAAGTCTGCTTAACAACTCAAAATAGAAATTTCCAAGGCAGATTAGGCAACACAAAAGGTTATATTTACTTATCATCACCTTATGTTGCGGCATATTCTGCAATTAATGGTTATATTTCAGATAAATAATTATTTCCGCTTGCCACGTTCAAAGTTTCCGCCAGTAATTTTTGTCCCGCGGTTTTGTCCGGCGTATAAATCTTGATGCGTTTCTAGCGGTAACAGTTTAATTTCATCATTTATACCTAAGGATTTGAGGACTAGCCTACGTTGATAAGCTAAAGACTGGTCACCAGTGCCGTCGTTGTTTTTCTTTCTTGTGCGATTCCACTTGTAATCCTTAAAGTTTTCTGGACTAAGCTTGCCTTTTGCCTTAAGCGTTGCGACAATTTCTTTAACTTCGGCTGGGTAGAAACCTCTAATTATATCCTGAGTAAAGTACTCATTTTTTCCACTTAATTTATATGCATCTATCAAATCTTGTGATGCATATGTAATATTCATATCATATTGCCCGACTTTTAATTTTACGATTAATTCACCTAATGTTTCTGGGTCATCACATTTCAAAATACCTTCTTTTACAAGCGATGCCATGTTTTTGGAAACATATAAACTTGAATTAACCGGACCGGTTTTAAAATCTTCTTTGAAAGAACTATATTTAGTTAATTCAATTTCTCGGTTTCGTTGATCATTAAATAGCTTCATTAAAGTTTCATCATCCACCCCATTTTTATGTGAATGCCAGTCAGGTAGACCTTCCAAATATTGCTCCTTAAAATCTTCAAAATTCCAAGTTTTCATAATGTAGTCTTTATTATATTCAACCTTATCTTGAGATTTTAAACCATTAATAAACTTCAAGACTTTTTGCTGTTCTTCAGGCTTCATGCCAGATGTTGCTTCGAGAAAATCAGTAATTTCTTTCACAGACATTGCTTCGCCTTTTTGTGAACCGATTGCCAGAATTTCTTTGGATAAATCATAAACAGAAGCCTCTGTTTTATATTCACTAAGCGCCTTTGTAATCGTTTTGATATCTTGTTGATTAAACCTATCCGCACCATCTTTTAACGTAGCTAGTTCCAGACGCTTTGCAACCATTTCAATATCTTTGGAAACTGTTTCACTAAGCGTATCACCTACTTTAGCAACCGGTTTTGGCAAACAATCATAAGCTTTAGCAACTAATTTTGAAGGATTAATAGAAACCATCAGAACCCCTTTCATTTTATATTCATATTAAATATAAAACATTTTTTCTGGGCTTTTTGACAATTTCTAAAGTTTTATTAACTAGTGCTGCTTATATACCTGATTTGTATAATTTTCAATATATGGTGTATCAATTTCAAACACATGAATTCTTCCAGGAGCTAAATCTAACGAAATTTCACCTTGTCGTAATTGGAATTTAGAAGTTTCTCCATACGCAGGCAAAAGATTATTCAATTCCTGATTAGGTTTTAAAGTTGGAACTTGAACTTTACAAGCTACTGACCTATTCACATTTTTATTAGCCAAAACTAATAACGTTTTGCCTTGTCTATGACGAGCAAATGCAATTACTTGATCTTGTTTATCTTTTTTCTTATCTAAAATTATATAAGACCCGCGCTTAACCACATCTGAATATTTATCACGTAACTTCATAGCCTCAGCCGCAAAATCACCAATTTCAGGTTCATTTCCTCCCGGTTTACGCGACAAATTAAATATATCTAATTTACCTTGGTGTACAGTCATATCGTTACAATCAGTCATAGTGTTTGTAGAATGCATATCTCTGTATGCATAATCATACTTATCGCCGGAATGGAATCCATCAACAAAATACGGATTTAACATTGGTAGAGTAGCTTGTAAACCAGATGTAAGATTACAATAATCTGCACCACCGTGATACATAGGAGAAATATCATCATGCGTTGCAAAAGATCCGATTAAAGATTTCCCTTTCTCAACACGATATGATAAATTCAAATTATCGATTACATAATCGTGTAACTCTTTTGCAGTATTCCACTCGTGGAAAATATGATACTGGCCATAATAAGCATCGAACCCAGCACGAAGTGAATCCTCCGGTCTATCAAACGGCATATTCGCTTGAGGTGAAGCATCTTCATAAGTATAAGTCTCTGCCAACCACGCAAATTCAGGATCACGTTTTCTGGAATATGGAATTATAATATCCCAAAATTCAACAGGTTTTGCTCGAGCAACATCGGCTCTTATTCCATCTACCCCTGCATCAATCATCATATCTACAAATTTCTTATGATATTCTAATAACGCAGGATTTAGAGTTCGCTTACCTTCATCTTCCCATGGTTGAAACATTCTAATATCATTCCAACCTTGAGGGGTTTTTGCCAATCCATTACGCTCGAAAGCCATCAAATCAGGTCTGTTCATAAACAAATCATAAGATGCACAACTTGGCATATCAACCATGACTTTAATATCTCTATCATGACAAGCATCAACAAAAGCCTTAAACTGTTCAATATCAGAACGTGAATCGTTTTTATCAATTAATATAGGATCAATTTTCAACATATCTAACGGAGAGTACACGGAACCCGCTGTACCCATCGCATTATTTTTCCCAGGAGGATTTATTGGTAGAACGTGTAATGTATTTATCCCATAAGATTTTACTTCGTCTAATCTGTCAATTGCATTTAAAAATGTCCCATGAATTTCTTTACCATCGATATATTCATTACCATTAGTATCTTGAGCATTAAAAGTCCTTGGTATCATCGCTAATATACTTGCACTATTAGTTAAAAACATGGATCTTAAATTATTTTTATATGGTTTTGATATAGAAGAAGTCGGCTGACTAACTTTTACAACAGGAGAATTAATAGTCGCCAGACCTTCTAGATATTTAGCAATTAAAGAAGATCCATTACCTTGTTGCTTAGGAACAGATATATTTTGTTCAGGTAAAGACTGTTGAGTTTTTTCCTTAGCTAAATTCACCCTTTGAGCAATCAAATTTGTAGATACATTAATCATCTAACCGGCCTCCTTATTAACCTGCGGAGCCTTCATCTTCCCAAAGAAAAACTGAGAAATTAAAGTCACACCTGCAACTCCTGCACCTAACTTACCAAACTTTGATAACCAAGTTTTACTATTAAATTTATTATTAAATAATTTAAAAATAAATTCATCCGGCGCACTTCCCAATTTATTAAATCTTTCAAAAGAAGTCGCCCAATATTCTTTACCATCTAAAAGTACATGCGGAAATGCAAAATACTTTTCGCCACCAAGTTTTTCTAAAACAGTACGCCTAAAAGCTTTATAATCATCGAAGAATGCTTCATTTTTAAATTTATTTTCTATATCAGGATGAATATCACCACCGAACATCATATTCATAACTTTTGAAAAATAATTTTTATCATGAGGAACTTCAACTTTTTCACCATTAGGAACATTATTCAAATATCTATTAACAACCTTACCCTCTTTTACTTCAATTTGTGAAGTATCAGTCACCTCAGGATTTAAATTCCGACGTTGAGCAAATTTAACAGCAAAATCAGAAGTATGCCCTTCTAATAATGTAGATTTTGCTAATTCCACCAATTCCTCTTTGACTTCTCTTAGCATCTTATCATCAAGAACAGCTCCTAAACCTTCTAAGTGAGACACCTTATAATACAAATTATTTAACTCTAAAAATCTATAGAAAGAACTTCTTACACCAGTAATTCTATCCGCTACAAAGTCCAAATAAGCTTGCTTTAAAGACGCACGATTACTATTATCATAACCCCATAAAGTTTCTATCGTTTTACCCATATTATGTGGCATTAAATCATTTTTAACATTATCAAAAGTCGTTGATACTAGAGATTTATATAAATTATTATCATTATCAACAGACATGCCGGAAGTTTTTGAATACATTTTAACAAAAATAGTTCTCATATCATTCAAAAAAGAATCAAAAAGCTGTTTATCTGATGTAATAGTCTCAATTTTATTTCTTAATACGGCACCGGCAAATTCTCTATCTAACTTTCCTTTAGAAATTTCATCAGGAGTAAATTTTAGAGCTTTCATTATATCATCAGAAGTGTTATTCCAAACATCAGCAAGTAACGTATGTTCAGCTTGTCCAACTTGTTCATGAGCATACTTAGCTAACACATTTGTATTTGCAGCAAACTTAACGATAATATCATTGATAGAAGTAAGTTTGTTAATTAAACCTTCAGATAAAATCTTTGCAGGTCTTGCCTCAAAAACTTGTTCTAAAGGAGTCTTTTGAGAGGTTTGCGCTGAATGATTTATGTTCATCAATATAAACTCTAATCTTTTTGCAAGCTTCGTATCTGGATTATCCCCCAAATAGTTTTTAATATTTTGTTCAAGTAAATTATTGATAACTTTTGTATGGTTAGAAAACTCAGGAGTTTGAGCATCCATTATCCCTGCGTTTCTAAAATTTTCGGCAATAACATCTCGATTTGGTATAATCTTATCAAGCTCATCATCAGGTAATTTTACCGCTTCAAAGTGCGATTTTAACACATTCCGAAGCTCATCAATAGTATCGCCATTTATACTATATGCACTCTTATAATCTAAATCTTTAGCCAAATCAAACTTCACAGCCTCAGCTAATGATGGATTTAAACCTTTTGTCAAAACAGATTCAACATCTTTTACAACAGTTTCTGATAATGGTTGACCCTTATGAGTATCTAAAACGGATTTTAAACCTTCAATTCGCTCGCTATAATCATATTTTGCAGCTTCTTGATTGAAATTAGCAAGCAGATTTTTAGTTTGAGCTTCTTTACGATTATACAAATATTTTTCAACAGGTTTTTCTAAACCATTACAGATTAATGCACTCATTATAGGAGCCGCAAAACCTGAGGTTAACATCCACATAGTGTTATTTTGTAATGCAATCTTGCGCATTTTTTCTTGAATAAATTCGCGTCTATTAGGAATATCTTTAGGAACATTTAATTTATCACCAATTTTATTTATCTCTTTATCAGAATACAAATCCCACGGAATAAATTGATGATCCTGATAAAACATCTTTTTACGCCCAAAACTATCTTCATATTGTTGTCTTACATTTACCCCATGGATTAAGTATGCCGGCAATTGTAAAAATAATTTTGGCCAAATATCCATTGCTGCAAAAAATGAAGTTAAACCAATAAATTCAAATAGCTTGGCCTGTGAAGTTTGTTTTTTAGTAAACAGATAAGTTGCAATAGCTAAACCGCCTAACTTCATACCAACATCATTTAAACGCCCCAATTCATGATCATTTGCTTTACCTTTAACAGCCTTTCCAAAAGCTTTTACGTCATATTTAAAATCTTTCGCCAACTCTGACGGGCCATCAAACAACCCCTTTTTCAAAAGTTTGCCATTACTTGGCAACGGTTTAATAAACGTTCTGTTTGACAATTCTTTATTAATATCAAAATCTTTAGCCGCTTTATTGGATTTATATTGCTGATTTTGTGGATGAGTATTTATATATGACTGAATTAAATTATTAGTTTTCATCTAACCCACCACACTTTCTTTTTTAGGATCTAATACCTTTTCTCCTGTTGCACATTTATTTGGTTTTTTAGATAAATTTAAAGTATTTAAAACACCTAAAACAGTACTTAATGCAGCAACACCAATCAAAGCCTTGCCGGAATGCTTTTCAAACTTGGTAACAGCATCAGCACCACCGTTCCACAAACTTTTTGAAGCTTCAACAAAACTTTTTCCAAAAGCTTTTATAGAATCAGTAAAATCTCTACCTTTCCAGAACTTGAACGTTGCGACATTAAAATAATTAGACCACGAATCTTGAAAAGCTAATGCAACACCTGTTGCTGCCCACAAAAATGATGATATACTTTTTGCAAGCTTTGACTTAACCAAAACTTCTTTATAAACCGGTTTTACATCCTGATCCGAATCTTTAAGATTTTCGCCTAAACCTATTTTTTTTGCGATTTTATCGTATCTAAAATTTAACGATTCACCCTTTTGTGGATTACCGTATAATTGATCCCAGCGGGGGAAATCAACACTTTCACCAACCTTATGATATTCAATACTTGTAAGATTATAGTCTTCTGGCGAGTTTTGTAATAAATAATTTACTTTCGCATAAGGGATTTCCGTGTCAATTCCGGTCCTTAATCTCACCGGCAAATTTACAAAACTCTTAGACATCTCCTTAAACAAACCATAAAACAACACACCCAATGCCATTTTATTACCAAGTTGCGAAGCCTTAAATTTGGCATTATGATTAAAGTATTTATTTGCCGAATTAAACACAGCCATCAATGTCGCACTACCAACCAAATACGGCATAGTTCCCATTGTTAAAAATTCATAAAAATTAGAATTTATACTACCTGTAATGCCTTTTGCAGGGTATATTGTAAAAGCCTTTGTAACCTTGTCTAAACCAATACGCGCTCTTGTTGATAAATTATTTTTCAACAAAGTATCTTTGTCAAACTCAGCCTCCTGAGCGACATTAGATTTATTCGCTTTAAAGTTTATATTCTCGTTATAATTCCTTATTGGTAATATCATGACAAACCCCGCAAATTATATAGTTAGAATACTCATCAAGATTTTTTTTTGTTAGTTGTTTACTGTATTATTTACAAATTTTTACAAATATTTTACTTAAAAATATTAAAAAAGATTAATGTAAAAACACCCATAACTACACAATAATAACCGAAAAAATTTAATGTAAATTTTGATATAAATTTCATAAAATATTTTATACATAAATATCCAACAACAGCAGAAACTAAAGTTCCAAGAATTATCGAAGTCCAATTGTAAGTTAGAGCCTCAGCAATATCAATTTTTACTAAAGGATAAACCATTGAAGCACCCAAGATTATCGGAATACTAAGTAAAAACGAATATCTTGCAGAAGTTTGCCTGTTCAAGCCCAAAAACAAACCCGTTGCAATTGTCCAACCGGAGCGAGAAAATCCGGGCAATACCGCTAACCCCTGAGCTAACCCTATCAACAAAGCTTGCTTTAGATTTACAGACTCTGATTTATCTTGATTTTTCTTTGATAAGTACTCACTAAAAAATAATACAACACCTGTTAAAATTAACAATCCGCCAACAAGCGCAGGATGAAATACTAAATGATTAGCAACCTCATTGAACGGTAATGCCAAACAAATTGTTATGAAGGTACCAGCAATAATATACAACCCTAATTTTGTTTGAGGATTTGTATAATCACGTGTTTTTAAAGAACTAAACAAGGCTTTACAAATTTCTAAAATATCTTTTCTAAAAAATATTAACACCGCAACTAACGTACCCAAATGCAACATTATATCAAAGAAAACTTCTTCATTTGAGTGTTCAACTATCGGAAGATTTTTAAATACTTTATAAAAATTAGAAGTAAAAACAAGATGAGCCGAACTTGAAATCGGCAAGAACTCACTCAATCCCTGAACTATCCCCATTAAAATTGATTGTATTAAATTCATTAAAATTATTCTCTCTTTCTAAAAGTATTATTCCGCTTCAAAATAAGAACAACAAGAACTTTGAGTTTCCCAAACGGTAATTTTACTTAACTGAACGATTTTTTCTTTTAGCTTAGAATAAATATAAGCAGATATCATTTCACTTGATGGGCTTTCACCTTTAAATTCAGGTAATTCATTCAAATCTTTATGATCCAAAGTAGCCAAAACAGCGTTCAATTCACGTTTCAAGACTTTATAATCAATTAAAATATTACTTTGATTTAAAGACTCACCTTGCACAAAAGCTTCAACCATCCAATTGTGACCATGTTGATTTTCGCACTCACCTTCATAATTTAACAAATGATGAGCTGCAGAAAAAAATGCTTGTGTTTTTATTTCGTACATATATCCCTCTACTTTCAATTATTACTAATTTTGTGCATCAAATATAAAGTCGCAAAGCTCACGAACTGCGCCTTTCCCGCCACATCGTTCGGCTTTATAATTACAAACTGCTTGAACTTTTGCAACCGCATCATTTGGACATGCGGCTATTGCAACTTTATCCAAAATACAAATATCAGGTTCATCATCACCCATATACGCTACCTGCGAAAAATCCAACCCGTATTTTTGCATAATACCTTCTAATATAGGTAACTTATTGCGAACACCTTGATAAACTTCTGTAACCATTAAATCCGTTGCGCGCCTGTCAACAGTTCCATTACGACGACCTGTGATAATTGCAGTAATAAAACCGTTCTTAGCCATCTTTGCTAACCCATGACCATCTTTGGCATTAAACGTTTTATACTCAATGCCATTTTCATCATAAGTAATACTACCATCTGTCATTACACCGTCAACATCGAACGCAAGTAATTTAATATTTTTCGCCAATTCATTCAATGACATTATGCAACACCTGCTCTTAACAAATCATGAACATGAATAACTCCCGCCGGAATATTATTCTCATCAACGACAGCCAAAGCCGTAATTGAATATTTTTCCATCAAATTCAAAGCTGAAGCAGCATAGGCATCTGAGGTAATACGCTTTGGATTAAGCGTCATTACATCTCTAACAGATAAGTCAGAAGTATTTTGGAATTTGATAATAGTTCTTCTGATATCACCATCAGTTAAAACGCCAACTAACTGACTTGATGAATCAATAATCATTGCCATACCCAGTTTATATTCAGATATTGTATTTAAAACAGATGTAAAAGATTCTGAATCAGAAACAATTGGCATTTTATCACCAGTAATCATTAAATCTTTAACTTTATAAGTTAAGCCCTTACCCAATTTGCCGGACGGATGAAACATTAAGAAATCTTCTTTTGTGAAACCTTTTTTCTCCATCAAACAAACGGCTAAAGTATCGCCCATTGCTAAAGTTGCGGTTGTACTTGCTGTAGGTGCTTTTCCCAAAGGACAAGCTTCCTTTTCTACAGAAATATCTAAAGTAATATCGCTTGCTTTTGCTAATGTGGAATTCATATTGCCGGTCATACCAATCATAAGACAACCAAAACGTTTAATTAACGGCAATAAATTCATCAACTCTTGAGTTTCTCCGCTATTTGATATTGCAATAATAACATCTTCCCTTGTTATTACACCGGAATCTCCATGAGTACTTTCAGCAGGATGTAAAAAATACGATGGAGTACCTGTTGAAGACATCGTTGCAGCAATTTTCTTACCAATAATACCGGATTTCCCCATACCTGTAACTATTACGCGACCTTTGCAATTGTATAAAATATCAATTGCTTTTTCAAAACTTTCGCCAATATTACGTTTTAAAGATAAAATAGAACTTGCTTCTACATCTAACACTTCATTTGCTAATTCATTAATTCTACTTAAAGTCATAGTTACCATATCCACCTCACTTAACTCTATCTGATTATACAACAAATATCATACAATTGCAGTATCTTTACAAAAATTTTATCAAAATTTACGAAATAATACCGATAGAATAAATATGAAGAACACAGAATTTATTGACTTGAGTCATTTATCAGTATTCGAAGCTATAAACAAGATAATAACACTTTCAATAAACGGTCACCGAAAACTCCGTTGTAAAGTTGCTAACTCTTGCGTTGAATCTATTATGCATGAGCTACCGATTAAACATCATCAAATCGAATTTATCTAAAAGGTTATTCCGGCATTAATACTGAAATTACGGCATTATCAACTGACAAATACGACTTAATCGTATTTTCCAAATCCTCAATTGTAATATCATCTAGATAAGTCAAATAATCTTCTATTAATTTCAAATCATCACAGACGGTCATATAATAACCGATTGTTTCACCAATTTCAGAAACAGTCTCGGCAGAATATGCAAATCTTGATTTAATACGTTTTTTAGCCTTAGAAAGCTCATCTTCGGTGATTTTTACATCAATCAAATTCTTCAATTCCATTTTAACAAGTTCAATCGCACGATCTTTAAAATCAGGATTAAAATTAGCTTGAATAAAGAAATTATTGCCGTCTTTAAACTGGTAATGTTCTGAACTTATTACATTGAAAATTCTCTCAGGCAGTTTCTCAATTAAATTTTGCTGCAAACGAGAACTTGTACCATCTCCAAAAATCAAACTAACAATATCAAGAGCAATTGACTCTTTTAGGCTTGAAGCTTTTGGACCTAACCAACCAAACATTAAATAAGCTGTTTGAACATTCGCTTTATTTTCAACATATTTTGTTTGTGAAGTTGGTTTGTCAATTTCGTGTTCAACTCGCGGACTTGAAATTCTATTTTGGAATGTAAATTTATCACAAACAGTCTTTAAAACCTCATCGTGATTAAAATCTCCAACAATAATTGTTGTAACATTCTCAGGAGTATAAAACTTTCTGTAATAGGCATCAATTTCATCCCTTGTAACTTGGGATATAATTTCAGGCGTTCCGATTACATCACGTTTATATGGGTGATTAGTATACATATTGCGATTACAAGCATTATAAACTTTAGTCCAAGATTGGTCCTTACGCATTCTAATTTCTTCAATTACGACATGACGCTCCCTTTTATCTGTAACAGTATTATCATTTATATCAAACGGAGAACCCAATTCTTCATCCGGGAAAATAGGATCCATCATCATATCCGCATGCAAATCCAAGGCCAAATCAAAATCTTTATTATCAATACCTTTTGGCAATGTAACATAATAAAACGTATAATCTTTCCATGTAGCAGCGTTTACAATTGCGCCTTTAGATTCAAGCATTCTATCAAACTCACCGACTTTATAAGCATGTGTACCTTTAAACATTAAATGCTCAAGAAAATGTGAAATACCATTATTTGTATCATCTTCATTTATCGAACCGGTCTTAACCCAAGATGATACATTTACCATATCACCTTCTTTATGAGCCAAAACGATTTTATGACCGTTTTCTCTTTCATATATTTCAACATCTTTTGTTAAAAACGGATATTTTACTAAAGTTTTATTCATGTACAAATCCTCATTTATTTAATAACTATATTATACCATAATGCAAAAAGTTTTGTTTAATATATAATTTCATGTATGAAAAATATAATAAATCAACTTAAAGGAACAGTAATAGTATCAGTACAAGCAATGCCATCAGAGCCTCTTTATTTGGAAAAATGTATGGCAGCAATGATGAAATCTGTTGTAACCGGCGGAGCCTCAGCTTTAAGAGTTGCCGGCGTAAGAGATGTTAAAAATGCAAAAAAACTATTTGATGTTCCAATTATTGGCATAACCAAACCAAACATCATTCCGAAAAATTGGAAAGAAATCGTTTATATTACACCGACAATTAAGGACGTAATAGACTTAATTGAAGCCGGTGCTGATATTATTGCTTGCGACGGGACACAAAGAAAACGACCTAATGGTGAAAAACTTGAAGACTTGATAAAATACATTCATATTAATAAAAGACTTGCTATGGCAGATGTTTCAACTCTTGAAGAAGGTATTGAAGCAGAGAAAGCAGGTGCAGATATAATATCTACAACGCTTGCCGGTTACACTTTAGAATCATCAAGCTCACCTTCAGACGGCCCTGATTTTGGACTACTTGAACAACTTGTAAAAAACACTAAAAAACCAGTGGTTCTTGAAGGTAGAATATGGGAACCTGAACAAGTCGACAAAGCCTTTGAACTCGGTGCTCATTGCGTTGTAATAGGTTCTGCAATTACCAGACCACAACTTATAACAAAAAGATTTGTTTTCAGAAATAAAAAGAACTAAAATAAGAATAAAAGGAAGTATATGAAAAAAGCTTTAGCTATTGATGTTGGCGGAACAAAAATTTATTACACAATAATAAACCAAAACGGGGAAATTATTGATGAAATAAAAAAATATGCCACACCTAAAACATTTGACGAAATTAAAAAAACATTCCAATCAATTATACAAGAATCTGAAGATAAAGTTGATGTAATAGCATTTTCAACTTGCGGGGCCGTGAATAATGAAAACTCAGGTATTGTCGGTTCAACAGGCAATATTGCAAAAGAATATCCTACATTAGAATTTCAAAAACTTTCACAAAAACCGGTATTTGTAGAAAATGATGCAAATTGCGCAGCATGGGCAGAGCATAAGCTCGGCGCATCAAAAGATTATTCGCATTCTGTTATGCTTACACTTGGTACTGGCGTAGGCGGAGGAATAATTATAGATAATAAACTTTTAAAAGGTAAAAACGGAGCAGCCGGAGAAATGCATTTTAAGATGAGAACAGACAAACATCGGAAATGTTCATGCGGTTCTTGGGATTGTTTTGAAGCTTACGCATCAGGTACTGGATTAAAACTTACAGCAGAAGAAATATCAAAAAGAACCGAAATTACAACCTATGATGTAATAGAAGGAATCAAAAACAATGACCCGCTTATGATAAAAATATTTGAGCAATGGCAAACTGATATTACTGACGGTATTGTCGGGTTGGCAAACATCTTTGATCCTGATTGCTTTGTTCTATCCGGTTCTATGGCAGAATTTGTTGATACAAAACTAATTCAAGAGAATGTAAATAAACAAATAGTAACAACTCCGACAAAAATATTCAAAGCGACAACCGGCAATTATTCAGGGATGATTGGCGCGGCATTACTAGCTTTAGAAAGGTGTAACAATGGGTAAATCAAAAACAAGAATTTTACGAAAAGGCATAAATGACCAATTTACTCGGATGACAAGAGAAGATGCAATTAATGAAGTTGCACACTTGCTCAATTCCAATAAAAACACCCAAGCACACAATCTTATTACAATGTTTGGTATTGAAGCAGAAGAAGCTCTAGAAGCCGGAGCAAGCTATGAAGCCGTTATTGCTATGAAAAACATTTTTAACAAATAATTATGAAAAAAATAATAAACATATTTAAAATAATAAAATTTTGGTTTAACTGTGCAAGAGTATACTCTTTACCGATAACAATCTTAAATGGATTAGTTATATTTATTTTCGCCCTAAAACAAGGCGGGAATCCATACTTAGGACTTCTTGCAATTCTAGGTAGCAGTTTGGTACACATGGCAACAAACTTAATTGATGATTATTTCGATTATAAAATATTACTCAAAGATAAAAACTATATTAATTCCGCTCAAAACTGTAAATGCTTATACTTAAAAAACGGTCAAGCAAGTACTAAAGAATTGAAATATGCTATTTTGGCATTTTTGACACTTGCAGGCATTATTGGTGGAGCATTATTTTTCCTATCAGGCCCATACGTATTATTACTTGCCATAATTGGACTAATTATCGCATTAACCTATCAAAAATTTTCACTTAAAGGGTTGGGCGAAATTGCTGTAATAATAGCATACGGACCGCTTCTGTATGAAGGGATTTACTATGTAATGACAAACCATTTTTCGCTAGATGTTTTACTCCTTTCATTAGCATGTGCTCTTTTTACAAATTCAATACTATACGCTCACATGCTTATGGATTTCGATGGAGATAAGTGTTCTCACAAAAAAACGCTTTGTACATATCTGAAAACAAAACAAAATGCACTAAATTTTATTTTATTTTTCTATATTGGCGGATATCTTTTGATTTCCATAATTGCGTTTAAAACCGAGAATTATTGGTACTTACTAACCTTTTTAACAATACCGCAAGTCGCAGAATTATTTTATCTACTTGAAAAATACAATAAAAACAACAAACATTTACCAAAAATAAAAATTTGGCATTATCCTCTTGATAATTGGAAAATTCTCTCGAAAACAGATGACGCTCCATTCTATTTTAGATTTTTTTATGCAAGAAATATCATGACTAATTTCATGCTTCAAACATGTCTAGCTATAATTCTTAACTAAACCCATAATAATGTTAAGTTTTATTAACATGATAATATCGCCAAAACCCTTATTACATAAGCCTTTTAAAAATCATTATATATTTCTGATATAAAAAATAGCACTTTTTTATATCCAAAATTGTTTATATATATGTAAGGACTTAAACAATATACAATAAATAAAGGAGAATATATGGCCAGAGTACTAATTTCAATGCCGGAAGATTTTTTAAACAGAATCGATCAAATTGCAGACGGCGAAAACCGTTCAAGAAGTGAATTAATCCGCGAAGCTTTAAGAACTTACATCTATAAACAACGGATTAAAGAATCAACAGGTGCATTACAAAATGCAAACCTATTGGAAACAATGTTGGGATAATCAAGGTCAGGAAAAAGGCGAACAGATTTGGGATGAACATTATAGAAGCCCTCGATTATATCGGGGGCTTCTATATTTTATTAATATAACTTTACAAAAAGGCAAATTTTACAAAAATTATAACTTTATATAAATAGGTAGAAATAGGGAATATATGCGTTATGCTAACACCGGAGCAAACATATAAACAACAAAACGTCTCAAACAACACGTACAGGCAGCAAACAAATAATGCTACCGTACCGACTACACCAACTCCGGCTACTCAAAATACGACATATCAGCAACCGCAACAGCAATGTGTACCTCAATGTTGTTATTACTACCCTGCCAATATGTCACCTGTATATTATCAACCGGTTCAAACAGGAGCAACATGTGTTCCGCAACCAAACATACAACCGGCAGGACAAACAATACAACCAACCAGTCAAAATACTTACTGGCCACAGGCATATTATTATCCGCCGATTTATACACAACCAATGCAAAATAGCGGAATACAAGTACCTGCAACAACCGCAGGGGTTAATATACAGATAATAAATCCGGCAGTTAATGCAGGAGGAGCATGTCCAACAGTAATACCTCCTACAACAACACCGGTTCAACAACCTGTCCCACCTAGCAATGGCGGAAATGGCGGAAATGGTGGTAATGGCGGAAACGGTGGCGATGGTGCGAACGGAATTGATGGAAAAACCGCAACCGAAAAACCAAAAACAGAAAAAAGAAAAATTATCCAATTAACAGATGATTACATAAAAAGCCTTGAAAACTTCTTAAATAGTCAAGATAAAGCAAACAGAATATCTGCAGCAAAACAAGTTTATGAAAGATTAAAAGAAGATGATTCAAGAGCTAATGATAAAGCTTTAACTGCATTAATAAACAAAATGTTACAAGACCCATCTGAAGAAGTCAGATTTATAGCCTTAACAGCTCTTGATGGCCGCCACGTTACCGGAGACCAAAAATCAGTAGAAATATTAACACAAATGCAAAACTCTAAAAAAGGCTTCGGAGGAGAAGCAAAAGACGCAAGTAACATCCTACTAAAAATGTCAGGAAAAGTTATAGAAAAAGAATTTGAAGTAAAAGAAGATAAAAAAACAAAAGGTGCATAATATAATTAAATTAAGGTAGATTATGAAAATTTTAAGTAGTATAGGTAAAATCTTTAAAGGACCAACAAGTCAAATCATTGCAAAAACTGCAGGTTTAGCGGGGTTAGGCTTGGTTGCATACGACGCACATCACATCGGCAAAGTTAATGCAGACTTATATGCCAGCCACCGAGATGCCGTTGCTACAGATTACTATGTAAACAACTCTATGTATTCAACAAACATGAGTAAAGTCCAAGACGGAATAAAGACAAAAGCATTAGAAATGCAGTTAAATCAAGGTTGGAGAAGGTTCTTTAATACAGGTATAGGATATATAAAAGGTTTTGGTTCTATGATTGTAGAACATATTATACCTGTTGGACTATCTGTAGCTGCGTTACTTACAAAAGGTAAAGCTTCCAAAATTTGTGCAGGTGGTTTAGGCATATATGCAGCATACGAAGTAATACGAAACTTCTTCGGTTTCGGGGTTCCAAAAGGTCCGCTGCAACCATAAATTATTTCTGATTATTTATATAATTTTGGTATAAATCAGGGCGTCTGTTTTTTGTACGTTTTAATTGTTCATTAAAACGAAACTCGGCGATTTCCTTATGATTACCATTTAATAAAACTTCAGGCACTTTATAACCTCTATAATCACGAGGTTTTGTATAATGTGGATATTCCAACAACCCATTAAAAAAACTATCGTCATGTGCGGATTCAATTTTACCTAAAGTACCCTCAATTTTACGACTTACAGCGTCTATTAAACATAAAGCCGGCAATTCCCCTCCTGTTAAAACAAAATCTCCGATTGAAATTTCTCTTGGTTTAATAATCTCACGTATTCTTTCGTCAAAACCTTCATAATGACCACAAAGCATAATAATTTGGTCATATTTAGCTAGATCGTTCACAATAGAATCACATAATGGTTCACCTTGTGGGGAAAGCATAACGGTAATAGACTTATCTAACTTCAAAACACTCTCATACGCATCCACGTATGGTTGTGGCGCCAAAACCATACCGGCACCGCCACCATAAGGGGTATCATCTACTTTTTTATGTTTATCCAAAGTAAAATCTCTAGGATTAATTGTATTTACCTTTATAACAGCAGACTCTTTTGCCCGTTTCATAATACTTACATTGCAATAAGATTCGATAACTTCTGGGAACAAAGTTAATACATCAAAAATCATTCTAATAAACCTTCCAAATTATTTATAAGAATACGCTTATTTTGGATATCAACCTCAGGCACAATAGCTTCTACAAAAGGTATCAAACAAATTTTTTTCGATTTTGTTTTCACAGAAATCAAATCGCTCGCCCCATTATTAGAAACACCAACAACAAAGCCTAACTTATTATTATCGGCGATATCATAAACTTCTAATCCAACAAGCTCATCGATAAGAAATTCATCATCGTCTAAATTTTCGCGAACAACAGATTCTTCAACAAACAACAACTGCCCTTTTAAAGGTATAATATCATTTATGTTATCAATTCCTTTGAATTTAACAATCATTATATTTTTATGAGGTTTGGCGGATATAATATCAAGCTGAATATAAGAGTCACCTTCTTTTAAATAAACAGCATTAACAGACATAAAGAAATCCTGTTGGTTTCTAGAATAACCAACTTTAGCCTCACCTTTGATACCATGAAAGTTTAAAATTTTTCCAATAGAAATAAATTTAGACATAACTATTCTTCCACAGAAGATTCATCTTCCGTTTTAGCTTTTCTGCCTCTTTTTTTCTTCGGAGCTTCTTCTGTTTCAGCCTCATCTGTTACATTGACTTTTGCAGCTTTTTTTGTTTTCTTTTCAGGTTCTGATTTTTGATTTTTAAACTCTTCAGGAGCGTCAGGGCGTTCTTGGTTCCAACGTTCCATACCCATTTGAGCTCGAACTAAACCAATACCGACGTGAACACGCCACTCATCCATTTTTAACTGAGCTGCAATAATCTTATGGCAACCGATTGGAGGCAACGGTAATAATGGTTCATACAGCATTTTTATTGCATTCATTTGATCAGGAGTAATCGCCAACTTACGTTTAGGGAACGGTAATTTAGGCAACATCATCTTTTGTCTGACCAAATTAATACCGAAAAACACTTTTCTTGGTTCTAAACCAATTTTTTCACCAATTACTTCATGCGCATCAGGATTAGGTAACGGCAACATCAACTTGTAAAGCAATTCAATTTGCTCTAATTGCTCTCTGCTAACCAACAATTGTTTAGGTGCAGCATTTCTGTTATTTGGTCTTCTATTATTAAATCTGTTATTTTGAGGCCTACGTTGAGCAAATCCACCACCTTGACGGTTGTATCCGCCACCTTGGCGATTATCTCTGTTATAACCTCCTTGGCGACTATTATTGTAACCACCTTGACGGTTGTATCCGCCACCTTGGCGATTATCTCGATTATATCCACCTTGGCGGTTATTGTTATAACCACCTTGACGAGGACCTCTATTATATCCGCCACCTTGGTTATCATATTGACGTTGAGGCCTATTATACGGTCTTTGATTTTCATCACCACCACTAGAATAGCTACTATAGAATTGTGGTTTATCTTCTGTCGAATAACTGCTACGAGGAGCTTCTTGCTCCGGTAAAGCAGAAGATTCAGGAGCATCAGGAGCTCCAACCATCATTTTTTTATCCGGATACAAACAATCAGGACATATCACTCTTTTAGGGTTTTTTGTTTCAAACTCACGACCGCACTTAATGCACTTGTTTACATACATAATAAAAGCCTCTTAATTTTTAATAAAATAACTAGTAATAATAAATTTTAAGGTAATATCCTCACAATATAAATCGATTTCAAAAAATAAAATATAACTTACGTTATTATTTTAACATACAATAAAAAATTATGCAAGCCCTGTCTAAATAATAAAAAACCTACTTTTCAACCATAAACGTCACCGGACCGTCATTTACCAATTCGACACCCATCATTGCTGCAAACTTACCGGTTTTACAAGAAACACCATACTCTTTAATTTTAGATACAAAATATTCATATAATTCATTTGCGATTTGCGGATGTGCGGCTTTATCAAAACTCGGGCGAGTACCTTTCTTACAATCACCACATAATGTAAATTGAGAAACTATCAACATTTCTCCACCTACATCAGATATAGACAAATTCATTTTTTCATCTTCATCTTCAAAAATTCGCAATTTTGTAAGCTTATCAGCTAATTTATCGGCATTATCTTGAGTGTCACCTTTTTCGACACCCAACAACACAAGCATACCTGCACCAATGCTTGAGTGCAAAACCCCATCTATAGTTACTGACGCTCGTTTAACTCGTTGGATAAGAGCTTTCATTTATTTATCAACCTTTGAAAATAATACGTCTTTAGTAATTTTACGACCGCAACACTTATCTTCATCACAGAATCCCAGACGCTCACATTTCGGAACTAAATATTCTTTAAGCCAAGGCTCTTCTGCAATTAACGCATCACACATACCTTTAACAAGGCAACGGATTTCATACTGAGCACGAGTACATAAACGAAGATTCGCAAGGTGAATTAACTCACGTAAATTTAAACTTGCAACCATTGAACTTGCAGCCGCATTAGGCATAACAAAGCGAGCATCCTCTGCAGGAATACCAGCTTCAATAAATTCTTGATATTGCTCAGATATTTGCCCCATAAATGCAATAAATTTTTCTTTTAAGACAGGATTTTTATCGATTGTAGGCGGAATTATATAATCAAACTGACCTTTTTCTTTCACATACCTTTGAGATTTTTGAGAAAAAGACATGTGACGATGCCTTACAAGTTGATGAGTACAAGCTCGCGACACGTTAGATATTGCAAAACTAACTTGAATATGCTCAATTGTTGAATAATGACCAGAACCGACAACCCTACTTATTAACTTCAACATTTTCTCATCATCATCAGCACTTTCATAAATACTGATCGGATAATCCGCACTATAACAAGTTCTACAAGCTGTATAAATGGTCTTTAACATATTTTCAGGCTTTGATATCAAATTAACAATCGGTTTATTACAAATCTCCATAATCCTCCCCCTATCCTCTGAAACAATCATAGAACAAAAAATATCAAGTGGCAAAATTTTACAAATAAAATTTACGTTTCTAAAACATTGCATATACAATTCAAAAATGTTACAATAAGGATATTATGTTAAAAAAACTAGCATTTTCACTGACTGAATTAATAGTAACTGTAGCAATCATAGGCGTGATTGCTTCAATGACAATACCAACAATGATGACAAAAATAAACAATGCCAGAAACACCGCCGTTATAAAAGAAGACTATGCCATATTACAACAAGTTTTAAGAATAGCACACCACGATGGCGTTATAACAAATTATACAACGCCGGATGATAGAATCGAAACAATTAAACTTTTTGAAAACCACTTTTTACCCCACATGAGAGTTATGAGGAAATGCTACGGCGAGGAAGATTGTTGGTCCGATAAAGTCCTCAAATTAAACGGTCAAATAGGCGACGCTTACCAAGATAATAAAGGGTGCGGACTTGGTTCAATTACTTTCCACATGTTTAACGGAAGCTCTATTTGCATGGATGATTTATACGGGACAACAATAACCAATGAATTTGGGGTTGAATCATCTAACTATATAGACCTTGCATTCTATATTGACGTAAACGGAAGTTGGAGAAAACCAAACACCTACGGAAAAGATATCTTTATCGTTATATTTAATAATAACGAACAAGGCCGTATGCTTCCGGCGGGCAACGACAAAACTGACGAAGACGTTGAAAAAGACTGTTCCGCAGGAGGAACAGGTATATATTGCTTGAGTTATTTTATGAGAAAACATGGATTTAGAATAAAGGATTTAAAACTTGAGGACCCGCTAAAGCAATCTAGCTTATAAAAAAAATCTGCCCTATCTTAAGGACAGACTTTTTATCATAATTTTCAAATATTATACTAGCTTTTTTTGCCGTATCTTTTGTTAAATCTTTCAACTCTACCTTCAGAATCTAAGATTTTTTGTTGACCTGTATAGAATGGGTGACAATTGTTACAAATTTCAACAGTTAAACCTTCTACAACAGATCCTGTTTCAATTTCGTTACCACAAACACATTTGATTGTAGTTTTGTTATAATCCGGGTGAATTCCGCTTTTCATTTTCTACCTCTTTCTTTCAAGATTCCAAACTTGAATAATTATTTACATTCGACTAACACGATTTTACAATGCTAAATGTTGAAAATCAAGTATTTGTTACAAAGTTAAATATTTATGTCAAACTTACCACTTTTTAAAAATGAAAAATACGGCAAGAATAATAAAACAAAAACCGACAAGATAATTCCATTTAAACTGTTCTTTTAGGTAAAAAACAGAAAAGAAACTAAATACAACCAGAGTCACGATTTCTTGAATTATTTTAAGTTGAGTTGCGTTATAAATTTCATGCCCCATGCGATTCGCGGGAACTTGGAAACAATATTCAAAAAGCGCAATCCCCCAACTTACAAGAACAACCAGCCATAACGCTGCGTTTTTGAATTTCAAATGCCCATACCATGCAAAAGTCATAAAAATATTAGAAATCAACAATAAAACTATTGGCATAACAGCTCGCAACATAAATTCTCAAAACCCCTCATACAAAGTATTTCAACATAAAACATTATATAACAAACAAATCCGCTTGACAGAAAAAATCTTTTTGCATATAATGAGTACATAAACACGCGCCGGTATAGCTCAATTGGCAGAGCAACGGTTTTGTAAACCGTAGGTTGTAGGTTCGAGTCCCATTACCGGCTTTTTTACTGAAAAAACGAGCTTATGCAAGTCTTTTGAATAAAAGTAAGATGGACTTTAAATAAAGGAAATTGAAACCACTTGCCAATGACTCTCAGTAAAATCAGCTCAAGCCCTTGTGGCTCAGAGGTAGAGCACTCCCTTGGTAAGGGAGAGGTCACGAGTTCAAGTCTCGTCAAGGGCAAATTTAACCCAAGAGACTAGGAAGGGCAAAGTTGAGGATACAACTTAAAAAATCATTGATAATTAAATAAGGGTAGGTGGCCGAGTGGCTAAAGGCGACAGACTGTAAATCTGTTCTCGCGAGAGTACGGTGGTTCGAATCCACCCCTGCCCACCATTTATAAGACTCCTTCGGGGGTCTTTTTTATTGGGTGGATGAGAACCTACCAAGCGAAAGCTTGGTCTGGTTCGAGCGAGGAGCGAGCAGAGGCTGAAAGGCGGGGCGTTGAGACCCGACTGTAACGCCGTTTATTGCGAGCGACTCAAGACAATCCACCCCTGCCCACCACTTTAAAAGATTCCGCAAGGAGTCTTTTTTTATTGGGTAGATGTATTTTATTGTCCGTTTTGGTCGGAAGTGATTGTCTTTTAATGAGTAGTTTGGTCGGAAACAATTTTTATTTTGTCACCCTGAACTCGATTCAGGGTCTATCCTAAATGGTGTACTGTGACTAACATTGATAGATTCTGAGTCGAGCTCAGAATGACAATTTGGGGTCGGAAGTTTGCATTTCCAAACTACTCCAAAAGTGACTTTTGTTACTCTCTAAATTCAATTAAAAATCAGCCCCACCCTAACCCTCACCAGAGTGGAGGGAACTTGAGCCAAGTCCGTTAAAAGTCACTTTTGGAAATTTTGGAAGGGGTAAATAATTAAAAATGGTGGGAATATTTCATTTTTCCCACCCTACACAACTCGCTACTACTCACTTACTTTTATACCATCATGAAATAAATGAATGATAATAATTGATTTATTTGTAAACAATTATTAAATACCACCACGACATCTGTAATAACGGGAATTTAACATGTTATAATCATTTATAATTTAAAGGGGGAAATGTGAAAATACTACCGATTGCACTCGCTGACAATAATGCACAAAAAACTAGTTTTAAAGGTCAAGCAACTAACGCGTTTTATAAAAGACTTTTCAATCAAACACAAAGCACCGAGACGATAAATCGTTTTGCAAAATTCCTTAAAACCATCGGTGATGAGTTTTTGGTTGATACACTTGAAAGTCAAGGTAGTACCGTAAGCCTTACCACTGTAAAATCATTGCCCCCACTGAGATATGAATCCTCAATGGCAAAGGATACAGTTGAAGCACTATACACCATAGAAAATAAATCTTTTGGGGTAAACAAGGCGCTTTTACAGCACTACGCCCAAAGTGCGGAACGCAAACCTTTTACTATTTCTGATAAAATAATAGCAGCTGCTGATATCGCGGATTTGAGAGAAGATTGCCGTGCTATTATGAAATACCAAAGAGAACATAATGTCGGATATAAAAAAGGAGAAGATTTAGTATTTTCTTGGGCTCGTGTTAAAAGAAACTTAAAAATCAACGATATAAACCCTAACCCAATAAAAAATGAAATTAAGCTTGCCCGCGAACTAAAAGCTGATACTGAATTACGCGCAGTTAAAAGAGCTGAATATCGTGAAGAACAAAACAAATCACAACCTAAAACATCCACTTGGAACAAAATTAAAAAATTCTTTGGTAGCTAAACAAAAAACATTACTGTATTTTAACGAGTTGTAAGGGGGCAATTTATTGCAGCCAAACAATAATCAAATTCACTGTTCTTTCTTTTCAAACCGACTGTTAAAATGCACTAAATCATAGCGGTTGGAAGTGAGTTTAAAAAATAATTTTCAAACTGGACGAAAACGGTCTTTTGATGGACTTTGTTTTCCATTTTTATAAACCCCTCACCCGCCCTTTGGGCACCCTCTCCCAGAAGGGGCGAGGGTAACAAAAGTACTTTTTGGGAATATTGAAAAATTATATTTGTTTGGGTTTCACCCAACCTACTAACTAACCCCTCACCCAACCCCTCTCCCTAAGGAGAGGGCGCTTGAGCCAAGTCCGTAAAAAGTCTCTTTTGAGAATTTTGAAAACATAGTGATAAACAATAAATGAGGTTGACTCGGTGAAGTAGACCTATAAACTACTACTTGAGTATATATTGGTAAGCTAATTGGTTATGCAGAAGAACAATAAAATATTATAAAAAAAAGAGCCAAATGGCTCTTTTTTTATAAATATAGATTTTGAATTAACCTTCGACTATAAATTGATTTAGCAAATTATCTGCCAACTCTGAACGTTTTTCCTCATTTGCTTTTATTGCAGCTTCTTTAGCTTCCTTATATGCTTTCTCAGCTTCAAAAGCTTTTGTAAGTGCTGTTAATTTTTCAACTTCATTTTCTGCACTTTGCAATGCTACTAGACGGTCTGCAGCATCATTCGCAGGAAGAAAAATTTTAATCTTTGTTGGTATGTCATCTTCTAATAGAGAAACATCAAATGTACGTAGATTTGAGTCACCATATCCAGCTAAAATAGGTTCATTTAGATTTACTTCTGGTCTTGTATATTTATTAAAAATTCTATCACAAAGCCCCTCAGATACATATAAACCATCGCGATCTGCAATTAAATGATAAAATTTAGTATCTTTCAATTCATTTCCAGCTTTGTTTAATTGTTGTAAAGTTTTCAATGATTGTTCTTTTACCCAATTAGCACCACCAGGACTTTTGATTTTTAAAGCCATACCGAAATTTTGTTGAGACATGTTGTTGTTAATTTGCATCGTTTTAATCCTTTCTAAACTTAGTTTCTATCTGTAAAAAAACTATAAAAAAAAATTTTGCCAAATGTTTTTAAAATATTAAAATATGTTAACAAATATTTTGGGTTTGTCGGTTGGGCATACTTGCCCAACAATACTAAATTATGGCGGTTGGAAGTGAGTTGAAAAACATATTTTAAAACGGACAAAAACGGACTTTTATTGGACTTTATTTTCCATATCACCCCACCTTAATCACCTCTCAGCAAACGTGACATTTAGTCACCTTTGCTTCGGCAGAGTCCATCCAGGGAGGAAATCTAGACTGATTCTATATTTACTCCCAAGTCCATAAAAGTCACATTTGGGAATTTTGATTTTAAAAAGGTGCGTATAAACGCACTCTACAAACTTTTAGGCAAACTTCCTCTCAGGGGATAAAAAAACAAGAAGTCGGGTTAAACCCGACTTCTTGTTTTTATTAAAACGTATATTGTGTAGCTTGATTTATTCCATTAACTACCCTTTTTATCCAATCTCCATATACAGGAATCCAAGATGTAAATTTTACAATTGTGTCAACTACTTTTTGCGTACCTGGGTTATTCCAAAATTTTCTAAAACCATTCCAACCCTTTCTTAGCCAATCCATAAAACCTTTTGTTTGAACAGTTTGATCATTTTCATCACCAATTTTAAATTTTTTCACATCATCGATTAAGGTATTTGACCTTTCTACAACGTTAAGCTCGTTAAGCGCTTGAACTGCCGCTGCCGCAATTTCACCAGTAAGCTCAGGTTTGATATCAACAACTTGTGGGGTTTTATTTGTTGAAATAATATTAATCCCCATATTTGCCAAGTATTGTTCTGTTGTTGCATTTCCATAATTTGCCGCTTGTGTTGATTGTTGGGTTGCTTGTTGAACTTGTTTTTCATCTTCCTGTTTTACAACTTGTAATTTTTTTGTAGTATCTTGTAAATTCACAACTTTACGTTGTGCTGCCAAATTTCCGCTAATGTTCATAATAAACTCCTTAAAATCTTAATATCCTAGTCTGGTGTGCTGCACATTTTTATATACGGCATTGACTCTAAAGAACTTTAATTTAAATTAAACAAATTAACGAACATAAGACCCTAAATATAGCTCAAACATAGGAAATATAAGAAAAAATCCAAGTTTACAAATCTTCATATTATAAACTTATCCTATAGACTAAAGCACCTATACAGAATAAAAAAAATATATATCTACGAATATAATCTATCTAAAATTGCAGCAACACCAACTCGCTTATCTTTGGTTGATGCACTATACTTACCATCAGCTACATACATACCGCCCGTATACTTGGTTGTACCGGCCCATACATAAGGTGATGCCACACCTCGCTTACGGTAGCCTAAACCATTATATCGTTCCGCAAAATCTAATTGACTTGATAAATCTGAACTTTTTACATTTTTATAAGCGCTTTGTGATTTTATCGCATGAATAGCCGCTTCTGTCCAATCGTGGAATAATAATCCTTTTGGCACAACGGTAGTTCGCTTACCAAGCTTTTGTCCGTTATGTAAGTAGGTTGTAAAATCACAACCACCTTCTCTATAATGAATCGCACAAATCAATTCTGCAGGAACACCTGTCGCTTGAGCAACTTTATCATATTTTGCTTTATTTTCAACGAATATTTTTTCAATTCTTTCAAGTTCTTGTTTATTGGAACCGGATAATGATAAGCTATAATTACCACCAAGCTTCGGTTTAACTGTGCTTGAAGCATTATTTGATGTTGATTGTTGAGATTTTTGAGGGTTCAGAAAACTATAATTACTAGAACCTATAGATGATACATTAAATACCGGAGGCTGCATTAAGCTTGGTATATTAAAAAACTGTGCTGCAGCATCATTAGAGAGAGCTCCACTCGTAAAGTTTGGAACTCCAAATGACAAAGATTCAATAGGATTTGTAATTGTTGGAGTTTGGATATTAAATTTAAATCCTGATGATAAACTTTGGAATGACATATCCAAATCAACATAGTCAACATCAAAGCCATAAGAATAATCCAACGAAGAACTATTCAAATTCCAATTAAAACCACCTGTATTCAGCGTAGGAACACTTGAACTATTATAAAAACTGAACAATAGCGGATTCATACCTGCTGAATTAACAGGTGCTGTACCAAAAGTATCATACATATTATTTATATTATTTTGTAGATTACCCCAAGATGATACAAACATGAAATCCCCTTTAATATTCCTACATATATAAAAAAAAAAATCTAACCTGGAATTGCGTATTTTATTAAATTATGTTACAAACCTAATTGAACGACCCGTTTCTAAATATATTCATAAAAATGTTATAATTATTTGATTTTTTATAATCTTCTGCAGCCTGTTCTCCTGCTTTTCGTGCATCAATTTCTAATAAATTATTTCTATATCTCGGGTCATCGAAACTAGTTTTAGCCATATTCGGATAAATCCTTATAGCATAAGCATATTCTTTCGCAAGTTTAATCAAATTTGCATCTGATAATTCTCCGAGCAATATTTTTGCAGAAGATTCATAAGGACTATTAACAAAGCCAGCTCTACCGGCTATTGCATGTTGCCAAGCATGTTCAACTTCGTGCGCAGCATCACATACAATACATTCCGGTAGAATAAATTTTCTTTCATTATGATTCATTGAAATAGAACCATTTACCGACTCAAAATAAGCTCGACCGCTATCATATTCATGAAACCCAGTATATACAGGTATATTAAGTTTTTCCAAGCCTTTTTGCTTGAGATAATATTCAGTTATGGAACGAGCACCAATCGAAGATTTCGGATTTAAAATCCTATAAGGTAAAAATTTGTCATCTATATCTAAATTTAAATTCTTTGAATATTTTAAATCAGATAATTCAACCCCATCATATTTTGATTGAATTATTGCAGATAAAAATGATTTTTCACTATCTTTTTTAGTACCCTTTGAAGTTTTCACAAGCTCTGGATATTTCACTAATTCATATTTCCAAGTAGGACAATCCACCCCAGACTCCGGAGTCATCGTCCTTGATGTAACAATAAACTTTTTCCCCCTATCAATCTCATACGATAAAACATGTAATGTTTTATTTTTAACAAATTGCCACGCTCCTAATACTCTATCCCCAAAATTTGATTTTCCTAGGGGAATAAATTTATCTATTGCAAAATTTCTTGTATTAACAAAATATGAAACAAAAATCCTTTTATAATAATTATTATCTTTAAAAAACAAATAATAAATTGGTCTTTTTTTATTATCATAAAAGGTTAAAAGTTCTTTTGATGAAGTTTCATCGGAATTTTTCACAAGCTTCAAATAAGAAAAAGTATCAGCATTTGGGGATATTTCAAGGCCTAACTTATTATCATATTGATTTATCGGAAGAAAATCCTTACGTTCAGCTAACTTATAAGGCCTAACTTTCGCTTTTGTTGAAATATTAAAAATATTTTTTAACGGAGTAAATATAGACATTTTTAACCATTTATTAATTACTTATCTATAATAAATCGAAACAAAAATAAATTTGCGCAATAAAATTTAATAAACTAGCAAAATTTATAAAAAAAATGGTTTATAACAAATAAAATTAGGAGCACAACAATGATAACCCCTACTCCAATTACACCCCCGTACGTATCACAAAAACAAACTTATCAGCAAAACAATAACAGAAAAACGTCAGTTATTGCCAGTTGCATTGGAATTGGAGCAGGTATACTTTGCTATAAAAAATCAAATAACCTTCTTAAACTAGGAAAGAAAATTTGCAACGTAATCACAAGTTTATTCAATAAAAAACACACAAAACCTTCAAATAACATATTCACAACAAACCCTCCTACAGTCTTTAATATAGGGCCAAACCTTCGAACAAAAATAAGCAATAAAATCCAAGAATATTTAAACAAGAACATAGGTAAAGAAATCGATCCGGCAAAACTTGATGAAATTTTAACCAAATTAGCAGGAAAAAATAATACTGTAGAATTAAACTTTTACGAAAATCCACTAATCGGGGTAACAAAAGGTAGAAAAAAAGCATATAGATTTAAAGACGGCACAGAAATCCATCTTGAATGCCACACCAGCAGACACGGAACAGTCACAAGAGTATATGACGCCAAAGAAAACGGTATAGCAGTCGGAAAACCTGACAGAAGCTATCTACATCCTGACGGCACATTTAGCGAAAACGCCTACATAAAGGGAAACGCTCATTTACAATCAGGCGAAATTGGTGAAATTTGGATATCTAATGCACCCCCATTTAACAAAATAGCATAAAATGTTTGTATTATAATAAGACTATGCTTAGTCGAATACAAAACACAACGCAACAATTATATTACCCCACAAGATTGAAGAGATTTTTTCAATCACATTTAAACAGCCAAAAATATACAAAAATCATTCCAAATATTAAACAAGCAACTGTTGGAAGCCTTCCTACTGAAATTATAAAAGCATTTGACGGCAAAAAATCTACTAATTCAAAAATTTTTCTAAGAGCACTTGCTGACATTACAAAATTTTTACGCGCAACATACCTGAATCTAAACGGGAGTTTTGAATACAATTTAAATAAACTACCTAAAGATATAGTGCAAAATTTTGAAAGAAAAGCAAGCAATCTCTTTACTAATAATATAAAACATTTATTCCCGTCCGGAACAACCGCAGAAATAAAATTTGCCGGCAAAGGTGAATTTGGTTCAGTTTATCAAATATCATTATTTGATAAAAACAAGAAAAAACTTATGCACGACAAGGCATTAAAAGTTTACCATTCAATAATCGACAAAGAAGAAGGATGGCATTCCGCACACGGTAATTATGCAGAAGCTAACTTTTGGACATACATTAAATATCATGCCGGACATTCCCTTTCTAAAACTCAACTAACAAAACATTATTTATCAGATATGAAAAGTGGCTACGCACTGACTGAATTTATAGATGAAGACATCACAAAAACAACTTCTCCATTGAACATAAAGGGATTATTCAAAATCCGAAACCAAGATATTTTTGGGAACAAACCTATACTCGGTAAACTTTATGACGTCGGGCTGTTCTTTAAAGAAAAAAATTTCACAGGGGATAAAATGGTGTTAAGATATCTAAAAAAATTATACTACCGTTCTGAAAAAGATTTAAAACCGTTTTTCGAGGGATTATTAGATCAATCCCAAAACCCTAAAAACGAACATCGAAATAAAATAAAAACAGCAATAGAAATTTTTAAAGAAAGATTCCCTGAGCGAGAAGATTGGTTAAAATAACTCTCAAATTACGCAGCTCATTAAAGATAACAACTTTAAAGATAGATTCATTCAAGCCTTAAAAACCCTAAGCTAATTCTTCTCCATATAAAGTTGTTAATATAGCAGCAACTCCAATACGCTTATCTTTACAATTCGGGTCAAATTTCTTATCTGCAACATACATGCCTGAAGAATAGACATCAGTACCGCCCCAAACATAAGGGGAGACATGACCGTTTTTACGATAACCAACACCATTATATCTTTCTGCAAACTCTAATTGGGTGCTTAAAAAATCACGATTAACGTTTTTATAATACGACTGCGATTTAATAGCATCAATTGCAGCTTTTGTCCAATCTGTAAAAAATTTACCTTTGGGGGTTATAGTTGTTTTTTTACCAAGTGGTTGGCCGTTATGTAAATATGTTCCAAAATTACAACGTCCTTCTCTGTAATGAATTGCACAAATCAATTCCGGAGGTATTCCAGTTGCATCAGAAACTTCTTTATACCTATCATAATTTTCTTTAAAAACATTTGATACAAAAGATAATTCTTCCTCTTGAGCCTCTGTTAATGTTAGATTATATCCTGATTCAATATACTTACTACTATGTAAATTTGATGCTTTAAGTAACGCCCAGTAAGAATCAGCATCCATTACACCTAAAGGTGAAAATGGATCATTAAAATCGGTTGTTTTAAATCCGTAATCTTCAACATCAAGGCTGTAGTATGATGAAAGCATATCACCCAAAGATTGAGGTTTAAAGGACAAACTATTATTGTTATTATCAAATAGCAATCCCTGAGGTTTAGTTTTATCCTTACTGGAGCTTGAAGATGTTCCTCCAGCCGTATTGGCGGAATAAAAAGCACTATTTATGTCTAATTCACCATTACTCATAATCAATCCTTTCGCAATATTTACTATATATATAAAAAATATATACATAATAAAATTGTGGAATTGAGATTATGATATTAATAAAACTTCACAATTGCAACAAATTATACAAACAAATATCTAAACGTCATCACCCGAAATAGGCATGAGATTATCAATATAATACATTGCTTTATCATAAATAGCTTTATCAAAGCGATCAAGAAGTTCCGTTTGCAAGCCGGAACGATTACCGTCATTTTTAACTCCGGAAACCATCCTTGCCATAAAAGAATAAAGAGGTAATCTTTCTCGACTAGTCAATTCAACATCTATTCCATTGAGTTTAAAACTTGAATTAACAACCTTTTTTTTATTACCTTTTTCAACAAATGTTTGTCTCAATATCAAATCTACAGAATCAGGCATATCAGATCTTACGCAAAGCTCTTGTAGATTTGCACTGGTTTGAGATAAATATTCTTTGAATGAAGATAAATCCGCACCATTTTCATCATCGTTTAATTTTGCACTAACCTTTATCCATTCAGTTTGTTTCTTGCCGACCTTAACTTCAGCATTTTGATCTATGTAAGAACCCATAATAGATTCAGGAACGACCTTGCGTCCAATAAATACATCTTTATAACCGCTAAATGAAATATTCATAAAAATTTCCTTATCTACACAAAATAAAACCTCTAAAAAAATTTTTTGCTACCTTGTTGCAAGTTTTTTAACTAAAATAGAAGTAATCGTTTCGTTTAAATCATCAATAAACTCTTTTCTGTACAAAAAGCCTAAATGCGCACCGTTATCAAACAAAACAGTCCTTTTACCCGTATAATCTTTCAATTTGCGTAATTGATTTGTATTTGTTAAATAATCATTCAATGAGTGATAAATTTTATAATCCTGACTATATGCCAAAAAATCGGCTATAGAATGTAAACTCACCTCATAAGACAAATCTTCAACATTATCATTTAAACCTGACAATAAATATTTTTGAGTATAATTTTGATAATTCATATTATTTAACCTATCATAAATATCTGATTTTTTAGATTTTGGAACATTTTCCATCGTATAAACAAGATCTGACAATTTTTGATGCATAATAAACCCTGTAATCAATTTTGCTTCATCTTCAGAAAAAGGTAGTGAATTAATTTCTTCAGTTATCGACTCTTTGACATCTAATAATTTTTGAACTTTTGCCGCAGTAAGAGCAACTTTTTCTTTAAATTCATCAGGAGACTTGTTCCAATCTTCAGAATTTTTATCAATCTGTTTCATTGCAAAAATCAAATCTATCGGAGGACAAATTGCAATATAATAAGCATCACCCAACATAGAATATCTCGACTCTTTTTCTGCGACGAACAATGTAGCTAAAGCTCCAAAAGATGTCCCTATTAATACTTTATGAGAAAACACACACCCGTACTTTTCACCTAATGATTCTAAAATTTTTGCAGTTAAATTTCGCAAGGACTCAGCATCTTTAACCGGCAACCCCGGTTTATAACCTTCCGGCATACTTTTAACAAATTCCCATTGGAAATGACTACCTTGAATTATTACCGAATACCCTTTATCATAAAATAATTTACCTAATAAAACAGAATGATAAGACATAATACCTTCACCTATTGAGGGATAAACAATAACAACAGGAGCATTTTTATCTTTTTGCAAAATATACCGATAAGAATATTCTTCTCGCCCATCAGCAACAGATACAGTTGAGGTTTTTATACGTTTACTAAAACTTCTGTTCCAAATTGATAATTCATTCCAAATAGATTCATCTACACCAGGGAGATTAAATAAAGCTGTACGCATAGAATCAATAACAGGATGTTGCGGATTATAATCAATAAGAAAAACATCAGCACCTAATTTAAAATCCTCGGTAGTAAAATCTTTTAGGATTTCATCAATATTAGCACCGCCTTTTAACACATCAGCACCAACAACTTCAGAATAAACTTCTGTTTTAACGACATTTGCCGGCTTTGGTAGCACATTTTCAGGTTTTTGAACCCTAATAACTTCTTTTTTATCTTCAACAGGAGTAACATTTTGCTTTTTGACATTTAAGTCTTTTTTCACATCAACTCTATCAAGATTTAAACATTTAATATAAGTATCAAGCGCATAAGCCTTTTTGGCAACTTCATAAGGATCTGCATAAGTTGATTCAAACATTTGCCATAAAGGCTGAGAGTAAGCACTTTTATTTAACGTTAACCCTGCTTTAACGATAGCTAAAACAGGGGTTGCAATATAACATCCCGGATTTAAAGCGGTATCTAAAATTTTACCTAAAATTCCACGAGCAGTTACAAAAGACAAAACCGGCAAAACAAATAACGAACCGGCTTTCATATTACAACCGGCCAAAGCTTGCTCCATATTTTCTTTAGATTGCTCAATATCAAATAAACGTTTTGCAGGATCAAACATCCCACCTAACCCTAATATCGTATTTGTAAAAAACCTTACAGTCTCATTTTTAGAGGTTTCAAAATCTTTTTGAATAAGACTACTAACAAGCCTGATTGGATATTCTATATTATTAGAAATCCCACGAATTCTATCCATACAGTATTCCGGCATAATAGATGACCACAACACATGAACAGGTCTCAAGAAATATTTATTCAAACCCAAGTTGAAATTAAACATTTTTCTATTTAAATTTTCATGTTTATCCTCGCCTATAAATTCCTGAGCATAATCAGGATATTTTGTATCTAAAGCACAATCACCTTTTGTGTATATATTAAAAACAAAGCATAACAAAAGGAGGAAAATTACAAACCCTTTTTTAATCATAAAATCCTCATAACAAATTTATATCTTCGGCAATATAAATTGTATTACGAGCAAACATTTAACATATTACCCGATAGAATAAGATATACACATTAACTATACTAATCTTGGTTCAAAGTCTGCATCAATCAACTTATAAGTTGTTTTTTTACCTCTTATAATAGGTTCAAAAACGGCAGAAAATACAGTATTCGCAGGATCTGCTTTAGCTTCCGGACTTCTCAATATATTCAAAACCGAATTATGATATGCAACTTTTGCATCCGACAAATTTTGTTCTAACTCTTTTGCAGCTTTTTCCTTCGCCTCAGAATATTTAAAACCGTAAAACATCTGTAAATCTTCAGCTAACCTGTTTACATCAGAGTGTATCTGCTTAATTTTATTAGCCTGTACATCCAAAATATCAACAGACTTTCCCGTAAAAATATACGGTTTTAAAACACCTTTGCTATCAGTATAATAATAGGAAGAAACCCTATCTTGATTTGGTTGTTTATAATCATTATCTCTATTTCTAAAAAATCGCGTAATACGCTCTCTGATAGCTTGGGTTTCCGGAGTTTCGGGCTTAGATTTCACCGGAGAACATTGAGCGACTTTTAACCTTGCATTATAATTTCGATTTAGCCAAGTTACAATATTTTTTTGAAGAGTATTTTTTATCAAATCATTATCTGTAATCAATCTAAAAGAATCCTCACCGACTTTTTCAAAATACAAACACGGATGAATAGCACCAAAAGACGGTTTATAATTGTTATTTTTTGAATAATCAGTAACTTTAACAGATGTAATATTCATATTCACCTCAGACCATTTTTGCAAATTATACACTAATTAAAACTCATAAAAGATAATTTTGCTAGATATAACAAAAATAAAAAGAAAAGCCGTAACAGAAATTTACAATTTTTGTGAAAATTATGCAATAATAAACGATATTATGCTAAATTAAAGATATTAAAGATAGGAGGGAGTATGAAGAAATTATTAAAAATGCTATTATCAATAGCGATACTTTCAATAGGTACAAATGCGACATTTGCATACCCGGACGTTGATTCAACACACTGGGCTGCACCACAAATCAAATTATTATCAGAACAGGGTGTAATTGTTGGCTATCCTGACGGGACATTTAAACCGGATGCAAACGTAACCCGTGCAGAATTTGCAGCAATGGCAATACGCGCATTAGGACAACAACACACAAAAGTTGCTCATCCTGTAAATTTCACTGACATTAACGAAGATTATTGGGCTTATAACGACATTCAAAAAGCATTGTATTTTGATTTAATATCTTGTGATGAAAACGGTGAATTATTCAGACCGGAAGATTCAGTATCAAGAGCAGAATCAATGACTGTTGCAGTAAACGCATTAACAACAGAAACTATCAGCTTACAAAAGGCAAAAGACGTACTTGCAAAAATGTACATAGACGCTAACACAATCCCGGAATGGTTTATTATACCTGCAGGTAAAGCTGAAATTTTAGGAATGATTGTAGCTTCACCAACAGCAGAAAAAGCTTCACTTGAAGCAACAAGACCGGCAACAAGAGCTGAAGTCACTGCAATATTATTCAAAATGATGGAACAAGCTAAACTAAACCCTAACGCGAAATTAGCAGAAGCTATGAGAAAGAAAACAGGAGAAGGATTTGTTGTTGAAAACGCTACTGTTCAAGGTAGTATTGGTACAATTCCGGCAGGATCAATTTTACCAATCAAATTAACATCATATATTAGCTCTCAAACATCAGAAGGCGGCACAATATACACCGCAGCAGTTCCTCAAAACTATGTAACAAAAGAAAAATTCATCTTAATTAGAGAAGGTGCTGCTCTAAAAGGCCAATTATTAGATGTTAGACCTGGTAAATATTTTGTCAGAAACGGGGTTTTGGTGCTACAAAACGGTTTAATTACAACAGAAAATGACCAAGCGACAAAATTCCGCGCAGTTGGCGAAATTACAAAAGACAGAAACTGGTGGATGAAATTTGTTCGTTGGGCATTTAAAGGAGAACAACTAGAAGTTGCAGCCGAAGGATCAGCAGAATTAAAACTTCTTGAACCGCTAAAAATTGATTTAACAAACGGCTGGATTTATGAAGAATAAATAATAATAATAAATTACAAAATGGCGGAGGTTAAGACCTCCGCCATTACTGTATTAATCTTCAACAACATTAGCTTTATTGCCACAAGTCGATATACCGTTATACCCGGTACAAGTCTCTATTTGTTCCCAGTTAGTACCGTCTTTTGACCTCTCTAACTTAGTGGTAATATTTAGTATGATATCAGTATTCTCATAGCCGCCTCGACAAGGGAAATGTAACTCTTTTGGAGCGCTATTTTTCGAACTTCCATCATTTAAACCAACTTCCCAAACTCCGTAATATGAAGAATATGAAGCTACACAACACGATGCAGAAGTTGTTAATGGTGGTTCTTTATAACCATAACTCGGATAATACGGATTGATATAAGACTTATAAATAAGCCAACCAGCCGGATATTCGCAAGAAGAGTCAACATAACCTGCCGACACAGGTACAACATTATACTTCATAGACATATTTATAGTAATTCTATAAGCATATTTCAAATTAACTTTTTTTAATTGAGCATTAGAAAAGAAATAATCATTTTTTTGCAATAATTTATCAACAGACGGTCTAAACCCTTGATCAAAAGATAAAGTTCCTTTTGGCTCAGGAGAAGAAGGTGGAGGTGTCTCGCAATATGCAGTTGAGTCAGGGAAAGCAGCACAACAAACAGATTTTAAAGGTCCGTCATTATCTCCATAGGCCGAACAACAACCATACTGATTCCCATAACTATGATTAAAATATTCCGAATTTACTTCATTTGCATCGTTTAAGCAACAACTAACATTCCAAGTATCCAAATCATCACACGGATTCTCTTCTGTAGAACATAATTTAGGGTGAGCTAATTTATAACTCTCTTGTTCACAACAAACTTCATTATGTTCCACGTCACAACATGCAGGCCAAGTCATATTGCTAGGCAAACATTCCTTTATTTCAATCACCACCGTATCATCAAGGGTGCGTTGACGACGAACTATTCGGTCAGGTTTGACAAACGGGTTAAGCTCAAACTCAACCAAATCTCGGCCAAAAACGTTCGGCTCCTTCCGTCCGTTCAAATCTGCCAACACCTTTATCATCTGCTCATCCTTTGACGACGGGCGCATACACACGCTCATCCCGTTTTTCAACGTCGCGCAAGCGTTTTTGTATTTATTAGAATATTGTGGAGTATAAGTTTTCTTCTGACCGCCCTCATATTGCCAATAATACGGCGCAAAACATTCCTTGCCGATAGTCGAAGAATCACACATCTTCGAGAGTTTTAAATATTTATTCATAAATTTTACGGAGCTATCACTAAAATCAGAAAGCCCATCAAGCGAAGTGTCATCTGGGACATACAGCATTGTTTGTC
>SUTS01000015.1 GCA_015152555.1 Cyanobacteria bacterium SIG26
TATTTACGCTAGCTTTCGCTATCGAATTTTTTGTCTTGAATCATTTTTCGAAATTAACAAGTTTTATTTGCTTACAATAATTACTTATTGCTCACACTCGTTTTCAGCTATTCTGTTTTCAATGTTCGGTGTATAAATCTCCAACGTGACTATAATTTCTCACTATCGGAAGGTTATTAAACCTCGTTACCCTACACTATTTACATTTTCTTGTAGATAACTTTCTAATCTTTAATAAAACTTTCGTTTTTAGATAAAATTCTAAGTATCTGGTTTTAATAAATTTTATGTCTGTGCGCCTTGCACATTCCCTATACTAACTCTAAAAAAAATAAGTTTCAAGTATTTTATTTTATTTTGTTAAAAATTTGTTACAATTCGAAAAATGCGCATTTTTACAGCGATTGACAATATAAATACACAGACATTAACCAACAAGATGATTGACAAGATTTGAAACACATCAATAAAAAAAGCGGAGCTACATGCTCCGCCCTTATTGTGAGTAATTGTTTATTTTATATTTGAGAATGTCCACGCATCAAATGTCGGAGCTTCTGTTATCTTCATTTCAGATTTATCTTCTCCAGTGCACTCATCATCATGCGCAATAGGTTTATACAATCTATTATAATATTCAATAACCATTCTGTCTGAATTAAAGTACGCTTCAGAAGTTCTGATAGCTTGACGCATAAGTCTTGCCCACTCCATTTTATTTTCATAATAAGTAGGAATGATTTGTTCTTCTAAGATGCTCATTAAGCACTTATGATCTTTCCAGTGTCTTTCTTCCCAAGACATTTCATCGTCAATTTCAGGATACTCAATTGCGTAACCATTGATACCGCTAAATGTACCTTCAACAGTCCAACCATCAAAAATTGACAAGTGAAGTGTTCCGTTCATATTAGCTGACATACCTGAAGTACCAGATGCTTCAAATGGTCTTAGAGGTGTATTTAACCAAATATCAGAACCACGTTTCAACATTCCTGACAACTGTAATTCATAGCCTGATAAAACAACAACATTTTTCAATGAGTGAGAACGATTTAATAATTTATTAAACATTTCTCTACCCATGACATCGTCCGGATGGAATTTACCTGCAAAAATAATTTGAACCTTATTTTCTTCAAGTAATTTGCCAATTCTTGCATTATCCATCAAAATTAACCAAGCACGTTTATAATCAGCAAAACGTCTTGCCCAAGTAATTGTTAATACATCAGGATCAAATCTTTTACCTGCAACGTTTGCAATATATTTAAACAACTCAGCTTTCATTTCACGTTTTGTATCTAACAAACCTTGAGGATTGTTTTTTACACCAACAATACGTTTATCTTGCCAATAATCAAGATTTACAGCGTTTGTAATCGCACGAATCGGACATCTGCCTTCAACCCATTCCCACATTTTGTTAGCAACAAGACCATGTAATTGAGATACAGCATTTGCAATTCTTGACATTCTCAAAGCCGCAACTGTTAATGAGAAGTTTTCGCCACCTAAGTTAACCGCAGTCTCTCTTGATGCTCCTGCGAAGAACCCGCCTTCCATTAGCGTATCAACCCAATGAACTTCGTTACCTGCAGCTACTGGTGTGTGAGTAGTGAATACTGTACGTTTTTTAACTTCGTTCAAATCACCATTATATTGTCTTAACAATTCAAAAGCAGCAGGTAAAGCATGGCCTTCATTCATGTGGATAACATCAAAATTATAACCAACTTGTTGAAGAATTCTAACACCTGCAACACCCAAAACTGTTTCTTGAGCAATTCTGATCTTCTCATTACCATCATACAATTTATGAGAAATACTTTTTGCCCAATCGCTATTTCCTTCAATATCTGTTGTCAATAAATAAACAGGACAAGTACCAAACAATTCAGGTTTAACCAAAAATGCTTTTACTTTAACCTTTTCACCAAAAATATCTACTTCGGCTTGCTTTCCGGTATCTTCCAAGAAATCATAATACTTTCTAATATAAGCAACTTCAACATTGCCGGAATGGTCTATACGCTGGTTATAATAACCGTAAGACCATAGCATGGTTACCCCAACCATAGGCATCTGTAAATAGCCTGCTGATAGCATGTGTGATCCGGCCAAAAAACCCAAACCGCCAGAATATGTGCTTAGCGATTGGTCCATAGCTATTTCCATTGAAAAATACGCTACATTTGGTAATGCCATAATTTACCTCTCTTCTTTTATAACTTCTATACACTAAATTTTTCATGTACGCACAACTGTGCAATGATATTGTAGCATACTTTTAAAAAAAAATATAGCCTTTTTTTAAAAAAACTCAAACGCGCAAATTTGTTTAATTATTCAACTTAAAAATAGTAAAGAAATGTTAACATTATAAAATATATCTAGCAAATTTATTTTTCAGAAACATTATAACCAATACAATAGATATACATAGAAAGGACATTATATGGCCACCCAAATACTAAATAAACCAATACTTAGAACTACAATTTCTGATTACGCAAAAATTATGAATGAAGTAGCTAAAAAAAATAAGAACGTAGCTTTAGATTTTATGGAAGACGGTATCCGCTCAGATATCAACACCAAAGCTATTCGAGAAATGGACCCTAAATTTGAAGTGTTTACAAAAAACGGAAGATTCACTCCTAAAGCTCAAGCTAATATTATTAATTCACTAAAATCATACGGCTACAAATCTAATGCGAACTTCAAAGATATTACAGCTAAAGATTTTATCAACATGCTACTAAACAAAATCAATAAAAACACATTAGATATTGATTATTACGCATAATTTAATATTATAAACTATAAAAAAAGAAGGATTATTATCCTTCTTTTTTTAATTGCTTATATAAATCAATCTCTTTTTGTGTCAATTTATCAGGCAATACTATTTTTATTCGGACACCCAAGTTTCCATACCCACCTGATTTTTTTGGCAAACCTAACTCTTTCAACCTTAACATTTTGCCAGTTGAAGTCATTGGCGGGATTTTTATACCAATTTTACCATGCAAAGTTGTTATATCTTTTTGACAACCAAGCACAGCCTCTGGTGGAGTAATTTCTATATCTTTTGTTAAATCAGAACCGTTTATTTCGTACTCAGAATCTTTAGGTGTTATTACAAGATACAAATCACCCTTTTGACCATAAGCATCAACTTTTCCTTCACCCTTTAATCGAACTTTTTGCCCTTCTTTAACCTCTTTAGGCAATTTAACCTTTATAGATTTATTTTCATTAATAATCCCCGTTCCACCACATGCTGAGCAATAACCTCCGCCAGAACATTGAGTACACTTGTGCATATCATTAAATTTTACCAAAATAGGTTCTGAAGAATACAAGTCTCTTGCTGTTACGTTTAGAGTTTTTGTTATATCTAAATCTTGTGGCTTTGATTGAGTCTTAGTAGATCTTCGAGCAGCTCCAGAGCTTGCATAGCCTTGAGAACCTAAATCCCCAAAATCAAACCCGCCAAAGTTTCCTGAACGTTGATGCGCTGATGCTCCACCCATCATATCGCCAAATAACGAACTGAAGAAATCGGAGAATCCGCCCATCTCTTGGCCGTTAAAATTAAATTGTTGAAAGCCTTGACCACCACCAAAATTAAAGTTTTCAAAACCCGGAGGCGGCGTATAATCTGCCCCACCCTGCCAATTTGAGCCTAAGCTATCATATCTTGAACGTTTTTGCTTATCTCCAAGAACTTCATAAGCTTCATTTATATCTTTGAATTTATCTTCAGCCTCTTTCGATTTATTAACGTCGGGATGATATTTTCTGGCGAGTTTTCTGTACGCAGACTTTATTTCAGCATCAGTCGCATCTCTTTTTACCCCAAGGGTTTCATAGTAATCTTTATATTTCATATGATATCTCCTAACCATATAATAATATAAATCAAAACAAATTTATTAAATTTTAATTATTTCTTAATCATTAAAAAAGGAACGCCATTACCGCGTTCCTTTTATATATTATATATAAGTGTAAATTGGTTATATTATCTTAAACTAACTTTTACAGCAGGTCCTTTTTGTTCGATTTCAACTTTATTTTCTCTAGCTAACCAGCCAAGACCTAAATCTGCAAAGTTTCCTTTTAAATCTAATTCTTTTTTCATTTTTGCAAATGAAGTTGTTCCATTTTGGTGTAAATAATTATAAATTTCACCAGCTGAAAATCCGATTTGTTCTTCTAATGATAATGATCTTTTTGCCATAGTTTTTTCCTCCATAACTATCCTATGTATAACACTTTTTCGATATTCAAATCATATTGCAATCTTGAAATTTTGAAATCATTTTATAAATGTAGTTTTAAAGGTATTTTATGTTAGAATATACTTTATAAGGAGTATTGATTTTGATTATCGAGGGGAATATCACATCTGGAAAAACTGATTTTCTAATAGATAAATACGCGCAATTGTTAAATTCAGGAATAAAATCGTCTGAAATTTTAGTAATTGTTCAAAACTCATCCTTAAAAAACTCTTTTATAGAAAAAACATTAGAAAAATTAACAGTTGATTGCATTGAAAAACTCAATGTTCACTCATTTTTTTCGCTTGTTTACAACACAGTATCTGACAACTGGGCTTTTTTGGAAGATAGAAATATTTATGACAATCCGGTGATTCTACCCAATATGTCAGGACTTGAAGTTTCACAATTTATATTAAAAGAGATTTTGAATGATGTGAAATTTAGAGGGTACAATTCAAGAATATCCCTACTACATCAAATATTTAGAAGATACTCGCTTATAGTTCAAAATAATCTAACTCAAAGCGAAGTCGATGAACGAGCAAAAATTTTAAAAGAAGGATTTTCCGATGAAGCTGAACTTGCAATCAAAAGATTAATGAAAAAGACGCTTGAACTAAGGGGATTTGACTACATCCGCCAGTGTTCAATGTTTAATTTCATCTACAAAAATACAGATTATTTTAAAGATATAAAATATTTAATCGTCGATGATGCAGATGAATGCACTCCTATATGCATTGATTTTCTCGAATATTTATCTAAACAAATTACAAACGCCTATATTGCAATAGATAAATTAGGTTCAAGCAGATGCGGCTATTTAAGCGCAGATAAAAACAATTTTGAAAAACTCAAAAAATTTTTCCCGTCAGAAATAATACAACTTGAGACCAACACTAACTTAACTAAAGACGCATCAATACTATATAACAACACAAACAATAACGAAACTAATTGTTTAACAAACTTCGAATACCAATCAATTGCAAAAAGAACAAACATGCTTGAGATTGCAATAAAAAGAATTCAACAACTACTGACAAATAAAATTAAACCCTCAGAGATTTCAATAATTTCACCGGTGATTGACGACATGCTAAAATTCAGCATTAAAGAAAATCTTACATCAAATATCAACCCCGTATATCTGTCAGGTAGCGAAAAACTTATACAAAACAGATTAGTTCAAGCAACTATAACCATTTTGAAACTTAACACAGAATTAAGAAACGTATTATCTGAATTTGAATTAAGAATAATTCTATCTGAATTCTTACAAATTCCATTAAAATATTGCTCAGAAATATTATCAGATTTCCAAAAAACAAAAACTCTTATACACCACAACTTTTCTGATGAAGACTATACAAAAAAATATAACGAATTTGTTGATTTTATTGAAAGGTTAAAAATTTCTGACAACAAAATTTCTGAACAAATAATCGAGATATATAACAATATAATAAGCCCAATAAACCCTAGCGATAACGAACTTATAAAATTCAATTTTTTCATAAAGCAAATCACTGATTTTGAAAACATATTCGGAAAGAATTTTAATTCAAAAAAATCGGAAATTATTATACAAATAGAAAATTCAATTATTGCAGAAAATCCTTATTCAATTCTTGAAATAAAAAATAATGATTTAATTATATCAACACCACAAAAAATCATTGACAATCAAGTTAAAACGAAATATCAAATTTGGTTAGATATATCAAATTCTGAATGGATAAAATCCGATACCGGACCTTTGTACAATGCTTGGGTTTTCCAAAAAGATTGGTCAAAAAAAGAATATACAATTGACGACAACATTAATTTATCAAGGAATAAAAATGCCAGAATTTTACGCAAATTAACACTTTGCGCATCTGAAAAAGTATACTGTTACTCAAGCCTATTTGATTCAAACGGAGTGGAAAACTATGGCGGAATTGAGCCTCATATTATAACAACAATACCAGACACTGAAACATGTGAAAATACAACATTCAAAATAGTTCCACGAGAAGATCAAAAACCTGTACTTGAATACACAACCGGAAACATGGGCATTTCCGCAGTACCTGGAGCCGGCAAAACAACTATATTATTAGCACTTATTATAAAACTATTAGAACGAGGAATAAACCCTGAACATATTTTTGTTCTTACTTATATGGATTCTGCCGCAAGAAACTTTCGAGAACGAATTAAAAACATTCGCAAAAACTCGGCGAAATTACCAAACATTAGTACAATCCACGGGCTTGCACTAAGAATTTTAAAAGAAAATGGTAACTATGAAAAATTAGGATTGTCTTCAGATTTTGAAATTTGTGACGACTCTCAAAGAAGTCGAATTTTAAAAGAAATTTCAAACAAACTAAAAATTGAATCAAAATTAGCCGAAGAATTTGACAGAGGTGTTTCCGTATTTAAAATAGGCCAAGGCGAATTCCACGATTTTATTACTGATAACAAACTTAAAAAATTTAAAATGTATTTTTCTCTTTATCAAGAAAGCTTAAAAGAATTCAATTTGATTGATTACGATGACATGCTAACAGGTTCGGTGAGAATTTTAAAAGAAAATCCTGACATATTGTCTCACTACCAAAATATTTGTGAATACATAATAGAGGATGAAGCTCAAGATTCATCCTCAGTTCAACAAGAATTAATCACACTTCTTTCCGGTAAACACAAAAATATAATTCGTTGTGGAGATGTGAACCAATCAATTACCGCAACATTTTCAAATGCTGATGTGGAAGGCTTTAGAAAATTCATAACAGAAAATAATAATGTTACAATGAATTGTTCGCAACGATGCACAAAAGATGTTTGGGAATTTGCAAATAAACTGGTTGAAACCGCCTCGACTCAAAACGATAGTAAAGATGCATTTTTCAAAATGTATATGCAACCGGTTGAAGGCAAGAACCCAAAACCCAGCAACAATGGGGCTGACGTTCTGGGCGAAATTTTTGAAAGCGCATTAGAAGAAAAAAATTACGTACTAAAAATAATAAAAGACACGTTATCAAAAAATCCGGATTATACTGTCGGAATTCTTTTACGCAACAATTATCAAGTTGCAGCCTGGCAAAACTTGATAGAAAATAGTGGGCTTAAAGTTATTACAAGAAACCAATGTTTAGAACAAAAAACCATTTTTAAATTAATATATTCTATAATGAAAATGGTTTTAACCCCATTTGATAACGAAAATATTGCAAAACACTATGAAATATTATCAGATTTAGGTTTTTATAAACACGGACTGGCAAACGAAATACGTAAATACGAAAACCCATTCATACAAGTTAATGCTGACAATATTAATAATTTACCCCTTGAACAATTTTATTGGGACCTTAATTATTGGGTATCTCTTTGTTATCTAACTCCAAACGAATTAGCCACAAAAATAGGTTTACATTTTTTTAAAAGCGATATTGAAAAAGCAAATATCCATTTAATATCAACTCTTATCAAACGTATTTGTATAAAAAACAACTCATTAGAATATGCATTAGAAAGATTATCAGAACTATCAAAAAAACCTAATTTAAGCGGCTTTAAATTTTTCTCCGAAGAAGATGAAGATGATAAAAAATTCTTAGCCGGAAAAGTTCAGATAATGACAATGCATAAATCAAAAGGTGACGAGTTCAATTTGGTATTTTTACCGGAAATGACCGAAAAAAATCTATCTTTAACCATTGACTCAATAACTCTAAAATCTTCTGAATTCATTGAATCTATAAAAACACTAAATCCAAAATACAAAAAGAAAACAGATTTTGAACTAAAACAAGAAATATTAGCTGAGAATTTACGATTACTTTATGTAGCTATAACTAGAGCTAAAAATAAACTTTATATAACTACAAGTACAAAATTTAAAAATAGGTTTGGCAAAGAACAAACAAATGAACCTAGTATAATTTTTGAAACTCTATTAGCAAATACTACAGGAGCAACTAATTAAATGACAATTTTATCACCAAATATGCTAAAAACATACCAAACCTGTCCGAAACTATATAAATTTAGGTATATAGATAAGTTAAACATTCCCACTTCAAACACACCATTTGAAAAAGGTAAAAAAATTCACGCATTAGCAAATTATTTCTTACAAGGGGTTAATATTTCAAGAATAGAAACCGTTCTAAATGAAAACGAAAAAGAGATTTGGCAAACTTTACTTGATAATCCATTTTTTAGAAAAAAACATTTTCAATCAGAATATCAGCTTTCATGTAAAATAGATAAATTTTGGATTGGAGGACGATTAGATGCAATAGTTCAAGATGGGGAGAATTATTACATATTGGATTACAAAACCGGTTCAATCCCAAAATCGCCCGAATATGATTATCAAACAATGGTATATTTACTTTGTGTTGACAAATTTTTAAAAGGTAATTATGACTCATTATCATTTGTTTACATAAATCTTAAAACCAAAACAAATTATGTTATCAATTTTAATAACGAATTAAAAAATGAATACCAAAATAAATTATTGGAAATTTGCACTAAAATAGCAAAGGATTCTATCTACAGAGAAAATCACAATAGTTGCTCGAATTGTAACTATATAAACAAATGCTAAAAAACAGGATACCCCATTGACAAAATATCAAATAAAGAGGAAAATAACTAGTAGTTGAGGGGGATATATTATTATGGTTAAACAAACATGCTTGCACGATAAACACGTTGAATTAGGAGCAAAAATGGTTGATTTTGCAGGTTGGCACATGCCTGTTCAATATTCATCAATCATTGAAGAACACAAAACAGTCAGAGAGGCTGTAGGTTTATTCGATGTTTCTCACATGGGCGAAGTTTTTGTTTCAGGAAAAGATGCAACAGAATTTTTAAACAAAATTGTTCCGCAAAGTATTGACAAACTCGAATATGAAAAGGCTGTTTATTGCCAACTACCAAACAAAAACGGTGGTTTAATCGATGATTTAATAATATATAAATTAGGAATTGAACAATATCTAATAATTTGTAACGCATCAAGGGTAGATGAGGATATAAATTGGATTTCAATAAATAAAGGCGATATGGACGTAACAATTGACAACCAATCCCATAATTATTCACTACTTGCAATACAAGGACCAAAAGCCATCGATGTTGTAAAAAAGATGGGATACAACATATCGGATCAAAAATCATTTACAATAAAACCGGCAACAATAGAAGGCTTAAAACTTTTGGTATCAAGAACCGGTTATACAGGAGAAGATGGCTTTGAATTGATGGTTGAAAACAAAGATGCAGGATACCTTTGGGATAAAATATTAGAAAAAGGTCAAGAATTTGGAATAAAACCTATCGGACTTGGAGCCCGAGATACATTAAGGCTTGAAGCAGCATTACATTTATACGGCAATGACTTAGATGAAACAACAACACCTATCGAAGCCGGCTTAACATGGTCTGTACCTAAAGACAAAGTTGCAGACTACAACGGCAAAGATATTATTATGGGACAAATAGCAAACGGTGTTAATAAAAAACTTGTCGGATTTAGAATGCTAGGTAAAAATATTGCACGACACGAATATGAAGTTTATTACAACGGAGAAAAAGTCGGACACGTAACCAGTGGTGGGGTTTCGCCAACAACTGGTACGAATATCGGACTTGCTTATGTAAAAAATATTCCGGAAATTTGTACAGATACAATTATTCAAGTTATGATAAGAGAAAAACTATACGATGCTCAAATCGTAAAACGACCATTTATTGAAAAAAGGAACAAAGTATAAAATATAAAGGAGAAAATAAGAATGGCTTTCAAAGAAGAAATGTTATGTTCAAAAACACATGAATATGTAGTAAAAGACGGAAATAAATATGTAATTGGTCTTACAGATTATGCCGTTGAACAATTAGGCGATATCGTATTTTTAGAATTGCCGGAAATTGATAGTGAATTCGGCAAGGGTGAAACCTTTGCAAATATTGAATCAGTAAAAGCAGCTTCTGAAATTTATATGCCAATTGGCGGTAAAGTAGTTGAAGTTAACGAGGCTCTTGTAGAAGCTCCGGAAACACTTAACGAAGATTGTTATGAAAACGGTTGGCTAATTAAAATTGAATCTGATTCAGCAGATGCTGATATGGAAGACTTATTATCATACACAGATTATAAAGAAGAATTGGAATAAAATGAAAAACTTTTTAGTACACAATGAAGAAACAATAAAACAAATGTGCCAAGACATTGGAATTAACAAGATAGAAGATCTATTTAAACAAATTCCACAAAATGTCAGAATGCAATCATTAAATTTGCCGGATGGATTGAGTGAACTTGAGACACAACGCAAAATCAAAAATCTCGCAAAAGAAAACAAAACCGATTATGCGTGTTTCTTAGGGGGCGGAATTTACAACAAATTTATACCTGCTTGTATCGGACAAATTGCACAACGATTTGAGTTTAATACAGCATATACGCCATATCAACCTGAAATCTCGCAAGGAACACTACAAATTATGTATGAATTCCAAACGATGATTTGCAGATTAACTGGCATGGATATCGCTAATGCTACAGTTTATGATGCGGGAACAGCTTGCGCTGAAGCAATTTTAATGTCGTGCAGAATTTCAAAAAAAATGAAAGCCTGCGTATTAAATTGCATTAATCCGGAATATAAACAAATTATAAAAACATATTCAGAGTCTCAATCAATCGAAGTGGATTGGGTTGATGAAATTCCTACAGAAACAAAAGATTATGCCTGTGTTTTAATACAAACTCCAAATTATTACGGTGAAATATTAAAGCCGAAACAAATTGATTGTTTATCTGTAGTATGTTGTGATATTTCATCTTTGGCATTATTAAAACCACCATCTGAATATGGAGCAGATATTGTTGTCGGAGATATCCAGCCTTTGGGAATACCGATGAATTTTGGTGGCCCTAGTGCAGGATTTATGGCATGTTGCGAAAAATTCATGCGCCAACTACCTGGCAGACTTGCTGGAAGAACTCTTGATAAAGATGGAAAACAAGCATTTTGTTTGACCATCCAAACAAGAGAACAACATATTAAACGCGAAAAAGCAACAAGTAACATTTGCTCTAATCAAGCTCTTATTGGGCTTTGTGCAACGTTATACTTATCTGTTATGGGCGAGAAAGGCTTTAAACAAGCCGGTTATTTGTCAGCTAAAAATGCACATACTCTAGCAGACAAATTATCTGCAAAAAATTATAAAATACTTACAAAGAATTTCTTTAACGAATTTGTAGTTCAAGTTGAAGATGCAGATACTTATCTAACAAAATTGAAAGAAAATAAAATTCTCGGTGGAATAAAACTTAATAAAAACGAGGTTTTAGTTGCAACAACAGAAATGAACACCGATGAAGAAATTATAAAATATATAGAATCAATATAAAATAAAATAAGCGGGACAAACCTCCCGCTTATTTTTTATAAATTTAAATAATAACATAATGCAGTACTATTATTTTTTCTATTTTTAAGGTATAATTAAACTAGAGAGTTTTAGACATTGGAGAGGTTATTATATGAATAAAAGTCAATCAATGAGTATGTATGTTATTTTGGCAATTATTGTAATCACATTTATTTCAACAATTGCAATGAAAGGCCCTTTAACAAACACTTCAGAAATTTCATACACCAACTTTTTACAACGATTAGAAAATAAAGAATTTTCAAAAATCCAAAAATTTGAAGATGTTATAATTGCGGTACCTAAAGATCAACCGGCACCTAAAATTGACGAAAACTCAAATAAAATTTCTCCATTTTTAACAGCTACAAATGAAAGCGCACAAGTACCGCTTTATCAATATAAAGTGCAAATTCCTACAAATGATCCTGAATTAATGGATAAATTAAACGCTTCAGAAGCTGACATAACCGTAAAAAAAGCTCCTGAATCCAATCAATTGGCAGGCAATATCGGAACATTTATAATTGTATTATTTGCTATCATTTCTCTTGGATTAATGATAAAAGCAATTCAAGCCGGAGGCTCTCAGGCAATGTCTTTTGGTAAAAGTAAAGCCAAAATGCTTTTAGACAGCAAGGTTAAAACTACATTCAATGATGTTGCAGGAATTGACGAGGAGAAAAAAGAACTTGAAGAAATCGTTGACTTTTTGAAAAACGGCGAAAAATATATGAAATTAGGCGCAAAAATCCCTAAAGGCGTATTATTAGTTGGACCTCCTGGTACAGGTAAAACATTAATGGCTAAAGCAGTTGCTGGCGAAGCTAGCGTACCGTTTTTCTCAATTTCCGGTTCGGATTTTGTGGAAATGTTTGTCGGTGTTGGTGCAAGCCGTGTAAGAGATTTGTTTGAACAAGCAAAAAAACATCAACCTTGTATTATTTTTATCGACGAAATTGATGCGGTAGGTCGTCAACGTGGAGCCGGACTAGGTGGTGGGCACGATGAAAGAGAACAAACACTTAACCAATTACTTGTTGAAATGGATGGGTTTGATGTTAACACAAATATCATAGTTATTGCGGCAACAAACAGGCCTGACATTTTAGATAACGCTCTATTAAGACCTGGAAGATTTGATCGACAAATTTATATCAATGCTCCTGATGTAAAAGGTAGAGAACAGATTTTAGAAGTACACGCTAAAAATAAAAAATTAGATAAAGACGTTGATTTGAAAATTTTAGCAAAAAGAACCCCTGGTTTTACCGGTGCAGATTTGCAAAATTTATTAAACGAATCCGCTCTACTTGCTGCCAGAAACAATGAAACAAAAATCACGATGGAAGATATTGATCGTTCAATTGACAGAGTTGTAGCAGGGGTGGAAAAACGCAGCAAGGTTATGACTGACGCAGATAAAGAATTAACCTCATATCACGAAGTTGGTCACGCTCTAATCGACAAACTCTTACCTGATGCAAACGAGCTACACAAAGTTTCTATTATCCCTCGCGGAATGGCTTTAGGAGTTACTTGGACAAGACCAAAAGATGAAACCGTACACGTAAGCAAAGCCAAATTATTAGCAAAAATCGCAGTGTCATTAGGTGGCCGCGCAGCAGAAGAAATAGTTTATGGTAAAGAAAATGTAAGCACTGGTGCATCACAAGACCTTAAAAACGTTACGGATATGGCTCGTAAAATGGTTACAGCTTGGGGTATGTCAGAAAAATTAGGCAATATGGCATACGGCAAAAACCAAGAAAATGTATTTATGGGCAGAGATTTTGGTCATCAAAGAGATTATTCCGAACAGGTAGCTTATGAAATCGATCAAGAAATCAAACGAATCGTTGATGAAAGATATGAACTTGCTAAAAAATTATTAAGCGAAAATCGTGATATGTTGGAAAAAATTTCTAAAGAATTATTAGAAAAAGAAACAATTGACGAAAAAGAATTTGAGCAGATTATGGAAGACGTAAAAGGTGAAAGAAACAGTTAAATTTGCACAAATTATAAACATATTTAGTCCGGAGGCAACTACACCTCCGGATATAAATTTTGACCAAATAAACTGTGATATTATCGCGCTCAAATTCAATATTGAAAATCTAAACCAGATTTCCATTGCTATAGAAATTTTAAAAAATTCACTTCCAAAAATCAAACAGGCACTAATGATTCAGGGATGCGAAGATGATGAAATTGATAAAATTTTAATTCCAGAGCTGATTAAAAACTTAGATAGGGAAAACTGCATAATATCTTATGCAAATGAAACTACTTATAAAAACATTATTCCACAAGCGATTGATGGAAACCATTATGTTGTACTAAAAACACCAATAGACATAAATTTAGCAAAAGAATTAAATATATTAGCAACTGATATGGGGTTAGAATTAAATCGAATAATTATGAATACAGATATTGGCGGGCTTGGTTATGGCTTTGAATACGGATTTAGTATGATGGAAAAAATAAAACAAGAAGCCGCAAAAGGAGATGAATATTTAGATTTACCAATACTTTCTGATGTTTCTACAGAATCTCTAAAAACAAAAGAAGCTAAATCAAACGAATTTTCAGATAGTTGGGGAGATTTAAATACTCGAGCAAAAATGATTGAATTATCGGCCTGCGCAGGAGTAATATCAGCAGGCGCTAATATCATTACGGTACATTTCCCTGAAAATATACCTATACTGAAAGGTTTGGTGTAAGAATGGAAATGACAGGACTACAAATTTTTAAATATTTACCGGCAGCAAAAAAAGAAGAACACACAAACTGTAAAACCTGCGGTTGCCCAACCTGTATGGCTTTTGCATTAAAACTTGCAAAACAAAACATTGAAATTGATAAATGTCCATATATTAAAAGTGAATTAAAAGAGCAATATTTACATAGTATAAAACATCCGCAAAAAACAATAGAATTTTGTGGACTAAAAATCGGAGGAGAAAATGTTTTGTACAGACACGAAAAAACATTCATAAATCCAACGATTTTTGCACTTGTTGTTGATTGTGAAAAACCTGATTTTCAAGAAAAGATCAACCGAATTGACCGATTTGCAATCAAAGGTGTTAATAATATTTTAAAAATAGATTTAATAATTTTGAAAAACCAAAAAGATAACAACTTACCCAAAACAGAAATCCCCACAATTAGTTTCGAGGATTTTAACGACCTGGAAATCAAACAAATACAAAACTCTGATTTTAAAAAGACCAAAGAAGAACTAATAACAACTCGTAAAAAGGCTATTTTAGAAAAAGATGATGATTTTTCAAATCCTGTTGCAGTCTGGATGGGAGCAAAAAACATACAGGAAATTTGCGCAGAAACAAGCTATTTTATTTGTAAATATGCTAATATGCTTATATTTGAAACTTTTAGCGAAGAATTATTTTCAACAATTTTAAGATTAAGGCAAAACATATTCACCGATCCGCAAAAGCCACTACAAGTTGACTCTAATTTATATGAATTCAACAATCCGGATAAAAACTCTTTAATATTTTTAACAACAAATTTTGCACTGACTTATTTTGCAGTAGCAAACGAACTGGAAGGTCTCAAAACCCCAGCACACTTAATTGTTATACCTGCAGATGGTATGAGTGTCTTAACAGCATGGTCTGCCGAAAAATTCACTGCAAACATAGTGTCAAAAACTATTGACAAATTAGATATAAGAAATAAAATCAAAACTCGTAAAATAATTATCCCCGGCTTATTATCACACATGATAGACGAACTTAAAGAAGCAGTACCTGATTTTGAATTCATTGAAGGAACTAAAGAAGCTTCTGCTATAAGAGAATTTGTTAAAAATTTAAAATTATAACCGCAAAAATTTATAATAACTCGTGTATAATTATCACAACAGTTTCACCCGGATTTAAATCTAAAATAAGTTTACCGCGCTTGACTTCAGGCATTTTTGTTATTTTGATGGGCAAAAGATTTTGTCGTTTTGGATTAAATTTTGGGACCCTTACACTTACATTCATGGATTTTTCATAGTCTAAATTCCCGATTGTTATAACCTTTTTAATATTATTTTCAAATTTATAAGCAAAAACTTTATTATTTGACGTTTTTAACGGAGTAAAAACACCTTCATTCAACAACGGTAACAAACTATTTTTAACATCATTACCTAATAAAAAATCATTTTTTAATTCATTATACTTACCTCCGGGCTTTCTTGATAAATTAAAAATATCAATTTTACCCCGATGCGAAAAATATGTATCATCGTCAGTATAAGAACTTGGGGCTAATTTATTCCCATTTTTATACAAATAATCATCCCCGGTTTGAAACCCATCAACAAAATATGAATTTATTGGTAAAGTTGCACTCATCCAAATAATTCTTTCACTAAGATTTTTCCCTTTCAAAATAATTGGACTTACTTCGTCGTGAGTAGTAAAACTACCAATAACAGCTTTTTTGTCTTTAAATTTCTTCAAATTAGCTAACGTTGTTTCTATAGTTTTATATAACTGTTTTGAAGATTTCCAATCTTTTATATCGAAAAATGAGCCATAATAACCATCAAAACCTGCATCCAACAACTTATCATACGGGGTAAACACTGCCTGCGGAGAAATAGCGCTGTGCCAAGACTCCGAAGATTCCGCAAGCCACAAAAATTCCGGATCTTTTGTGCGAGAATATTCAATCAACTCTTTCCAAAAACTTGCAGGTTTTGAATGAGCTACATCAGCCCTTATACCATCAACCCCCAAAGACAACATATATTTAACAAAATCTTTATACAAGCTATAAACATTTGTTTCAATTTTATCATCAGTACCTGCATTCAAAAGACGAACATCTGTCCAATCCGCAGGAATAATGGGTTCTCCATTAGAATTTGTCACAAATAAATCCGGACGCTCCAAAAACAAATCATAAGATGCACAAGCCGGAATATCTACAATAACACGAATATTACGTTTGTGAGCCTCTTTTATGAATAATTTAGCCTGTTGTTCAGGTGTCAAATCAGAATTTTTATCAATTAATTCAGGATTTAAAGAATCAAAATCTGCGGCGGCATACAAACTACCTGCAGTACCTAAAGCCTTTAATTTTCCAACAGGTGTTATCGGCAAAATATGTAAAGTATTTATGCCTAAATTCTTCAACTCATCCAAACGCTCAATCGCATTTAAAAAAGTACCCCTAATTTCACCTTTATCTTCTTGAATAAAACCATCATTATCATAATCTTTTGAATTAAAAGATCTGATATTAATCTCCTTTATAAGCGAATCATTATTTAGAAACATGGTCCTTAAATCATTTTTCCAATAATCTTGTAATGCAAAAGAAACAGTACAAGACATCGAAAACAACGCATAAAAAATAACAAAATTTCTAAATAATTTCATAACTCCTCCTTAATATAAGTTTTAATTAAAATTAAGGTAACCACAATTCCTGATCTATATTAATTCGGTCTAAAGTTTTCAAATTATTAGCTTTTATAATTGCCTGTTCTCTTTCTGGAGAATAAGAACCATAATGTTTTTTAATAATACTTTCGCCTGTGTCACCTGATTTGACAACATATTTTTTCATTTTAGACTTGTCAACCACAGGAGCCGGAGTTGACTCAACAACAGGTTCTTGAATATTTTTTTCAACTTGAGAAACAATATTATCTTCTTCTGTTGGTATGTGAACACGATTTTGCAACTCTTCTTGAGCCATATCAGCTTGTTCTTCTAATGTTACCTCAACTGCAGACTCCGATGTAATTAAAGTGGCATCAGAAACTTGTGAATGTCTTGCCATATAAGAGTTTATCCCCCAAAATACCAAAACTGTTGAAATAACCCCTGCAATAAAGCCAAATACAACACAAGCAACCGGCGAATTTGTACTAAATTGAGTTGTTTTAAAATTCTGCCACAATAAATCAATTTCTTGAGATTTATTAGTAGACTCTTGTTCATCTTCCACAAAAGCCTCCGGCCTGTAATATTCTACAATCCCGTCCTGATTTTGTTGTTCTTTCGCTAATTGTTCTATAACTTCAATTGACTCTTTTGAAAGAGTTGATCTTCTTATTGTCGAACTTTTCATAAATATACCTCACTATCCCTTATTAAAAATAATAATATCACGAAAAACCCGAGTATTCAAGATTTTGTAAATATTGTCTCATTAAAAAAGCCACCAACCTCATAGATTGGTGGCTTTAGACTTATATTAAGCAAAAACTACTTAACTGCATCTTTGAATTTTTTACCAGCTGAGAAAGCAGGAACTGTTTTAGCAGCGATTTTTAAAGCTGCACCAGTTTGAGGGTTTCTGCCAGTTCTAGCAGCTCTTTTGCGAGCTTCGAAAGTACCGAAACCAACTAAAGTTACTTTTTTACCTTTAGAAACTGTTTTTTGGATTGTGTCCAAAGTAGCTGCTAAAATATCAGCAGTAGCTTTTTGAGAAACTTTTGCTTTTTTTGACACTTCTTTTACTAATTCTTCTTTGTTCATTACGAACCTCCTTCTTCCTTTATCCTACGGACTACTTAATACCATTTCCCGCAGAATTTGTGTAATCGACAAATTCATTATAACACTTTTAGCAGTGATGTCAAGGGTTTTAGAGAATTAATTTCCGACAAACCCAGATATAGTGTATATCCTACAATATATAGCCCGTAAAACCCAAGTAGGACGGGGGTTAAGCTTCTTCGTTTAACTTAGCAAATTTGATATCTTGATAAAAATATTGAAGAATTTGGTATGCATTATATCCTTGTTTTGCCAAATTATTTGCACCATGCTGAGACATGCCAACACCATGCCCATTCTTTTTTACACCATCATCAAAAGACGGTACCGAACGTAAATAAGGCAAATGAGTTCCCCACACAGAATTTGAAGTCATACCACCTGCCGATGAAAAATAATATGCTGATATAATTTTCATATCATAAGTCAAAACAAGCCCTAAAGTATCGTCAATTGCACGATTGGTTTTATCAGTTTCCACAGAAGCTCCACCATAAGCCTGATCAACTGTTGTATCTTTTAAATCATAACCATATTTAGCTTGTTTCCCCAAATTAGCCAATGCAAAACTTCTTGCGGCAATCGCTTGAGCTTTCAACGCTTCGTATTCCCAACTTGGAGACATTTCTACCGGTAAAACACCTCTCAAATAACTTTCTAAATCAATGTCATTAATTACAGTTAGCTTACCATTTATATTTTTCACCAACAGATTACCGCGATACCACTTACCTTTAGTACTTACAAACCCATCTTCATCTGTTTTGAGAACAACAGAGGATGTTCCTAACGTATAATATTTACCACCACTTTTGATAGCAATTTCATTTCTATACGGAACTAATACATATCCTTTCATCGCATCCGTTGTACATACTGTTTTATTAGTATTTACATCTACTAAACGACCATTAACATTTGTGCCAACTCCCGCCTGCTCAACTTGAGTTAACAAACCTATCTTTATCGCATAACTAGGATTTGTTGCTAATACATTTAAAAACAAAATGGCTATTAATATAATAATCTTTTTCATAATTTACTATTCTATCATCATTTATTTAGTTAATGTAATACCTCAAAAGGTTGATTTTACTAGTTTTGATATATTCTAATATAATTCCAATAACTTCTAAAGACCTTTTTAACATAATTTTTAGTTTCATCATACGGAATTTGCTCAACAAAATCATCAGTATCATTATATAATAAAGTAGCACGCCAACGAATGACAGAACCTATACCACCGTTATAGGCCGCAACAGATGAGACATCTTTATTATCAAGCATTGAGCGTAGTGTTGCGTAATAAATATTACCCAATCTTATATTTAATTCAGGATTAAATAAGTAATTAGTATTAAAATCAATACCTGATTGATTTCCAACTTCATGAGCAGTTGAAGGCATTAATTGCATTAATCCCATTGCCCCAACAGGACTTTGAGCACGAGGATTAAAAGAACTTTCTTCGCGTACTATTGCCATGATCAAAGCCTCTGCATTATTATACTCGTTTGCATATTTTTTGACCTGTTTATAATAATTCTGAGGATAAACAAGTCGCCAACGCAAATCACTTTTTTGCGGTTTTTCTTCTAATTTATCCATCGCCTCTCTGGCTATAACCATTGATTTTGTATAATTACCCTTTTCATATTCAATCCAACTTTTTATAAAATCATCATTTGTATATCTGCCAACCATATCCAAATCATTCACCGAGAGCAAAATATATAAAACATCATTTTTGCTCGGATATTTATATGGATAAATTACAGGTTTATATTCAAGTTTCGCATTGATAGTCGCAGAATTAATTTTATTTAAAAGCCAAAATGAACGATATGCATAATAACTATCCGGATAATTATTAACTACATCCTGATAATATTTTACAAAATTCGCATTATGAAAAACCTGTTGTTCCATTTTTGCCAACCAAAATACTATTTGCGGACAATATTTTGATTTTGGAAACTTGTGCATAAAATCTTGAATTAAGACTCTCGCATTTTGAAAATCGTTAACCCTTACAGATAAATTTATCATCTGATACAATGCATCTTGAGCAAATTCACCGGTCGGATATATTTGATATAAAGAAGTATAACAAGAATATTTGTCCTTATTCTCAACTATTTCACATTTTTTATGCAACAAATAATCCTTATAAAGTCCATTTGCTAAATTATTTAATTTTAAAATAGCCGCATTTTTACCTAACATTGAATTATCAATATATAAATCTACAGCAGCCTTATAATCTTCGCGAGTAATTGAAGAAGATGAATAATTTGCTACACCATCTTCAACCAAAGAATTTGCATCAGAATAATCTCTTTTAGAATATAAATTAATTGATTTTATAACCCAAGAATCATTCATCGTCGATTTTAACAATATTTCATCTGCTTTTTCGTACATACCTGCTAAATTATAAACTTTTGCAACTAACACCGAATCTTTTGATGATAAATTCGAATTAAAATCTACCCAATCATCAGCTACACTAACAGCCAAACGACCGGATGGAGCATGTTCCAAATAAGCTCTATAAACATTTTCGACGTTAGTAAATTTATCTTGAGATAAAGAATTTTTTGAATTTTTCAAATGCGATAACAAAATTTTTGTCTTAAAATACTCTGCCGCAATCTTATAATCATTATCTAAATTAGATTTTGTAACTTTTTCAAAGTATTTATAAGCTAATTTTGGATTTTGCTCGATTAATAATCTTGCGGCCATATATAGCGCTTCTTGTGACAATTTATTATTTGGATAAAATTTAACCAATAACTGATATCTGTCCAACTCGGATTGCCTATCGCCTAAAGCCCGTGCACTCAAGGCTTGATTGTAGACTGCAAAAGGCTTTAGAGGTGACAAATATCCCACTTTTGAAAATAAATAATATGAGTTGGAATAATTTTCTTTATTATAGTCAGTTAAGGCATTTTTATAAATATTAATTGTTTTTTCTGCAGGCTGATAAAGCTTTGCAAAACCAAAACCCAACCCTAATAATATCAATAATGTCACTAATTTTATAATTTCTTTTGACATATTTTCTGAATACCTACAAACATGTAGTTTAACAAACTTTTATAAAAAGTAAAAATATTTAGCATTTATTTACATTAACTACAATATAGAAGTTTCTATTCTATAATGGATATAAAGGGAGAAGGATTATGCAAAACTGGCAAAACTTACTAATTATTACCGCAATAAATATAATGGTTATTGCGACATTATTCAAAATAATCGACATAGTAGACAACAAATTAAAAATAAAAATACAAAACGAAGAAATCAACTCACCATTACTGAGATTTTTACCTATAATTACAAAACTGATTAAAGCAATAATTGTCTTTATCGCCATAACAGGATTATTGCAAAGCCAAGGTTATTCAGTATCATCGATATTAGCAGGTTTTGGTATCGGTGGTATTGCAGTATCAATGGCAGCAAAAGACGCGCTTGCAAACATCTTTGGAAGTTTTGAAATTCTGTCAGATAAAGCATATAAAGTAGGGGATTATATTAAAATTGATACAATTGAAGGCACCGTAGAAGATATCAATATTCGCTCCACTAAAATCAGAAGCTTGGACAACTATTTGATAAACATACCAAACAGCTTGGCTGCTAAAGCAATTATCACTAACGTTTCTGAAGCAAAAAAACGTTTTATCAATGAAACATTTGGAGTTACATATTCAACATCCAATGAAAATATCGAAAAAGCAATAGAAATATTAAAAAATATCGCCCTAAACCACGACAAAATCCATAATGATTATACAGTAGCAGTTCACGATTTGGGCGAAAGCTCTATTAATATTAAATTTAGAGGCTACGTAAAAGGCGGGGGATATGACAAATTCTTAAATGTTAGGGGCGAATTTATTCAAGAAGTTGTAAAAGAATTTAGAGCTGCAGGAATTGATTTCGCGTTCCCATCTCGCTCAATCTATATCGAAAACAATGAGAACAAATAATGAAAATAAAAATAATAGCACTAGGAAAAATTAAAGAAAAATTTTTAAAAGACGGTATTGAAGAATTTTTAAAACGTCTCACACCTTATGCTACAGTTTCTATTCTTGAGCTACAGCCAATAGAGATTAAAGATGAAAACTTAATCGAAAAAATATTAGAAGAAGAAGGGGAAAAAATCCTATCTAACATAAAACCTCTTGATTATGTAATTACTATGGAAATACAAGGCAAACAATTATCAAGTGAAGATTTTGCCGAAAAAATAACAGAACTAACAAATATCGGAACCCAAGAAATTATCTTTGTTATAGGTTCATCTTGCGGAATTGGCAAAAACGTTTCAGCAAGAGCTAACTTTAAAATGAGTATGTCTAAAATGACATTCTTACACCAATTTGCTCGCTTGATTTTAGTAGAACAAATATACAGAGCATTTAAAATTATTAAAGGCGAAGCTTATCACAAATAACAACTAGCAAAAAATATTTTTACAGGTTTTATACAAATACATGTAAAAAAAAAGGAGCTCGTATGAAAATAGACAAAATAAACACTATTCAAGTATCACAAACTACTCATCAAAAAAAAGTTGATAAAAATATTCATAATTTAAACAAAACCAAAAATTCTTCAAATGCAATTATGTCACAATTAGAGGGAGTTTCTGCAATTAATAAAATACATTTTACGGGGAAACCAAAATATGAACTTGGACTATCTTCAAAAGAGCTAACAGAAAGAACTTCTGACGAAGCACTAAGAACATATACTTTATTATCAGTTGAATCACCTGAATACCAAAACCTTGCACAAGGCGACAAAATCGCATTAAAACACCTTGTAAAAGCCGCTCAATACATTGGAGAAGTAGAATTAAAGCTTGATGATGAAAATAATATACCATTCAGAAATTATCTACAAAATGAGATTAAAAAGGGTAACATCGATGCTGAAATGACTCTAAAACTATTTGAAGGTCAAAAAGGTATCTTTGCAAATGATTTATTATTCAATAAAGTTTCACTTGCAAAAGGGTTGAAACAATCACCAACTCGTGGTTTCTACCCACGAAATATTGACGTTCAAAAAGAATTTCACAAACAACTTTTAAACATGTTAAAATCAGAAGAACCAAAAGATATCGAAGAAATCAAAAAAATCCTTAGTGCAAGAACAATTGTAAAACAAACTAAAAACGGCAAATTAAAAGCAGTTGATTATGTTGACGCATTTAAACCGGAATTCACAAAAGCGGCAAATGAACTTGAAAAAGCAGCAAAACACTCAACTCATAAAGGTTTTAACAAATACTTAAAACTGCAAGCTGACGCTTTACGAACAGCAGACCCAATGCTAGATGCTCTGGCAGACAAACAGTGGGCAACTCTTCAAGATACACCTCTTGAATTTACAATAACAAGAGAAAATTACGAAGACGGAATTACAGGGACAGTTTTTGAAAATAAAACATTAGCAAAAGCATTAGAAAAGGCTGGAATAACACCAATTGCAAAAGACAATTTAGGTGTAAGAGTCGGTATTGTTAACAAAAAAGGTACTGAATTTTTACTCAAATCAAAAGAAATGTTACCAATGTTAGCAGAACTAATGCCATTTAAAGATGAGTACGAACAAAATATCAATGACGATAATAAGCAAACCATGGTTGACGTTGATTTAGTTGAAGTTGCCGGTGATGTCGGGGAATACCGATCAGGGATAACCATTGCCGAAAACTTACCTAACAACGATAAACTATCATTACAAATCGGCGGAGGCAGACGTAATGTTTATCATAGACAAATCAGAATGGGTAACACAAAAAATGACCCATATAAAGAACTCTTAGACCCAGAGCAAAGAAAATACTTATCTGCAGATGACGGACATTGCTTCACAGTTGGTCATGAAAACGGACACTCTCTAGGGCCATCAGGACTAAGCTGCGAAAGATTAGGAAAATTTAAAAACATAATAGAAGAAAATAAAGCAGATCTTGTTGCCGCAAGTTTTATTGATAAACTAACAGAAATAGGTTTTTATACTCCTAAACAAAGAGAAGGTATTTTAATAGAATTTGCACTTGGTAATTTCTTAAAAGCAAAACCTGATATGTCACAAGCTCACAGAGTCCGCCAAGTTATGCAATGTAAATATTTGGAAGAAAACGGTGTTTACAAATTTACAAAAGACGGCAAATTACACATTGATACCGATAAAGTAGTTCCAACTTGTAAAAAAATGCTTGAAGATGTTATAAGGATACAAATTGACGGAGATATGGACGCGGCAGCAAAATTTATTGACAGATATTTTGTATGGACAGACAATATGGAACAAGTCGCTCAATACATCCAAAAACATTCAAAAGCACTTAACGGCAGGGTAGAAACTCCATTAGCAGACTTTTTGCAAAATCAAGAATAAACTTATAAATAGTGAGCTTGACCCTTAAATCCTCCATGATATAATTTTTATATAATTATAAGAGATTTAAGGAGAGCTTTAGAATGCAAAAATTCGAATTCAATTTGTCATTAGACGAATTAAAGAAAAGAACGCACAAAGACTATTTAATAACAAAAAAATTTTTAAAAGCAGATGCGCCGGAATATTTAGCGTTAGCTGAAGGTGATAAAATTGCACTAAAACATTTAGTTCGCGCAGCTGCAATTTTAGAAAAAATAAATATGCAAATAGATTGCAAACACAATCTTGCGGTCAAAGAATTTTTAGAAGAAGAATGCAAAAAAGGAAATAAAAAAGCCAAATTAACAAAAATTCTTTTTGACGCGCAAAAGGGTGTTAATGCCATTGATACAATGTCAAACCCTATAAGACTAATCAAAGGAATAGAAGAAAAACCCGGAAAAGGTGTTTATCCTGAAGATTTATCAAAAGAAGAATTTCACAACGTCTTAATCAGAATGATTAAAGAAGGGAAAATACAAGAAGTTAAAGATATTTTAACTCAACGTTCTATGGTTGTAAGGGCTGCAGAAGATCTTGCAGGAATCGATTATGTTGATTATTTCCACGAAGATTTTGAAAAAATGGCTCAAGAACTTGAAAAAGCTGCAATAGTTTCAACAAACGCAGACTTTAACGAGTATTTAATTTTGCAAGCTCGCGCGTTAAGACTAGCAGATCCAATGCTTGATGCTTATGCCGATAAAAAATGGGCGACATTGCAAGATACACCCTTAGAATTTACAATTACAAGAGAAAATTACGAAGATGAAATGACAGGAACTATCGTTGAAAACGAAGAACTTTCGACGTTACTTAAAGAGCACGGCATTTCTCCAATCCCTAAAGACTTTTTAGGTGGGAGAGTCGGTATTGTTAACAAACAAGGTACAGAAGCATTAATGGCAATAAAAAAATATTTACCGACACTTGCCGAAAACATGCCTTACAATAACGAATATACTCAGACTATTTCTGCAGAGGCTGATGCAGAACAAACAATGGTTGATGTCGATATGGTAATGGCTTCCGGTGATGTTGGCGAATATAGGGGCGGAATCACTTTAGCAGAAAACCTACCAAATTCCGACAAATTATCACTAACAATCGGTGGTGGTCGACGTAACGTTTACCACAGACAAATCAGATTTATCAGCGATAAAAAGAAACTTCAAGAAAGACTTGATGCCATCTTAGATAAAGAACAACACAAATATTATCTGGATGAAGCTGACCATTGGTTTACAATAGGACATGAAAACGCTCACTCACTTGGACCAAAAGAAGGCAGTGAGCGTTTAGGTAAATATAGAAATATTATCGAAGAAAACAAAGCTGATATGGGTGCTTTAGCGTTTGTAGACTTACTAACAGAACTTGGTATGTACACCCAAGAACAAAGACTCCAAATTATCGTAACAACGATGGCTGACAATTTCTTAAAATCAAAACCTACAATGTCACAAGCTCATAGAGTACGTACAGTAATGCAAAACAAATACTTTGCAGAACGTGGAGGCTATGAACTTACAAAAGACGGTAAAATTCACGTAAATATAGATAAAGTTGTCCCAATCGCTAAAGAAATGTTAGAAGAAATTGTAAGAATTCAGATTGATGGCGATTTTAATAAAGCTGAAGAATACGTTAATCAAAACTTTGTTTGGACAGATAATATGGAAATTATCTCAAAGAAACTTCAAAAGGTTAATAAAGCATTGAACGGGACTCTTGAGACCAAATTGGCAGACAGTATTTTGAACAAATAATAAAAATCCCCTGAAAAACAGGGGATTTTTATTATGGTAAATATTGAACAATTGATTGCATCATTAATCTCGAATAATTCTGCATTAAAGATTTGTTATTTAAGCGCTCACGACCTTTATCATCAGAAATATATGCTACTTCCCACAAAACAGCCGGAATATTATAATTCATCGGAGTTTTCAATATTCCTGTTCTGCCATCATTTGCAGAAACTTGCGCATAATCTTGCTTTCCTTGGAATATAAATTTATCTTTAGATTTTATATGTTCATTCTTTGGAATCCAAGCATCGAATTTATCTTCCATAATATTAGCCAGTTTCTTTGATTCCGAACGCATTTTTGAAGTTCCGCCAGAGTTACGACAGAATATTTGCGTTCTGTCTTTTACTTCGCGACCAAGCGAATTAGTATGTACAGAAATAAACAAATCCGCCTTCTGAATTGCTTTATTTTTGTTTATTTCAGATTGAACTAAACTTTTTGAGCCTTGGATAAAAATAACGTTTGCACCTTGATTACATAACTGATCTTTCAACATCATAGCATTATCATAATTTATAAATACTTCATCACGTTTACTTGCTTTATGAGTAGCACCGCAATCTAAAACACCATTAGCTTTATAACCATGTCCTGCATTTACAACAATTGTATGTCCTGATAATGGCCCTTCTTTAGTTGGTGAAAAAGTTTTTGTAGTTGCAACAACTCTGCCATTTCTACGTTGTGGCTTAGCCAAAAGAGGGTATTTCCCCACATTACTAATGATATTATCGTTATTCAAATCCGGAGACGTAGGTTTGTCATTTTTTTTGGGGTCTTTAGATGGCGGGGTCTCAGAAACCTCCGGTGTATTATAAGTCCCATCGTTAAATAAAATGACCAAATTTTGTCCGACAGCGATATCAGAATTTTTTAACCCGTTAATTTTTTTTAGTACATCTATACTCATGCCGGCCCTTTTGGCAATTTGAGTTAAATTATCACCTTTTTTAACAGTATACAAATACCCCGGTATATCTATTTTTTGCCCAATTTTTATATCATGAGATTTTTCAATGTTGTTCTCATCTTGTAAAACTTCATAATTATAACCAAATTCAGATGCAATTTTATACAAAGTGTCACCGTTTTGAACTTTATAAACAATTTTTGGAATAATAATAGTTTGGCCCAAACTAAGTTTTGAGTTATTATTCATATTATTATTCGCCATCAATGTTTTAGGATCAATACTATATCGTCTGGCAATAGAATATATTGAATCACCTGCCTCAACTTTGTATTTGAATTTCATACAATAAATATTAGATGAGTTTTTTAATTTTTCCTCAGTATAAGGCAAAGAGGATAATTTATCTAAAATGGTTTTTTCGCCATCATCCACATCTGAAACATTATTATTTTCTACATCAGAAGATTTTGAAGCATTTGATTGCTTAGAATTTGCAACACTAAATGTCACATAACCACTTTGTTTTTCTATACCATTTGAAATCTTTACGCCCATAGATAATTCCGACGGATTTGATGCAGTAGCAACTGCTTTATAACCGGTTCCGCCTAAAAACTGACCCATATCAGCTAAAAAACCATCGTTTTTATACTTTTGATTTGCAATTTTTATATCTTCTTTTGAATATGTAATAACATCTTTATCTTCAAACTTATTATTTGCCATTGCCCTAAAAGCATTAAATTGATACTCTGTCATCCCAATATAATCAGCTCGGCTCCAAGTTTTAGTAGATTTATCAAAAACACTTAAATCTCCATTATTATCAACTACATATTTTTTAGCTTTATTTTCAAAAATGCAGCCTTTTTCAAACCGAACATTTACAGTTTTATCTTTATATTTTATTTCTACTTTTTGAAATACATTAGATCCAACTCTATTAACCATATTATTAATCCCCAAATATTCCCCTATAAATTAATAAAAAAAATTAAAGAAAGGAAATTGACTTTTCTTTACAAAACTTAACAACAATATGTATATAAAGCAAACTTATTAAATTAAAAAACTTTATATAAATAGGATATAATTTGGGGTATTTTATGGGAACAAACATATCAGCAACAGCAATGACTTGCCAGGATATTGATAATTCAGAAAACTTCACCAACTATGGTGTTCGTTCTACGCAAAAAATAGGTAATTTTAGTTTAGGTTCTGAAGCCGGAATATTTTCGTCAACTAAAGTTGATGAAAATACAAATGAAATTAGAACAAATTATGGTGTATATACAGATATAAGAGGATCTATACCTTATGGTGAAACCTGTTTGAGTGGAGGTTTTAGAATAAGAACGAAAGAGGGTAATTCTCAATTTCGATTACAACCAACAACAATAAGCTTTAAAGTCGGAGATAATACAAATATTTATGCAACACCTTATGGAGTAAGTAATCTTGATTATGCAACCGGAACTTTTAGCGACCCTAAAATCGGCTTTTTCGCGGGTGTCAATTGCAAATTACATTTTGGACCAAGTATATTCTGCGAATATCAAGCCTACGATATTTCAAAAATCAATCCGAGCAATTCAAGTATTAATATTGGTGTAAGTATTCCTTTAAAATAAAAATGTAGAATCATTATATTGTATAGTTTTCTTTATTTAAATTATGTGCTAAAATCTTATTGTTAGATGTTTAAATAAGAGGAAACAAATGAAAAAATTACAGATAATTACTTTAGCTATAATCGTATCTACAGGTTTAGGAATATGCACAAATAAGATTACAACCTACGCGGCGAACATCACCAAAACCGCTATTTCAGCACCATCAGCCCCACAAGTCGAATATACGGATGTAAATGCCCTTGAAATCGTTTCAAACCCTTATAGATACATGAAACGCAACATTCGAATTAGGGGTAAATTTGATAAATTTTCAACATTAGGGTTGGATTACGCTCCTGCTATGAGATCGTCTGAAAAATATATCTCATTTTTAATCCAAAGACCGGATATCACTAATCATAATATTCCACTTTCTGAACTTAAAATTTTCTTAAAAAAAGAAGTTGCAGAAAAAAACATTGACCTAGATGCCGGAGATGAAATCGAATTCACAGGGAGAGTGTTCTCAACAGCTTTAGGCGATGCTTGGATGGATGTTGATGAATTCAAAGTCACCAAAAAAGTAAATCATAATTCGGATAAAAAATAATAGTGTTTATTTAATATAGGTATGAAATAGATTATGACAAACGGAAATAACAAAAAAATCGAAAAATTTTTAACTATACACGGTCACTTCTATCAACCACCAAGAGAAAATCCTTGGTTAGAAGCAATTGAATTACAAGATAGTGCACTACCATTCCACGACTGGAATGAAAGAATTTGCAAAGAATGCTATAATCCAAACTCAGTATCCAGAATCGTGGATAATAGAAACCGAATTCTTGATATCGTGAACAATTACGAATATATGAGTTTTAATTTTGGCCCGACATTATTATCTTGGATGGAAGAGTTTGCACCATTAACTTATGAAAGAATAATAAAAGCAGATATTGAAAGCCAATCCCAACATAACGGACACGGCAATGCTATGGCTCAAGTTTATAACCATATAATTATGCCGCTTGCAAACCTTAAAGATAAAGAAACTCAAGTAAAATGGGGTATTAGAGATTTTGAATACCGTTTCGGGAGAAAACCTGAAGGAATTTGGCTTGCAGAAACCGCAGTTGACGATGAAACGTTAAAAGTCTTAGTCGAAAACGGTATTAAATTCACAGTTTTATCCCCTTATCAAGCTTTAAAAATCAGGAAGAAAAATACAAAAGATTGGCAAGACGTTAGCTGGGGAAATATCGACCCTGCAAGATCTTATGAATACACAATTAAATCAGATACAAGCAAAAAAATCGATTTATTTTTCTACGATGGTGCGATATCTCGTTCGGTTGCATTTGATGAATTGCTAACAGATGGTAATAAATTCATTAAACGTCTGAAAGAAGGTGTTTCTGAAGTCCGTGATTATCCACAACTTATTAACATCGCAACAGATGGTGAAAGCTATGGTCACCACACAAAATTCGGAGATATGGCATTATCTTATGTTTTAAAAATTAAAGCAGAAGATGAGGGTTTCAAAATTACAAATTATGCAGAATATTTAGAAGCATATAAAAGTGATTATGAAGCTGATATCAAACAAGCTTCTTCTTGGAGCTGTTTTCACGGAGTCGGTAGATGGAAAGAAGACTGTGGATGTTCAACCGGCGGCCACCCGGGTTGGAATCAAAAATGGAGAAGCTCTTTACGTAACGCTTTAGACTATCTAAGAGATGAACTGGTTAAAGTATTTGAATACGAAGGGCCTAAATACTTCACAAAAGATGTTTGGGAAGTACGAAATGATTACATTGAAGTAATCTTAGACAGAAGTTACTCAAATATCAGAAAATTCCAAAAAGACCATTTCCAACCTGAATTAACAGAAGAAGAAAAAGTTAAAGGTATGGAACTGCTTGAAATTCAACGCCAAGCAATGTTGATGTATACAAGTTGCGGTTGGTTTTTCTCCGAAATATCAGGTATTGAAACAGTACAAATTATGAAATACGCAGCTCGCGCGATGCAATTAGCAGCAGGATTTACTGATGAAAACTTGGAGATAAAATTCTTAGAAATATTAAAAGAAGCTAAAAGTAACATTCAAGAGTTCGGAACCGGAAAAGATATTTACGAAAGATTTGTAAAACCTTCTGTTGTTACCTCAAAACAAGTCGCTTGTTTATGGGCAATATCTTCACTTTACCAAGATTTTGAAGACGAAGAAGACGTTTATTGCTATTCTGTAAAATGTAACGATTACCAAAAAGCGACTAAAGGTAATGCGAACTTTATTATCGGAAATATTGAAATACGTTCTAAAGTTACACTACAAAAATCAAATCTGGTGTTTGCCTTAATGCAATATGCTGGAGGTGATTTCCACTGTACAATTAAAGAATTTTCAACAAACAATGAATACCAAGAACTCAAAACTAATTTAATCAAAACATTTATGTTAAATCCAATTACGGAAATCATTAGATCTCTTGATGAAAAATTTGGAAAAGAATATTTCACACTAAAAGATATCTTCATCGAAGAAAGAAAGAAAATTCTACAAATTTTATTAAAAGATCAATTAGCAAAATTTGCAGATACCTATAAAGGTATGTACCAACAAGGCAAAGGCTCAATTTATCACATGCAAAACCTTGGGCTGGAAATTCCAAATGAATTTAAAATATCTGCAGCTTATGCGCTCAGCAAACGCTACAACGATTTATTAGCAAACTCAGATGGATTTGTAGAAAAAAATATCATTCAAGAAATCATGGATATAAACTTTGAAGCAAAAAAAATGAATATCCAAATCGATAAAACTCCATCAAATAAAAACTTTGCAAAGCGTATTAATACAAATCTAATCCGCTTAACAAAAAGTTTTGAAATACAACAAGCAGATGCTATAGTTGAACTATTTGAAATCATTGAAAAACTCGATTTACAAATTGATATATCTGAATCTCAAAACATATATTACAACAAAATCTACCATAGAATCGGAGATATTATTGAAAACAATCTTGAAAACAAAAAAGAAAAAGATATCAAATTTATAAAATTACTATTAGAAATCGGAGTAAAACTCAATGTCAACGTAGATTTCTATAAGGTAAAAATTGAAAAACTATGTTTGGTTTAATAAACAAAATTAAGGGTTAACATAAAAGTTAACCCTTTTTTATATTTGTTATATAATAAACTCAGAGGTAAATTATGTTATTAGAGTTTTTATATTCAAAAATACATCGTGCAACGGTTACAGATGCAAACTTAAATTATGTTGGTTCAATAACAATTGACGAGACATTATTAAAAGCTGCAAATATGAGAGAGTGGCAAAAAGTTGAGATTTTAGACGTCAACAATGGTGAAAGATTTCAAACTTATATAATAAAAGGTGAACCAAATTCCGGCAAAATTTGCCTAAATGGAGCAGCAGCAAGAAAAGTGCAACCTGGTGATAAAGTTATTATAGTCACTTACGCTCAATTTGAAGAAAATGAAATTGACGGATTTGAACCTACTGTTGTAATTGTTGATGATAACAACAAAATTATAGAAACTAAGTAAAAGTACTTGACGTTTTGTGAAAAAATCTATAAACTAGAAGTTGAAAGTATAAAAAAAGAGGCTTTGTATGACAGAATTCAAATACACAAGATTAGATTCAAAGAATTTCACAAAAGAAGAAGTTAAGGAACTAATAAAAGAATATAATATCAAGTTTATAAAACTACAATTCGTAGACATAAACGGACAGGTTAAGAACTTAACAATCCCATCAGAACATATAGATAAAGCATTAAATAACGAGATGATGCTAGACGGTTCTTCAATTAAGGGATTTAGAAGTATAGAAACTTCAGATATGTTTTTCCATCCTGACATCAATACATTCCAAATTTTACCTTGGAGAGGTCAAGATGGAATAAATTCGGCTAGATTAATTTGCGACATATATAATGCAGATGGAACCCCATTTGAAGGTTGCCCAAGATGTAACCTAAAAAGAGTTATGCAAACCGCTGAAAAAATGGGGTTTTCAATGAATATCGGACCAGAAGCCGAATTTTTCTTATTTGCAAAAGATAAAGACGGCAATGTTACAACAAAAACCCAAGATAATGCCGGCTACTACGACGTTGGACCTGAAGACCTTGGAGAAGACGTAAGATCAGATATTGTATTAACATTACAAGAAATGGGGTTTGATATTGAGGCATCACACCACGAAGGTGCTGTAGGTCAACACGAAGTTGATTTCAGGTATGCAGATATCCTGACAGCAGCAGATAACGTTACAACATTTAGAGTTGCGGTAAAAGCTATCGCCGCAAGACACAATTTACATGCAACATTTATGCCAAAACCAATTTATGGTATTCAAGGTAGCGGTATGCACTGTAATGTTTCACTTTTTGAAGGTGATAAAAACGCATTTTATGATGAGAATGCAGAATATCAATTGTCAGATAATGCAAAATATGCAATCGGCGGTATGTTGAAACACGTAAAAAGTATTACAGCTATTACTAACCCTACAGTAAACAGTTATAAACGATTAGTTCCGGGATACGAAGCTCCTGTTTATTTGGCGTGGTCATTAGCAAATAGAAGTGCACTTGTAAGGGTTCCTGCAAAACGTGGCGTTTCAACAAGAATTGAACTACGTTCACCGGATCCTGCTTGTAACCCATATTTAGCGTTTGCAGCTATATTAGAAGCGTGTTTGGACGGTATTAGAAACAAAATAGACCCACCGGCTCCTGTTGAAAGCAATATTTATAAGCTAACAAGCAAAGAACGTAAAAAACAACGTATAGATGCGCTTCCAGGTAGTTTAGCTGAAGCATTGGAACACTTAGATAAATCTTTAGTAGCTCAAGCTGCTTTAGGGGAACATATTCACAAAGAATTTATGACATCTAAGAAAAAAGAATGGGATTCCTTTAGGACTTACGTTTCTCAATGGGAATTGGACAAATATTTGGAAAGATATTAAAAACAAAAGACCTCTTGCGAGGTCTTTTTTATACCGATAGCCCATTTTGGCAGTTCTGAAATCAGACAGGGATAAAATATTTTTGTTGGGTTTCACCCAACCTACGTACCAGATATTTTTGTGTCCATTCTGTGTCCATTCTGTGTCCATTTTTGCATAAAAATGGGGTATTTTTTTGTATTTTGTTGCAATTAGAAATTGAGGTGGTATCATGCATGGTATAAGGTTTTGGGCGTGTAGCTCAGTCGGTAGAGCAGTTGACTCTTAATCAATTGGTCGTGGGTTCGAGTCCCACCGCGCCCAAGTTTTACAAAGTAAAACCAAAATCGTTCCAAGTGGGACGAGAACCACAAAGCGAGAGCTTTGTCTTAGGTTCGAGCGGATTTTGCGTAGGGCGAAGCGTAGCGTAGACCCGTAAGGTGTGAGGTTTTTGTGAATGTCAGCGAAGCGAAATGAACACTAAACCGAACTCAGCAAAATTCAAGACAGTCCCACCGCGCCCAAGTTTTACAAAGTTTTTACAAAATAAATGAAAATTTATCAAAATAGATTCTTCGCCATAAAGGCTCAGAATAACAACAAAAGTAAGTGTTTTAGTTTAAATAAGAAGGGGTATATTTTATGGTATGTACGTTAGACAAAAATAAAATCAGTACAGTAAAAAAAGCATTAAAAGCTTTAGGTAAAAAGAACTTTGTATTCATTATGCATAACGGAAGTTTTCCGGCAATAGAAGGCGAAAACACAGGTTTTGGTACAATTAACTCAGTGGCAGGTAAAAACTTTATTGATTACGCATCAGGTTTATTTGATGCAATCCAAATGGGTCCTGCAGGCAAAACAAAAACGTCAGATTCATCACCTTACACAGGGACAATCTTTTCAAATAATCCGTTATTCATTGATTTAAAAGAATTAACAACCGCAAAGTGGTATAAAATATTATCCGAATCAACATTTAACGAAATAGTAGAAAACAACCCAAACAAAGATACCAACAAAACAAGCTATTCCTACATTACAAAAAAACAATCGCTTGCATTATCTGAAGCTTACGATAATTTTATTAAATTAAATGACAAAGCATTAATGCAAGAATTTGAGAGCTACAAAACAGAAAACGATTCTTGGCTTGATAAAGACAGTTTGTATGAAGCATTATCAATAGAACACCAAACAGATTATTGGCCAAATTGGAAAAGCAAAACAGATAAAAACCTATTCAATCCAAAATCTATAGAAGAAAAAATCGAATTTGGCAAAAGAATCGAAGAAATTTCTAAAAAATATGCTAAAGAAATTGATGAATACAAATTCATCCAATTCATATTAAACAAACAAAATTTAGAAACAAAAAAATATGCAGATTCTAAAAATATAAAAATGATTGCAGATAGACAAGTTGCATTCTCAGACAGAGACAGCTGGGCATATCAATCACTATTTTTAGACGGTTGGTGTTTAGGCTGTCCACCGGATTATTTTTCAAAAGATGGTCAAGCTTGGGGCTTCCCAGTAATGGACCCTGAAAAAATGTACAACCAAGACGGCACGTTAGGTGAAGGCGGAATTTTAATGAAAAACTTATACAAAAAAATGTTCCGTGAAAACCCTGGTGGTGTAAGAATTGATCACATTGTCGGTTTGATTGACCCTTGGGTGTACAAATCAGGTAAAAAACCTATGCCGGAATATGGTGCAGGCCGATTATACTCTTCACCAGAACATCCGGAATTATGTAAATATGCGATTGCCAAAATCGAAGATTTAGACCAAACTCAAACCGCAGACAAAGAAAAACGTGTTAAAAATCTTACCGACGAACAAATAAAATTATACGGCAGGTTAATAGAAAAAATCGTCATAGCCGCTGCAGAAGAAGAAGGATTAACAAAAGATGCTATTGTTTGCGAAGACCTAGGAACCCTAACAAATCCGGTTGCGGCAGTAATGAAAAAATATGACTTACTAGGAATGAGATTGACACAGTTCACAGTTCCAACAGAAGAATCTGACCCATATCGCTGCAAAAACATAACAGAAAGATGCTGGGCAATGGTAGGAACTCACGACAATAGACCCGTAACATTGTGGGCAAAATCTTTAGTTCATACACACGACGGTTATCTACACGTTAAAAACTTAGTTGAAGATTTATTCGCAGAAGAAAATGACAAAGATAGTATTATCGTTAAAATGACTAATGATGAAGAATTCTTAAAAGAAACTAAATTGGTTGAATTATTTGCCTGCAAAGCCGAAAACATCCAAATTTTCTTTACGGATTTTTTCAATATGACACAAACCTATAACACTCCGGGAACATCAGGTGACAAAAACTGGAGTTTAAGACTTCCGAACAATTTTGCACAAATGGAAACAATAAACCTTCCTTTATTATTGAAAAAAGCAATAATTGCTCGTGGTAGCAAATTTGCAAACAATAACAAACAAATCCTTGAGGAGTTAGATGAGATTTTATAAATTATTAAAATCAACAATTATTTTATCCGTACTCATTGGCACAATGTCAATGAGTTACGGTTCAATAGCCACTGATGCAAAGCTTCAATATAACAAAGGAATAGACTATTATCAATTGGGGCAATTAGAAGAATCTATATCTTGTTTTCGAAAAGCGATAGAACTTGATCCAAACTATATTGATGCTTATTACAACCTTGGTTCTATATTAGAATATATGAAACAAGATGAAGCCGCATTAACTGTGTTTAAGCAAATAATACTAAGAAACCCTAATGATTATGACTCCGTATTAAAAACAGCAAAACTCAGCATGAAACTTGGAGATTTTGAAAAAGCAAAGATGTATCTGGCTTTAATTCCCAAAGATACTATGACCGGTCAAGAAGCAACGCAACTTAATTACATAATAGATAAAGAATTAGATAAACCTCAGAATGACACAAAAATAACAATAGAACAGGCAACAAATAATAACCAATATGAACCCCCAATAGAAACAAACAGATTTAAAATCTATACAGACATAACAAGCCCTACAGGTATTACTACAGACAACAACGGGAATATTTATGTTGCAGGTTTTTCAGATAACACCATCTACAAAATCACTCCGGATAATAAAAAAATTGTCTACATAAAAGACAAAAAAATAGACGGTCCAATCGGACTTGCTACAGACAAATATAAAAATATTTACATAGCAAATTACAACAAAAATAACGTTCTAAAAGTAGACACTAATGGCGAAATAACAGAACTTATGATAGATATTAAAAACCCATACTGTCTGTATATCGTGGGCGATAAATTATTTGTCTCATCACAAGGCAGCAATTCAGTCATCCAATTCCAATTAAATCAATAAAATTATTATTAACTATCCAAAAAAATAGCCCGATAAACTTGGTAAAAGGTTTATACTAAAAAACTGATTTTATCCTTAATATTCATTAAGGAGGGAAATCATGCCAGACAACAAGTTACTCTATAAAAAAATGCCACTGGAGGAACTGGTTGTACTATCACAACAAGAAGATTACAAAGCCTTAGAAGAACTAATAAGAAAAATCCAAAAAGATATATATGCTACACTTAGCTATCTTCTCAAAAGCAACGACCGACTTGCGGATCTTACTCAAGAAACTTTACTTAAAGTCGCCAAGAATATTCAAAACCTAAAAAACCCAAAATGTTTCAAGGGATGGTTAAACAATATCATAACAAATACTTATTATGACGAGGTTCGCAAGAAGAAAAACAGACCGGAAACAATTTCGATAGATTATACCTGCGAGAACATGAATTTAGCATTTAAAATAGAATTACCGGACCCCAAAAGCAAACCTATAGAAAAATGTATAACCTCTGAATGTGAAAAACTAATAAAATCTGCAATCCGAGAATTACCGGAGATATTCCGAATCCCAATTATCTTGAGAGAATTCCAAGGATTAAGCTACGAAGAAATCGCCAAAACAACAAACACAAGCGTAGGCACAGTAAAATCCCGAATTTCCAGAGCCAGACTAAGACTTCAAGATGCACTAAAAAACCAAGTATAAAGGAGTAAATAATGAACAAAGAACTTACCTGCAACCAAGTGTCCGCCCTACTCAATTTTTATATAGAAGATAAACTTAATCCCAGACTCAAAGAATATATTAACCTACATCTTGAAAAATGTCCGACTTGCCGAAAAAAAATTGAAGAACTCCAAAATATTTTAAAAAATTACAGACAAAATTCACAAAGTCAAAAAGAAAAAAGTAAAAATCTACCGAACGAATTTTATACAAACCTTTCAGCATACGTAGATAATGAACTAAATTTAAATGAAAACATTAAAATAAAAAAAATGACAATATCAAATCCAAATGCAAGGAAAGAACTTGAAACAATGTATAAATACAAAAAAATTTTACAATCATCTTATGAAAAAACCAAAGACGATATCAAATTAGATTTTTCAAAACAAATATTAAATGAAATACAAGATAATAATGACTATACAACGAACTATTTTTACAAAATTGCCGGAGTTTTTGTAATACTCATAAGTGCAATAATCGGAGGCTTTATTTATTTATACTTTTAAACCGGAACCTGAACCATAAGTAGAGAATCTTGCGCCCTGAAAATCAACCATAGTTGGTCTTGCAAAAAAAGGCTTTTCTGTAACTTTTGCCGGAACATTTTCAACCGCATCTAATTTTGCAATAGAAGCTTGTTGACGTTTTGCTGCGATATAATTTCTAGCAAGCGGAGTTACAATATTACAAGATAATATCGCGCCCAATGTAGTTGCCGAAAAATCAATCCCATTAGAAAAGGCTTTAAACTTTTTAGCAACATCAGCACTCAAATCAGCATTCTTTAACACATTAAAACCCAAATCTCCGCATTTATCTAACAGATTTTTAGCTTTCAACTCATTGGCGACGCATTTAGGGATTAATTTTCCTGTTCTTACAAGAGTAGAAGCCAAAGATTTACAAGACTGAGTAATTGCATAAAAAGAAAGAATATTAACTGCAGCATCTGCAATTTCTTGAGGTATCAAAAAAACTTTTTGCTTTTTAGGAATTGTATCATTAATACCAATAGCAAAAACTTGGGCAGCTGAAGACATTACCCAACCAACAATACCGGTATGAATAAGCATTTTCCCAGGACTGTTTTCATAATGTTTTGCGATCCAATCATTAATAGGTTGTAAAACAGAAGGTTTAAGCATTTTTATCCCTCCGTTTTGATTTTGCCTCGTTTATAGTGGTAGGAATTGCTCCTCTTCCGTGAATATTGCCGGTTAAAAATACATTAGTTAAAACTTTTGTTAATGGAGCATCAATCAAGAAATTAGTAAACAACATTACCCCTAGAGATAAATATGTGCCATAAGCAAATTTGTATTGAGTTAAATCTTTCAAAACACCGTTTAAGGCTGATGTAGGAGTAAATAATGTTCTTAATCTTTTAAATTTAGTAGTGTCATTAATTTGTTCAGGCAATTTTGAAAACGCATCAATAGCTTTAATAGATAAATACCTTACAGAAAAACCGGTTAAAGTTCCGGCAATAATTTTAGCAACGGTTCTGGCAGCGGATACAATACGAGTTTGCTCATCGACTTTCTTATTATTCAAATCAATAAACGGTTGACTCATAAGAGCTGTGACTCCCAGAATCAAACGATTATGCGGGGAAGACAACTTTTCACCAACCCAAGCAATCGCCCTATTTGTTTTGTCTCCTTCTACAACAACAGACGGTACCGCTCTCACAACACGTTGAGATACGCCATTCACAGAATGTGAAATTGTTGAGGTAATTCTTGAGATTGACATTGTATTCCTACCACTTGCATTAAAGCACTTTTTTTGAAAATTTTGCTATATACAACAAGAATTTTTCATAAAAATTTACAAAAAATTAGAGGTACTATTCGCACCTCTAATAATACATCTAAAAATCTTTTATAATATTGCCCCTTTAGGTACAACCGTAACCCCGCCGGCTGATACATGGAAACCTCGTTTGATATCTTCTTCCCTATCAAACCCTATTTTTGTATGCGGAGGAATTACAACATTTTTATCAATAATTGCTTTTCTGATTTGTGAATATCTACCGACTTCGACATTTTCCATCAAAATACTATCTGTTACGCTAGAGTAACTATTTATTCGAACTTTTGGAGACAACACACAGTGAGAAAGCCCACCACCTGATACAATACAGCCTTCTGACACCATTGAATTTGTTGCCATACCAACCCTATCATCTTGTTCCCAGACAAATTTAGCCGGAGGATAATTATAATTAAACGTTCTCAAAGGCCATTCTTTTGAATACAAATTCAATTCAGGAGTATAAGCTAACAAATCCATATTAGCTTGCCAATATGCATCAATACTACCTACATCTCTCCAATAACCTCTTTCACTGTCAGACATACCTGCAAAGGTATTTTGCGCAAAGTTATATACATAAATATTTTTACCTTCGTTCAATAACATAGGAATAACATTTTTACCAAAATCATGATTTGACTCTTTGATATTATAATCTTTTTCCAATGCTGATAATAAAATTTCTTTATCAAAAATATAATTACCCATAGACGCTAAACACATTCCAGGATTACCGGGAATTGATTTAGGTGGAGTTTGTGGTTTTTCTACAAAATTAATCAATCTCCAATTTTCATCAACTTCCATAATCCCAAATTCAGAAGCTTCTTCAATAGGAATCGGTATAGCTGAAATCGATAAATCTGCGCGATTATCTTTGTGGAAATTTAGCATCTGAGCAACATCCATTTTGTAAATATGGTCTCCGCCAAATATACAAACATATCTTGGATCTTCATCCACGATATGAAAAATATTTTGATAAATAGCATCAGCAGTTCCTCGATACCAATCGCTACCTGTTCTCATTTGAGCAGGTGCCAAGTCAACATACTGGTTTAAAAACGGAGATAATGCCCAACCGCGAGTGATATGTTTATTTAAAGAATCGGACTTATACTGTGTCAAAACCTTAATTTTGAAGAATCCTGAATTTATAAAATTATTGATAACAAAATCAATAATTCTATAACGACCGCCAAAAGGAACCGCGGGTTTTGCCCTATCTCTTGTTAAAGGATAAAGTCTTTTACCCTCTCCTCCTGCCAAAATCATAACAATTGCGTCATCAATTACCATATCTATCTCTCCTACTATATAAAAATTATATAATAAATAAGCGATTTCTGCATTAATACTAAATAACTATATTTACATAAGTAAAAATAGTTATTTAGTTTATATATAATATGTTCAAAATAAACTCATTACTCACAAGTCTCCGGCTTATAGTAATAAGCATAAGATGGAACCCAATAACTATTAAGAGTTGCAGATCCTCCAGTAGAAGGAGTTATAGTAAGCGAACCATCCCCCGATTGCCCTCTATTTTGTCCACTAGCATCTAACCGAATATAAACTGTTTGCTTATCTATAGGGTTGACAACAGTTGTATTATCATCATAGAGACGATATTCAATTTTTGCATGCGACGGCAAACGACCTTCAGCAATGTGTGACGCATTTTTTGTATCAGCTGAATTCCTCTGAATATAATTATAATCAGTATTGTAACAACCATCGTAATTAACAGGAGTACAAGTATCATTTATTGCATTATAAAACCATATCTGTAAATAAAAATCTTTATCACCATCCGTCGTAAAATCACAATAAAAGAAAACATTACCCTCTGTATACACAGAATCTGTAGAAGTACAATTTAATCTTACATACTTTTGCGAACAATTATTATCTTCTACATCAGGATTAAATTCTAATTGAGGATTACACACCTCAGCTAATGGACCTGCCGGAGTGTCAAAAGTCATCAATGCTCCATACTCTCCGCAACAGCGCTCTTTATTTGCATTGAAATATGTTTTAGGGAATTCGACCAAACAACACTCCGGTTTCCACACAGAAGTATCACTACAGTCATCTTCAATAGGGCAAAGGTCAGAATGTTCTAATCTATATGTCGGATCATCACAACAACTATCATTATGATAATCCTTACATTTTATCAGTATAACAACCGTATCATCGAGGGTGCGTTGACGACGAACTATTCGGTCAGGTTTGACAAACGGGTTAAGTTCAAACTCAACCAAATCTCGACCCCAAACGTTCGGCTCCTTCCGTCCGTTCAAATCTGCCAACACCTTTATCGTCTGCTCATCCTTTGACGACGGGCGCATACACACGCTTATCCCGTTTTTCAACGTCGCGCAAGCGTTTTTGTATTTATTAGAATATTGTGGAGTATAAGTTTTCTTCTGACCGCCCTCATATTGCCAATAATACGGAGCAAAACATTCCTTACCGATAGTCGAAGAATCACACATCTTCGAGAGTTTTAAATATTTATTCATAAATTTTACGGAGCTATCACTAAAATCAGAAAGCCCATCAAGCGAAGTGTCATCTGGGACATACAGCATTGTTTGTC
>SUTS01000016.1 GCA_015152555.1 Cyanobacteria bacterium SIG26
CTTAATATCCTCGTGTTTATTTAATGTTGCCATAATCTGGCAACTTTTTTTTGCTTGAGAATATCATTACTACCAATAATTTGCAAAGGTTTTAGGCTTATTTCTATCTTTCTTTATTTTTTGCAAAATATATATTTGGTAACAAATTTGGTAACACTTAAAAAATAAAAAACCCTTGAAAATATAAAAAGGTTTTCAAGGGTTTTCAAATATTTTTATTTTACAAATTTTATAATAGCATAAAAAAAAGGGAATGACATACGTCATTCCCTTGACAACATCTAGCTGAAAAATATACAAAAAGATTATTTAAAATTTCACATCTTCATATTTATAAGTATTATTATTTTTTGTTCTAATTAAAATTTGTTTTCTATTATTTTTAGCATTGTAGGAAACGTGTAAACAATTAGAATCTTTCTCCCATATAATCTGGTCCCAAAATTTAATTTTACCCGTCTTAATGAGGCTTACAATAGTCCAGAATAATTTTTCTTGAGTCAAACCTTTAACCAAGATATCTGCACAATATCCCTGTGGATGACCCGTCTTTGCACCTCTTAACAATTCATTTAACTTTTGACATCTATAAGCACATTCGATAATAATTGGTTTACCAATCAATACTCGCAACGGATTTAAAAGATACCAAATTAAATTTAAAAGATTTGATAATATTATTGGATCATTAGTTGTATTATCAATTCCATATTTTTTAGCAATAACAGAATTAAACATATCGTTAACAAAATCAAAATATAATTTATTTGTCATGATTTATCCTTTCAAGTTCTTCTATACGAACTTTAAAATCATCTGAACGATGATGAGCGGATTTTGTTGATTGTTCAACAATAGCCATCCGTTCTATTAAATTATTATGTTTATCTTGTTTCTGTTCCAGACGTATAATATGTTCTTTTGTATGTTCTTGATTATTTCGAATTTTTTCGTTCAAATCCGATTTAAATTTTTCAAATTCAACTGTTATAGTTTCTTTGTATTCTTTTACAGATTCCAGAACACTTTTCTTTGATTCTGCGAAAGCTTTTTCTATATACTTCAAATTGTCTGATTGTCTTGTTAAAAATATTACTATCGTTACAATATATGCAATAACAGTAAGGAATAAACCAATCAAGGCTATCCATGTTCCCATATTCATTATACATCTCCACCTTCCATCAAATGTAATAATTCATCTGGTGTTATTTCCGGATTTACATCAAGATATAATCCCTGTTTTTGCAACTCTCGTATATGCATTTCACTACAATGACAATTCCATTTGGTTTGTCTTTTAGAAAAAACACTACGAATAGCAGACATATAAGGATAACCTCTACCTTCTTGATATAACAAGTTCGAAGAAAACATTTTTGAATTCAAATCAAAATCTCGTAATATCAGTACAAAATCTTCCCTGGACATCCATAAATATTTTTCAAGTGGTTGTAGGGCTGCACGTGGTGGCTTCATATCAAAAATAAAAAGTTGGCCATCTTTTTCAATAATTGAACCGGTATGAGATGGTCTAAAAGCTTTTTTATCTGAACATCTCCATCCTTCAGCCCAAGTAACAATATTAGCAGTAAAAGAACAACCTTTAGTAAATATTGCACTTCCAACAAGTTTTAATTTATTTTCAGCGATCCAACCTTTAAGCTGCTCCCTCAACATACTTCTAAAAAAAATTTTTTCATATTTAATCATAATTACTTCCTTAACTGTTTTGAAATTGCAGGATTGATTTTATTGATGCCTTTTTCAACAATTGTTTCCGATATAGCATCTAATTTTTCATTATCCAAAGGACAACTTCCACAGAAATAAGTTATTCCTGCTTTAATACCTGCCTTGATAACTTTCCGTTCAACACTATCAAAGCTCTCATTAGCTTGAACTTTATCAAGAACATCAGCTATTCTATCTTCAATAAATTCTCTTGCTCCATTCAATGTTTTGAACAGCAAAATAATAGGAGCTGTAATAGCCCTAAAAAACTTTTTCATTATACCACCCCTTTACACTTTTATATCTAAAGCTTTAAAAACATCTTTTACGTGCTCTGTGCCATCAAACCCTTCAACCTTAATACCAAAATATTTATTTGCCCATTTAATTGCATTTTCAAGAGTTACAACCTCTTTTAAATCTCTGTTTCCTCTTAGATTGTTAAATTGCTTTGTAGCAATCATCATATTTTCTTTGGTACATTTACCGCCTTTAGATTTAGGAATAATATGGTCACCTGATAAGTTTTCTTGAGTGATTTTATTACCACCAATATCAATTAAATCTTTAGGCAATTTCCCTTGCCTAAATAACTTCTTTAGCGGGAAATTATACCCACCAAAACTCACAGGGTATGGTTTAGGTTTTCCAAATTTGTGTTCTACTGGTTTTACTCGCATTATTTATGCTCCTGTGTATTCCAAGCGGTCATAAACTTAGCGTAAAATTCGCCAAACTCTTGAGCTGTCATAACTTCATTTTTAAATGAGTTATCAATTAACCATTCTTCTGTACATTGTTCCGCATCTGCAAAATCAGGAGCAGTGTAAAAGGTTAAAGTATTAGCAGGCAATAAGCCTAAAATCGTTACCATATTAAACGCGGTGTTAATACTTTCTACCGCTGATTGATAGCCTTTTGGCTGTTTGCGATAGTATCCAACACCCTCAATCTCAAAAAACTTGCTTTCAAACTCTGCTTTGTTTTCTTCTGCTGTAGGTTTTGAAAGTTCAGCAATTATCGCACGTCTAACATCATCAATCGGCTCAATTTCAACTAAGTAGTATTTATTAGCATCTAAATACTCTAATAAATCATCGGGTAATTCATTTGTAAATTCTATTATTTGTCCTAATTCATATATCATAATTCTTTCTCCTTAATATCCAAAAGCCACCCAAGTATAACCGCTTATTGAAGGCGCATACGCTTTTGCTGATGTAGTTGCCCTTTGTCTTGTCCACGGTAAATAAGCTGTACTAGTTGTTGTAGTTCCTGTATTTCTTGAATAAACGATATGGTAATATGCAGAACTAAACGGATATTTAAAATTAATAGTGACTTCTTGGCCGTTTGATGTAGGTTCAAATGAACCCCAATTAACAATTATCCCGTTTGCTAATTTAAAACCACCTGCACCATAAACCTTTGTAAAGTTCATTAATCCATAGCCATTACCTGCTAATACATTTTTTAAAAATGCGGTAGTGACTATTTTACTTGAACTATCTGTATATATTGTGTAATTAGGTGCGTTTCCATAAGCAGTTCCATCCTCAGCAATACTTGTAGATAAACTTGCTGTTACATCTTGTCCGTTTATCTTGCGCCTAGTGCCAAAAGAAGTATATAACAATCCTGTATTTGCAAGTGTAGACTGTAAATATGCGATATAATCTTCATCATTATCAACAATATTAATACCACCCAAAACAGTATTTGCACTAGGAGTAGTTAAATTATCAAGATCTAAACTAGTATTTTTCAAATAATATCGAGGGGTATAATTCCCTTCTATAGTCAAATCCCCCGTCATAGTATCGCCCGACTTTTTAACAACATCTTGAAAGTCTGCAGCTCTAAACGGCTGTTTAATATTAAAAGAAACAATTGAACCTGATAAATAAGATACCATTCCAACATCAAAAGCAAGAACTTGATTATTATTTGGGTCTTTTATAATATTTTCATCTTCAAAAATTCCAAAGTAACCGCTTTTTATTGAATTTGTAACTGTAGGTACACAAGCTATAACACCGTCTTGACCTACCCATAATGGATAATCATTAAAGGTTTCGCTTGTATATGTTCTTGTTATAAGAGTTGATGTAGTGTGTTCAATATTATTATATGTACCATCATCATTTCTTTTATTTCTAATTAAGCCTTTAACACCTTTATCAACCCATATAGTTGAACCAATGTGGCCAATACTATTGAAAACTTTGGCAACTGAACCAAGTAGAGTTATTCCATTAGCTACTACTGTCAGTACAGGTAAAGACAGGCAATTACTTGTATAAACCCCATTAGAATAAAATTCTATTGTGTTTAAGTTAGTTAAATATCTTATATCATTAGCTGTCCCTGTGTATTGTTCCGAGCTACTTGATGTATTCATTGTGCAAGTTAATCTATTGTGGATAATATCTATACACAAAGGTCTTTCATAAGTGTCAGCAGTTTCACTAGAAACTGTAACTATATCTTCTTCCACTTCCGCCCAAACAAAGAATTTGTAATTACCATCAATATCTTTGGCATATTGCATATCTGCGACTTTAAAATTTTCATTGATAAAAGTATCCTCGATAGAAAATCCACCTGTATTTAACACTTCTATACGTTGACCTGACCATTCGCCATTATCAAATACAATATTACCTTGTGGGTCATGTAACCAAGACCAACCTTGATTATAATAGCCTATATAACCTTCTAATCTTACATAGTTTTCACCATCAAAGGTAAATACTTCGTTGTATATGCTTAAATCGTTATCCGAGTCAATTTCCATATTATTTGTTCCAAAGTAGTATATAGTATTTGGAATGTGGAAATAATAATCGAATTTAACATCTGCACCATTCTTTTTATAACAATTACCTTTTGTTAAAACTGAATATTCACTACCATATATAGGCTCTAGTGTATCCTTATATATAATGCCTTGATAGTAATCATATAGAGTAACAGTATCGTCAATATCACCTACTGAATTATCATCATTAACTTTGTATAATATAAGCCCTTGTTTAAATTCAAAAGTCTTAAATAAGATATCTGCATCAGCTTTTTTGATATACCAATAACGAATTTCACTATAACTAGACTGTTGCATTTTAACATACACATCATCTTCAGTTATTGCTGTTAAATCCTCTGTGCCATAAGGCACGATTACAACAGAACCTGCTTTAACTGTTAGAGTTCCATCTGTCAAGTCGTATTTTATACGTTGAGGAGCTTCTAAAAGACAGTTTGTGGTGTGTCTATAGGTTAAGTTGTCATAACCTTTTCCAGTTGAGTTGATTGTATTCAGACTATTATCAACAAGATTGGCAATATCAGCTATACTATCATCCCTCAATTCAGAAAATTCTTCATGGAGATTTTCAAATTCTGCAACTTTACCATCTATATATAATGATTTCAATTCAGTAAACTCTGCACATTCTTGAGCATTTGTTGCACTTTGTTTAGCCTGATTTGCGTAATTTTTAGCATTAATTTGAGTTTCATTTAAAGTTTCCATCAATTCTTCAGGAGTTGCAGAATCACCTTCTTGAACTTTTACACAACGTTCAAGATATCTACGCATTATCTGACAAAGCCGAGTCAAATAATCCAAAGATATTTCTAAATTCTTTTTATTTAATTTCCCAGATTCTTCATATTCTGCTTCTTGAGAGAACGGAAGGTTTAAAGCTAAAGATAGGATCTCTTTTTTATCAGTTTCTTGATCCCAAGCTAAAACTGAATACTTTGAATCTTCAATAGGAAAAACAATACTACTACCACCCATAACCCCAAATTCTGTAATTGTGTAATCAATACCATATTGAGGGTAAGTGACAATACCTTGTAAATCTGTATGTGTAACAAGTAATTGATCTTCATTTTCAATGTAATAATTGAAGTCAAAACTAGTCGCCAAATTATTCCCGTAATAATTATTTACGGGTACTTGATCTGGAATCATTTTTCAATCTCCTATATTATTTTTCGCCTGTAATTTTCTTAGCCCTATAATCTGTATAACCGCCGACTTTCAATAAGCCTTTAGCAATATCACCTTGAACGATATCACCAACACCAGTAACACCAGTTCCTATTGTTGTCATTGGAACACCAGTAGAAGCTTCACCAAATAGAGAAATAGCATTATACAAATCACGAGGAGTAATATCCCCAGATTTTGTTTTAGATATTGCACCGCCAACTTTTGATGCGGCAGAATCAAACCAATTACCAGTAGAAGCTCTTTCACCTTGAAAAGCTGAATAAATAGAATTTATAAACATACCGGCTATTGGAACAAATGTAATACCACCAATTATAGATTTCCAAAAATCTTTTTTCAATTCTTCATCATCACCATCTAAAGCTTGAATAGGAGATAATGATGATGCTAAATTAAATAATAGAGGAAATACATATAAATACAATCCGGTTAACTTAACCATATTCAAGGCAGTTTGTTTATTAGGGTTTTGTTTATATCTAATAATAGAATTTGCTGCAGTTCTAAAATACTGCCACGGGGTATTTTGATAAGCAAAAAACATTTTTGCCAACGGTTGTTTTGCTGCATTTCTTTGAATATTAGATAAAGTAGATGGAATACTTGATTGTTGATCATTAACAGTTTTTTCAATAAAAATTTTTATTGCTTGTTCTTCTGTATAACCTTTATCAAGTAAACAATCGATATAAGGTTTACCACCTAATATAATTGCCCCCATATCACCATATCTAACATTGGCAGAAAATATTTCATCAAACAAACTTATTTTTGCAAACATTCTTTGTTCAAGCTGACGTTTTAAAGCATCAGTAGAACCGCCACGTCCAAATCTATCTTTGAGATATGGAATATTCATCATGTATTTAATATTATTTTTCCATTCTTTTGGAGTAAAAGTTTGTTGGCCGAATTTTTTCCACCAATCCGTAGCTGATACAAACTCATCTCCCACCCCATAATTCATAAATGACATTACTTGTTTTAAACCGACTTGAGGTTTTAAAAAGATTTGAGATTTAATAACATTATTTTCAACACTTGCAATAAATGATTCAGCTTCAGAAATTGTACTAACTTGACCTGAATATAAATTAGAAGTAATTTGTTGCATAAATTCTTTTGCAACTTCTTCTCCAAATACAAGTTTTACTTTTTTAATAAGATTAGTGTCTTTAAATACCTTATTCATTAAATCAAGTTGTTCACCCATAACAATTAAAGTATTTGATTTTTCAATATGATCAAATAGAACGGCAACAGGATTTGCAGGAGCAATTCTAATACCAGGACCTGCAGTTCTTTGTTTTTGGAATTTTTGTTTTGTATTGAATTGAACATAGTCATTAAACAATTCAAGAACTTTAATATCTTGAGTTTCAGACTTTCTAGGAAAATATGCATTCACTTTACCAAGTTCAGTATGATATTTTTTAATATGATAACGATTCAATTCCGGATAATATTTTTCTGCAGCAAGTTGAAGAATATCACCCATAAGTTTTTCCTGAGGAGTTAAATTATTAATCAATTCATCAAATTCAAATTTATCAAACTGACCTTTTGGCGGAGTTGTTTCATCACCCATATCAGTAAGAATTTTATAAGAAGTATCATTTTTTGATTGAATATAATAATATAAAACTTCCATTCTTGAAAGTTCAACTAATTCAGGTAACCACTCATCATGAGTTAAATTATCCTTTCTCAAATTTAAAACTTTATCTTGATAAGTTTTACCGGTTTCCGGATCAGTATGAGTAATACGATAAGCACCATTTACAATATCAGGAGAATATCGTTGTTTAATCGTAAACTCTTTTTTAGTCATATTTATAAATCTGTTGAATAATTGAATATTTTTAAATGGTCCTTTATATCCCCAAACATCAGCAATTTTATTTAATACAACATCTCTATCAGCACCAACTCTTGCATCTTTTTGAGCATACAAATAATCTAAGGAAAATTGATTTTTGATTTCTTTATTAAAAATCATTTCTAAAGCTGAGTTTAAATTAAACCCATGCCTATACCATTTTTCAATTTTAGAAACTTTACCTTTATGAGCATCAACAGCTTTAGCACAAGAATCAATAATATTTATGGCCTGCATTCTACGTTCAAAATCAGCTTCATCTCTAGCAACTTTTGCTGTGAATTTTGCATCACGGATTCTATTTAATAAATCTTGTAACTGTTCTGTAGTAGAATAATTTGCACCATTTATTTTAAATTTAACAAATTCATTTTGAATAATCTTAAAATAATCCTCATCATGAATAGAATCCGCTTCATAAGATGGAGTATATTCTTCGTTCAAAATAGCATCATACAAATCTTGAATCGCACCAATTTTCATTTTATTGATTGCTCTGAGAGTTTCAAACAATTTATTTGCAGGATAAGTATATTTAGTTTTCTTAATACCATTTTCCCAAGTATGAATAGTTGCTTTAACTTCATATTCAATATCTCTTGCCAACTGTCTACGTTCAGACATATCACCAAGAGTTTTTGCATAATCCATTACATCATCTAAATTTCTTCTAATATCTTCAAAAGAATTAAATTCTCGAAGTTTATCAAACAAAAGTCCTTTATCACTTTCCGTCATAAAATCAAGACGTTTAATTATTTTTCTGGCATATTCAGCAAATTGACTAGAATAACTACCATAAGAACTCATTTTAGCAGCATACAATTTTAGATCTTCTTTTGCTTGATCCCATTTGCTTAATGCTTCATATCTTTCGATTTCTGCGGTTTTAGATTCCCATTTAGTTACATAATCTTCTTGAATATAAGGATGTAAAGCTTCAGCCCATTCAAAAAATGCCATCATAGGAATAGTTTTATCATCCGCATTTTTAAACGCATCAATAATATATTCAAATTCATATTGATGACGTAATAAATCATCTTCTGAAATTGTACCAAATGGACCATTTACAAAATCTGGGTCATAAATGAATTTATTATTTTCAATTACATCAAGTGCAGCAAGAGCAAGCTCTACATCAGCACCAGTATTAAAATTATAACTCACACCAGGATCTGTAAAAAACTCAGCCCATTCAGGTAGAAAGCCATCATTGGCTGAAAATACATCATCACAATCAGCAAGAAACTCACCAATTTTTTCAGCCTGCAATTTAATACTTTTATTTCTTTTACCAAACCTTTTAGTTTGATTACCCAATATCATTACTAGTTGACGACGGCTTTTAACAAATTTTATATCCGGATTATTTGAATGAGAAATTGCATACCAAATAATATCGTAAGCAGTATCACGATATCTTTTTTGTTTTGGAGTAAGCTGATTAAGATTTATATTAACTCTTTTTTCAGCTTCATCAACAAAACGTATATTAGCATTTTTACGTGCAAATAAAACAATTTGAGATGCTTCATTTTTTTGAGCATCAAGAGTAACATCACCTAATAAAGTTTCAAAAACTTTAATAGTTTCATTATCAAGTTCTATATCATTAGATACTTGCAAATCGGTATAAATACCATTTAACCATTTTCTAAAGTTTTCAAACACTCTTTTTAAAGAATATGACGGAGCTTTACCACGTGCAATGTAAGCCGTATAACCACGAGCGAATTTTTCATGTTGTTCTACAGTATATTCTCCACCATCATGTCGCAAATACTTGTTAACAGTAATCAACAACTCTTTAGCTTTAGCATTTTTTAATGCAAGAGCATTCAATGTGTTTAAATAAACGTGACCAAACTCATGCATAAGAGTAGATTTATCAGCTTTATTTTTCAAAAGCACAATCAAATTTTCTCTAGCAGAACCATCGAAATTTTGTCTTTGGTAAGTAAACCCACGTGCATCATTTATATTTTCCTCAGTATTGGATTGAAAATGTGCTTTACCGATATTTACATTAGGGTTGAAAAGTGTTCTAATATCGTTTATACTAATATTAGCACCTGTTAAGTCGGGAAGTTTAGTACCATTGACTTCAGGTGCTTTCTTTATTATTTTTATTTTGTGTCCTGCATATGAATGCGTTGTATTGGTATTTTTAGGAATATCAATAGATATTTCAATTCCGTAAATTTCGCCGTCATAAATAAACGCATTGTGATATATTTCTTGTCCGTTATTTCTTTTTGAATGTCTTTCGTCAACTTCTTTTGTGTAACTATAAACAGAATTCTCAACAAGTTCTTTTAATCCTGCATAAGAATTTCTTTTAACAGAATTTCTATTTATGCTTTTCATTGACCGACCAATATTGCTTTTTGAAAAATGAACAATTCTGTTATTGCTCTTAATTTGAACATCACCTAATAAATTCAAATTATCTTCAATCCATTTTTTCAAATCAGTAACTTTATTAAAATTCGGAACAGCATCCTTTTGAAGTTCTATCGGTTTAATATTAACACTTTCTTCAGTATGAACATCTTGGAAATAAGGTCTTATTTCTTTTTCATTTTCTTGACGAATTCCTGATATTCCGGATCGTTGGATAGGTTTCTCGCCCACTTCAAATAATCCAAGGTTTCCTGATGAGTGTAACCCATCTCCATACAATCTTGATAAAGTTCGTACCCCCATTCCCAAGGGAATAATGGATTTTGTTGATTCGTATTCATATTGCTCCTTCAATCCTAATTTGTTTAACAACTCATCAGCTATATTTCTAGCTTCGACTTCCCCTACTGAATTGTAATAGTCATTATATAAAAAATTCTTTTTCCATTCAATATTTTTATATTTTTTAAACTTTGGATTATCTATTACACCACTTCTTTGTAATTCCCCAACTTTGATTAATTCTTGTTTATATTTCTTTTTAAAATCTTGATATTTTCTATTTGCTTTACCAGTTGCCTTATAATCAGCAATATAAGTTTCTCTTAATTGTTTTTCTAATTCTGAAAGATTCTTATTTTCTTTCAATTCTTTTGCGTAACGAACATACAATCTTTTTTGTTTTGCATGTTGTAACTCATGAAGTATAGTTAATATTCTAGATGTCGGATTATTTTTGTATGCATTAGATGCTGCATTCAAATAAAACACATCTTCTTTAGGACTGTAATAACCATTTTTTGATGGATTATTTTCATCAGTTATTACAACCATTTTGACATCTTTTATATCTTCAAAGAAATCAGAAATCCTATTAAACAATGGGAATATCTCAATAAGATCATCTATTGAGTTAATGTTTTTATGATTTTCTTTTTTAGAAAGAATTTGTTTAACCTTGTCAAAAATACCAATAGATTGAAAATGTGTTTTAATATAGTCTTTATTTCTATCTAAATACTCATCAATCGTACCTGAATCATCAGCTTTAATTGGATTTATATCAACTTTAACTTTGTGGCCAGTTTTATCTGTGATAGACAAATCCGCCTCAGCAAACATATTGAATGCACCATCTTCGCTCATTGTTCCTGAATATTGCACCAATACATCTAAATCAGAATCAACTCTATTTTTACCGGTTGTATATGATCCATACAATTTGACATCTTCAAGTTTAAATTCAGATTCATCCAAATAATTTTCTTCGATAATATTTTCAATATCAGCACGCAATATATCAGTAATAGATTCGACACTATCACCAAATTCTGCTTCTACATTATTCACCAACTGAAAATGAGCTTCATGTTTATTTACACTAGGCTTGAGTTTTGTGTTAACATAGTTTATAATATTAGTAGGGTCCTGACTCAAGAGCATTCCCTTTGTGGTAACGGAAGATTTTTTCTTCGCTTGAGCAACCCTTATTTTTTTGAACCAATTATCTATATTTTTCTCTGTATCAGTAAAAATAGTAGAAACTAATGGCTGTTTTTTATCAAAAAATTCAACAACAGCACCATATATTTCATTATTCTCTCCAACAATTTTCAGAAGGACTGGCAGACCATTAAAACGAGGTTTATCACTTATTACTGCATCAACGGAGTTATTTAAATTCTCAATAACATATTGCCATTGTTCTGAAGTTAATTGATGTTCATTTTCATCGTGCACAACAGTATCATGTGGTATTCTTACTGAAACATTTTGAGTTGTATAATCAAAATAGCTTTTATTAGGAATTTCATTATTTTCGTTTGCTATTTTTTCTTTTTCAAAAACCTGTTCATAAAATTCATTAAAAGTTTTCTTTGGACTTTTATACATAGCAGACTGAAATTGTGTATCTTTACTTAATTGAGCTCTTGCAATTTCATTATCTTTTGCCCATTGATTTTGAGCTTCTTCAACAGTCAAATTTTGCATCTGAATATTTGCTTCTTTTTCAATTTCACTAACATCCATATCTAACTGTTTAGCAAGCTGATTAAATGAATTAGCCATAAGGGATGATGTTGAAGTTGCTTCATCTTCTTCAATCCCCATATTTTTCATTTGCTCATAATAGGCATTTTGTAAATTCTGAACATTTTGTTTTTCAACAAATTGCTTCGAACCTTCTTTAACTAAAATATCTTCATGTTCCTGGACAAACAAATGACGTTCTTCATCTGACATACTTTCAGCTTTTTCTTTAGCTGCTTTAGGACTCATTCCTTGTTTAGTCATAATAAAACTGGCCTGTCCGACAGAACCAACAGCACCCAAAAATAAAGTTGCACCAACTCCCATCATTCCCGCATCAAGAACTCTTTGCACCTTCTTTTCTAATGGAGTGGCATCTAATCCACCTAGCTTTCTAGCTCTTTCAGTTGCAACAATCAGAGTTGCTTCTTGAGCTGCTTCGGTTGCACCTTCAGTTAATACAGCTTTCCCATACTCTTTCAAAATCCCCATCATTTGTTCTCTTACTGTAGGATTTTTTACAAGTTCTTTTAACTCATTTTTCTTTAATTTATCTAATAAGGCTTTTCCCCCTGGAACAGTTTTTAACATCTGATTCAATGAAAAATACTCAAGTCCGGCATTAGCACCACCAACACCAATAGCCAACAAATTCATTTCACCTTCAGATAAAGTTTCTCCACCTTCCGCAATAATTTCATTATTTAATTGTCTTAATTCATTTTTTGCCAATCCGGCTTCAAGTTCAAAAACCTTTTTAGCTGCTCCTGTTCTACCTAGCCATAAAGCACCTTGCTTAGCTCCAGTAATCATACCTGTTGGAACAGTTACAACTTCTTCAGGAGTTGCAGCTTGAGGTCCTAATTGCCCTGCTACAAATGCAGAACCTCCACCAACAACAGCACCACCAACCGCACCAACAGCACCACCAACACCACTTGATTTCGCAATTTCCCATAATATTGGTAATTGCTCCATTGTTGAAACATATGATTTTTTTAAAAATTTTGGAGTACGTTCTGCAAGTCCTAATAAAGTAGATGCTTCATATTTATATGCAGGATTTTCAATACCATAATTATTTTGAGCATTAAATTTATAATTAGAACCTTGAGCTTGTAAAGAATCTAACCTTTGTTTATCCGCATTCGTCAATTTAGATGTAGGATAAATTCCTTTCATTTCTAAATCCGCAATTTCAACATTTTTCTTTGAAGTTTCAAATGCGGACATTGGAACTTGAGAGGCCCATTTAAAAGCATTACTCATATCCGTAAACAAATTTCTTTTAGGAGCAGTGTAGATAACAGGCAAATCTTTATTCCTTGTTTTAAAAACATTAATCCTATCATTTATTTTTGTTTGGATTTCTTCATCACTCAAACCAATATTACGATAATGTGTAACAGTATTATTAACATCAGAATAAGTATATCCATTTTCTTCAAAAAGTTTTGTATCTTCCGCTGATATGTTTATTGTCATATTAAAAAGCCCATCCTTTGTTAGATGTGTCAACCTCGCCTCTAGGACCTAGAGGATTTACAAATTTATTATTTACAAGTTTTGCATAATGAACGTGTGGCCCTGTTGATTTTCCTGTACTACCTGCAATACCAATTATCTGCCCCGCATTAACTTGTTGTCCTTTGATGGCTGTAATTTTATTAGCGTGTCCATATCTGTGAATCGTTCCATCCGGAGATTTGATATCTACAAAATTACCTAAATCATCATCTTTAGAAACATTAACAACCACACCACTTGCATACGCAGTAAAAGGTTCATTCATGTTATAAGCCAAATCAATACCTAAATGATTTGTACTAGCACCTTTAGTAGGTTGATTTCTTTGACCAAACAAAGACGTTATTCTGTGACCATTCCAAATATCACCTTCTTTAATCGGCGCAAGAGCTCGAGATAATTCATTATTATTTGCAGATTCAGTTATAGTTAACCTATTTTGAACTATCTCATATTTTTCTTCAGGAGTTAAATCTCTTCCTTTTTGTTTTTTTGCAAGCTCCCAATCTGAAAGAACATCACGAGTAAACCCTACTTTAGTATTCATCCCTTGAGCGTAAAGTTCATATAATTTTGTTTTTTCTGCGGGATTTTCGTAACTGAATGTTTTTGCAAAATCTAATACAACCGCATTTAATTCCGCCCCTGTCAATCTTTTCCCATGTTTCAATTCATATTCTCTAACATAAGCAGATGCGGAATTAACAAAAGCTTGATCAACATCCCCTTTGCGTTTTCCAATTTTGCCGGTTAAATCATACATCTCTATTGCATCTTTTATGATTTTTGCATCATCTTGTAATTGAGTAGGAGTAAAATTCTGAATTTCTTGTTGACGTTTTTGGAAAGCCTTATAATCACTAGCAGATAAATAAGGTCTATACTGAGCCAAATTCAAGTTTTTAAAATTTTGGGCATCATTTATTGATTGTTGATACAAATCATCATAAATATAATCTCTAGTTTGAACATCTCCGGCCTTAGATATTTCATTTACATAATTTCTAAGAGCCATACGATTCTGAGGTGTTAATCCTTCATAATTCAAATCTTCATTTGAAACGAGTTCACCATTAGCTAATTTCTTATCTATAACTTCATAATTAGAAGTCATTAGATCGTCTTGATATTGTTTTTCAGCTTTCCTTTTTCTTGCCCAATTTGCATCCAAACGAGATTGAGTAGCATCAAATTGTTCAATAGTAAGTTCTTTTTCTTTAGCTTTTAATTTATTTCTTGAATCTTCTTCACTTTCACTTGAATTAAAGATTTCATCTGCCAAATTTTTTGCTAAATATTTATCTTCTTCAGCTTTAATCTGGCCAATATATTTTGAATGATAATTTGCATGAATTTGATCTTTATATTGATTAAAGAAATCTTTAGCAGATAAATCACCTTCTTGAATTTTTGTATCTAAAACTGCACACAACAAACTAGAAACCCCATCTTTTTGCATAGCTTCAATAGTAGTTGAATCTGCACCGTTCAAATTACCTTGCCATTGAGCAAGTTTTTGAACATTAGCGATTTGAGCTTTTATACCATCGGGGTTATAGCGTTCAGCTACAGCGTTTTTAATAGCATTATCAATACCGATTTTTCCTTGAGTGGAAGAATAAATTTCTGTTTGTTTCAAATCATGAGCAGTTGCAGAATGTTGAACCCAAGACCTTTTAGCCAAAGCTATTTGTTCAATTCTTCCTATATTGGAATTGGAAACTTTATTGCTATTTTTCCATTCTGTAACAAAATCATCATAGCTTTTTAAAACATCTTCGGATTTCCCTGCAGCATCAATTCCTTGTTTGTTTAAATAACCTGATTCTTTAGCAAACATATTATCTTGTTTCCACTGTTCAAGCGAGTTATTAAATTCTGTAAGTTTTGTTTCTTCTAATGTATCTCTAATTTTCAAAGAGGCCTTTGCAACAACATCAAGACCTTCACCCAAATTACCAAGAGCTTGAGCATTAGCCTGTCCAAACATATTACCATCAAGATTATAACTATCCATACGCAATGGAGTGCTATTATAACCAACTTCTCTATCAAATTGAGGAACTTTAGGCATTATATTTCTCCTCTAATAATCCTTTTCTTGTATTAACTCGATAAAAAAACTCAAAACCTTTAGGGAGTTTCAGACCTAAAGGTTTTGGAGTATCGAACCTGAACCCAATCCACTTCAGCCATTTTTTTGCAAATTCATTTTTGCTGTATATATAGTTATACAAATACCAAAATTTTTTATCGTACTTTTTAAATTCTTTTTTTAATTCACGAAGTAAACAAAGTTTATGATTAATAATTTCATCAGTACATAACATCCAAACAACACCAACATTATCGGGATTTCCTTCAATATGCCAAGCTCCACCCATACAAACAGGGACATCACCATTTTTAGTAACCCCCATCAATACATCAAAATCGGTTTTCATAATGTCATTGAAAACAATTTCTTTCCAATTATCACCATGAATTGCTCGAACTTCTTCTTCGTCATCATTTCTTAAATGATTCAAGATGTATAGTACATCAGACTCATTTTTTTGTTTTCTATACATCTATAAACCTTTTTTCAAACTCATCAAATTTTACGTGATTAAATAGCCAACCAATTAAAGAAACTTTTTCAACTTCTTTTTCTCCGTTTTTAGGAGTGAATTTATCTACACGTAAAACACCTTTAACACGAATATAATCACCTTCTTTACATTGTTCAGCAATTTGTTCTGCGATACGTTTTTTAGATTCAGCAGAATTCATGAAGGTAATAAAAAAATTATTCCATTCTTCTTTAGAAACCTTTACACCTAAATTAATTTTGGTAATAATAGTACCTTTATCTGTAGTTGAAATATCCATCCAACCCACTCTACCGACTAATTCAAATAAATTTTCAGCCATAATGTTCTCCTAATTATTTTCATTATCTTGAACATCCACAACCGCACTTAATGAAAGTATAGTAAGCGGTAATGGATAGTTTTGTTTTATACGAACAACCGCATCATCTTGAGGGACAGCTAGAATAGTTGCACCTATATTAGTTGAAAACAACAAACTTGTATCATCAATTGATTCATCAGATCTAGCATTTCTAAACTCTGAACCATCAGAACCGCAAAATATAAAATCTTCTCTGGATTTATAAATTTTAGCAACTACGTAATTTATTATTTTCTTTAAACCTTGAGTATTTTCACCTTCAATATTAAGTGTTTCAATTTCAAACTCATAAGGTAAACCTACAATAATAGATTTAGCAGGACTAGACAAAGTAATTTCACCATTTTGAACAATCAAATCTGTAATAATACCGCCATCAGCGTTAACAATAACAGTTTTACCTTCAAGGTGATCCAAACCGGATACACGAGTTATTGGTTCCTCAAACACTGCAGACAGACCACAATCAACAAGAAAAGCTTGAGTTGCATCATTTATTACTCTAGTTCTAGTTCTTTCAATAAATTTAACATCCTGCCCGTTGATATTTCTTCTTATTACAAAATATGCAACATCTTCCAAACCTTCACGCACAACATCTACAGATTCAAAATAACCATCAGTAACTAAACGTGTCCAACCACAAAGTTTTTGTTTAGGATTGTAAGTACAAGTTGCAGCCGTTCCATCATTAAAAATTACCCAAATAATTCTATAAGGCTCTTTGGAATAAGCTATATAAACAACTTCTTTCCCTTCAAAAAGATGAGATGAGAATAAGGATAATTCATCACCATCATAACCTTCAGACATTATTTCATAACCTAGCTCTCTAATTACAGAACCACCTGCTTGTACAAATATAACTTTTTTACCTGAAACAATCGGTTCAACATGAGAAGAACCATAATTAGATTGAACAACAGAAGCAGGAGTAGGATTAGCTTGAAATATACCATCCGTACCATTAACAGACCATTCAGAATTAGAAGTCAAAACAACTAAATCTTTCAATGGGACAAGATGTCTAATTTCATTAACTTCTTTATCATCCATATTCAAAGTTACGGCATCTGTCGCAACTAAAGGTCTTGAAACATTAAAATTATTTATTGCACCTGTTTGAGATGTCCAAAGAGTTTGAGGAGAAGAATTTGAACAACCATACATTTTTCTTTGTTGGTAATAACAAGAGCAAGACGGGTAATTATTATTCAAGAATGGATTCCTATAAACAGGAGCAGTAGATTTTAAATCTGGTTCAATATTATCATCAGTAAAAGTTGTGCCTTCAGATGTTCCAACATAACCATATACACCATTTACAGCACGATAAATATTATATTCTTTCACTCCGGATACAGCAGTCCAACTAATTGTCATATATTCATCAGTTAACCAACTAGCTTCTCTATGCCCTTTTGCAGTAGCAACAGCAGAACGTTTAGATTCTTCATTAGTATCTGGATTAACGGCAGTAACAACATAACTATAAGTTCTTGTATTAGATTCTGTATCACCAGTCCATTTAGCAGTTACATTTGTTGGAGCATTTATTTCCGGTTGAAAAACAGCGTTTTCAATTACCCAATCATAATGAGAATACCTAATTAAATTTTTAGTAGGATAATCAGGATGAGTTAGAGTCAGGATATCACCGGATTGAGTACGTTTAAGACGTGACAAAACAGAAGCAGGATAAGGAGAAGATATCTGAACAAGTTGTCCCGCTTTATCGTGTTCCTCCGGATAAACGATATACCCACCATCTTTAATAAAGCGAACATAATAATCCCCAAATTCAAGCATATAAGTCTGTTCAGAATTGAAAACAAACTTCATCAAACGAGTATGTTTATCATTATATAAAGCAATGCCACAATATTCCAATCCCATTCGATTTGAAATCCCACCTTCTTGATGAATGATGGCATTTTTGGCAGTTTTTAAACCTATTGCGTATTGTTCTAAGTTCGTTCTTGAATCAAGACGAGGAGTGAGTTCTCCTCTTGTAAAACTTGATTGAGTTATTCTTGTTCCCATATTAATCAATTCCTTGCATCTGTGAAATCAGAATCATCTTGATCGTGTACTTCAGTTTTACGAGCATCTGTAACAATAGCTTGTCTAATAGCAATTTGATAATCTTGCAATTCTGTATTCTTTTTATTACCTGAGCCTAATATTGATTGAGCTGACATATAAGCTAAGTAATGTCCTAACGCATTAACAAATGCAGCAGAAAAAAACGGTTCTTTCAAAACAGTTTTTGTATATCTAAGAATGCAAGGATTACAATTTGTAAGAATAATTTTTTCACCTGTAGTTTCATCAATAGCCGGAATACATTTTTTTTCTTTTCTGTCAGCAGGATCAATAACTGCTCGAGGAGCAATACAATCATTTGGGTATGCAAACGCATAAGAAAAATTAGGGTCTGGTGATTTAAACTGAGATAAAGCTAATTCCTTATATGCATTAGCAAACGACCACTCATGAGCTTCTAAAACAGTATCTCTGGCAAGTTCATAGTAGTTATTGATAATAACGGCATAAGGACTTTTTTCATTATAATTTGATATTGGAGTAGAAACCCCAAGATTAGATAACGCAATATTATAAATATTTGTTCTTGAAAAACTCATTTCCCACTCCTAAAAAGTTGGTAAAGTACCAACATATCCTTTTCCACTTTTCAACTTACGATTTGAAGCAGTCGGAGTATTATATTCTGTACTAACTCCAACAGAATTATTACCAAACCAATCTGCTGAAACTTTTGCCGCATCACCAAGTCCTTTAAGTCCTGTGCCAATAGCATTAGTAACACCTGCCCGATAAGCATTTTGTCCTGCAATGACATCAAGGTTAGCTTGATTTGTAAGATTTTCTGATTGAGATTCATAAGATAAAGCTTTTGTTTCTGCATTATAAGTTGTTGTCAACGCATCCAATTCACCAATTGCAGCAGTATCTTCCACTACATCAAGATTAGTACCGGAAGCAATATCAAATCCATTAGCAGCCATTGCAGCTTGTTGAGCTCCTATTTTTTGAATAGTTTTCATTCTTTGCATACGAGCTTCTTCAATGCCCTCTTGACGAGTTTGTTCAGCATTAGCTTGAGCCTTTTGGGCATTACGTCTTTCAACAGCCGCCTGATAATTATATTGAGCTTTTTGAGCTTTACCTTGTTGAATACTAGACGTAACCCCAACTGCGGTTCCGATAAGACTTGCCGCAGTTGAAATAGTAGTAGCCCAAGCCATTGCAGTTGTCATACCCGTTGCTACTAACGCAGAAATTACACACATTATTCTTGAACCTCAGCTAACTTTTTTTCAAGTTCCATAATTTGTTCTATAACAGATTTTTTATCTGCATCTTCAATAATGATATCTTTTTCAATAGCCTTATTGATAAGATTATCAAGAATTATTGTTAATTCTTCAGGAGTTTTATCAACATACTCATCAGAATTTTCTTCTGTAGTATTTTTATCAGATTCCAATTCTTCAGGAGTTTTATCAACATACTCATCAGAATTTTCTTCTGTAGTATTTTTATCAGATTCCAATTCTTCAGGAGTTTTATCAGCTTCAATTTTTACAGGTTGTTTTTCTTCTTTTACAGGCTTATATTCTTTAGCCCAAGAAGGAGCAATATTGCCTTTAATATCAACCTTTTCACCTGGTTTATAAATAGAACCTTTATAAAAGATTTTAATTTTTGCTGTTACTTTCATTACTTTAATCCTTTCAACATTTTGTATGTACTAATTTTCTTTTTTCCCAAAAAGAATTTCGGCAGCAGATGAGGCTCTGTCAAGAGCTTGTTTTTGTTTTTCTAATTCAGGAAGAACATATTTCATCATCTCTTTATCAAGCTTGATTTGTTCAGCTCTGATAATAGTATCAACTGCATTCATAACTTCCCATCTATCAAATTTCCCAAATTCTTTTTTTTCCTTTTTTTCTTCTTTATTTTCTGACATTTTCTCTAATCCTTAAATTTATGCTATCCCTAAACCCCTATCTAATAGATAGAGGTTTAAGAAGGGAGAGCATATGACTCAACACAAAACTTTAATTACATATCTTGATAAGAATTATCATGAGCTGCAACAAAACCTGCAGTAATAGCACCTGCAGTTGCAGTACCATCAACTACGTATTTTGTACGGATATAACCTTTGTTACCTTTTGGAACATAAGCTACAGGGAATTTATAACCATCAACAAGTTCAGCGACAGGAATTACACCTGTTTCAACTAAAGTTTCAGCCTCATTAAATTCAGTATCATCACAGGTTTCAACTACCAATTTAACGGAAGTAGCACCTTCAAATTTTTCTACAACTTGAGCAATAAAAGGAATTGGAGTTCCAAAAGCCATTTCTTTCAACAAACCTTTTGCTAAACAAACGACATTTGTTGATACTGCAGTTGTAGTTATTTTTTGAGCATCAGAAAAAAGATTTTGAGCATCTAATAACATTTTAATTTCTCCTATCAATTTAATTATGTGATACAAAGAGGGTTATGCTGATATCATTTCTGATAGCAGTAACGAGATTAACCCTCAAACCCCGATGTGGTATTAAAAAGAAAGGTTAAGCAACTTTAGGAACAATATCTTCAGTGTTTAAGATTTTGTTACAAGTTTTAATAGGAATACCTAAGAACTCAACAACAGGTTTACCCGCATATTCGCTAATTGATAAATGAACATTTGTTTTGTTCATAGCTTGTTTATGTAATGCGGTTCTAACTTTGCGATTACAGTAAATAACAGTTTTTCCTGTTTTTGCATAATCTTCAATAGCAGCCCAAGCATCTACCATTTTGTCAATCAAATCAGTAGCATTTAAGTTTGCCACATCAATATTAGCAATACGAGCAGTAGAGCGATAGTCACGAACAGTAAGTCCAACATCCCATTTGTAATGAGAACGATAAACTTCATACATTTTACCATCTGGTAATTGTTTTGTTTGAGGGCCTTTATCTTCGTGTTGTAAACCTGCTTTAGAGCCTTTTGGATAGATAAGATGAGTATGCAAGTTACCCCAAGTTACAAAATAGATTGAAGTATTTTCATCACCTTGCCCGCCGGCATCAATAACAAAATTCCCGATAGTTTTATCATCCGCTGTAGAAATTTTATTATAACGATTAGCCAAACCATCAAAACCTGCAGGGTTAGTATCTTTATTACCATAGAAAATATTTTCTTCTACAGTTTGGTTCATAGCTTCTAAGAACCCTTGAGATTCATTCAATCTAAACTGATTAACATCACCATTCAAATCTGCTAAAGATTTATCTACTTCAGAATAAACTTCAAGCATACCAGTAGCATCAGTAACTTGAGTATATTCACCTTTAGAACAGCTAACACCACCATAGTATTTTCTAAACTCAGCTTCAGGCAAGCCGTTTCTAACAGTAGTTTTATGATGATGACCGCTGTTACACTCTACAACAACAGCATCTTCTAAAACAGATGAAGTATTAGATAACAAGTCAATAACTGTACTTGTAATTTTACCGTTTTCAGTTTGTGCTAACTTGTCTTTAAGAGTTAAATAAGTTTCTCCAACAACATTTGGCATTTCATTTCTCCTTTCAAAATAGCAAGACACACATTGTCTTTGCATAACTAAATATATTTTTGAGTGTGGTAATAAAGCTGTTCGCTACCAAAACACTCAAATTTTTGTACTACGAGTTATTAACTGCTACTCTTGCAGAACTAATTTTCTTGTTCATTTCCTCCTGTTTTGTTATACAAAATATCAGCAGGTCGTTCTGATTTCCCAACAGGTTCACCATTAGGGACCCTGTCATTAGAACAAAGCTTTCCAATTGCGTGGAAAGTTTTAATAAACGCAGGATGTTTAGTTAAACCTTTAGCTTTAACAAGCTCTTGAAATTCTGGTGTTGCAACGGCTTTAATACCAGTATTAGCGACAGAAAGATATTGATCATACTGTTCATCTGAAAAAGCTTTAAACTCTGTATCTTCAACCAACAATTTTTCATAAGATAGACGTTCTGCATTTTGTAGTTCTGAAGCTATATTTTCTACACCTGCAAAATTTTTCTTAGCTAATTCTACACCCAGACACATCAACTTATTTGCGGATTTGTTTGAAAGATTTAGTTCTTTAGCAATCGGATTGAACTGATTAACCAATTCTTCATCAAGAACCATATTCTCTGGCAATTCAATTTCAGAATAGTCATATGATTCCGGAGCACCATACAACTCTACATTCTCACCCTCACTATTTTTAGCGTTATCATCATTACTTGAATCATCATCTAAGTTATCATCAGATGGTTTTACATCCTCATCTTGAGAATCATCAGCTACACTTTGAGGTGGAGTTAAATCTAATTCTGCATTTAAATTTTCAGCCTTATTTGTCAAATCTTGTTGTGTCATAAATTTCCCCTTTCATTTTTGTTTAACAACTCGATATACTTCTCAGGATTGGCCTTAAAGCAATTATCAAGGAGCCATAATCCTTTATTTCTATAACCTTGAGTCATAAATACTTCTCTATCTGATGCGGTATGATTATAATTTCTTTCAAACGCACCCAACTGTTTCAAAAGAAGTGCAACAACTTCAAATCCGTCTTTATCAACCAAGACATTGTTAAGTCTTAACAACTCATCCTTATTCATCTACATACCCATTCTGCTTGCTAAATCAGCACCAACAGCATCAACACCACCCATATTTTTAATCATTTCAGAACCTTGTTGTAGTTGTTGTAATTGTTCTTGCTGAGCTTGTTGCTGAGCCAGTTGTTCACGATACTTATTAACTTCCTCAGTAGGTACAACATATTCTGGATTAACATTTGCAATCTCAGCATAATCATCAACTATTTTATCTCCGTTTATTTTTTTCAATAAAGTCGGGTCAATAGCCATAGCAATATTTGTTGTAAATGTCGTAAATCTTTCAATGCTTGCTATTCCTTTAACTTTTTGAGCAAGAGCAAGAGCTGAAACAAATTCAGTTTCCATTTCTTCTTGTTGAATAACTTTTGGTGGTAATGGTAGGATTTCTGTTTCAATAGTTTCAGCAAAAACAAAATCTTGAACAGATCGCAACCCTTTATGAACTTGATCTAATATTGGAGAAAGAAGAACCATTTTTTCTTCTTTTATTTCATTAACTTCTGTTGCTGTTCTACCTCGTTCTGCTGTATTTAGAATGACGGCAAACATATCGTTATGAAAATGTTGTTTAATAACATCTTCTAATTTTTCAATATGATTACTAATTTCCAACACTTGAGGCTTCACTTCATACATTGGAGATAAGCCACGACCATTTTCATCTTCAGGGACAATTTGTCCTGGAGCATCCATGAGTCCTTTATATTTTTGTAAAGATGCAGGACCTTTATATGATGGAGTAACAATCTTTTTCAAAGCTTTAGAAAACTCTTTTGTTTCCATCATCAACTGTCTAGCATCAGGAAGAGCATCGATACCTGGACAATTTGAAGGATAAACATCTTCTCCATTTACTTCTGATTCAAAAACTGCAAACGGGAATTTATCGAAACCAGACAATTTAAGAAATTTATCTTCACCTGCGATATAGGTTGCCGATATATATTTTTTATATTTAGATAACGGAGAATTAGGATTATATTGTTTATTTAGTTCTACAAAGTACACCAATTCAAACTGAGAATCTGAACCATTATCATAAGCTGTTTTTACAGATTCAGAACAATTTTCATATCCATATTTATCGACGATATTTTTTGCATATTCTTTAAAATGACGACAAACAGTATCAACATCACCTCTATGATCTTTGGCATAGCGATAAGAACCAATCGGTAAAAGTTTAAAATTAACAACTGTTTTATAGTCTGATTCCATCAATAAAACAGCAAAACCAAAAGTTCCTAACTGCTTATAAACACCTAGCATATTTTGATAAAAATTTGAAGATGAATAAATACGCCTATAAAGATCTTCAACTTGAGAACACCATACCCGAACATCATGTACATCATTCAACTTTTTATTCTTCATCTGAATTTTAAACCAACGATTAGCTGCAGAAGTTGCACCAGATTGCATCCCTGAGGCAAAATTTTTAACCGCTGTGAGAGTAATTGAATTGATAACTTTTTTAGATCGTTTAATAGGTTTATTAACGTCATTAACTAAAAAACGGCTCATTCTAGGGGCAAAGAACTCAGACAATTCTCTAAGGTCAGGTAATATTTGATTAAACACCATATCCATTTGAGCTTTTTTAGTATTAAAATATTTAGTTGTATAAGAAAAATCTTTAGGTTTATGAACTTTTAGCTCATTAAGATTTTTTTCTTCAACATCTAAACCTTTTCTTTTCATCATTATTCACCTAACAAACCTTTTTTCGTAGTAGTTACTTCATCTAACAAACCTCTGGCAGAAGTTTTAATATTTCTGCTAGCCAAAGAAGCTGCTTTATTACGAGTATTTGTAGATGCTTTAGAAACGGATGCATCAGCCAAAGTTGGAGTAGCAACAGTTTCTATTGGAGTATCATCAACTTTTGGAGCTTTAGGAGTTGAACACATAACAATATCCTTTCATATTTAGTCTGCGTATATATCAAAATCTGATTCAACTTTGAAATCCGTAATATTATTTTTCCCTTGCGGACTCAAGAAATATTGTGGATAATAAAAAATCCCATAAATGGCCATCATCAAAGTATCAGCAAAATCCGGAGATTCATTTTGTTCTTTTCTAATTTCTTTTTTATCCAAGATAAAAACTTTACCAGATGTAGGACTCCATTTTGTTTTCATGTACTCAATTTGTCTTGCTGTGTTTTGACAATTAAGTTTTAAATAACCACCCTCAAGCATTTCCTTAAGAGCCATATAACCGTCAGCTCTGGCATTACCATTAGTAGGTTTTTTAGCTTGCAAAGCCCCACGAAACATCACGACATTTTCAAGTGAATTTTTCAATGAACACATTATTGGATAACCCAAACCATCAGCATCACCGATCAATACATTTGGTTGCCATTTAGCATATAGATTCATTACTTTCCCTTTGGTAACATCTGTATCGGCAGATGTCCAAGTAACGGTTTCAACATCTTCCCAAACGGTTGTAGATTGTTGAACAATCTTTTTAGCTACGCATAAATCACCACCGCAAGCTGCGAAGTCAACAGACATAACAATATTTGTTGAATGTTTTTCATTGTTATATTTTAAATTTAAAGCTTCTTCAATTTTTTCAGAAGAAACCAAATAATTAAGACCTTGTTCCAATGGTAACCCTAACCAGATATGATTATAATCAGATAAATTAGTTCTTTTGCATTCTTCTGCTTCTTCAATATTTTTTTGCGGGCAGAATGGATTATCGAAATAATTTATATGAATATGTAAACACTTTTTTCTTTTTGTGCAGTATTCATAAACAGCATCATTTTTAACATATCTATTCATTGTAAAAATGATTATAGAATTTTGTTTACGAATTGTCGGAACAATTACATCCACGGCACGTTTAGTAACTGTTTCAGCCTCATCAATCCAAAGAATATCAACACCTTCAAGCCCTTTTATGTTGACAATTTCTTGTTGCCTAAACCCTTTAAAAAAGATTACTGAACCAGTTTTTCTGTGTACGATACGAGAATCCGTGACTTCCCAATCTAGTCCATATTCTTCAATAAGATTTTTGAACAACTCAAGAACGGACTCTTTAACCGAATCTTTAATTACACGTCCAACACAAACACGGACTTTCCGCTTTTCACCTACGTATAAAATAATTCGACCGATAGCTTGAGTTTTTCCTGAACATCTACCACCTTCAGCCAAAAACAATGGATGTAGATTTAATTCAAACAAAATTTTCAATAACTTTGGTGGGATATTTAAAATTGCAGGAAGTTTACAAGCTGATTTATTATTGTTCTTCTTCAGATACATCTGGATCTTCTCCAATATTCAGCTGTAGAGGAATCCCATCAATCTCAACATTATCCATTTGCATCACAACAGATGCTGAAGCTTTTACATCATCTTTAAAGTAACCTTTTAATTTACATTTCATTTCTACTGCTTTATTAGCAGCTGCAACATTTGGTCTATTATATTGATCAAGAGATTCAAGAGCAATACATTTCAATTCATCAAACTCATTAAAAGCTTCTTTAAGCGAATATTTAATATCATCATCAATACTTTCTTGTATTTTCTCTCTGTAATAGTCTATCCATGGGGTTATCTTAGGGTTTTTCAATAATCTTGAAGCTTCAACCGAGCAAGTTGCTGTATTAGCTAGCGAACTATAAGCTGTACGATAAGCTTCAGATGCATTCATCTGATAGAGAATGTATAGCTTAACAAATTTATTCTGCTTGTAAGATAGAATAGGTAACCCAGTCATATAATAACCTCAGACACAAAGAAAACTCCATTCTTTGTGTCGAGGAATATAATAAGAAGAGAGAGTTCACTTTGAGAAATATATAGTATCAACCAATCGTCTTTTATTACCATCAAAGCTAGAAGCATACATTCTAGTTTGAGTTATATCACCTTTTTTATTAGTGATACCGACATTAACACCATAGACCCAACCGAACACATCAGAAGCATTGATATTTTGTCGTTTAGCTAAAATCCGAGTTTTTTCATTATAAATAATCCGTATAGCTTTCATTCCGGTAATATTTTTATTGACAAATTGTTGATTATCAGAAGTACGAGTTTCAATGAGAGTAACGACCGGTTCTCCGCAAACAGGACAATTAGCAAATATAATTTTTCTTTTAGAGAAATTCTCAATATCCTTCAAAAACCAAAGATCTACATCTCTGATTACCTGTTTGCAACCGCAAATTAAATTCATTGCACCCTCTTACTTCTTCTCTTTCGCATAGCATTCCCCGTTACACCGATAAGCAGTGACCGCCCGTCCCCGTTGACTTCCGTCAGCGTGTATATCTTATCTACACGTTGAATGTTTTTTCTTCAACTTTATATTTCGGAGTTTAAATTTTTTTTTATTATATTTCTAGTTAGTTAAACAAACTAACAAAAGAAAAAAACACTTTAAACCCTTAATTTTATTTAAAAAAATTCATCTTTACATTTGTTTACATTTGGGTAATTTAACAAAATTATCATTTTAACCTTTATTTTTGCCAAAAAAAAGCGGTAGCCTCACGACTACCGCCTGATATTAGAAAAATTTTTAAAAAATATTCTTTTTTTGCATATGTAAATAAAAATATATTTATATATTTTTATTATATTATTTTATATTATATTATATTATTTTATTTTATTGCATATGCAATGCATATGCATTGCATAAAATTTGCATATGCAAAATTTATGCAAAATACTACAAAATTTTTATGATAAAATTTAGATACCGCACTTTAAAAATTTGAACAAGTATGAACAGACTCTATTCATCTCCTTACACTCACATCAAACTTTTCTGCATAAAGGTGTAGGAAAGGGGGTGATAGCAGTAATGAATGAACCAATTAGGCAAAAAATAAAATGTGCCCTTAACGTCATAGGACACATTTTACTAATTATTTCGTCATTGTTGTAGGGTCTGCATTGGGGGTATCTAGGAATACCCTCACCCTACTTTTAGTATAACTTATATTTAATATTTTTTCAAGTCCTAATATTCTTGAACCAAATTTCCATTGATAATATATCTTTTACCACCTGGACCATCTGGCTCAATAACGTTACTATATTGATTATAATTTCTTCCATCAATACTAAAAGAATTTGGACCGGTTTGTATAATTTGGTTTCCAGATGGACCTGTAGAAGGTCCATAAGTATTGGTATATACAAACCCTCGAGTATTTCTCCCCGAACCAATAACATCATACACAGGATAATCCGCAGCATAAGCGGAACTTGTAAACAATAACACAAATAATAGTAATAATTTTTTCATATTAAACCCTTCTTTCTATTACTATTATCCACTATTTCAAGCTATTTCTCAACCCTAATTTCATGTAACTTCATGAAGTTGTGTAAAGGTTTTAGCCCCAAATCCACTTTTTAGCTCGCCTAAACCCTTTTTGCTCTGCTTCTTTTACTGAAAATGCAAACATTTCACCTTTTTCTGGTTCTATTTTAGTATTATCATATTGCTGATCAAAAGGAAGATGATAAATTTTTTCATTATTTTTTGATATATTACACTTTATTCTAGGGAATTCAATAAACTCTTGATTTTCTAAAACTTTAATTTTTAAATCTTTTGCAAATTCTCTAGCAGAATCAGACAACAGAGTGGATGTTATAAACACTGGTTTTATTCTCTTTTTAGTTTTTAATTTTCTTTTATATTGAATAGTTGTACCATACAACTGACATAGATGTTTTTCGTGAATTATTTTTTCTTTACTCCAATATTTACATTGCACAATAAGAATTTCTTTACCATTTTCAGCAATTATATCTCGACCTTTATCATTTAATTTTTCTTCAATTCCTGTATATTGAACGAAATATCCTTTTTGTGTGTAATAGTGGGCCATAGCCATTTCAAAATCCCTGCCAATTTGCCACTTTGATTTTGAATAACTTTGGACGTATCTATCAAGAGCTAACTGATTTCTTTCAGATTCTGACAATCTGTCATATTCTTCTTTAGTTAACCAATTACTAACCTTATCAAAATACTCTTGAATCTGCTGTAAATTTTCTTCACCAGAACCATATTCAATATAGTTCTCAAGCTCCGGAAACAACTCAAACAAGGTATCATATTCATATTTCATCAGTTTATATTTTATTTCAAAATCTTTAGCTTTGTTTTTAGCTTCTTGAACTTTTTGAGCAGAAGAATATGCAGGTCGATCCTTACATTTAAAATGAACAATTAGATTATCAAAATCTTCCAACTCTTTTTCTACAATTTTAAAAATCTTTTGATACACATAACTAGAGCTACTGTTTTTAAGTTGTTCAAGTTCATCATTTTTTTGCATTAAAACCTGTTCATACTTGTCGATAATAAATGCAAATTTTGCATTGTTTTCTTTTACCGTATCCTTAAGTGCAAAATATTGAGAAGATAACTCATCATACTTTTTCCCATTTTGATATTTCTCAATAAAATCAGGTAACACTCCTAATAATAAAGGAATACAAACACTTAATAAAATAATAGTAAAGACCAAGTAAAACCCTCAATATATTATCAATCCACACTTCCAACTTATCACAAACAACATTTTTAGTAAATATGAAATATAATCAAGATGTTAGCCATGTGGCTAGGTAGATAAAAAAAAGAAAAGGAGAACAGAATGGAAAATTTTATCATCGAACTAACAACAAGCTTCAAAGCACTATTAAGAGATAAGAGTAATCTAACTATACTCTTACTTGTTATTCTATTAAGCTTTAATGTATACAGCCATATAAAATTAAAAAAGAAAATTGACCACCGTTACTTTAATCAAACAAGAACAATTGAGGCTATATATGATGTAGACATAAATACCTATAATGGCGAAGTTAAAGCAAGATTTAAACATCAGAACGATTAAGCAACATCTTTAACTTTACAATTTCATCAGTGCTCAAACTTACTTCCGAGTTAGTTTGTGCACTTTTTTCTGTAGTTTGTCCATATAACAACCAATCAAGACTAACATCAACATTTGCTTTTATTGCGTTCAATTCTTTTATCGTTGGATCCACAGAATCTAAAATAAAATTTTCAATACGAGATTCGGAAATTCCTGTTCTTTTCGAGAACTTATATGGAGTTTCAAGATTTTCTGACAAAATTTTAGATAACCTACCACCCCAATTTTTATAATTAGAAACCGATTTTTCGTTCAAAATTATAGCATGCGTATCTTCGCATTTATCAATAAACATCTCTCCATCACCTGTAACAAACCAATTCAAATTTACATTATGATCGCTATATAAAACACGCAACATAGAATATGGTGGATTGTTTTCTTCTCGTTCATAAGATGCATATGTTCTGGATGACATATTTAACAAAACAGCCATTTCGTCTTGAGTAACCGATAAATTCTTTCTTAATTTCTTCAAATTTTTACCAAACATATATACACCATTTGTATGAAGTTTTGTAACATCTACATATTTTATGTTGACTACCTACATAAAATATGTATAATAGAATATGTTAGTTTGTTTAACTAACTATTTTATAACATAAAAACACGAGAACGGCAAAATTTGTCAGTTATTTTTCGTGCTAATTTTTATTGGAAAATTTTGGAGATTTAGAAAATGGCAAGAAAAGCAATAGAACCAAAAATATTACGATCAATAGGATTTCCGCTTTCAGTTGATGAAGCAAGTCAAAAAATGATCGATGACGAAGGTGGTTCAATCAATTTTCACGTAATTGAAGCCTACAAGCAATACTTAAAAACAAAAGGCTATTTAAAGTAAGAGAGAAAAAATAGGAGTTCAACGTATGAAAAAATCACATTTAAAACTAATTGTTTCAAACAAAGAACCAAAAGGTTTAATTACAAAATTTTGGGATTGGTTTACAAAACCGAGATTTTTACCATTACCGATTAGAACAACAACTTACATCGAGAAAAAAGAAACTATCCAAAAATATTTGACATTAAAATACGCAGATCTACAACTTACAACAGGAAATGTTGGATTATTTCCGTTATGTGAAGCAATAAACGAAGTAAACAGATTAGAACGTGACGGACAAATCAACTCTTATTATCGCATCATCAAAAAGAAAATGGCAGTGTAAAAAGGATTAAAAGGGTAGGGAAGTGACAAAAAGCGAAAATAACAAAATTGTTGAAACATTTTTCTCACATGATAAAGCTGCCAAAGCTGATAAAAAAATTGTAAAGATGTTCTACGAATCAAGAAAAAACAGTAGTAACATCTCAACAAAAACAGCAACAGACTTATTACCACATGCAGCATACGGATTGTATTGGGAAATTGTTGAATATATGCACCGCAACAGATTAAAAGTTGAAGAACTAGATATGTTAGCAGATGAATTACGTGTTGATTATCAATTTCTAAAAGCCATTATGGATAATTACTCTCTATTTAGAATAGAAGATGACTATTACGTATCTGATAGAATTAACCGAAATTTAGAATTTCAAGCAACCAAAAACGAAAAACGCGCACAAGCTGCGACTATAAAATGGAAATTTGCGGAACTGTATAAAGTTTACAAAGAAATTTTTGGAATAAAACCGGAGCTAAGTGATGATGAAAAAAACATTTATTTAAAGGCAACAAAAATTGAGAATTGGAAGGAAAAATTACCAAATATTTTATACACATTAAAACTTTTAAAATTCCCGAACCTACCCAATTTTGATCCTTCAATAAATTGGCTATTAGCAGAAAATCATCTACAAAAACTTCTTAATGGTGAATATGGCAAATTGTTAAATTGGTCCGAAGCAAAAATAGCTCAGGCTCAAAAAACAGCGGCAAAAGAAGAAGAATTAAGAGCCGCAAAAGAACTTGAAGATGACTACAAACAGACCCAAGAAACATTAGCACAAATTTCATCAAAAGCTATAGCGATTGAAACAATAATAAAAAATACTCAGGATAAGAATTTTAAGATTATCTTACCTCAGTATAAGGACCTTATGAGCAGATTCGATATAACAGTAAAAGAACTTAAAACATGGAGTAAAGAAAATGGCGATTAAAAAAGATATGCAAAAAGAGATAGCAAAATATCAAGGTTACATTTTCTACTACGAAATGTCAACACGTCAGATATATCCTGCAACATGGATACAGACATTAGATGATTATAATCATTTAGAATTTGAATTACACCATGTTGTTCCATTTACAGATTGGGAAAAGAACACTAAAAACGTACGTTCAATAATAGAACACAACGCATTAATACTCATTGCAAAAGTAATGCATCAACATTTAGAACATCCTATTTATAAATTAAGTAAGGAAGATTTTGAGCGTATTTATGGTATCAATCCTGATGTTATATTATATGACATCAATTCAAGACTTCCTAGAACTAAAAACATTTTTCTTAATTCCAACTGTGAGCAAGTTCATGTTACTCCCTATAAAAAACATGAGAATCATATTACTTGCTCATATTCAGCAGGAGAAATAGACAGTTCCTCCGTCTATAATTCTTCTGCTGAATTTTTATTAACAGACGAGGATTTAACTTGTTTTGCGGGAATTTATAACAAGGAGATAGCATAAATGTCAATTCAATCAAAATACAACTATACAGCCAAAAGAGATGATTATTTAACTCCTTCAGTTATATATGAAAGAGTCTTAGAAGAGAACAATTTACAAACATTTGATTGTGATGTTTGTTCATCATTTCCAAATATTCCCGCAAAGATGCATTATAGGAAAGATGGTTTATACAGTATTAGCGGAAGAAAACTAACAGATAATAATGGATTAACTGGTACGTGGTTCAAATTCAATTGGTGTAATCCGCCATTTAATATCTGTAACAAATTTGTCAAAAAGGCCACAGAAGAACAGAAAAAAGGAAAAACAACATTTATGTTAATCCCTGTCAGAACTGAACGTAAATTTTGGCACCAATACATATTATTCAATGGTAGATTTCCAAAACCTTATGTAAATATTGAATTTTTACCATCAGGAACGAGATTTATTCACCCCGAAACAGGGGAAGAAATGGGGTTACATAAAGGAGCCTTAGCACTAATAACATTTAGGGGGTATACAGATGAGTAAATTTTTCACAATACCTACAAAAATAGTTGATATGGAAGAAACAAAATTTTTTCCTGACGGGAAATACAAACTAGCATTTGATTGTGAATCTCCTAACGGAACACCAAGAAAATGTATTCATTGGGGAATAGGACTTCCACAGGGTATAGAAATTGGAGATGAAGTAATTTTAACAGGCCATATAAAAAACGGAGTATTTTTAGCAATAAAACTAAAATACAGGAAGCAAAAGAAAGAAGAACAAAGTGAATGACGATTTAGAAATACATAATTTCGATTCAAAAAGAGAATTTTATAAAGAATTTCCAAGCAGATTTTATATTTGTAGCAATTGCGGCTATATGAACAACAGCAAGATTTTTTGTCAAAAATGCGGATGGAGAGCCGACGGACTTTTAAAAACATGGGGCAAGGGTTATAAATACGAGATAACAGGAGAGAAAGTACAAGAGATATTCAAACCAATAGAATTAGAGAAAGGAGAAATAGAATGTCTGAACAAAAATTAAATTTTATGGATATGTTATCAATGATGAAAGTTATTGATGATGATGATCGGATAAGAAGATTTTCAGATGCAGTAGAGTCGCAATTTCAATTAGTAGCCCGTAAAGTATCTGAATACGGTAGAGATGGGAAGTTGACTATAGATGTTCAATTTAAATGCGACAAGAAAAACAAGAACGGAGTAAACATCTTTGCCGAAGTTAAAAAGACAATACCAAAAGGCAGTCAAGCAAACCCATTCTATAGAGATGCAAGAACAGGCGGATTATATTTAGAAGATCCGGATCAACTAAAACTTTTCCCTGGACAAAAAACATATCCAATCGACGGAAAAGCTGCAGCAGCACAAAACGAAAACTAAAAGTAGCACAACAATATAAGGAAAAATAACAATGGAAAACGAATTACTAAAAGAAGCAATACAAGTTCTAAAAAATAACAAAAGACCAGAACTAATAAATTGTACTATGTATGGACAATATACGGCAGACGTTAAAGAGTTTTTATATTCAGATAAAGAAGAAAAATATTCAATAATAGAAAAAAATCCGGATCCTAAACTAGTACGTTCAGCAAAAGCTTTTACAGCATTAATAAAAGAAGAATTAAAACGTAGAAACAATGCAACCGGAGAAAAAGCAACAGTAAAACTTAATTTAGATGGTGGTTTTTTTATTGCGGATGAAAACTTTGGAGAAGGAATTACGCACTTTGAAAGATTAAATTCACAACAATGGGAAATTGTTAAAAATGGTATTAACAAAATTTACGATCACAAAACTTTCTTATTGTTCTTACAAAAACTAAAACCAAGCATCTCAGCATTTAATGAAGTCTTTAAACAATTTGCAACGTTAAGAATAATTGGAGAAACAGAACTTACATCAAATCCGATATTTACAGAAAATGGACAAAATTCAGGTTTTCAATGCAGATATAAACTAGATGATGGTTGTGATGGAGAAGATACATTTCCAACAGGATTTAGTGTAAATGTAGCTTTTGCAAAAGCCGGAACATTTAAATATGACTTACCAATAGACTTATTATTCACAAGAAGTACTGATAACGAATTAAACATTGAAGTGTTGTGTCCAATATTTGAAAACATTGAAGAACAAGCAATTATAGATGAGGCTAATTACATAAAAGAAGAAGCTAAAGAATATGAAGACTTGCTAATAATCTCAGACTTATAATCCCTAATTTAGTAATCCGAAACAGCGGGATTTTTCTCTACCCATCCCGCTGTCTGCAGGTTAGGCCTGTACTGATGAGGACACATAACAAATTTAGAGGAAGGAAACAATGGTAACAAATTTAGATGTAATTAGAAAATTAGATGCAAAAACACTTAGTAAAATTTTTGGTAATACAGCATTATGTCAAGGTTGTATTTGCGAAAAATATTGTGATCAAGCAGGAAGTTGCGAATTGGCTTTCGAATTATGGTTAAAAGCAAAAGCGGAGATTGATAAAGATGGCAAAAAACTGTAAGAAAAAATCAAAATCAAAAGAACAATTAAAAAACGATTTTAAATTACTACAAGAAGAAAATAAAAATTTAAAACAAAATTTAGATTTTGTTCAGAAACAAAACAATGGCTTAGTAAAACAGAATCGTCAATTACAAAAGGAATTAAGTTTATACAAGCCTACATTAAAAATACCAATAAACTTATTAAAACCGATAGGAGCACCAATAACATATTTAATGGAGATAGCTAAATGAAATTACTATTATGCCTAATACCAATTTCAATATTCGCACTACTATTTGGATTCTTTACCGGATGCCATTGGAACGATGATAAAAATACAGTTTTTAAAGAATTAAACAGAAAGGATGAAGATGAGTTGTAGCAAAATGTTATCTAGGGATTTAGAAAAACTAGAATCTAGTTATCAGCATAAATTTGATAATATTGCAAAGCTAGTCAATTTAGAACCTACAGAAGAAAGAATACAGATATGGAACAACTGCTACAAAGCCTTAGATCAGATAAGACGATTAAGAGCAGTATTTGAAAGGACATTTTAACGAGATACAAATTGAGCGTAATCGTGAATGTTTCCAAGAGTTAGTGGATATGATATCTGACCAAATTTTAAAAAAGGAAATATAAATGAAACAACCAACAATGAACGAGGATATTTCAAAATATCCAAAATATATGGTTACTTTTGACAAATGCTTAATTCCTGCCAATTGGATAACATCAACAAGCAGTTACAACCATTGCTATGAATTACATCATTTTGTACGCAAGTCAATACGCAAAAACAGCCCTGATTTTTACGACAGGGTGGAATACTTGCAAAAGTTGATTTTAATGCCGGCAGAAATGAATAAAGACTTAGAAACAATGGGCGAAGAAAGCTTTTACAAAAAGTACAAAATGAACAAAAACGATTTAGTATTTAGCCGCCTTAAATGGCGAGATGGATATTATGACTAGAAAGGATTAAATATGAAATACGGGAAAATTTATGAAGGTGATTTGGTAATTAAAGAGGGTGATAAAAACGATTACTCGCAGCTAGAAAAGGTAACAGGTTACCTTGAAATCCACTCAAACGCAGAGTTATCAGCTTTACAAAGTGTAGGCGGTTACCTTGAAATCCACTCAAACGCAGAGTTATCAGCTTTACAAAGTGTAGGCGGTTACCTTTACATCCACTCAAACGCAGAGTTATCAGCTTTACAAAGTGTAGGCGGTTCCCTTTACATCTACTCAAACGCAGAGTTATCAGCTTTACAAAGTGTAGGCGGTTCCCTTTACATCTACTCAAACGCAGAGTTATCAGCTCTACAAAGTGTAGGCGGTTACCTTGAAATCCACTCAAACGCAGAGTTATCAGCTTTACAAAGTGTAGGCGGTTCCCTTTACATCTACTCAAACGCAGAGTTATCAGCTCTACAAAGTGTAAGCGGTTACCTTGAAATCCACTCAAACGCAGAGTTATCAGCTTTACAAAGTGTAGGCGGTTACCTTGAAATCCACTCAAACGCAGAGTTATCAGCTTTACAAAGTGTAGGCGGTTACCTTGAAATCCACTCAAACGCAGAGTTATCAGCTTTACAAAGTGTAGGCGGTTCCCTTTACATCTACTCAAACGCAGAGTTATCAGCTTTACAAAGTGTAGGCGGTTACCTTGAAATCCACTCAAACGCAGAGTTATCAGCTTTACAAAGTGTAGGCGGTTACCTTGAAATCCACTCAAACGCAGAGTTATCAGCTCCGAATGCAAAATTTAATGTAAAAGGAACAAAAGAACTAGCTTTAAAATTCAATTTTGAATGTTTTTTAAAAATGGGGTTTTTGTTTGCGGATAACATTTTAGCAAAAATTATTGATAAAAAGAAAAACGTTTACAAAATCCAAATTTGCGGACAAACAAAAGTAAGCTATTGTATCGAAGTTGATGGGATATTTTCTCACGGCGAAACAATAAAACAAGCTAAAGAAAGCTTGCTATACAAGATTTCTGATAGAGATACGACAAAATACGATAACTACACACTAGACACAGTAGTAACATTTGAGCAAGCTATTAAAATGTATAGATGCATAACTGGAGCTTGCGAGGATGGTACAAAACATTTTGTAGAGAATGTTTTACAAGACATACGCAAAAAGTACACAGTAAAAGAAGTTATTGAGCTGACAAAGGGGCAATACAATAACAAACAATTACAAGAATTTTTTAAAAATAAGCAGGAGCAACAAGATGAACGATAGATTTAAATTTAGAGTATTTGATTATGACGACAACAAAATGCACGATGTAATCGAAATAATGTATAGAGAAGATAATACTGTTGTTGAATGGTTAAATTCAGAAGATAAAAAAAGAAGTGCATTTATTGGCGAAGTTCCAACAGTTCAATGCACAGGCTTAAAAGACAAAAACGGCAAGCTGATTTATGAGGGGGATATAGTTGACATATGGAAAATGGCAGGAAATATCCATAAAAGAATGGTCGTTAAATGGTATCAACCACAGTGCAGTTTTAGATTGTTTGATTTATCTGCTATAGGTGCAACTCCTCAAAAGATGGTTGATAAAAGGTCATTGGGAGCAGTAACGACCATAGAATTAATCGGAAATATTTATCAGAACAAGGAGTTATTAAATGGCAACTAACTACGAAAGAATAAAGAATATGACAGTTGATGAAATGGCAATTTACTTATCAAAAAGTAGTATTGGTGAAGATATTTACGTTAATGAAGTTATCCCAGACTTTGATTATTGGGAACAATGGCTATTAGAGGAGTACAAAGATGAATAAATACACACTTAAAATTAAAGATAGTACATATACCATACCAAAAGAAAACTTGAAAATATTGGCTATGACAAAAGGTATATTTGCACAAACAGATGAAAAATTCAACGAATTAAAAAAATGGTTACCAATAGTAACAAGGCTTGAGAAACAATTTGGATGTTATGAAAAAGCAAAAGGGATAGCATACAAAACTTATACTGAACAATTCTTTAGAGAACTTGAAAATCTCAAAATCAAATTAAAGATGTATGAATGCCAAGAAAAATATCCTGGACAATGTCGCTGTGCTTTCAGATGTTTAGATAATGATTTTTGTAACGATGCAGAGAAAAGAATAAATACGCACAAGACAAAACTAGAAAAAATAAAAACATTACTGGAAGATGCATTAGATCCAGACAAAACAAATTCAGATGAAAGTTTTAGAAATTTTTACAAGGCAGTAGAATTAAGTGAGGTGTTAGATGTTTAAAGCAATATCATTATATTTATTAATATGGTTTTTACATACTTTCACCATTTACGGAATGATACAAGATAATAATCCTATTGTGATTTGTGGTTCAATAATGTTCGCAGGTTCGCTGCTTTATATAATTTTCAAGATGTGAGGTTACAAAAAAATGAAAAGTGGAACAATAAAAACTTATGACACATTAAAAGAAGAAACAAACTATTGTGTAAGGTGTTGGAGAGAATTTACGACATTATCAGAAGATGAACGAAAAGTGGTCGCTAAATGTAAAGAGCGATCAAGAAAATATTCAGTAAACAAATTATTCAGAAAATATTATGAGGAATAGATATGAACCAAAACGAACAAATCAGCAGTGATAAAAAAATTGCAGAAATTAAAATGATATTAATGGAGCCAATTATAGAAACTAAAAAGATTAAAAAGTATCATTTATTAGGAACATTACCGGAGCAAGTTATAATTAATTAGATCAACTAAATCGAATAAGAGAAATAATAATAAAATAAACGAATTAAGAAAAAGCGTATCACACAATGGAGGAACAGAAAAATGATGAAATAACAATGGAAAGGTTTATATTATGGAAATAAACGAAAAAGAAATTCAAGAAATTATAGATAGTAAAATTGAATATGGAACAAGGAAATATGGTAAAGATTTTAAATATACTATATTAGAAATAATAAGCTTAGAAAAAATATTACATCCTAACCAAACGAAAGAGAATACACCAAAACTAATACCTCTAGTAAAATGGAATGAGCACCATCCGGATCCAAGTGTTAAAGCATTAAGAATGTTAGTATTCAGACAAAACGAGAATGGCTTTGACAAAGTTATTGTAAAACGTGGACATAGAATTTTAATAGATGAACAAAAATATTTTGAATGGGCGGAGAAAAACTCTAAACATCCGGTATAATCTTTTTAACAAAACTTTTAACCACGTTGTCAATATGTTTTTGTGATAAGTGTGTATAGTTTCTGGTAACAGTTATAGATGTTTGCCCTAACATTTCAGCAATATCAAGCAAGCTTGCTCCGTTCATCGCTGCATAAGATGCGAAAGTATGTCTCATGTCATGTACTGTGAAGTTTTCAAGTCCAACTTTCCTTATAATTTTATAAACCTTTCCTCTAATAAAAGAGAGGGCATCTCTTCTTTTACCTTTAAAAATGTAACCGGTTTGTATATTATTCTCGATAAGATATTCTTTTAAAAACTCCAAAACGTCTGTTTCTACATAAACACCTCTGCTCGTGTTGTTTTTTGTATCGATATAATAAACTCGTTGATTTTGAAAATCAATATTTTCAACCTTTAGAGTTTGGACTTCTGAATATCTCCCGCCGGTACCGAGAGCAATAAGCACAAACAGATAAACTATCTTTGAGTCCTTTTTGCAAGCTGTAAGATATGTTGCGAGTTCTTCTATTGATAGATAACGTTTTCTGCCGTCTGGTTTGGGAACTATTTTAACCTTAGACATCGGATTATATTCAATCAGCTCAAGCTCATCTCGTGCGTATGTTAAAACTGTTGAAAGAGCCATGAGGTATTTATTTATAGTGTTGGCTTTCCGAGGCTGACCGGTTTCAATTTCTTCTGTTAGCAAGAGTTGCTTGCAAGCAGTAAGATCGGATGCGGTAAGGTTCACAACTTTTATATTTCCTATTTTATCAATCCACCAATCGTACATGCAGTTATATTTTGTAGCATCAGCATATCTTGTCGGTGCAACATTATCTCTGAAATAATTTATTAACTCTGAAATGTATTCAATTTTTACCTTGTTTATTTTTGTAATAAACTCTGCAGGTTTTTCTATATACGTTCCATCTTCCATTGCGGCTTCTGTTTTTTTTGCCCAAGAGCGAGCAAGGGTAATTCCGGAAAATGTTTTGCATACGGTTTTATACCCTTTAACTCTGATGATAGCTTTTATCTTTGTGCCTTTCTTTCCCTCTATGGGAATAAAAGTTGCCATACAATCACCTCAATTTTTGGTAACAAATTTGGTAACACTTTATTTGAAAAATCTTGAATAATATTGAAAACATAATAAAACAATAATAAACTTAAAGTCAAGCATTATTAAGCATTTTACCTATTCATATTTTTTCAAGAGTTTTTAAAAATATGCTAACTCTATAACTTAATATCCTCGTGTTTATTTAATGTTGCCATAATCTGGCAACTTTTTTTTGCTTGAGAATAT
>SUTS01000017.1 GCA_015152555.1 Cyanobacteria bacterium SIG26
TTGACAAGCTGCCATCGCCATTCAAGCTGCCTACTGTCATTGTATCCGCTACGCCATCGCTCATATCCAATACGCCGTTATTCAATGACAATGTGCCGACTACTCCCGCATTCTCGCCGACCGTCAACATTCCGTCTACTTTCGTTACGCCATTACCCTCGATTGCCTTATCCAATGTGCCGCTTAACAAAATATTAGATTCATTAGTCACAGTATCACCAAATAAACTTGCATTTGTTGTTAATGTGCCACTTTGAACCTCTAAAGCTTGATTTATTGTGCCTTGGTTTACAACATCTCCCTTAATAATAGTAACACCAGCTACTGGAGTGACATCTTCTTCACTATTATTTTCAATATTATAGATGTTTGTTCCACCTGTGAAAATTAACTCGCCACCGTTTTGGATTGTATCGGTACCTAACAATATAGCACTTGCATTTGTTGTAAAGCTTCCGCCACTGGTTCCTTCTATTGTCAATGTATCTTGGACTATTGTTGAATTATTTATTACAGTACCTGTAATTGAAGTATTACCGCCACCATTGATTGCTTGAGTCAATGTTCCATCAACTATAGCTAAATCTCCATCATTAGATATTGTTTGAGTTATTGTATCTGCATCTATATCTGCATAACCGGTGGATTCGATTATCAATTTCGCATTCAAGCTATTTACTTCATCTGCATACAATCCACCCTGAGTTACTCGAATTTCATCTTGAGTAACATCTATTCCTGCACCTAATGTTACAATCGCATCTGATTTAATTTCCGTTGTACCTAAACCTGTCAAATCTGCGTTTACTTCAGAAATTCCACCGACAAAATTTAATGTATCATCATTGGTAATTGCAGAATTCGCAATAACATTATCTAAATTAACAGTACCTGCTGAGATATTCACTGCATTAGTTTTTGCATTATCAATTTGAACATTTGAAATATTTAATACATTGTCTTGATCTACAGCAAAACCTTCATTATTGTTCAAATCTAATTGTGATAAGTTGCCTTCACCATCAACATTACCAACAACACTAGACACAGTTCCACCTGTAGAACCTAAATCAGTACTTGCAGTATAAGTATCTTGGTTAAATGTAAATGTTTTAGCAGCAGTTTGATCATCACCATACTGATTCCACAATGCCAAAGTATCACCCATTGTTGTTTTAGAAATTTCTGTATCATTCCAATTAATTTGTCCATTTGCGGATAACTCTATGGAATCATTTGTGGTTTCAGTTGTAGCAACTTTTATTGACCCTAAAACATCTCCTTCATAAGTTCTTGTGTAATAATCATCATCAGTTGTTGTATTTAATTTGATTGCATCATCAACATCTTTTGTTGTTTTACCGATTACATAATCATCTTTAGATGTAATACTTGAATCCAATGATAATTGGATATCGCCGTTTTCAACATCTAAAATTTGAACCTTGAACGAAGCATCAGTTAATCCTTGGTCTAAATTAATATTATCAATATTAATAGTGCCACTACCTGTAGAGGCAACAATAGTATCGGCTAATATTGAATCACCAGATTTTGTAATATCGATTGTAAAATCAGCATTACCATCTGAAGAAATACCACCAAATTGATATTCATTTGCAGTACCATCTTGCATATCAACGGTTCCGCCTGTTGCATTTAAATTAGCATTAGCAAACGTATCAGTATTGAATGTTAAATTACCGCCAGCCATTGTCGCATTGGCTTTTCCTACAGTACCATTTAAATCAGTAGTACCTGATAATCCCAAATTATATTCTACGTTAGAAGTAATATTTCCATCTAAAACAACATTTTCCAAGTTAATATTAGCATTTGAATTTGTAACATTTGCAATTGTAGTATTTGTAGTTTCTTTTGTTGAATCTGTTAATTTTACCCCTGAAATATTTAATGTTGAATCATTTGAAACTTCAAAACCACTATGACCATTCAAATCAACACTTTGACCACTTTGACCAACAATATTCAATGTGCCAGCCGCAGTTGTACCCAAATCTTGAGTTACTGAATAATCACTAGCAGAATCAAATTCAAATGTTCTTTCAGATGAATCTTTCGTATTCATCATTTGTAATGCGTCATACGTTTTTTCTGCATAGAATTTAATACTATCGTTTGTAGTATCAGTTGTCCACAAACCAATACCTGCATCTTGTTTATAAACACCCGTTGAAGTCATTGTATTAACATCAGCGACACTTGCCAAGAAATCATCAACAACAGCATAACCAAGAGTATTACTCAATGCACCTAACTGTAAAGTATTATTGCCTTCAATAATATCAAATACTCTATCTTCTGTAATTGCAGCTGGATTTAATACATTTAATGAGCCAAGAGAAACAATACCAGAACCACTGTTTGCAGTAATTGTATCATTTGTGCCATTTGCCCAGTCTAAATCAATATTATATTTTACAGTTAAATCTGCTGATGTTAATGAATTAAATTGATAATTCTCAACAACATCATTTGCCATTAAAACTTCACCCTTTTGGGCATCTAATGAAGCATTAGCAAATGTATAAGTATTCATCTTCAATTTGCCGTTAGATAATACTGCATAAGCATTATCAACAGTACCATTCAATACATTTGTACCGTCACCTTGTAGCAACAAATCATAATTTGTAGTAGCTGAAATATTACCGTCCAGAGTGGAATTATCCATTGAAATAACGGCATCTTTATTGGTAACTGTAGCAATCGTAGTATCCGCAGCATCTTTTGAATTATCTGTAATTACAACATCGCTTATATTAATTGTAGACTCATTAGCAACTTCAAAACCTGTTTTACCATTCAAATCAATAACTGCACCGTCTTGACCTGCGATATTTAATGTACCAGCAGCGGTTGTACCTAAGTTTTCTTTTACATCATATTCTGTTGAAGTTGTGAATTCAAAAGTTCTTTCTGAAGCATCTTTTGTATTCATCAATTGAAGTGCATCATATTCTTTTGCAATTTGGAATTTGATACTATCGTTTGCAGTACTAGTTGTCCACAAAGTAACACCAGCATCTTGTTTATAAACACCAGTATTTGTCATTGTTACAACATCTGCATTTTCTTGGAAGAAATCTTTTACAACTGCATAACCAATATTGTTACCCAAAGAAAGTTGTAATGTACTTTCGCCATCTAAACCTTTTAACACTTGTAACACTGTGGTTTCACTAAATCCACTACCGCTTAAAGGAGTTAATGAATCAATAGTAACATATCCACTACCTGTTTTTGCAGTAATTGTATCGATAGTTTTGTTAGTATAATCAATATCTAAATCCCAAAGAACGTCATTTAAAACTGAATTTAACGTATTAAATTGATAATTTTTAATAGCACTATCATTTATTGCCATTGTGCCATAATATGCGTTTAATGTTGCGTCTTTAAATGTATAATCTTGGAATTTCAAAGTGGTACCATCTGTCATTTCGGCATTAGCTTTTCCTACAGAACCATTTAAAACTGTTGTAGTTTCATCGTTTCCATACATAGCCAATCTATAACCAGAACTAGACACAATATTACCGTCTAATGTTGTATTACCACCTAAACCAACATAAGCATTAGCGTTAGTGATAGTAGCAATAGTAGTATCTGCAGTTGATTTAGTATTATCCGTAATTGTTACATTCTCAATATCCAAATCAGACTCATTTGAAACAACAAAACCACTATGACCATTTAAGTCAACTACAGACGTTTCAACATCTTGACCAATAATATTTAATGTACCTGCTGCAGTTGTACCTAAATCTTGTTTAACGTCATACTCAGTAGACGCTGTAAATTCAAAAGTTCTTTCATCAACTTCTTTTGTATTCATCAACTGAAGTGCATCATATTCTTTTGCCGCATAATATTTGATACTATCATTAGTTGTATCTGTTGTATAAAGTGACATACCTTCTGCCTGAGCATAAGTATCAACGTTATTAAGCGTATTGCCATAAGTTGCTAAGAAATCTTCAACAATAGCGTAACCAATATTACTACCCAATGCCAATTGTAAATCACTATTTTGAGTATTCAAAATTTTATAAACAGAACCACCAATTAATGAACCTGTGTAGTTGATTGTATCAAGAGTAATAATACCTGATGATGCCAAGTTTGTAGTGATACTATCATGTGCACCTGTTTCAAAATTCAAATCTATTGCATATTTCACACCCGCATCAGAAGTTATTGTATTAAATACATAATCCAAACATGAACCACCTGTCATCAAAACAGAACCACTTTGAGCGTCAAATGAAGTTACATTAGCAAATGAATCAGGGTTGAATAACAACGTACCATTATTTAATACAGCATTTGCAGCACCAACGTTTCCATCAGTTGCTACATTACCTGTCATATTCAAAGCATAACCCACATTTGATGCAATATTACCAACAAGATATGAGTTATTAAGATTAATCACCGCATTAGGATTTGTAACAGTAGCAAGAGTTGTTGTTGAATAATTTTTTGTAGAATCCAACATTCTTACATTATTAATATTAATAGTAGAATTATTTGAAACCACAAATCCATCGTGACCATTTAGATCAACAATAGAATTATTACTATCTATACCATTAACATTTAAAATACCTGCAGCAGTTGTGCCTAAGTTTTCTTTTACATCATACTCTGCATTTGTTTCAAACTCAAAAGTTCTTTCATCTGCGACTTTTGTGTTCATAAATTGAAGTGCATCATATTCTTTTTCAACTTGGAATCTGATACTGTCATTTGTTGTATCAGTTGACCATAAAGTAATACCTGCATCTTGTTTATAAACACCGGTATTTGTCATTGTAGTTGTGTTTACATTATCAGCCAAGAAATCTCTTACAACGTCATAACCAACATTATTACTTACGGCAAGTTGTAATGAGCTTCCGCCTTTTAAAACTTGTAATGTTGTAGTTTCTGTAAGTGATTCAGGGTTTAATACATTCAAAGTGTCAATAGTTACAGTACCAGAACCTGTTGTAGTATTGAATGTATCAATAGTTTTTGAACCCAAATCAGCATCAATTTGATATTTAACCGCAGCATTTGAAGTTAAACTACCGAATGAATAATTTTTCATTGAATTATCATTAGCGTCAACAATACCGGAAACAGCATTTAACGCAGCATCAGAAAATGTCGTATTTGCCATTTCCAAAGTAACATTATTTAATGTAGAATTTGCAGTTCCTACAGAATCTCCAAGTACAACACGACCTGAAGAATCCCCACCAATAGCTAACTTGAATCCGTTTGCCCCTGCAATTGCATCATTAATGGTAATTGTACCTGCAGTATTTGCATCTAATGTTAAAGTAGTACTGCCATTTGCCATATAAACAGCAGAATCATTACCCTCAAAAGTAGTTGCATTACCACCGTTCGCAATAAGATTTAGATTTGTTGTTGAATAAATAGCACTATAAACATCAGAACTAGCAATACTATTGTATCCGTCACCTTTTGTATTGTTTAAGAAAATTGAGTTTACAATACCGTTTGTAATTGTACCTTTGTTAAATATTGCAGTACCATTTACACCGACGTTATCATTAAATGTTACACCTGAAATACCTGTAATTGTACTGTTTTCAAGGTTAGCAATACCTGCACCGTTCCAAGCTTCGTTGTTAGAAAATACAGTATTTGAGATTGTACCGATAGTACCACCTAAGTTATAGATACCACCACCATTTACACCGTAACTGTCTTGGAAAGTAGAATTTGTGATGTTACCAATTTTGCCAGTATTGTAGATAGTACCACCATTACCCAAATTAACGTCATTATTTAAGAATGATGCAGAAATATTACCGATTGTACCTGTGTTATAAATCGCACCACCACCATTTGTATATTCTTGAGAATATGAATGAGCATAGTTACCAATAAATGACGCAGTAATATCACCGATTGTACCATTATTGTTAATCGCACCACCTAATGCGTATGTACCTTTTGCGTAGTTAGAGATAAAATTACCGCCAGTAATATTACCTAAATTACCACTTGAACTTGCGTTATAAATCGCACCACCACGAGCATAACCTGTATTTGCATCAGCGTAGTTTTCTGCAAAATTAACGTTAGTAAATCCACCAAAACTACCGCCATTATTTAAAATCGCACCACCTTGTGCTAAACCTGCAGTATTTGTGTTAGTTGATTTTGTAAAGTTATTGTAGAATGTAAGAGCATTTACGCCACCAGCATCAATACTACCAGTATTATAAATCGCACCACCATAGGCTTTCAAAAAACCATGTGAATAGTTACCTGAGAAGTGACTTGTCAAGTTGGTAATTGTGCCTGAGTTATAAATCGCACCACCAGCAATTTCACCACCAACACTATCATCTATAGATATCGCATAGTTAGAACCAAATACCGTGCTTAAAGTACCGATAGTACCACTGTTATAAATCGCACCACCTTGAGCATATTTTGTATAACCCGCAGCAGAAGTATTTGCATTCGCCCAGTTACCAACAAATTTACCATTTGAAATAGTGTTGATAGTACCTTCGTTATAAATCGCACCACCATAAGCTATAGCATTAGCTGTTGGCGCACCTGAAATATAAGCAGCAGCAACATAGTTACCGTAGAAATTACTTTCAAGGGATGTGATTTTAGCATCAGTTTGAGTATAAACCGCACCACCATAGGCTGTACCCATTGAATTAATTCTGTTACCAATAAAGTTTGCATAAAGTCTATCAACTGATGTTGTTCCTCTAAACGCAACAGCACCACCCATAGGATTACCGGCATTAGTATATTGGAAACCAATAGAGTTGTTTACAAAATCACCTGTAATAGTGCCCCAAGGCGCATTATTTGAGTATATTGCAGCACCTCTTAAATCACCACCAGAACCAGAGGCAACAGTGTCACCAAATAATCTATTTTGTATAAAGTTACCGGTAACATTCTTTTTAGTTGTTGAAGCTATACTATAAATACCCGCACCGGTCCAATTACCTGTAGAACTATTTTGAGTAACTCGAACCCAGTTGCCTGTTATTGTTGCCAAATTTGTTACGTTATAATGATTTGTTCCAGTAGCAGTTGCAGTAGCAGTATATAAACCACCTGTTGTACCAATTAAATCGGTTGTATTCATAGAATGAGCAGGAGTATAAGTTTCAGTTAAAGATATAGCACCGGCAGTTCCTGAGGTTGTTGAAGCTCCAGTTGTAGGATTATAGTATCTTGTAGCCTTTGTAATTTCAGTCATCAAAAATGTTCTTGGTTGAGCTGAAAGGCCACCAGTTGTTGTACTTAATGTATAGTTATTCGTATGAATAGGAGTTGGAGCACCATCAGCTTGGTTACCCAACAGAACCGCACCACCAACAAATGCTGCTGCCATCAAGTTCCGCGTATTTTTCGCACTCTCATCATTCTTATTCTTCAACTTATTCAATTCATCTCTAGTCATACTAATATATATCCTTATCTCTGCTAACTTTTTCGGGGGTACAAATACCCAAATTAATTATATCATATATCATTATTCAATACTATATGTTAAGTATCCGTAATATACAAAATTTAACGCTAATTTTCAACCATTAAAATTATAAATTTTTGTTCAAATTTGGACAAAAAATCTAATTTGACACAAAATCATATCTTGGCTACACTAAAAAAATGGAAGTAAATGTTATCGGAGCAGGTTTAGCCGGTTCAGAAGCTGCACTACAACTTGCAAAACAAGGATTTAAAGTTAATTTATATGAAATGCGACCTAACGTTGAAACTGGCGCACATACAACACAAGATTGTGCAGAATTCGTATGTTCAAACAGTCTTGGCTCATACGATATCACAAACGGTAGCGGCCTTTTAAAACACGAAATGGAAATTCTAGGTGGTGAACTTATTCAAATTGCAAAAGATTGCCAAGTCCCTGCAGGTAACGCTCTTGCAATCGACAGACACCTATTTTCTCAATCTGTTACAAAAAAAATTGAACAAAATCCAAACATCAATCTTATCAGAGAAGAAGTAACAGAAATTCCACAAGGACCTACTATTATCGCATCAGGACCTTTAACAAGTTCAAAATTCACAGACGCAATAAAGGAGTTTACTAAAAGTGAATACCTGCACTTTTTTGATGCAATTGCACCTATCATTGAAAAAGATAGCATAAATTTTGATATTGCATTTTGGGCAAGCAGGTATAATAAAGGCGAAGCTTCATACATAAATTGCCCTATGAATAAAGAACAATATGAAAAGTTCTATGAAATACTCACAAACGCACCTCGAATTGAGCAACACGATTTTGAAAAAGGCGCAAAATTTTTCGAAAGCTGCCTACCTATTGAAGTCCTAGCCTCTCGCGGTGTTGATACCCTAAGATTTGGACCTATGAAACCTGTTGGGTTAATTGACAAACGCACAGGCGAAAAGAATTATGCAGTAGTGCAGTTAAGACAAGACAATTCAGCAAAAACATTATACAATCTTGTCGGGTTCCAAACAAACTTAAAATGGGGTGCTCAAAAAGAATTACTCCAATCAATCCCAGGGTTAGAAAACGTAAATATCATAAGATATGGAGTTATGCACAGAAACACGTTCATAAATTCTCCAACACTTTTAAACCCAACTCTACAAACACGAGAGCGAGAAGATTTATTCTTTGCAGGTCAAATCACTGGCACCGAAGGCTACACAGAATCAATCGCCTCAGGACTTTTAGCAGGACTTAATATGGCAAAACTTCTTAAACAAGAACCTTTACTAGATTTGCCACTTGATACAATGTTGGGAGCCTTAACCCACTATATAACAGACCCCCAACACGATAATTTCCAACCGATAAATTCTAACTGGGGTATAGTTCCGCCTGTCGAGTTGCCTAAAAAAGAACGCAAAAACAAAAAACTAAAAGGTGAATTGATGGCTAATAGAGCAATCGAATCACTCAAAAATTATTTAAAACTATAAGACAAAAGCGGCGGGTTGATTCTCAACCCGCCGCTTTTGTTATTAAATAAACATTTACTAATCACGACTATGAAATTTCATCAAAAGATTTAGTATTTCAATATACATCCAAATTAAAGTTACCAATAGAGAAAAACCACAGTACCACTCATAATGCTTTGGCAATTGAGATGAAAATCTTTCTATCATGTCAAAATCAATGATTAAATTAAACGAAGCAATTGCAACAACAATTACACTGAACGCAATACCTATTGGACTATTAGAAAAAATAAACGGGATAGAGATATTAAACAAATTCAAGACAATTTGGACTAAATAGATCCCAAAAATTGCAAAAGTTGAGTTATAAATTACCATCCTAAATTTATCATTACATTTCACAAGCCCGGATTTATACAAAATAAACATACCAAACAGCGCAAAAAATGTACCAATTGCAGCTTGAGATGCTACACCGGGATAATAAGTATTTGCTAAAGCTGACAAGTAACCCAAAATCAACCCTTCACATAAAGCATATAAAGAAGTTGTTATAGTTAAAAACTTATTTTTTGGGGCAAAAGCTATAACAAAAACCAACACTAAACCGGCCCAAAATCCAATTTTTGAAAGCATAATAGCCTTATCAGCATAGCCAGCAATAATTAAAGACCAATTATAGCCAAAAGTAAGCATCATTAGTAAACCTAAAAAACAAGTTTTAAGTATCGTACCATTTATAGACATTATACCGGTATCTAACCCAAATTCTAACGGGGAGCGTAAGACTCTTTCATTTAATGTAGGATTTGCCATAATAAAACTCCTTTCTATAACAAACTACAAACTAAGGACATATTAACATATAAGCTAAAAAATCTCAATTAGCTAAAAATTTTCACAAAAGGGCTTTACAACAGATTATTTTTCTTATAGAGTAGAGATATATAATCCTCAGTAGCTCAATGGCGGAGCATTCGACTGTTAATCGAAGGGTTGCTGGTTCGAGTCCAGCCTGGGGAGTTTTTTATTGCCAAAATTAAAGCGAGGCTTGTCCTCGCTTTTGTTTTGACCAAAATCTGCAAAGTTGGACGAGAACCACAAGGCGTAAGCCTTGTCTTAGGTTCGAGCGACCTGTGAGCAGAGTGCGAAGTGCTTTTGCCGAAGATGGAAAATCTGCAGGCAAAACACGTAGACACGTTTAATGCGAACAGGTCAAGACAGTCCAGCCTGGGGAGTTTTTTATTGCCAAAATTAAAGCGAGGCTTGTCCTCGCTTTTGTTTTGACCAAAATCTGCAAAGTTGGATGTATTTTAATGTCCGTTTTGGTTGGAAGTAATTTTGCTGTCATTCTGAGGACAAAGTCCGAAGAATCGCCATATATTGCGACTCTTCGCTACGCTCAGAGTGACGAATAAGGTCGGAAGTATAGAAATTCAAACCGGACGAAAAGGGACTTTTCTTGCACTTTTTTGCACACTTTTGCATTAACCTTGCACAAAATTGCACTATTTTTGCAATTAAAAAATTGTTGGGTTTCACCCAACCTTTTTAAAAAATTGTGCAAATTCAAATAGGTAACAAATATATTTAGTTGTTACCTCGAATTTATGAATTATTTAAAAAGTTATTAAATAATTTTTTTATCTAAAGCGATGAATACCGCTTGAGCTTGTGTTTTTGCCCCGAGCTTTCGCATAATAGCCAAAGTGTGCGCTCTGACTGTGGAAAAAGTTACCACAAGCTCCCTTGCGATTTGTGGGCCTTGGTACCCCTTGCAAATGTATTCAAGAACTTGCATTTCACGTTCGGTAAGTATCATAAATTCTCCTTTGTTTTCGGTAATACATTAATTAAATCAAGTCAAAAGAGAAAAAGTGTAATAATAATTCCCTATGTGGATCAAAACCCAATCGGGGTGAATGTTTTAGCGGGTTAAAAATAAATTTTAATCGCCTTTACATTTTGTAACAATTGACACAAGGAGGCATTGTACGCGGTTTTCATCCTCAAACTAAGATATATTCTGATTCCCTTACTGGATGGGACTTTGCCGAGAGGTTTGGTTGGGTGATATTATTATTCCCTTCCTTGGATGGGGAAGGAAATAATCGTGTCACCCCAACCCCCAGCCCCTCCAACACTCGGCTACGCCTCGGTATACAAGTTCACAAGGCTCGTACCTCGCCTGTTCATTTTGCACCGTCCAGGGAGGGGAGTAATTTATCGACCCCTCACCCTACCCTCTTCCTAGGAGAGGGGAAACTTTGTAGAATGTAGGTTGGAAGTAACATTTACTCCCTGCAGAGCACATTGGTTTTACAAATTAAACCACGGTTGGTAACTACATTTCCCCCCCCCTATCTCTCCTCGGAGAGAAAAGGATTTTTTGATGAACGGTAGTGAATTTAGAAATTCAAGAGAGGGGGAAGTTTAAACCTTTTTTGAAAAGATAATCTATAAAAATTATCCCATATATTATTCCTAATAAATTTTATGATATATTATTTTAAAAGAGGTTTTTTAATGCTTATTAACAAAATTCAATATTCACCTGTTACAGCTAAATTCAATCAAAAAAAAATCATCCAAAATACAACTTTTAAAGGTAACCTCGAAAATAATAATTCCACCTCAAAATTTGTTCGAGATACTGAAACAAATCTTGTGGCATTAAGAGAATATATCGAACATCCCGATTTGAAAGATACTAGTGGTAAAGCTAACAAAGTCATCGAAGATTTAATGGACAAAACAGTTATGAAAGTAACTATAAGCTGTATCGACTCTATTGATACGCTTGAATTAATCAAAAGAAAGCACCCTCACTTGAAAGAGCTTGCATCTGAATGCATAGATTTGCTTCAATACTACAATAGTTGCAAAACGTGGTAAAATGAAAGATAAATTACGTTCATCATTCACACTCCGACTCTATTTATCAACCATCTAAAACTCCCCCTTGTTTGAGTAATATTTCATGGTACAATGTAGCAAAAGGGGTTTAGTTGGATTATGATGAGTCAAACGAAAAAATTGTCTATAGCATTCTACTGGCACATGCACCAACCGGTTTACCAATTAACTACCGGAGGCGGATATGTAATGCCTTGGGTAAGGTTACACGCGGTTAAAGATTATTTAGATATGGCTATGTGGGTTAAAAAATTTGACAAGTTAAAATTAAACTTTAACTTTGTGCCGGTTCTAATAGACTCCATCATTGATTATGGTGAAAAAGGTGCCCACGATATCCATTCCAAACTTACGGTTACCCCTATCGAAGAACTTACGGATAAAGATAAAATTTTTATTTTAAATAATTTTTTTGATGCAAATTATCAAACAATGATTTTGGCAAACGAAGAATACCATAGGCTTTATCAAATAATCGAATCTGAAGGTACTGAGGATATTTCCGTATTAACCGATCAGGAATATTCCGATTTAATGGCTTTATTTAATTTGACTTGGATTGATCCGTCTTTTAAAACCACAAATAAAGAGCTAAAACAACTCATCAAAAAAGGCAAAAACTACACTCTTGAAGATAGAATCCAAATTATTGAAATTCAACGCGAAATTATAAGAAAAATCATCCCGACAATAAGAAAATTTATTGAAAAAAATCAAATCGAAGTCACAACAAGCCCATATTATCATCCAATTTTACCGATATTATTGGATTACAAAAATATCAAAAAAAATCCGACTCCGGATGATGAATTATCTAATTTAAAAACCGAACTTGATGCTAAATTGCAAACAAAAATGGCACTGGATAGAATGGAAGAAGCCTTTGGCAAACGCCCTCGCGGAATTTGGCCATCAGAACATTGCGTCAATGGAAAAACTCTTGATATGCTAAGTAGCTTAGGTGTAGAATGGTCAATCTCAGATGAAGGGATTTTAGCAAATACTATCAATTTTGAATTTGAGCACGACTTCAAAGGTTACTTAAACGAGCCATATCACTTATTAAAAACATATCAATATAAAACTAAAAATGCGGATATCAAAATGATTTTTAGAGATTCAACAATCCCTAATTTAATCAGTTTTGAATACCAAAACCATAACCCTATCGCAACAGCAAACGACTTATACGACAGAATTAAAATTATACAAAGCAAAATTTTATCCTCACCTGACAAAGAACATCTCTTGACTATCGCTTTAGATGGTGAAAACTGTTGGGAAAATTATTTAGAAGACGGCGCGGCATTTTTTAAAACTCTCTATACCCTGATTACAGAAGACGAAACTCTAGAAACAGTTTTAATCAGTGATTATTTAGACAAAGCTAAAGAAAACAAAATAATAAACAAAATTTCATCAGGTTCGTGGATTAATCGCAATTTCAAATTATGGGTTGATGAACCGGTGAAAGATTTAGCTTGGTCATATTTAAAACGAGTAAGACAGGATTTTTCGGAATTCGTTAAACGCGAACCTCTAAACCCAAATATTGAACAAGCGCGCAGAGAATTATTTATATGTGAAGGCAGTGACTGGTTCTGGTGGTACGGCGAACCAAACGATTCCGGTCATGACAATATTTTTGATTTCATATTTAGAACACATTTAAAAAATATTTATTTATATTTAGGATTGGATACTCCAAAATATTTGGATGAACCTATATCAAATATTACAACATCAAAACCTTCAAAATATCCAAAATCACTTATCACACCAATTATTAATGGAAAAAACATAACAGATGAAGATGATGATTGGAATAATGCCGGATATATCGAAATCCCTGACGGACCGGTACTTAGAGAATCAAAACTATTTGATAAAATCAGGTTTGGAAACGATGAAAACAATTTCTATCTAAAATTTCATTTAAACAAATATATTAAAGAAAGTTCGGAATTAACTAAAAGAACCTATCAGATGTATATTTATTTAAGAAAATCAGCAAATAAACAAGCGTTATCACCTGTTAGGTTAATTAACAAAACACCAAATGTCACACCAATTTCAATGGAAAAATTCCATAACGAAATTCAGATTGCAGTGCGAAATGACAAATTACAATTATTAAGACTTATCAAAGCTATACCGGGCGATATGTGGGTTTATGACAGCGCAAGAGGAATTGAATCAGTATATGACGAAGTTTTAGACGTTAAAATCCCATTTGGAGTACTTGACATCAAAAACGGCGAGACTTTGGAATTCTTATTTGTTAACGCTAATTACGGAATAAAAGATTTTTACATCCCAAATGAAACAGTACTATCAGTAACAAGACCTGTTCTCACAGTAAAAAAATAACATCTTGTTAAGTTATGTATTAATTCTTAAGAATTAGACTTTAAAAAACTATAGTTGTAGTAAATAATATATATAAGGGATATATATTTACTCGGAGGATGTATGAATAATCGTTGGTATGAATTGTCACCGGATGTTTGTATCGTAATCAGTAAAATAGAACTAGCCCCTGATGAGGATAGAATTCGCTATGCAAAAATTCTACTCGATGAATTACGTAAATCCGGATATATAGCAAATCGCAGAATTTATCTTGAAAGAATTAGAAACTACGAAATGCGAAGATGGTATGACAAAAATAAAACCCTGTTTATGGCATTTGAATATTTAAAAGATGCAAAACCGGAAATCCAAAATTTGGTAGCAAATAAAATTTTACATTATATGCGACTAGAAACAGCAGCATAAGATGTTTCACCGAAACGGGAGGGGGGTGTGCCTTGTAACCGTTTTAAAGCCCCCTTCCTTGTGTATAAAGTTATACCAAACCCTCCTTTAATGCTTTAACCGCAGCTTGTGTTCTATCATCAACCACAAGCTTTTGAATTATGTTACAAACGTGAGCTTTTGCAGTATGAGAAGATATAGTAAGCGCCTCAGCAATTTCATTGTTAGATTTCCCATCAACAACTAATTTTAAAACCTCATATTCTCGTTGTGTAAGATTTGAATGTTGTTCTCTAAACATTGCTCGAGACATTTGGCGTTGAGGAACAATTCCGCAATTTTTATCGCGCAATATAGGTACAGCCAGAGGATCAATCCACATTGCTCCCTCTTTTATAGTTTGAATAATCATTTTCAAAATATCAGTATTAATATCTTTCATAACATAAGCACACGCACCGGATTGCAAAGAGCCTAAAACCTCTTCTTCGCTTAAATGAGAAGTTAAAATAATAATTTTTGCATTCGTATTTAACTCTAATATCTTTTTTGTCGCCTCTATTCCTGAAATATCAGGTAATCCAATATCCATCAAAGTTACATCAGGATGAGTTGTTTTAAATTTTTCGATTGCATCCTTACCATTGTGAGCTTCTGATGTCACTTCTAATCCTTCTTGTTCTTCAAAAAGTGATCTTAAACCCACACGCATTAACTTATGATCCTCTACAAGTAACAATTTTATTGTTGAACTCATATATATTACTCCTTATTTTTTATTATTATATTGAGACTCTTAAATTTGGTTAATTGTTTTATACTCAACCAAATATGGTATTATTTTTTCATGATTTTTTTGTGTTGAAATTTTATTAATGATTTTAATTTTTATTTTAAAACTAGCTTAAACAATCTTTTTGTTATAAAATTAAAAAAATAAACGAGGAATCATATAAATATGAATATTTCAAAGTATTCAAAAGTTATAATAGGTAGTGGAATATCAGGTCTTTACGTTGCACTAAAACTTGCACAAAAAACCGACGCAGAAAACAAGATTTTACTTATCACTAAATCAAAACTAACTGAGAGCAACTCTTATTATGCACAAGGCGGAATGGTTGCCGTATTAGATAATAACAAAAACGATTCTATTGAACTGCATATTTCTGATACATTAAAAGCCGGAGCTGGTTTAAGCGAAAGAAAAACCGTAGAATTTATTAGTAAAAATTCAGATAAAGTAGTAAAAGATTTATTAACATTTGGGGTTGAGTTTGACCAAGACGAAAACGGAAACTTCAAATTAACAAAAGAGGCTGCACATAGCGTTAACCGAATTCTTCATGCCGCAGGAGATGCAACAGGACGAGAAATAGAAATCGCATTGAGCAAAGCTGTAAAAGAAAATTCAAAAATTACAATATTAGAAAATTCCATGGCTATAGAACTTCTAATAAAAGATAACACTTGTGCAGGAACCATAATCCTAAATGCGAACGATGAATATGAAGTTATATATTCTGACACAACAATTGTTGCAACAGGCGGACTTGGACAATTATATAAATATAGTACAAACCCAATTGGAGCAACAGGTGACGGGTTAGCACTTTGTTATGATGCAGGTGCAATTATGCAAGATATGGAATTTGTGCAATTTCACCCGACAGCACTAGCATACGATGGCGCCGAAAATAGGTTTTTAATAAGTGAAGCGGTTAGAGGAGAAGGTGCAAAATTATGTGACAAATTCGGAAACGAATTCATGCACCTATACCACGAAAAAAAAGAATTAGCACCACGCGACATTGTGGCACGTTCAATTAGTCAACAGATGCATAAAACAAACCAACCAAACGTATTTCTCAATGCAACGGTTATCGGTAAAGAAAAATTATTACAAAGATTTCCTACAATTGCGAAAAAATGTAGCGAATACAATATTGATATTACAAAAGATTATATACCGGTAGCACCTGCCGCACATTACTTTATGGGTGGAGTAAAAACAGACTTAAACAGTCAAACATCAATTAAAAACTTATACGCAATCGGAGAAGTTGCATCAACAGGGTTACACGGGGCAAATAGGCTTGCCAGTAACTCACTATTAGAATGTATTGTTTGCGCATGGCAAGTGGGCACGAATTGCGAACCAAGCATTAAGACAAATAACGATTATTCTGATATCATTTCAAAATATTCTTCCAATACAAACTCCCAAAGAGTCAATTTGTCAAATTTAAAGAAACAACTTCAAAAAACTATGTGGGAAAATGTCGGAATATATCGTAATGAAAACTCTTTGAATCAGGCACTTTCAGATATAAAAAATTTAGAAAATGACTTTTATTCTATTAATAAATCTTTATCAAAAGACTGGTATGAGTTTAAAAATATGCTAACTTGTGCCAAACTAATTACAGTCTCAGCTCTAAACAGAAAAGAATCTCGAGGGGCGCATTACAGAACGGATTATTTAAACCTAAATAATGAAATCAAACATAGTTTAATAATAAAAAACAAAGGAGAACTAAATTTTGTTAAGTAGTTTTTATGTAGAAGACCACGTTAAAGCCGCATTAAACGAAGATATCGGCTTTGGTGACGTAACAACGGAAAGTATATTAGGTGAAGACGAAATTTTTGAGGCCACACTTGCAGCACGTTGCGAAGGTATTATTTGTGGACTTGACGTCTTTAAAACAGTTTTTAAAATTTTATCAGACAAAGTACAAGTCGAATTATTATTTAAAGACGGTGACAAAATAAAAAAAGGAGATATTTTAGCAAAAATAAAAGGGCCGGGGAAATATTTACTACTTGGTGAAAGAGTTGCTCTAAATTATATTCAACGAATGAGCGGAATTGCCACAGAGACAAACAAGTACCAGCAAGCAATCGGGGATTTACCTTGCAAGATTGTTGATACAAGAAAAACAACACCTAACTTCAGAGCATTTGAAAAATATTCTGTAAAAGTCGGCGGAGGTTCTTTACATAGATTTAATTTATCAGACTGTGCAATGATTAAAGATAACCATATTCAAGTCGCAGGTTCAGTAACAAATGCGGTTAAGCTTGTCAAAGCGAATCTTTCACACGCTCACAAAATTGAATTAGAATGCGACACGATTGAACAGATAAAAGAGGCCTTGCCTTTAGGTGTTGACATTATTATGCTTGATAATATGACACTTGAACAAATGAAAGAAGCTGTTGAACTTATTAATCATCGTGCAATTGTAGAAGCAAGCGGAAATGTTCATCTGGATACAGTAAGAAAAATTGCAGAATGCGGAGTAGATATAATTTCATCAAGCGCAATCGTTGCCAAAGCACCAACACTTGATATCGCACTAGATATGTAAAATAAACAATATATTTGTATTTAAATATATATTTGTAGTTGAAAAAGACCGACATAATGTCGGTCTTTTTCATTTTATAAATTTATTTAATCAAACAACGCATTAATTTTATCAATAATATCTTGCGGATCAATTTCATTAGTAATTTTATTTACATCTTGCGCTATTTGATATAATTTTGCGGCCTCAATCTTATCACCTGTTATCGCAATAGAACGAGCCAAATTAAAATGAGCCAACGCATAATTCGGATTACATTCAACTGATTTTTTGAACATTTCCATTGCCTTTTGTACTCTACCTAAATCGTCAAGATAAATTACACCAAGATTGTTATATGCAATATCATAATTTTTATCAAACTCTATCGCAAGTTCATACTCTCTAATTGCTTCATCCGTATCACCTTTTCCCCAATACAAGAACCCAAGATTACAGTGAATTTTAGCATTTTGTGGATTTAATTCAAGTGCATTTCGATAAACCGCAAGCGCATTTTCATAATCTTGTTTATCATAAAAAGCACTACCCAAATTGATATAAATATCCATATCCTCAGGTGTTAATAAATATGCGCTTTGATAAGATGTAATCGCAGCATCCAAATCCTGTTTTGTCTCTTGAAACACGAAACCTAAAGTCTGATTAACGATACTTGTCCATTCCTTGCTTGGGTTTAAAGTAACTGCTGTTTGGAAATGAGAAACCGCACCGTCAACATCACCTTTTACATATAATATATTTGCCAAATTTGAATGAAATTCAGGCATATTAGGCATAATTTGAATTAATTTTTTATAAACCTCAATAGCACTGTCATAATCACCTAAATCTTCATAAGCCTTGCATAGATGACGATATGCAGGGATATTCAAATTATCTAACCAAATGGCCATTTTATATTCAGTAATTGCATTCTCAAACTGACCTAAAGAAGAATATATATCTCCCAATAAACAATATAGCGGAACAAAACCCGGAGCCTTTTCCACAGCATCAATATATATATCCAAAGCTTCTTTAAGCCCTTTTGACTGAACCTTAAAATAACCCTTTAACAAAATTGGCACAAATTTTGTATATGATAAAGTTTGTTTAACTTTTTTCAACGCTTGCTTATCAAATGGCAAAGTCAAAGCCGCCATAAAATATTCCCAAACAGCTTTAAGTTTATTTTTAAACACTCTAAACGATGCCAAATCATAAATATTATGCAATAAATAATGTGCACAAGAGCTTGCAAACGGCGCATATTTTATTGCTTTTTTGGCATTGATTTCAGCATCTAAAAATCTCGCTTTTTTAATATAAGTTTCTGCAAGCATATAATAGGCTTTTGCCATCTTATTATCTTTCGCAATTGCATTATCAAAATAGTTAATTGCCTTGTCTAAATCACCTTTATAATATTGTGCAAGTCCAATTTTGTAATATATTTCAGCAGAATGGATGTAAGATTCCAACGCTATCTGATATTCTGTAATAGCCTCATCTACATATTGACAAGATGAATAAATATCCAAATGCCACGCCAAATATAAATCTCCCAGACGCAAATGTAAATCCGCATTTGTAGGATCTTTTTGCAACCCGATTTGGCATAATTCAATCGCCGATTTCACATTACCGGTTTTTATTTCTTTTGTTATTTTTTTATCTAAAATTTTAGTATCGTTTTTCATATTCATATACAGCTCTTTAATATCCATTTTAATGAAATTCTAACAAAAAAGCAAGTACAACATATTATGTAAAAAACCTAAAAAAATCCATTAAATATTGTAAACAAACTAAATAAAAACAGCAAATTTTACAAAAAAAATGTTTTATAAATATAGGTAGGTATAATTATGTCGTTAAGTGTAAATACTAATTTATATAGCACATATAATAAATATAATCCAAGCTTTTGTAGTAATAACATTTGTAAAAATTATTCGACACAAAACCATCCAAAGAAGTTTTCAACAAAAAAAGTCGGGATTATTGCACTTGGGACAATAGCATTAACTATTGTAGGTGACATTATTTTTGCAAAAGGCAAACATGTTAAATCTCTTCTTAATTTAAGTAAAAAAAGTTCAAAAACTAATCAATTAGATAGTAATATTGGTACAAAAGCTGCAACTAAAGAAAACCATCCGACCTCAAATATAAAACCTGAGGTAACCCCAACTGTAAAAAAAGAACCTCCTGTATCACAAAAAGTTCCAAAAACCAATTCAGAAAACTCAACATCAATAATTGATGATGCAGAATACGACAAGTTATTATTAGAAATAAATTCTAAAAAAATGCGTCAAGTAGGACCTATGGGACACGTTATCGGCGATTATTATCAACCATTGTTATTCTTGCGGGAAGAAGGAGTCCAAGTACCGCAAAAATTAAAAGCTTTAAAACTCTACATTGGTAATGGCTCTCAAGACACCAGATCACATTGTCGAGAATTATACAATGATATAAACTATTTTTTACGCAACAACAATGGTAATTATATCCCACAACTGGAAAAAGGTATTAACGTCAACAAAACAAAAGGACTAATCAATTTCGATTCAGAAACAGGGGAAAAAGTAGTCAAATGTATTGATCGCTCATTAAAAGAAGTTGATAAAGAATTTGGGGTATACAAAGGATTTGTATACAGAAACGGTAAAATGACAGGAAATAGTGGAACATACGTTTCGACATCAACAGATATGCAATGTTCTATGGGAAATGTATCAGAATTTCACGTAATAAAAACCTCAAAAGGTCATAACATTCATGAATTCCAAAAGAAATACTATCCTGTAAATCAATCTGAAAATGAGATCTTACTTCCAAGAAATGCCAAATATAAAGAAGTAACAGGTTTGCAGTATGAAGTAGAACGTCAAAAATTAGCACGCGCAAAATATGAATACTTAAAACTCGGCGATGACAATATTACATTTGAAGATGTCTTATCAAAAACACATGTTTGGGAAGAATTGCCTGTATAGTATGAGTTAAAATTAATACTTTTCTATATAATTTGATAGCTCAAATTTTTTTCTCAGTGAAGAATATGACATTCTGCGAATTTTACCAGAAATCGGATAATCTATAAAAGCTCTGTCGTGCAATCCCCCTATCCCCCACAATATACCGACATAACCATTCGCAGAAGGTGAATCATAAGCATATTTATCATTCAAATAAATTGCTACCTCTAATGCTTCTTTCGGATGAATAGTCCACTCTAATATTTTTTTTACCCAATACATCCTTAAATACCCATGAATTATACCTTCTTTTTTTAATTGGTTTTGAGTTGCATTCCATAGTTTATCGTGTGTTTTAGCATTCTCTAAATCTTGAGGTAAATATAGGTATGGTCGGAAATCACGACTATGATTATTTAAAGATAATTTTGCCCAGTTTGGAATTCCGGAAAAATCTTTAAAACTGTCAGCATACAGACAAAAATTATCTGCCAGTTCTTTTCTTACAATTAATTCTTCCAAAAACACTTCTTTATTCATATTTTTAACCCTTGATTTTATGATTTCCAACGCAACTCTTTGACTAGAGATAAAACCTAAATTTAAATATTTTGACAAACCGGATAGAACATTTTTTGAAGGATCATTTTTGTATTCTGCATAATACTGCAATTTATTTTTAATAAAATCCTCTAAAATAAAATCAGCTTCGACTTTTTCTTTTGTAATATTCTTATAATCAGTTAAAAAGAAATAAATATTGTGATAAATTTTAGATCTTAAGGTTGCGGCGCTGTATTCTTGTTTATCAGAAACAAATCTTGCAGGAACAATATTATGCCCGTCTATTTCATAAATTTTATAATCAGAGTTTTTCAAATAATCTCTATTTAAAATGGGATTAAAATCAATAATTAAAATGGCCGGATTTATTTCTTTTATAATTTCATGAGGCGTTTTATTGATAATTTCAAAATCTAAGCCAGTATTTTTAAATTGTTTTTTAGCTTGACTAATTTGATTATCAATAAATATTTGTTTTAATTGATAGCCACAATTGATTTTTGGATGAATGATTTTTAGAGATAAATTTAATTCTTTACTTTTTTCTATCGCAAATAAAAGTGCGAAATTATCTTTGACTCTAATTTCCCTTTCACATAAATAAAAAATTTCACCATTTTTAATTGATTTATTATTAAATTCATAAATCCTTGCAAAATTGGCTTCATTTTCGATAACAAAATTATCCGGTATGTAATTTAATAAAGTATTTCTGGTAACTCTTGTCATTAAGGAATTTTAATTAAATCGATTAAACTTTAAATCCGCCTACTTTCCAACTAAAATATCAAACTTTCAATGCTTGATGCTAAAATTATTGTAAAGCGTTGCCTGATCTACAGCCTGTAAGTCCCTCGCCAGCCATATTACTCGCCCCCGGATGGATCTCTATTTTTCCTCCCTGGATGGACTCTGCCGAGGCAAAATAATTAAATATTGTTTTGCTGAGAGGTACGGGTGGGGAAGGGGTGACACGATTATTTCCTTCCCCATCCAAGGCAGGAAATAATAATATCACCCAACCAAACCTCTCGGCAAAGTCCCATCCAGTAAGGGAATCAGAATATATCTTAGTTTGAGGATGAAAACCGTGTACAATGCCTCTTTGTGTCAATTATTACAAAATGTAAAGGTGATTAAAATTTATTTTTAACCCGCTAAAACATTCACCCCGATTGGGTTTTGACCCACATAGGGAATTATTATTACACTTTTTCTCTTTTGACTTGATTTAATTAATATAGAACCGAAAACAAAGGAGAATTTATGATACTTACCGAACGTGAAATGCAAGTTCTTGAATACATTTGCAAGGGTTACCAAGGCCCACAAATCGCGAGGGAGCTTGTGGTAACTTTTTCCACCGTCAGAGCGCACACTTTGGCTATTATGCGCAAGCTCGGGGCCAAAACACAAGCTCAAGCGGTATTCATCGCTTTAGATAAAAAAATTATTTAATAACTTTTTAAATAATTCATAAATTCGAGGTAACAGTTAAATATACTTGTTACCCTATTTGAATTTGCATAATTTTTTAAAACGAAGCCACGTCGATGGCGAGCAACCAAGTAGAGACCTTAATCGGTCTCTTATTTTAAATGGTGGACCTTCACATACAAGTTAGTACTGAGGGTATCCAAGTTTGAATAATAACAACTATTTAAACCCTATTTTAAAAGTGCACTTTTTCTAGCGCCACAAATAAAATTACACACTAAAAAAACTGCAAAAGATTATTGGATAAAAATGGATAAAATTGGATACTGTAAAATAACTAGAATAATCCTAAAGTTTTTAATCATATTTTATGATAGTATCTTTGTATACTTAAATAAATTAAAAAAAGAAATCCATATGAAATTTTATTTAAATTGAGGCGTTAATATAAATGGTCAATGAAGTTGAGCATAAAATTAAAAACGAACCAATAAATGTACAAGTTGGCTATGTACACAATTTTGCCGATGATTATTTAACAACAATTCATTTTTTGTTAAAACAAGCAAAGGAGAATAATAAAAATATTAGCGTATTTACTTACACCCTACCAATAATTATTATTTCAATTTGTTTTTTAGAATCTAATATAAATAATCTTATTAAATTATTTTATTCACCTAACAATTTAATTAATTACAACTCTACAAATAGAGAATTAACCCAAAATGTATGTGATGATTTTATACAATTAGATAAAACTCCCATTTTAGAAAAATATTATATACTTTTAAAGTATTATCAAGGCGTAGATATAAAAAGAACTCAAAATAAATACTTTTCCAAAGTATCTAAAATTATAGATTTAAGAAATTTATTGATTCATGATAAATCATATGTTGTAATGCCTTCATTGGGTGATAAAGATAAAATTGTACAACTTTTGGAAAAACAAAAATGGTTAACCCCAAATAATAATTTATTGGAACCTGTGCCACAATGGTTACCTTATTTAGAATATAATAATGTTTGTATAATGGTTAAAATAATATTTGAATTTTATTTACAATATTCAAAATTATTAATTCCTAAAGAAAAACCAATATACCAAAACAAAATCACAAGAATAATAAGTCATCATTCATTAATGGAAGACTTAGAAGAGCTGGAAATTCACTAGGATTAATTTTTTTCAATTTGCTAGTATATAATCAAAAGGAGTTATTTATGAAAAAAAATTTAATAATTTTAACTTTTTTATTTTTATCATTACCCGTGTTTTCAATGGATATTAAAACATATGAAGTTAGAGAAACATATTTTAAAAATGAAATCAAAACATATCAAAATAAAGTATGGGGTAATTTATTTATAAAAGGTATTTGGGCAGACCCAAAACATAATCTTAATAGTATTCTTGTTGAAGAATTATCTTGTAATATGAACAGCATGCTATGTTCATCAAGTATTGTTGATATAAGTTTTATAGGTACACCTCTTTTAGCACCTTATCTTGATGTGTACGGCTTAACATATAAAATAATAGACTATACACCTAATAAATTGAAACTTTTTTGTACTTTAACAAACTACACAGTTGAAATCAACCTAAAAACTCAAAATGTCACAAAATATAAGGTTTTTGAAAATGGAGATGTTAATAAATATTCTATGATTTTTGATACAAATTACGCAAAAAAATATTTTAAAACGATTATAGAGAAATTTTCAGAAAATTAATATCAAAAATATTAAAAATTCTCAACTCTTACAAAACATAATTTTCAACTGTCTTGTTAGATTAAAAAGATAATAAACACAATAAAAAAGACCGATTTAATATCGGTCTTTTGTTTATATTGGTGGACCTTGACATACGACATAACACGCAAAATTATGGAAATAGCGTAGGAGCTTGGGTTTTAAGTATGTCAAGAAAGTGCAGTTTTTTGTGCGATATCTTCAAAAAATTCTGCATAAAAAACTGTACCCCTTTACAAAATAGATAAAATTGGGTATAATTGGATATAGATTGGGTAAAATGATTAAAGAAAACGACATCAAAATAACAAATCAAATGCTATCAATTATCTCAGAATTAGATGAGTTCAAAGGTTCTTGGAAACTGTACGGACAATTATCTCCTGAGAGATTAAAAAGCCTTAAAAAAGTTGCAACTATAGAAAGCGTTGGTTCTTCTAATCGTATCGAAGGCAACAAATTAAGCGATAAGCAGGTTGAGGAGTTGTTATCTAACATAAAAAAACAATCTTTTGCTACTCGTGATGAACAAGAAGTTGCAGGTTATGCAAATTTGATGGATACAATTTTTGAGGATTGGGAAGTTCTTAATTTTTCAGAAAATTACATCAAGCAGTTACATAAAATTCTTTTGCAATATTCTACAAAAGATGAGCATCATAAAGGGAATTACAAAACAATCTCAAACACAGTTGCCGCATATTCTCAAGATGGCAAAGAATTAGGAATTGTGTTTGAGACTGCTACTCCATTTGAAACCCCATTAAAAATGGAAGAGTTAGTGAATTGGACACGCAAAAATCTTGATGATAGATTTTTCCACCCATTAATCGTTATTGGTGTTTTTATTGTTAATTTTTTAGCAATTCATCCATTCGAAGACGGTAATGGTAGATTATCTCGTGCTATAACTTGCTTATTACTGTTAAAAACAGGTTATCACTATATGCAATACAGTTCACTTGAATCAGTAATTGAGGACAATAAAGAGGGGTATTATAGAGCTTTGAGACAAACTCAAATGACTTTAAAAGGTGAAACACCTTATTATGAGCCTTGGTTAATGTTTTTCTTGAAATCATTGCAAAAACAAAAAATTCGTTTAGAGTACAAATTAGGTGAAAACGATATTAACTTGAATAAAAACAACCTAACAGAATTAGAGTTAAAGATTTTAGAATATTTTGAGCAAAATGAACGTGGTTCAAACGCAAAATTACTAGAGTTTACAGGTTCAAACAGAAATACGCTCAAAAAAGCTATTTCAAACCTAGTAGATAAACGCTACCTAACAATGCACTCCAAAGGTCGTGGCGTTTGGTATTCGAAATTTTAACAAAAGCTTGATTTTTACATGCTCGTCATGTATTATGAATGAACAAACCCCCTAGAGATTACTCTAGAGGGTTTATTAAATAGTCTGCTGAGCCGTTAATTCTGCGGACTATTTTCTTTTATGTTTTGTTGAATCAACAAGCACATATGAATTTCCGGATTTTCCTGTTGGTGGCAATGTTTTTCCTGCTACCGCAGTAATTTCAGTATTTGAAACAAAACCTCCTCGAGGTCCAACTTCTTTATACTGTCCTGATTTTGGTGCTTGCATACCAGGTTTTAATTTGTCTGACATTTTACAATCTCCTTGTCAAGTCTATCCCCCATACGACTATTGGGTTCGTGCAACATGAATTATTATAGCAGTTTTTTAAACGGGCATGTGGAAAATCCCCTGTTTTTAAGAGTTACATGACAAAAATGTTACAATTTTTTATATAAATTCAAACAAAATATGATTTTTTACTATCCTAGTTAAGTTTTGACTACATTATCTTTCGAATATCTCCAAATTTTACCATCTGAATAAAAATAATACTGTTCAAATGACTCAATTAAAAGTTCACTGATAAATAACAAAATAAAATCAATTAATGACCTACAATTATCTTCTATATCATTAATCAAAGCTCGTTTTTCATAAGAATCAGGAAATTTTAATTCCCAATTCGGATATTCAAAAGTTCTATCCGGCAACAAATAAAAATTATTGATTTGAATGGATTTTTTATGATCTGGATGTTCCAAAGCATTTCTTACATCAACAAGTTTAGACAAAAATTTTTCATTTTGTTTATTAACAAATTGAGCTAAATTGCTATCACTTTTAATCAATCTTTTATTTATTAAAACCTCAATTGCTTTGCCTATTCGTTTATCATTATTCATAATCGTTGTTTTGCTATTTTTAGATAAAGAAGTTTTGTAAAAAGCAATTGTTAATCGAGAAAGTTTGTTCAACAAAGCTCCGCATTCGGTAATTATTATATCCTTAACTTTCTTTTCTAGATTCGGAATAAAAGCTTCTATTTCGAAATTATTTGCAGTTAAAGGAACTTTCAATTTTTTCAGTTGTTCATTAAAGGAATCTACAAGGTCTGCATACGAATCAGCAAATGTTGAACAATTTAGTAATATTTCAAAAATAATACTTTTAACTTCTTCCATATCTGCATTTTTTGAAAAAGTTATTGCCTGATATTCTCCAAAATGTTTTTGATTAATGCCATCCAAAAAACCAAAAACTTGATTAACTAATACATCATTAGTACCTTTGTGTAAAACTTTCACCTTAGTATTTGGAGATAATGGGAATTCGTCATTTTTATCCCTTTCTGTCCCCATAATAATTCTAGTGATGCAAGTTTCACAAAAAGCATACAACGCTTTATTAATTACTATTAATGCTTTCACAGGACTTTCCATTTCCATGCTAAAAGCATTCTGTTTATAACTAGAAAATTTTGAATAATCAGGTTTTCGCATAAGGATTAATTTTATTCAACAACATTCGTATATGTTTCATCATAAATATTTTGCAGATTTTTGCCTTCATATGTCCAATATCTACAAGGTGCTACATTATACGGTAAATCAAGTAATTTTCTTGTTAACGCAGTTAATGAAAATTCGACATCTTCAAATGTAACTTTTTTAATCCCTGTAACAGTAGAAGTAATGTCTGAATTTTTAACATAAACTAATGTAGAACCAACAGGAATATTCATTTCTTCAAAATTTAGCATTGGTCTATGAAACTGTTTTGGAGCGTCTTGTTCTTCTTTTGAAACACCTTGATTAAGAGCTTTATCAACGTCAAAAGTTAGTTCATTAATCGCTAATTCTTGCAACAAAGGAATTACTTGATCAGGCTCAATGTTAAAAAACTCTCTTTTAGGATTAACCCTATTATTCCTAAAAGCGTTATGAATAAGTGATTCAATTCTAGAACAATCACGAACTTCACCCGCCCATAAACATTCAAATGGGAAAGGAACTCCTGTTGAATAAAGTTCTGACATTCTAGCTTGCAAATCTTTTCGTTGCGTTTTACCGATCTTGATAAGATTTGGCATTGCTTCATTTCTTAATACATAAACAATTTCATACTTTTCAGACATATCCACTCCTTTGTTGCCTATATAATAGCATAAAATGAGTATATTTAACAGTTTTTGTTTTTATGGTAGAATTGGGTGGAATAAGGAGTGTGAGAGTGTCAATACTTGAATGGTTTGAACATTTAAACAAAATTCATACGAAATAAAGGCAAGGTGGTAGTAATGTGGAAGGATATTTTAACAAATAGTTTGACGCATGTGTGGGAATGGTTTGTCTTGATTGTTCCAACTATTGTCTCTTTAGTTCTTACATGGTATCCTTCAGATAACTTGAATAACATAAGTTCAAAAGTTTTTATAACAATAATTATAATTTTATTCATATCTTTGGCTTACACAATAAAGTTATTAATAACAACAGTTCATATGATTATGAGTAATTATTCAAGTTTACCAAAATTGAAAACAATAAAAAGAGAAAGACTTATTTTTACCCCGTCAGATTTATTTGCTCCACAGACATCTGTTGCTATTTATTATAAAGATGATATCGAAGAATTTATTGCGTATGGTACGATTGAAACAATAACAACATCTACAAGATATATTCAAGTAATGGTTGAGAAATTCGTAAATGAAAAATGGGATATGGATAAATTAGAAGAAATAAAAACTAAAATCATTATAAAACCATCAATACCAAATTTTGAATGCAGGGAGGAGTTTGCATAATGGCAGAAAATACACCAAAACCTACAAAAGTAGCTCAAATTGTTGATGAATATACTATTGTAATTAATAAAGGAACTAAAAACAAAATTTCTAAGGGTGATATGTTTCTTATTTATCGATTAGGAGATGAAATTATAGACCCTGATACAAAGGAAAATTTGGGAAATCTTGAAATTGTCGTAGGAATGGGAAAAGTAGAACATGTTCAGGATACAATGGCAACTTTGACTTCTTGCAAAACAAAAAAAGTTAAATCAAAGACAATTAAGAAACTTCCTTGGAGTATGGGGACAGAAGAAATAATTGAAGAACCTGAAATCTTACCATTTAATGAACCGAAAATCGGAGATTTAGTAAAAAGGATGTAATGGTACTAAAACAAACAAGTATAATCCAAACAAAAGGTGTGAAGTATGTTATTTAATAAACGGTTATTGCAAACTCATTTAAACAATTTTGATTATCCTGTTGGTTTTGATTTTGAAAAAGTCCAAAATATCTTAAGATTATGGCAAGAATCTATTAAGAACGGTAATTATGACAAAACAAAAGAAACTCAGGTTCAGGCAAAATTCTTAACAAAGTTTTTTAATGAAATTCTTGGTTATCAGGAGATGCAGGAAAGTCCTGCTGAATGGTATTTGATTAATGAAGCAAAAACCGAAATTGATGGAACAAAAGCGGATGGTGCATTAGGGTATTTTTCAAAAAATGAACAAATAACTCGTGCAGTCATTGAGTTAAAAGATGCAAATACACCATTAGATAAAAAACAATCAACAAGAAAAGATTATGATTCACCAGTTAGCCAAGCTTTTAGTTACTCATCAAAATTTGACCGTTGTGATTGGATAATTGTTTCAAATTTCAAAGAAATTCGTTTGTATAATAAAGAGCGTGGACAAGGTTATTTTGAGAGTTTTGAAGTCTTAAATTTGGGTGATGATAAAGAGTTTAAGAAGTTTTATTTTTGCTTATGCAAAGAAAATTTGTTAGATAAAAGCAGAAATTCATTACTCGATAGGCTAGTAAAAGATACAAGCAAAAATGAAGAAGATATTTCAAATAAATTCTACAAGGACTTTAAGGCTTTAAGAAAAACTTTGTTTACTCACCTTTGCGAAAACAACCCTGACATAGATAAAAAATGTGTGTTGGAAAAGACACAAAAACTTTTAGACCGTCTTGTTTTTGTTATGTTTTGTGAGGATTCAACAATCAATTTATTACCTGCAAATACGTTAAAAAACTACTATGAAATAGGTAAAAACTTACCTATCCCATCTGATGAAAAAATGTGGTCTATCATAAAAGGCTTATTTGAGTCTATTGATAAAGGTAATAATAATGTTAAACCACCAATCAACAGATATAATGGTGGATTATTCGCTTATGATAATATTTTAGACAATCTAAAAATCAAAGATTCAGCTTGGGAAGAAGTCATCAAACTTGCAAATTATGACTTTGAAAGCGATTTGAATGTCAATATTTTAGGTCATATTTTTGAACAATCATTGAACGATTTAGAACAAATAAAGGCTGAAATTGACGGTATAGAACAAGATAATAAAAAATCAAAACGTAAAAAAGATGGTATTTTTTATACCCCTGAATACATTACTCGTTACATTGTAGAACAAACTATCGGAAAATATTTGGAAGAGAATCCAGACAAATTAGAAACAATAAAAATATTAGACCCTGCATGTGGTTCAGGAGCATTTTTGAATCAAGCTCATAGTTTTCTTCAAGAACAATACAAAATTAAAACAGAAGAAAAAATCAATGCTACAAAAGCTCTAAAACGTGGTGGACATGAATTTGTGAAACTAAACTTGTTTGAACACCAAAACTTGGCTGAAGTGGATCGTTCAATATTGTTGAACAATATTTATGGTGTTGATTTGAACTCCGAATCAACAGAAATAACAAAGCTCGCTTTATGGTTAAAAACAGCTAAAAAAGACCAACCACTACAAAATCTTGATGCCAATATCAAATGTGGGAACTCTTTGATTAATGATCCAACTATCGCAGGTGAAAAAGCTTTTAATTGGGATGAAGAATTTAAAGACATAATGTCTGAAGGTGGTTTTGATGTAATTATTGGTAATCCACCATACGGTGCATCATTATCACAATTAGAAAAAGGTTATTATCAAACAAATTATAATGACGTTATTATCAGAACATTAAATACATATAATTTTTTTATTTTGCAAGCATCTAAATTATTGAAAGAAAATGGATTTTTATCGTTTATTGTTCCAAATACATTATTGTATCAACTTGAAGACAAAAAAACTAGAGAGCTCATCTTGTCATTATTTGAAATTAAAGCCATTATCAATTTAGGTGATGGGATTTTTGAAGATGCTGATGTACCAACTTGTATATTTGTACTAAAACGGAAAGCAACAAATTCAGATTACAACTATTTAGCATGTGATTTAAGAGATTTTGAATGTGCAGAATCTGAAATCAATTTTAATGCTCATTTTAATGAAGTAAAGGTTTCGAGTATTTTTTCTAATGAAGATAAACAATTTGTTGCAAACAATCTTTCAGCTAATTTGTTGACAAAATTATATACGAATGCTGAAAAACTTGAAAAACATATATTAACATCCAATTATGGAGTAACAACCAGTAAAAATCCTGTTTTCATCCTTGATAAAAATACAGCGTTAAGTTTCGATATTGAGAAAAACGTTCAAAAAGAAATTTATGAGGGAGCAAATATTTCAAAATATTTCGTTTCTTACGCAAACAAAATAGTCGTTTTAATTCCTGCTTGCGAAAATGTTGATTTATATCCAAATACAAAAAAATATTTGTTAAACCATAAAGAGACATTGGAAAAAAGAAATACTGATGCTCCATATTATGCTTTACATAGAGAAAGAACACCTGAGTTATTTTCTGCAGAAAAAATTATAATGCGACAAACAAGTGACAAAATAATTGCTACTATTGATTCAACAAGCTACTACTGTTTGGATAGTATTTTATGCATAAAGTTACAGAAAAATATTAATACGAGATTTATTTTAAGCCTATTAAATTCTAAACTTTTTGAATTTTTATATAATGCAATTGCTCAAGAAAAAGGTAGAAATTTTGCTCAAGTAAAACCAAATAATATCAAAAAATTACCAATTCCAAATACAACACCTGAACAACAACAAAATCTTGCAAGTAAAGTTGAGCAAATGATGGAATTAAATAAACAACTTCACGATGGAATTGATTCTGCGTTAGAACTTATTCAAACTGAGTATCAACCAAAGAAAATTTCGCAAAATTTAGAAAAATTCTACACTTTAGGTATTCACCCGTTTATTGAAGAACTTGAAAAGCAAAAAATAAAACTTTCCTTAACTCAAAAAGAAGAGCTTATTATTTGGTACAAAGAAAAATCAGATAAACTGAACAAAATTAAGCAACAAATAGATGCTCTTAATAACGAAATTGACCAAGAGGTCTATAAACTCTACAACTTAACAGATGAAGAAATAAAAATTATCGAAAATAACTAAATTTGAAAAATTCAGGTTAACTTGTGTGAAATATTTTTGTAAAAATGATATCATTGCAGATCAATATATTACAGTGGCCAAGGTCGATTCCGCTTAAGAGCAGCTGATTTACATTTGAATTTCATTGAAAATTTGCCATTTGTTTTTTCTATATCAGCTTTTAATAATTCCTTAATCGCTTCAAAAATTGTGAATAAAATACCGCCTAATAATAAAATTAAAAACAAAATATCACCTATGATTTGACAGAAAGAAGGAAAATAATCTAGCAAAAATTCTCTTATATGTTTTTTAAGATATTTTTGAATTTTATACAAATAAAATGAAAACTGACTTTCATTTTCATAATATAAGTAGGAATATAATATTTGTGGAATTGTTTTATAATGTTGGTTAAAACAGGCTACAACATCATGATTCGAACAAATTTCATTTTCTTTTCTACCATATACATAATCCCCAACTTCTGATAAATAATTTTCGCAAAAAGAGTACAATTTATCATAATCTCTAGGTTTTATCAAAAATTTGTTTTGTTCAATTTTTGTTAAAAAATCTTTTTTAATAGTTTCATATTTCTCTTGAATTTCAATAAATTTCTCGACTCTTTTATTTTTAGGTTTTGAGTGTCTTGCTATTGTATATTTTTCTGTTAATTCAATGGTTGTTAAAAACATTGTATTAGTTTTTTGATAAAGATTTTCGTATCTTAATTTAAATAACTCTTTTCTTGCAGTTTTTTCTGCTATTATATTTTGACCTCTTGCGGCAAGCCACGCTAACAATCCAATTAAAATTGTTGCACCAACTTGTAAATACAATGCAGGAGCCTGTTTATCAAAATTTAAAAATATCGAAATTATATCAGTCATAATTGAATTATAGCATGAGTACAAAATTCAAAATATGTCTCCAAAAATCTACAGGCATGTTTTTTATTCTGAAAATCTTAGCTTTGATAGGATTTGAAACATTTTTTCTTATTTAACTGAATTTCCATCCAAAAAATTAAAATCATAGCAAACAAAAAGTTTCATATGTTCTCACTTTTTAGAAAACCTTTCTAAGACTTTTGGAGAAAAACCCAGATTATTGGATAATTTTTGATGAATTATTCCTAATTCCATTTAATAAATTTTTATAATGTTCTTCAAATCCACTTTTGCCTTTTGGGGCAATACTTTTTGGACATGGATCAGCAACACAACAATAAAACGTTTCGTCTGAAGTTGGAAAAATTGCAATATATGGGATTCTTAGCTTATAATGACAAATGATTTTTATTAATACTTTAGGAGACACATATAAAGTAGGAAAATATTTATCAATTGCTACTTCCTGATGTTCTAAAATATTTCTGATAAATTTATTAGCTAAAGCTCCTGTTATACCTATTTTTTCATGCAAAACATTGGCAACTCCTGCGTGATCCAAGAATTTTGATATAACTGTGTAAAATTTTTGATACTTATTTTCACCAGATTGAGCTCTTAATAAAGCAATATTTGATATTGTTTTGATTGAACATTTTGGATTTTTACATGTATAACGAATTATTTTATTTTTACCGTAATATCCATGCCGTTGTAAAATTTCTCCACATTCAGGACAAATTTTTCGTTCAAATTTTGATTTTTTATTGTTCTTTTTCGTTTTATTTTCATTCTTTGCCATACTAAAAATAAAACACACGAATTATCAGAAATGTGGGTTTTAGAAGAATTGTTACAAAAATTCACAAACTGGTTAATATCCTTTAATAACAGGAGTTTTAGCTACCTGAGCTAAAAAGTTTCTTTTTTATTTTCTAAAAAATTTCCCTCGAAATGTGCCACAAGATGATTTAACTACATGTGCGCACACGAGGTTAATACAAAAAATAAGGAAAATGAAAAATGAAAAACAAAATTTATGATTTAGAAGCTATGTCATTAGCTGACACATTAGAATTATTACCAGAAACATTAAAAAACCACTACAAAAATACTTCTTTCATTGATTGGGAAAAAGCAAAAAAGAAGTATAGTTCTAATATTAAATGGGCTGATATCAGTAATATTTTACAATTTTATATTGGAACAAGACTATCAGAACAGACAGAACAAGAGCTTAAAGAAAATATTTTCACAATTGAAATCCCCGAAGAAATGGTTACTTGTATGAGCTACATTAATCAATTAAGTCTTGTTTTCAGAAAAGGTGATTCTTTGTTTAGTGTCCAAATTGACCGTTACAGAAAGTTAACTATACAGTACATTGGCGAAGCATATCATGATTGTTTAACTTGGTTTTATGATATTAAGAATCTTTTATGTACAGAAGGTGTAGTGAAAGATGCCAATTATTGTACTTTTTGGGGGATAAGCAATGACTATAGAGAAGTTTAATGAAATTGAACAGTTGCAATTAACTTCACTTGTAAGGTTAATTATCCAATCATTATTAAAATGATAAATTCAATGGGGGGAATATCCCCCCATCCCCTAAACGAAAGGTATATAATATGACAAAATATATAATCAATGAAAATAATTGTTTGGTGTTCTATTTCACAGATAAAAACGGTGATTTAAAGAGTGCTAAATGTGCTAATTATTCACTTGAAAATCTCGTTATTATGAAATTTATTACTAACACTAAAAATCAATTCAAAGTAGCTGAAAAACGAGTTTTACGGCTAACAAAAGAGAGTAACCCACAAGAAACTTACATCAAAATCATTGATGGTAATGATGAATTTGACCTAAAAAGCTTTTTTAATGTCATTCATAAAGACACAATTGGGCTAGTTGAGGATTTTAACCGTAAAAAGTTCCTGTTGTTGATGGAAATGCTCAACCAAAATCCTAAAATTATTCATATTTATTCTAATTTTGGGTATCAACCTAGAGAAAATTCATACATTTTTAGCAACAAAAAAGTACTAATTAATGAGAGAAAAATAGAAAATTATCCTTTATTACCTGATAATTTACCACTTACCGAACAAGAAAAACTCCAAATTCTCTCAGCAAATGGCATTGTGCCTAAACTTTATGAATGCGAAAATCCTAAAATCGTTCTTGAAGAGTTTGTCAATGAGGTAAAACGAGTTTTTGATGCTCCAATTTTAATGGCTATAGCTATTGGATTTGCTTGTTGCTTCTTTGATCTTTTCATTTCAAAGGCGCAAGGTTTTCCATATATCATTTTTTATGGTGAATCAAATGCAGGTAAATCAACAATTTTACACATGTTAGCTGCTTTTTATGGCATAACTAATATGACAACTTTAACAAGTGGAACATCAACAGGAGTTAGTTTGAGGGCTCAACTTGAAAAATACAACAATTTTCTTGTATTTTTTGAAGAAATTGACCGTTTCAAAATCCATTATATAGAAGATTTAGGCAAAGATAGTTTTTCAGCTAACCCACGCAAAAAATCTTCTAAAGATGGTAAAGAAATTATTACTGAAATCAACTCGTCTTTTTGTGTTGGTACAAATCATTTCTTTGAAGAAATGACTTTTGCTAACTTTTCAAGGTGTATTCCTGTGAATTTAAGACGTGGCAAGTTTGATTTAAGCGATTTTAAATATCATTCAGCAGATAAGTTTGAAAAGCTTTCAAGCTTTCTTCCTGAAATCTTATTTTATAGGGATAAAATCTTGGATATTTACCAAGAACAGTACAAAATTGCTCAAAAACATTGTAGTTTCGCTAGAGTTTGCAACAATATAGCGATTGGAATGGCTATCTGGATTGTAATTAACGACATTTTAGGCAAAGAGGTCGTTAATACTGAAACTTTGGTTATAGATTACCTTGATTATTTTGAGCAGTATCTAGATACTGAGCTATCATATGGCGATGTTTTCTTATCAGATGTATATAACTTGTTTTGTACTGAAAAACTTGTTTATGGTAGAGATTTTGTAATTACAAAAGGTAAGTTTTTACGAATAAACCTCACAAAATACTGTGACGTTTTCAACAGTTCACATGAAAATAAAAAATTAACCCCTGCTCAAATAAGATTAAAACTAGCGAATGACAAAAGAATGGTATGTTTGAAAGGTTCAGATATGAAACCCATTGGAAAAGCCATTAAAATAGATATTTCGCAGAATGAAATCCTTTTGGATATTCTCAATCGAGTTTCTAAACACCCTGAAGACGAGGAGAGTTCCGATGAATGAAAATTTTAAACACCAAACAGCTTTAATTTATGTTCGATTGTCTAGTAAAAAACAAGAAGACGGTATGTCAAAAGAGGTGCAAGAAGAAAAATGTCGTGCATTTTGCGAAAAAGAAGAAATGAGTGTCAAAGCAGTATATTATGAAAATAAAAGTGCTTTGCATGGTTCTAAAAGACCTGTTTTTGAAGAAATTCTTGCGCTACAAAAGACAAAAGATAGAGTTGATGTCATTATGGTTTACACTTTAAACCGTTTAACAAGAAATCACCCTGATTTTTATTTTATTCGGGAGTTAGTGGACAAGTACAACACTAAAATTGTCTTTGTTAAAGAAAACATGGTTATTCAAAAGCCGTTTAAAAGCTATGAAAAGTATTTTTTCAATATTTTAGTAGCAAATGCTGAATTTGAAATTGAGCATATGAAAGAAATTCGCAAAATCGGCTTATTGGCAAGAGCAAAAACAGGCAAAAGACCTTGTTTAGCACCTTATGGATACAAAACATACAAAAATAAGCTTGTAGTTGTACCTAATGATGCTAATTTTGTTAAAAAAGCCTATGAATTGTATGCGACAGGCAGTTATTCTATAAATTCGCTTTGTGAAGAGCTATATGAACAAGGTTTTTACTACTCAAAGCAACCAAACAAGAAAATTCCTAGAGCTTCGCTTTCAAGTATGCTTAAAAACCTCTTTTACACTGGTTATTATACATTTCCAGATTGTGAAGGTGAAATAAAAGGAGCGCATAAACCTATTATTGAGCGTGAATTATATGACAAAGTTCAGGAAATGCTCAGTATTTCAGGTTATGAAAAGATAAAAAAGCATCAATTTCTTTATTCACAACTTTTAACACTCCAAGAAACTGGTAAATTAATGACAGGTGAAATCAAAAAGGGGCAATATATCTACTACAAAGCCTATGATAATGAGAAAAAATATCACTGCATTAATGAAACCCACGTTACAGAAGCAATTTTAGAGTATTTTAAAGAAATTCGTCTAAATCTTATCCCTAAAGAAATAGTAAAATCCGTTTTGAAAGAGGAATTAAAAGACTTAAAACAAGAATATTCAACGCTAAAGCGGAATGTAAGTCGAAAATATCACAGAAAACTACGATTAAACGACTTCATAAAAAAGGACAAAATAGATGATACAGATTTCATTTTTGATGAACTTGAAGACATTGAAAACACCTATGAAAACTTGAATGAACGAATAAAAGAAAGTGAAGAACAAATTAGACAAATCACCTCAAAATGCGAAGATATTATGAAAAAACGACTTTACGACATTTATATTCAGCTTAATTTTGAAAATCAAAGAAAAATTCTAGAATTGGTAAAAAGTAAGCTAGAATTACAAGACAAAAAGGTGAAATTAACCTTTAAATCAGCATTTAGGAAGATACGCCAACGCTAAACTTTATCTTAAATTTCAGTTGATACATAATTTTCACAAAATCTGAATTTCAACCCGCACTTAGTGCGGGTTTTCTTTTGTAAAAAGCAGGAAATCCGTATATGATGCTCACTTTACTTTTTTGAAAAATGAGTAAAAATTAAAATGTTGAAATTCAGAAAAGTTATAAGGAAATTCAGATATGGAACACAAACAAGTTGTTATTTATGCACGAGTTTCTAGCCGTGAACAAGAACGTGAAGGATTTTCTATCCCTGCACAACTAAAATTACTAAAAGAATACTCTTTAAAACATGGTTTTCAGATTGTTAAAGAGTTTTCAGATGCCGAAACTGCTAAAAAAGCTGGACGTACTAATTACAATTCTATGCTTGAGTTTTTAAGAGCTAATCCAGACATTAGAACAGTTCTTGTAGAAAAAACCGACAGACTTTATCGTAACTTTAAAGACTATGTTACCCTTGAAGATTATGATTTAGAGGTACATTTAGTCAAAGAAGGTACAGTAATTAGCAAAGATTCAAAATCACACGATAAATTCATACACGGAATTAAGGTTTTGATGGCTAAAAATTATATTGATAACCTGTCAGAAGAGATTTCTAAAGGATTACACGAAGGGTTAGAACAAGGATTTTGGCCATTTAGACCACCTTATGGTTATGTTAGAGGAACAAAAAAGAATTTAAACATAGATAAGGCAAAAGTTATCTTTATTAGACAAGCTTTTGAACTTTTTGCAACTGGTAGATACTCATTAAGAAAGCTTGCGGAGAAGCTTTTTCAAGATGGTTATTATTACCAGCCAAACAGACCTAAAATTACTGCTTGTGTGCTTGAAATAATGCTTAAAAATGTCTTTTATGTTGGGCAAATGAATTGCAATGGTGTGCTTTATCAGGGAAAACACCCTGCAATCATTTCTAGAGAAATTTTTGATAAGGCTCAATTAGCTTTTAAACGTACAGATAAGTCAAAAGTACGCAAAAATTTTGATTTCTTGTATCCGGGAATCGTTAAATGTGGGGTTTGTGGTTACTCATTTTGTGGTGAAAGACAGAAAAAACGTCATATTTATTACAGATGTTCGCATTTTGATAGAAGCTGTCCTAATACTAGCTATATTTCTGAAAATGACCTAACTCGTTCTTTTCGTATGCATCTAAAACGTATAGCCTTAAATAAGGATTTGTATGAACTGTTAAAATATTCTCTAAAATCTTGTCTTGGTGATGAGCAAGAATTTCACAAACAAGAAATTTCACGCATAAACAAAGAAATGGAAGATTGCAAGGAAGTTCTCAAAAAGATGTATCTTGATCAAGTTAATAATGTGCTTGATTATGACCTTTGGGTAAATCTGAAAAACGAATATGAAGTAAAATTGAGTAGGTTAAGCGTAGAATTGCAAAAACACAACATTGCTAATACAAATTTTTTAGATGCAGGGCTTAAAATCCTTGATGTATGCCAAAAAGCAACCTTACCATCAAGCGAACTTTCACCTGAAGAGATAGCACAACTAATTAGAGAAACATACCTAAGTGCAACAGTTAAAAATAAAAAGGTTAAAATCCTTTTTAAAGAACCATTTGCAGGCATTGAAGACCTCATAAAACATGCCAAAAAAGAGAT
>SUTS01000004.1 GCA_015152555.1 Cyanobacteria bacterium SIG26
CCCTGGGAAGATAACTCGTTGCCAGCACCTAATTTTAAAAAGGAGAATTAGAACAGGAGTTCAATTCTCCTTTTTTTATTTATTTAAAAAATTATTAAATAATTTTTTTATCTAAAGCGATGAATACCGCTTGAGCCTGTGTTTTGGCCCCGAGCTTGCGCAAAATAGCCAAAGTGTGCGCTCTGACAGTGGAAAAAGTTACCACAAGCTCCCTCGCGATTTGTGGGCCTTGGTAACCCTTGCAAATGTATTCAAGAACTTGCATTTCACGTTCGGTAAGTATCATAAATCCTCCTTTGTTTTCGGTTCTATATTAATTAAATCAAGTCAAAAGAGAAAAAGTGTAATAATAATTCCCTATGTGGGTCAAAATCCAATCGGGGTGAATGTTTTAGCGGTTTAAAAATAAAATTTAATCATTTTAACATTTTGTAATAATTGACACAAAGAGGCATTGTACACGCTTTCCAGCCCCTAAACTAAGATAGATTCTGATTCACTTTACTGGATGGATTCTGCCGAGAGGTTTGGTTGGGTGATATTATTACTTCCTTCCCTGGATGGGGAATGAAATAATCGTGTCACCCCACTACAAAATAATTCGTAAAACCTTCAAAATATCTTAATTGAGTGAATTCAAGAAGTAAACGCGACACTAACGCCTCAAGTTTAGTAAAATAGCTGAAGAAAGGTGTTAGTAAAAATGAAAACAAATATATAAATAACAATTGATAAATATGAAAAAAAATGTATAATTATTTTTATGGATATACAATATTTATCAGAATATTTAGAGTTTTTAGAGGTAGAAAAAGGGTTATCTACTAATACTTTACAGGCTTATAATTCAGATTTATCTGATTTGTTTGAATTTTGTATTATTCGAGGAAAAAACTTAATTAATAGTCTTGAGCGTTCAGATTTGAATGCGTTTATTTTAAATTTGCGAGAACAAGGTTTTGCCCCGTCTACTATAACAAGAAAAATCGCATCAGTAAGAGGGTTTTTTAAATGGTTTTGTGTGAATGAATATGGTGATAAAAATCCGGCTCAATCTTTAGAACAACCAAAATTACCAAAAAAGTTGCCCAAAGTTGTGACGGTTGATGAATTAAATAAAATTATTAATGATAAATTAAATGAATTGGAATCGTTAATTGTTGAACTATTGTATGGTTGTGGGTTAAGGGTTTCAGAGTTAGTTAATTTGAAATTAACCAATATTGATGTTAAGTCAAAATATATTCAATGTTATGGGAAAGGTTCGAAAGAAAGAATTGTGCCTTTCGGAAACAAAGTAAAGATTGCATTAAATAAATATATTAAGTATCGCGATTTTATCATATTAGATAATAAATTACCAGACAATAAGTTTTTGTTATTGAAAAATGACGGGAAACGAGTTACCAGACAAGATGTTTATAATTTTATCAGAGCTCAAGGGGAAAAAATCCATAAGCATATTTCTCCTCATACATTACGTCATAGTTTTGCTACGCATTTATTAGAAAACGGTGCTGATTTAAGAGTGGTTCAGGAATTATTAGGACATAGCGATGTGGCTACAACTCAACTCTATACTCATATTTCTAAAAAGCGGCTTAAAGAAGTTTATTTTGCTATAAATAAAAATTAGTTAGAATATTTTATATGGATTTAGGATATTGTTAGGGTCAAACACCTTTTTGATTTGTCGCATATAATCAAGGGCCCCGCCTTCAACGACTTTTGAGATGTGTCCTTTTTTCTCTACACCGATTCCGTGTTCCCCTGAAAGTGTACCGCTTAATTTTATTGTAAGGTCATAAATTTCGGACTTTGCAAGTTTATATCTTAAATATTCGTCCTGATCATTATAATCTATTGGGATTTGAGGATGTACACTGCCGTCTCCAACGTGCCCAACCATACAAATATGCAAGTCGTACTTTTGGCAGATTTCTTGTATCCCATTTACTAGTTTTGTTAAATTCTGGCGTGGTACTATTACATCGTCTGTAGTTACATTTGGTCTTAATTTCGTGCAGGCAGCCATTGATGAGCGTCGAGCACTCCACAATTTATCAATCTCATCTTTAGTTGTTGCTATTTGTATATTAGAAGCATTATTTTGTTCTAAAATTTTATATATAGTATTGTGTTGTTTTTCTAGTGTTGTCTGAAATCCGTCAATTTCAATAATTAATGCGGAAGCTTTATCTGTTAAAAGCCCCGAAGGTTTGTATTGTTCAACTGTTTGAAGTGCATTTTTGTCCATAAAATCAATTGTTGTCGGGCAAATTTGGTGTTCAATAATTTTATTAACTGCCTGGATGGATTCTTGAACACTATTAAAATATGCCATAAGAACATTCGTTGATTCAGGTTTTGTTATAAGTTTTAAGGTCACTTCAACAACAATTCCTAAAGTCCCCTCAGAACCAATAAACAAACTGCCTAAATTATATCCGGTAGCGTTTTTTATTGTGTTTGAGCCTGTTCTGATCAGTTTGCCATCCGCAGTGACAACCAGCATATCTATTACATAGTCTTTTGTTGAACCGTATTTAAAACATCTTGCTCCGGCCGAGTTTTGAGCAACGCTTCCGCCAATTGTAGAAACTCTTAGGTTTGACGGGTCCGGAGGATAAAATAATCCTATTTTTTCTACAGCATTTTGTAAATCTCCAACTATCACTCCGGGTTGAACTCTTGCTGTCATATTTTCTTTATTTATTTCTAAAATTTTATTCATTTTAGAAAAATTAAGTATTATTCCTCCGTGAGTCGGTAAGCACGCTCCAACAGTGTTTGTTCCGGCACCTCTGCAAATTATTGGTGTGGAGTATTTATTTGCTAATTTTACTAGTTTTTGGATTTGTTCAATGGTTTCAACAAACACTACTGCATCTGGGAGTGTTGTATTAATGTAAGGGTCGTTTGAGGCATCTACAGAATAAACGTAACGTTCTTCAATTTCTGTGAGCACACTATTTTTGGGTAATGCTGTTTTTAAATCTTTTATTAAATTTTTAGTCAACATACGATGCCAGCTTCTCAATATTTGTACTTAATTTTAGTAATTGTTTATCAATTTTATCTATTTTTCTTGTTACTTTTGTATCGTCAATATCTTCAACAGCATTAAGGATTTTTTCTAAGGCCATTTCAAGTCTATCAATACGTTCTTCTTGTTCTTCAAATTTGTTTTTTATTGTACTTAGTATATTAGTTTGACTTGGGATTACTTCTTTTAAATCTTCAATAGCTGATTTTATGTCGATAATTTCTTCTGAATTTGTGGAAATTTTATTCATACTTTCGCTTGCTGAATCTATCCATTCACCCATATATAATAAGGCTTGGCGCATTACTTTGTCTGAGCTAAGCGATTGTTCTACCATTTTTGCAACATTATCAACTTTATTTGATAAATACGTTGTTATATCTTTTCCAAAGTTATTGATTGCATTGTAAGATTCACCTGAAGATATTTGTAAACCTTGAACTGTTGAACCAATTTGGGTTATGTTATCTAAAATAGAATGTAGTTGTGTTTCTTTAGTGTCTTGTTCACTAGCTTGTAATTGGTTAAGGGCAATTCTTAGTTTAGCTAAGTCTGACTCAATATCCTGCATAGAGTATGTATAATCAGGGTCTGCTTGTGAAATCTGTTTTAATTGTTCAGTTACTATTGCTAAATTTTTATTGATTTCATCGGTTTTTTCTTCTACAAAATCTTTAATATCTTCGGATTCTTCTATAAAAGATACTTGCTCAAATATGGTTATAACTGCTGCCATAATTGATTCTTTCATATCTTTCAGAGTCCGTTGAATTTCTTTTGAATTATCGCCGGTTATATTATTAACTTCTTGTGTTAGTTCGTCTAAACACTTTTTGAAAGCTTCGGTTTTGTTATTTTGCTCCAAATAATCAATACTATCTTGTTGCGCCAGTATAAGTTCTCTAACTTCTTCTAATGCAAATTCTGTATCTGAACTGCTCGCAATAATATCGATTTTATGATTCAAAGTTTCTAACATAGCAGTAATTCTGGCATCTGATTCAGAAAGTTTTTTTGAATCTGCAGAATCTTCAAGTTTGCTATCTATTGCATCTAACGTGTATTTGATATCATCCAAATCTAGAGAATAATCAGTGTTAGCCAATATATCTATTTTATTATTAATTTCAGATATCGATGTTTGAATTTGCTCACTTGGTTCGGTTAGAGTTGTAATATCAATATCTTTGAGCTGATTTAGTGTATTTTTTATATCATTTACCCAATCGGAATTATTTGAAAGTGATAATATACTAACTTTATCATTGATTTCATTTAATAATGTTTGAATTTGGCTACTTGCAAGATATGTTTTAATCTCTTCTAACCATTCATTTTTAATATTTTCAAAAGTTTTTGAATCCAAGGTGGTTTCATTATGCGGAGAATTTGTTAATGTAGGTATAGCTCCGATTGAGGACTTTTGTTTTTCATTTTGTATAGATAATCTTTCGATTTTTGAGTGGAGTGCTGTTATATCTTCCTGCAATAAATCCAAAGCCCTAATAATATCAAAATTATTTGCCCCAAATATTGAAGTTGCATCAATATCAGAATTTTCACCTTCTAATATTTCAGGTTCATCACTTTTTGCAATACTTATTGTTTTCATTTTATCTTTGATAGTATTTAGTACTTCAATAATTTGAGGATTTGCATCTGATAATTCGTCAATATAATCAGTAAATTTATCAAAATCAGTTTTTATATCTTCTAAAATTTGATAATTATGATTTGTTTCAAATTCTTTTTCGTATTCATTAGCTCCAAAATCATCATTTTGATTTGTTTCAGAGTATGTATTAATTTTTGTTTTAAATGTTTGTTTAAGATTTTCTATTGCAGCTAAAATCGCTCTATTATTTGTTGATATTTTTAATAACGATTTAATTTCGTCATGCTGAGCTAACATTTGTTCTGATATATAAGTTTTAATATCTGACGCAACTTGAGCCAGTTTTTTATCTTGTTCTGCTTTAAAATAATTGATTTCTGTTACGAATTTTTTAAATTCAGACATTTGTTCTGCAGCAGGCGGTGCAATTTTATCTAGTGTATTTTCAAGGTCTTCACGTAAATTGTCAATTTTAATTATTACAGAATCAATATCACTTAGTACAAAATCTCTTAAATTATTTTCCGTAGTTGACAATTCATTTGAAATTTTTGTATAAGTATTTTCCAGTTTATCATATAGCGTAGTTGAAGATTCTGTAGAATTTCTTATTTCATTTTTAATAGTTTCATGTAATAGGTCAAAATGTTCTTTTATTTCTGATTTATCAGACTCAAAACTGTTTGATACCAAATTTAATAAGGATTCTTTTATTGGTATTAAATCAGATATAATTTGTTCGGTTTTTGAGTTAAGGTTATTAATAATATCTGTATTAACCAATTCTAATTCTTGTTTGAAATCCATTAATTTGTTATCAGTTACGGTTAATCTTTCAAATAATTCAATATTTTCACTGTTGTTATGACGTAATTCTTTTATAAAATCAAGTAAAGCCGATGTTTTTTCTTCAATTAATTCAGCACTATATGCAAAGCCTTGCTGAATTTTATTGTCAAAATTATCTGTTATATTTGCAATTTCAGAACTGATTTGGATTAATTTATCAGATACAAATTCCGAAATATTGTCTTCTGTTGAACCTTTAGAATAACTTAATGACTCAAATGATTTTCCTAATGCTGCAATTTGAGTTTTTATGTCACAAAGCTCAGATAAGGAATTTTTCAATTCCGATGAACTATATCCTTGGTTTGTTTTGATAAAAATATTTATATTATCAATTTGTTTGATAATTTCTGACAAAGAATCTTCATTTTTCATCCTGTTTGATTCTATTGCTTCTTCAAGGTCTGCAAAATTATTCTTGAATATAGCATCTAACTCATTATCTTTAGTGTCAAAAATAGCTTTTATTTCTTGTATATAAGTATCAACACATTGTATAATATTAGTTTTTTGTAACTCACATTCTTCGATAGTTACGTTTCTGTTGTTAATTATTTCTTTTATTTCAATAAGCTTGTTTGTAATATCTGAAATATTATTTGTTTGTAGATTTGTAATATAATCAGAAATATCAACAAGTTTTGTGCTGATATCTGAGTGGTTCGCGTTAATTAATTCTTTGATGTATGTAAAATCAATATTATCTAATTTTTCAGTGATTGTGCCTTGTAGTTTTTTAATTTCCGAAATATTTGTATTAAGTTCAGAGTTTAAATCAACTGTATCAACAACAAAAGCTTTTAAATCTTCAATAAAATTATTAAAATCTTCAACAGATACAATTTGTTCAACAGATTTTTGCAATTCTGAGATTTTATCAATGATAGAATCGTTATGTAGTTCCGTAGTATTAAGGAAATCGGTTTTTAGATCTTCTATCATAGAATATATTTCAGAAACGGTGGATGTTATTTTGTTCGAATCTGTAATATTTGATATTTTATCAATACTTTCAACAATGTTTTTGGTTGCGGTAAGAATTTGTAGCTCTATTGTTTCTGCTTTTTTTGTAAGATTTTCAATATTATATTTTGGAGCTATTGAGTCCAAAATTTTCTCTTGATTATCCAAAAGTCTTTCAATATCTTCTTTTTGCGGAAGTTCGGAAAGCATCTTGGAAATATGGTTTTTTATATCATAACTTTGGTTTTCAAAAGATATATTATCAATTGAACTTGTAATCTTTGCCAAGGTTACTTCATTTAAATCAGTAATAATATTTTTTATGGTTGATAATTCGTCTGTTAGATTGGAAAAATTGAAACCTATTTCTCCGTGAATACTATCAGAAGAATTTATTTTTTCGAGATATTGTTCAAAATCATCAAATCTATGATACAGTTTTGATATTTGATTTTCAAAAGTTTTTGTGTCTGGTAAGGAATCTATATTATTTGTTAGACCGGCAAGGGATTGTTTAATCTCATCGGTTTGGCTAACAATATTATTAGCAACTTTATTTAACTCAGTATAAATTTCTGTATCGGTGCGTCTTTCTAAATTATCTTGGATATTTTCAATGGTAGTTTTTAAAGTTTTTACATCTGATTTGCTTGCTAAATTGGTGATTTTTTTTGAAATTTTATCAGATTTTTCAACAATAGATTCAATTATCCCTTGAGTAAGTTTTAAACTTTCGTTTGTGGCTAAATTCGCTAAAAGTTTTTCTAAATTAGTATCGCGTCTGTCTACTGATGAAATATAATTTACAATATCGTTTGTTGATTTATAAATACTATCAAATTTTACATTTGTGTTCATTATGTTTTCATCAGCGATTTTTGTAAGAATTGAATTTAAGCTGTCATATATATTTTCAATTGATTTTTTATAGCCAAAGTTAAGTTCATCAAAATCAGATTTTAATAATTTAATTGATTTGATAATTTCTTTTTGTGTTAACTCATCATTATTTGATACGTTTATAATTTTTTCTTCTAGCTTAGATACGGTTACTTTTTGTTGATTTGCTTCCGCGTGAAATTTACCCATTTTATCAGTAAAGGTTTTAAATAAATTTTTAAGCTCATCAGAAACATGCTCATCTTGCATTTCCAAAATAAGATTTAAAGTATCTTCAATATCGGTGAATTTAGATAGGGTCGTTGAATATTTTTCATCTAAATTTTTGGCCAGTTCGCATAAACAATTTTTAAGTAATGTGGCGGTATTCCCATTAGGATCTACTATTTCCAGCTTTTCATTAATCCCGTTAAGCAACCTTTCAAAATTTTCAGAGTTATTACTGGTTGCATTTTTCATCTCTCTTAATAATTCAACGATCAATTCTAAATTCTGAGCCATTCTTCTATCCTTAAAAATAATAACATCCCTACGTTTATAATTGTATCAAGCTTGGTATTAATAGTAAATTCAAAATAGGTTATTTATTACAAATGTTAAGATTTTCTTTTTTTATTTTTTAATTAGTGTTATGATACTTTTAAGTAAAAATATGAGAAAGAGGGATATATGAGTCATATAGTAATTGATGAGAGCAAATGTAAAGCTTGTTATCTATGTATAAAAGAGTGTCCTAAAAATTTAATAAAAATTAGTAAAAAAACGAATGCGTTAGGGGCGAATATTATTGAATTTTGTGATCCTAATGGAGAGTGCTTGGGGTGTGCTATGTGCGCAACCAGATGTCCGGATTTAGCTATTACTGAAGTTTATAGGGGTTAAGTTATGACTGCAGAATGTTTAAATAAAAAAGTTTTAATAAAAGGTAACCATGCGATAGCTAAAGCCGCAGTTATAGCGGGGTGTGATTGTTATTTTGGTTATCCTATTACTCCTCAAAGTGAAATTGGGGAATATATGAGTGGCAAGATGCAAGAATTGGGACGAGCGTATGTTTCTGCCGAAAGTGAATTAGCTGCTATCAATATGGTATTAGGAGCATGTTCTACAGGTGCAAAAGCCATGACCTCTTCGTCTTCTTGTGCTGTTGCTTTAATGCAAGAAGCCTTATCTTACGCAGCAACGGATGAATTACCTGTAGTTTTAGTTAGTGTAATGCGAGGAGGCCCAGGGTTAGGTAATATTTATCCTTCTCAAGGCGATTATTTCCAATCAACAATTGGTGGTGGAAATGGTGATTATAAAATGATAGTGTTGGCTCCGTCAACAGCTCAAGAGTGTGCCGATTTAACATACAAAGCCTTTTATCTTGCTCACAAATATAAAAATCCTACGATTTTATTGGCAGATGGTATGTTAGGGCAAATGATGGAACCGGTTGAGTTCAAGCCATATCCATATCAGGAAATTGATAATTCATCTTGGGCTTTATCAGGTTCTAAAGGTAGAAAATCACGAGTAATACGTTCTTATGGTCCTTTAGTTGAGGATAGATGTGCTTTTCTGGAAAAGTTGTTTGATAAATATAAAACAATTGAAGATAATGAAACCGAGTGGGAAGAAATTGGTACAGAAGATGCTGATGTTGTGTTAATTAGCTTTGGAAGTACTGCAAGAAATGTTAAAATTGCGGCGAAAATGTGTCGAGAAAAAGGCTTGAAGGTTGGAATATTACGTCCGATTACCTTATTCCCGTTTCCTTCAAAACGTATTCAGGAGCTTAGCCAAAAGGTTAAGAAATTTGTTGTTGTTGAAGTTAATATGGGACAAATGGTTTATGATGTTAGATTAGCCGTAAACGGAAAGGTTCCGGTTGAGCTTATTAATAAAGGCGTAGGTGCGCCTCCTTCCTCAGAAGACATAGCACAACAAGTGGAGGATTTGATGTAATGACTACTCAAGTTTTTAAATTACCAAATACATTAAAGGAAAATGCTAAATATACATTTTGTCCTGGCTGCGATCACGGGATTGCTGTCAGGCTTGTTGCTGAAGTCTTGGAAGAATTAGGATTGAGAGAGAATACAATTGTCGCAGCATCTATTGGTTGTTCTGTAACAATTTATGATTTTATAGATATTGATGCTTTAGAGTCGCCGCATGGTAGAGCTTTAGCTGAAGCTACAGGTATTAAGCGTGCACGTCCTGACAAATTTGTTTTTACATATCAAGGTGATGGTGATTTTGCTTCAATTGGTTTGGGTGAAAGTTTGCATGCCGCATTAAGGGGTGAGAAGATTTCAGCTATTTGTATAAATAACACAACTTATGGCATGACAGGTGGTCAATTGGGGCCAACAACCCTTGTAGGACAAAAAACTACAACATCTCCAAACGGTAGAAATGTTGAATATTACGGTTATCCTATAAAAATCGCAGAACATATTGCCTTGTGTGATGGTACTGCATTTAGTGCTCGTGTGTCTTTGGATACTGTTGCTAATATTAGAAAAGCAAAACAAGCTATTAAAAAAGCTTTTGAGGTTCAGGTAAAAGGTTTAGGGTTTGGGTTTGTTGAAATTCTTTCAAGTTGTCCAACAAATTGGAGAATGTCTCCAGAAAAAGCACATGAAAGGGTCAGAAATGAGATGATGTCAGTCTTTAAACCTGGTATTTATAAAGATATCACTGTAGAAAAGGATTTGTAATATGGAAAAAGTTTGTTTAATCGCAGGATTTGGTGGACAGGGCGTTTTGTTAGCTGCTGAAGTTTTGGCGAATGGATTTATGATAGATGATAAAAATACTTCTTGGTATCCGAGTTATGGCGCTGAAATGAGAGGTGGGACTGTTAATTGTACTGTAAAAGTTTCTAATGAAGAAATCGGAGATGTTCAGTGTTCAAAAGCTGATTATATTATTGTTTTAAATCAAGCTTCGTTTGATAAATTCGAACCTGTTGTCAAAACTGGGGGTACAATTATTGTAAATACATCTTTGGCAAAGGAAATAAAATCAAGAAATGATATAAACTATGTATTTTTACCTATCACCCAATTAGCGGAGGAAAAGCTTGGTAATAGCAAAATGTCTAATATTCTTGCATTAGGTGTTTTATCTAAGGAATCTGAATTGATTTCCATTAGTATGTTGGAAAAAGCCTTATATAATGTGATTCCTGAGCATAGACAGAAGTTAATACCTAAAAATATTGAAGCTTTAAAACTCGGTTATGAGTATGATTTATTAGTGGTTTAATTTTAAATCACCTAAAAAGTTGATTTAAAATTTTAAAAGACAGTATATTCTTAGAAAGTGATATATGAGAGGTTTGAATAAAGTGAAACAAAATCTTATTTTTTCTATCAAAGAAAAAGAATTACAACTGTCGAAATTGAAAGAACATATTGATAAAAGTCAAGTCTGTTCGGATTTATATGACAAGATTCTTATCGAAAAAGCAATTTTAACAAAACAACTGGATGATTTAAAAAATAAATCTATAGTAAATCGCATTAAACATTTACTACCAAAACAAGAAAAATTAATCTGTGATTATTTTCATAGATAAAAGCCGCATATACTTGTATTTTTTTATAGTTTGTTTTATAATTGGGTGTAACCCAATAAAAATAAGCTATAAAGGTGGTGAAAATATAAATGGCAGAAGTTAAAGTTGGCGAAAACGAAAGTATTGAAAGCGCTTTAAGACGTTTCAAAAAGAAAATCCAAAAAGCAGGTATTCTTTCTGAAGTTAAAAAACGTGAAAGATATGAAAAGCCAAGCGTAAAAAGAAAACACAAATCTGAAGCTGCTCGCAAAAGAAAAGTGTAAGATTAGGTAATAAATTCAAGAAGGACAGGTATAAAACCTGTCCTTCTTTTTTATTCTGAATCGTTACCAAGTATACTAAATCCAATAATAGCTTGAGTATTGATATTAAACCACTCAAACTCCATAAAAACTTCAAGATTACACTCGCATTCAGTTAAATTACAGTGGCAAATATCTTCGAATTTTGCCATTTTAACATCTTTTAAGGCGATTATACAATCGTGACAGTTTTCACAACGACCTTCGTATTTATGTATTGTTCCGATAATTTGCATGTTTTGAGTTAATATTAGTACTCTTTTGGAAGAATTTTCCTTCATAATATTGTTAATAACTTCACCTAAATTTTTAGACATAATAAAACCTCCTTTTTTTATAAACTATAAAAAAAGTTGTTAAATTTTATATGCCACAAGTAACTATTGAAAAGATTTATTTTCAAATATGTTTTTATTTTTTAATTGTGATTTGTGCGCTATAATACCGCAATGCTTGCACGCAAACATTTCATTTGAAGAATCTAATGGCATAAATAAATGATTACAATCCTGAGAGTCTTCAATCAATCCATCCGTTTTAGCCATAATTGGTTCAAATTCGGAGTTTACTATAGAGGGTTTCTTTTTGAAAATTTTATATAAAAGCTCGAATATGTACATTATAAACTAAAACTTTCCGGTAATAATTCAGCAAGCGTGTATACTTTTAATTCGTTTCCGATTTTTACGATTATATCCATATCGTTGTCGTAATTACAAAATTCGTGAAGAACTTGTCTGCAGGCTCCGCAAGGTGTGCAATTATCTTGATTTGGTGAATAAATCGCTACTGCTTTAACCTTTTTATCGCCATTAACGATGGCTGTACCTATAGCGTTTCTTTCTGCGCATATTGTCATTCCAAAACTGCTGTTTTCGTAATTGCAACCGATGTAGGTATTCCCGCTTTCTGTCAATATACAAGCTCCAACAGGAAATTTTGAGTATGGACAATACGCTTGTTTTGAAGCTTCTATCGCTTTGTGCATTAATTCTTCGTAATTCATAAAAATCCTTTTTCTTTTATTATACTATTTTTTTTAAATTTTGTTAAGTTTTTTGTGAAAGTTTTAAAGTTTTCAGGGCAAATCGCCGTTATAAATATTGTACAAAACCAAGGGTGAACTATGGAAGTTTCCGCAATTGGTCCGGTATCGGCAAGGCAAATAGATTGGCGACGTCTGACTGCAAAAGAAATTCTTGAATATAACGAACAAGGTGTTCAGGTTCCTGAGCAATATTTGCAGTGGGCAAAAGAGTTTCAAAAGGATTTGTCAGCGAATGATCAAGATGAGACAACTTATGAAATGGCCCAAGCTGCAGGTGCAACTCAGGGTGCAACACCCGGTAATAATATGGTTACGGAAAATCCACAGGAGTCTGAAAACCCTAAGGAGCTTTCAGCTCAAGAGAAAAAAGAACAAATGCAAAAAGATGGTAAAAATTCTATTGAAATCGCAAACGAGTTTCGAAAAGAAAGTTTTGAGCGAGGTTCTGAGTCTATAAAAGCTGTCGATTCATTAGAAGATTTGTCTAAAAAGTCAGATGATGCTATTTCTGAATTAGACGGATTTATGAGTGATTTAATGGGTGAGATCGGAGCTTTAAAAGATAAAATTGAAACGGAGTCTCAATCCGGTAATAAAAATAATTCAAGTGAAATCAACAGACTAAAAAGAGAACTTGAAAATTGCGGATATACCGGACAAAATGCTGTAAATGAGTATTCTACGGATTTAAAGCAATATCAAGTTGAAATGGATACATTAGGTAATGTTGCCAGTGGAGCTATTGATTATGGTAATCTTGCGATAGATATTGGAAAGGACTTAAAAGGCTCTCCTGTAAATTATATGGTTGGCTTAATTACCCAATATGCAGGTAAATTTGCTGTAAGTCAAGGAGGAGAAGCTATTTCAGCTTATCAAGATGCGTTGGATATTAATTCGGCTAATCTGTCAGATATTGTTGACTACCAAAGAGATATTAAAGCTGATACCGGAGTTTCAGCCTCAGAGGCCTCAAGTAATCAAGAGGATGAAAATGCTTCGCAACAGCAACAAGCTGAGACCGGTGGTATGAGTTTTGATACTGTAGTTCAGGCTAAAGTTAAACAAAATGAAAATTCTAGTGCATAAAAAAATACTAACGTTAAGAAAGTTTAACATTAGTATTTTTTGTTTTATGTTTTGTTAAGTTATTTTACAATTTTTATAATATCTGCAGTGATATCTTTTCCGCCGTAAAGAACGATACCTTTGCTTAAAACAACATCAAAGCCTTGAGCTTTAGCTTGTGTTTCGATTTGTTTTGAAATAGAAGCGTCAATAGCTTTTAGTTTATCCGCGTAGTCTTTGTCCATTTTTTCTTTTTTAGCTTGAAGTTCTTTTGTGTATTTTTCTTCAGCAGCTTTTTTCTTGTTAGCATCAGTAATTGCAGCTACATCTTTTCTTGCATTTTCAATGAATTTGACAATTTCATCGGCTTTAGCTTGTTGCTCTTTCTTAAGAGCTTGAACTTGTTTTGATGCATTTACAACTTGTGGAACATCAACGATAGCAATAGTTTGAGCCATTGCTGTATTAAATGATAAAGCCCCAATAACGGCGCAAGTTAGCGCGAATAGTCCGAAATTTTTTTTCATAATGTTCTCTCCTTATTAACAAATTTATAATAACATAAATTTAAAATTTTACCACTTAGTAATACATTTGATTTATTTTTTTTGTAACATCTTTACATGATTTTAGCAATTTTGTATAATACTGTTGTACGTAAATAGTATATACGTGTTTAATTTTTGTAACGATATAGTAACAAATGTTAAAAAACGGTTTTTATTTAAGTGTTATCGTAACACAATATACATAAGGATATACAATAGGATATACAACTACATAACTTAGAAGGTGAATAATAAAATGAAAAAGATCATTAAAAACAATCGAATATTAACGGCATTAATGGCTGTTTCTGCGATTTGTTCTTTATCGGTTGGCGTAGCTAATGCTGCTGGAGAAGCTGCAGCAGGAATTCCTGGAGGTATAACAAACATTGGTTCTGGATATAATTCAGGATTTGTGTCTGTTATGCAAGAGGTTGGTGGGTCAACTATTCATGATAGTGATATGATGAGATACGATAAAAACCGTCGTCGCAGCGAATCTGATTATTATCAATATGAACAAGAACGTTATTATGGTACTGGTGGTGAAGCTGTTACAAACTATGCTACTCCTGAGAATTCTGTGCCTGATTTTATGAAAGCCACAATTGATGAAGTTGGTTCAAAGGGTGTATATGTAAATTCAATTGAGGTTTCACCTTCTGAAATCCTTAGCCGTGAAGAAATTAATAATGTTATTGGTCAATATGTTGGCCGCAACGTTTTCATTTCAGATATCCAAGCTGCTATTAATGGCTTAAATAATTTATATGCTGAAAAAGGTTTTGTTACAGCAAGAGCTTATTTGCCAGAACAAACTGTTTCAAACGGTAATATCAAAATCGAGCTTATTGAAAGCCGCGTAGGTGATGTTTCTGTAATTAACAATAAGTATACAACTGATAAGTTTATTTTGGATCGTATGCCACAAAAATCAGGCGATTTGTTCGATATCGTAAGTTTGGAACAAGAAGTTCTTGATTTTAACAGATATCATGATGGCGTTAATTTGGCTGCTAATTTAAAAGCTGGTACACAACCTGGTACAACAGATATTGAATTGACCGCACAAGAAACATTCCCATTCCACTTGATTGGTATGATGGATAATGCTGGTCGTAGAAGTACTGGTCAATTAAGAGGTGGTCCTGCTATTGTTGCAGATAGTTTATTCCACAGACGTGACCAAATGGCATTAGGTACATATTTTTCTAAAGGTGCTATAAGCCCATTCTTCGATTATAATGTGCCGGTAAACAAAAAAGACGGTAGAATCGGATTTTCATATTCTTCTACATTTGCCAGAATTAAAAATGGTCCGGCTTATTTAACAGCTTTAGGATTGAAAAGTAATTCATATATTTATAGTTTATACTATGATCAACCGATTGTTAGAAAACAAGGTTTAGAATTCAAAACATTTACAGCTTTGAATTATAAACGTTCAAGAACTTGGGCAAATTCAGGTATCCAAATTTTGGATGATTATTTGTCAGATACTGACCAAGTTACTAGTGTAGATTTAGGTTTCAACGTAAGAAAAGATACAAAACGCGGTATTTGGTATTTGAACCAAAATGCGTCTATGGCATTCCCTATTTTTGATAGTGAATCAAGCTATTTCAAATATTCTGGTGGATTGTTAAGATTGCATGATTTCTCTCATGGTTTTATTGGTCAATTACGTGGAAGTTATCAAGTTATTCCTAACAGCAAACATATTCCATATTTGGATCAATTCCAAACAGGTGGTTTGGCTACAGTAAGGGGTTATTCTGAAGGTGTAATGCTTGGTAAGAGTGGTTACTTCTTTAGTGGTGAATTGATGTTCCCATTATTGCCAAGAACTATTACAAATAAAGAAGGTCGCGTACGTAATTTTGTTGGAAATTACATAAAAGGTGCTGTATTTGCTGATACGGCAGGTATATTCCCTTATTATAGAGAAGATATTTATGATGGAAGTTATTTCTTAGCTTCTGTTGGTATGGGTGTTCGTGTTCAATTACCTGGTGACTTGAGTGCTCGTTTATATTGGGGTTACCCTCTAATCAATAACCGATATGAAAATCATAGACACATGGGTAGATTCCACTTTGAATTAACTCTTGAGCCTGATTTAGAGGGTTTATTAGCTAAACGCTCTACAAAAGCTGAACCTATGCCAGCTCCAGAACCGGCTCCACAACCTGAGCCAGCACCGGCTCCTCAACCGGAACCAATTAATAATTATGATGATATCAGACATTATGATTACTTGTTAGACGGTGGAGCAACATTATAATAAAAATTTATTTGTTATATAATAAAAGCGATAACATCAAGTTATCGCTTTTTTAATGAGGATATGTATGAAAATAAATTCGTTATTTATAACAGCAACAGGTACTGATATTGGTAAAACCTATGTTTCCGCTCTTATTGTGAAAAAAATACGAGAAATAGGCTTGAATTGTGGGTATTTTAAACCTGTTTTAAGTGGAGCTACTAAAGATTTAAACGGGAAATTAAATCTTGGAGATCCTGAGTTTGTTATTAAAACTGCCGGCTTAAATTGTTCTGCTAATGATTGTGTTTCATATTGTTTTGAAGACCCAGTATCGCCGCATTTGGCTGCTTTAAGGGTTGGGTGTGATATTGAGATAGAAAAAATTGTTTCTGATTATAATAAATTATTAGAAGTTTATGATTTTATTGTTGTAGAGGGTGCAGGAGGGATAACGTGTCCATTGAATATTTCTTCGGATAAATTATTATTACCTGATGTGATAAAAGCTGTTGGTGGAAATATTATCATTGTTGCAGATTCAGGATTGGGAACAATTAATTCAAGTTTTTTAACTGCTGAATTTGCAAAAAATCAAGGATTTAATATATTAGGTTTTATATTGAATAATTACGATGAAAATAATTTTATGCATGTTGATAATAAGATGCAAATCGAAAATTTAACAGGTTTAAAAGTTTTTGCAACCGTTAAGCAGGGGCAAACAGATTTTGGCAAGTCGGATGATATTCTAAAGTTTATATTAGGTGAGGAGTTGTAAATGAATTGGCAAGAAGAAGATTTGAAATACATTTGGCATCCTTGTTCGCAAATGAAGGATTATGAAACTTTGCCACCGATTGTTATTGAAAGGGCTTCAGGAATTGACTTGTTTGATATTGATGGTAAATGTTACAAGGATGTAGTAAGTTCGTGGTGGTGCAATTTGTTAGGGCACTGCAATCCCAGAATAAATCTTGCTATAAAAAAGCAGTTAGACAAATTGGAACATGTTATTTTTGCTAATTTTACACACAAGCCGGCTATTACTTTGTGTCAAAAGTTGATGGAAGTATTACCGAAAGGGTTGTGTAAATTTAATTTTGCGGATAATGGTTCTTCATCTGTTGAAATGGCTATGAAAATGAGCTTTCAATATCATCAACAGGTTGGAAATGTTAACAAAAAGCGTTTTATTACATTAACCGATGCTTATCATGGGGAAACGTTAGGGGCTTTATCTGTTGGGGCGTGTGATTTATATACGGAAATTTATAAACCAATTCTTATGGATGTTGTTCGGGTTCAGGCTCCTGATTGTTTTAGGTGTCCTTATAATAAAACTCGTGAAAATTGTTCTTGTGAATGTTTTGAGGCTGCAGAAAAACAGTTTGAAATATATGGTGATGAGTCTTGTGCAATGATTGTAGAACCTTTATTACAAGGGTCTGCAGGTATGAAAGTTTATCCGCCGTTGTATTTAAAAAAGCTAAGAGCATTGTGTAATAAGTATAATGTTCATTTAATTGCTGACGAAATCGCAACGGGTTATGGACGAACGGGGAAAATGTTTGCCTTTGAACATGCTGAAGTTAGTCCTGATATTATGTGCTTGTCAAAAGGTTTAACCGGTGGATATATGCCAATGGCTATTTGTGTTACAACTCAGGAAATTTATGACGCGTTTTATGATGATTATTCAAAGGGAAAAGCGTTTATGCACTCGCACACTTATGCCGGTAACCCTTTGGCTTGTTCGGCTGCAATTGAAGTTTTAAATATTTTAAAAGATGAAAACGTGTTTGATAAAGCAAATATCAACGCAAAATATTTTAATAAAATTATTAAAGATAAGTTTGCTGATTTACCTTATGTGGGTGAAGTTCGCAATATCGGTTTGATTAATGCTATAGAAATTGTTAAAGATAAAAAAACAAAAGAGTCATATCCTTATAATTTACGCTTGGGTTATCAAATTTATAAAAAAGCGTTGAAAAAAGGTGTATTGTTGCGTCCGTTAGGTGATGTTATTTATTTTAATCCGCCGTTAATTATTACTTCGGAAGATATGGATTTTGTAACAGATGTGGCAAAAGACTGCATGGTTGAAATTATGAATGATATTATTTAATCGTTTGTCCAAAAATGAGTTTAGCTCCCCCGAGTCTTTTTTGCAGGGTTGTTTTTACACCCTTTACAATGTCGCTAATATTACAACTTATATATTGCGCGGTGTCAATTAATTTATCTAATTTTGGTATAAGTACGTTAAATTCAGAACTTGTTTTTGTGAAATTACCTGAAATTGATGTTAAATCTTTTGAAGAGTTTGCGAAATTGTAGGTTGTAATTTCTATATTTTGTGCACTTTTTTTAATAATGTCGCGGGTTATTTCATCGTTTAATTTTTGTGATAAATCTTCTATATTTCTCATAGAATTTTTTAAAGATGTTGTAGATTGAAAAATGTTTTCTCTGTTTTCTTCTATAACATCTGTTATAATAGAAAACATTTCAGTTAAAGAATCCGTTGTTTTTGTTGCTGAGGACAAGAAGTTTTCACCTTTTCTGGATAAATCATCAATATGTTGCTGATTAGTTTCTGATATATTATCAAAGTTAAAGGTTGTTGGTTCTCCTTTTATTGTATCTCCGTTTTTTATGTAGCTAAGCATAGGTGATGAAGGATAAATTATATCTACAAATTTCCGATCATCATCATATTGTTTAACTTTTACTGTAATATTTTTGGGTAATTCTAAGCCTCTTTGGTTTAATGTAATATATAAATACGTTGTTTTAAAATCTTTTGAAATTCTGATTTTTCTTGTTGTACCAAGTTTATACCCTTTGTAATAAACTCCCATTCTATTTGGCATTGGATCCATTTTATTAAATTCAGCTTTAATATATGTGTGATTAAAATAATTAAGGATAATAGCCCCTAATAACAACACAAGAAAAAAGGTTAAAATAATTTTACTTAAAGTGAAATTGCCCATAGTTGCATTATTAATTATGCAACGGAGTTTTAGTATTACTCTTTTGGTTTATTTTAATATATTTTGTAAAGTTTTATGAGTTTTAACATTGTGTACTCTTACATAATCTATGTTTTGGTTTATTAAAATACTATTTAGGGCAAGTGTGTACAAGTCTTTTTCTTCGTTGGTGGATGTTTCCATCCCTAATAAACTTTTTCTTGAAAGGCCTAGCATAATAGGACATCCTATTGTTTTAAATTCTTGCCATCTTTTTATTATTTCTAAATTTTGCTCCTTAGATTTACCAAATCCAAGTCCGGGATCTATTATAATTTGTTCTTTTTTTATACCTTTTTTTATTGCGTTATTAACTTTTTTGTTTAATGTAAGGAATATATCATCCATAAGGTTGTCGTAATTGGTGTCATCCTGCATTACTTCGGGTGTTCCTTTTGAGTGTTGGATGATGATTTTTATTTGAGGGTTATTTTTTATGAGATTAGTCATTTCAGAATCAAAATCAAGGCCCGAAACGTCATTTATAATGTTTGCGCCTAATGCAATACATTTTTGTGCGACTTCTGCACTTCTTGTATCTATACTAATTGGAATATTGATATTGTTTGATTTTATGTATTCTAAAATTGGTATGATTTTTTCTAATTGTTGAAATGCCGGTATTTCTTTTGAATATGGTTTTGTTGATTCTGCTCCGATGTCAATAATATCCGCACCATCTTGGATAAGTTGGTTTAAATGTTGAATTGCATCTTCTTTTTTAAAATAATTGCCCCCATCAGAAAAAGAATCATTAGTTAGATTTAGCACCCCAACTATTTTTGTTCTGTTTTGAGGTGTTGTTTCTATTATTGATAAAATCTGTTCACTGAGCTTTTTAAGTTTGAATGGTTGGGATTGTAGCTTGTGCGCAATTTTTTTTAGTTGAGATAAGCTTCCTCCCAGTATGCAGGATGATATTTCTTTTTTTCCAGTGATAACTTCTTTATGTGTCCCACAGTCCGCTCCAACAGATAGTGCTGTTTGTTTTAATATATTGGCCTGCGCAACAGTTAAATCAAATATTTTTATGTTTTTATATTCAAATTTAGCACAAGCTTTTTTACAATATGTTGTGTCAAAACCGATATTTTTTAACTCTGTTTCAATATTTGTGTTATTTAATTCTTTTATTAAAAAATCGTGCATAAACTTAGTTTAGCACGATTTTTGTATTTTTCAATTATTTATATATATTTATGCCGCAGTTCTGAAAATTTCGAACTTATCTTTAACATCTTGCGCTAAAGTTTTGCTATTGCCACAAGCTTTTGCAACACCGGATGCTAACACGAAAAATGCTAACGTACCACCAAAAGCTTTGCCACAAGCTGTAGCGATAGGACCTTTCATACCTTTACCTTTTAAATAGGTTAAAGCTTGACCTGTATATTTTGCAGAATGATGTTTGAATTTTCCAGCAAAACTTGTTGCATTTTTTGTAGCTTCTCTTATTTGTTTTACAGAAGCCAACATTTTATCTAAAACAGATGAGGCTGCGGCTACACCACCACGTTTGCTGGCTGCTCCTTGTGCTGCTTTTCTAATACCTTCAACCCCTGCTGCTGTTACACCTGCACCTGTAGCTACTGAGGCTGCGTTTTCTTTGTCTTCCTGTGTCGGTTTCAGAGTAGCAAATTTATTCATTTGAGGTCTATGAAGATATGGTTGAACTGTTATTGAATCCATTATACCTCATCCTCCTCAGCGCAAATTTCATCATCATCTTGTACAGTGTCGTTTTTAGGATTTTCTTTATCTTCAGGTCTCATTGCATTATAAGCTGATGTTGCACCGGCACCAACACCTAATGTTGTTGCTGTCGTTTTAGCTATTCTATCATAATTTGTTTCAACTGATTTGCCTTTAAATTTGTCAGCTACTTTATTGAAATGTTTTGCGATAAATTTACCTACAGCTTTAAAACCATTTGCTACAATTTTCAAACCTTCTACAATTTTAGCACCGGTTTTAGTGTTTGCAAATTTATCAAAATTTTCAATAACTTTTTGTCCGAATTTTGTATCTTTAATTTTAGTGAATAACTTTCCAATATATTCAAAAACTTGTGCACCGTATTTTTTAGTATGTGTAATTAATGGTTTTGCGTATGTTTTAGCGCCTTTAACAAAGTTACTATTTAGGGCTTTTAACGTAGAACCTTTAATTACATCGCCACCTTTTTTAGCACCCCAAGCAACTGCCCAACCTTCTAAAACGCCTTCAGAGATTACTTTTGCAACTTTTGCGAATTTTTTTAATGCAGATGGGGCTTTTTCATCTTGAATAACATCATTTAAGTCTTGGATTTGTTTTTGGTAATAATCTTTTTTCTGATTGTAATTTTCTTCAGTAAGTTCTAATGTACCTTCTCCTTTGAATGCTAAAGGTTTTTGTACATATTTAGTCGTAAAATTTGGTTGAACTGTTAACATATAGTAATTCTCCACTACCTATAAATAAATTAGTCACCTGCATTAAAACTCGAAAAATTTATTTTTTGCTAACACACTAAATTTATTTTAATAAATTGTTACATTAGATAGATATATTATGTCACATCAATACACGTTTGTAAAGTGTTTTGCACCTTGATAGCTATTTCTTGTAACAAATTCTTTATCAATTTTATTTAGGCAGTCAAGTTTTGCTCCTAGCCAACGTGGGGCTATTAAATTTTTCTTCAAACCGTTTCCCGCAAGTCTATGTATAGTGGTTGTTTGAGGTAGGATTTCCAAAAAATCACAACAAAGTTTGACATATTCTTCTTCATTCATAAATTCTAATTTGCCTGCTTCATGTATTTTGGCCAATTTTGTATCTTTGAGTGCACAAAGCATGTGGATTTTAACACCATCAACTTTTAATTCGGCAAGTTTTTGGGCGGTTTGTAATATTTCATCTTTTGTTTCCCATAGCCCGAAAATAACATGAGTACAAACATTTATACCTTTTTCTTTAGTTTTTTCATAAGCTCGTAAAAAACAATCAAAGTCGTGACCTCGGTTAATTTTTAGTAAAGTTTTGTCGTGAATTGACTGAAGGCCGTATTCAACCCAAGTGTAATAATCTTGCGTTATATCTGATATTAAATCAAGCTTTTCGTCTTCAACACAATCAGGTCTGGTACCGATAGAAAGTCCGATTATGTCAGGATGGGTAAGGGCGGATTTGTAAATTTTTTCTAATTCGCCAACGGGTTTATAAGTGTTAGTGTATGCTTGAAAATAAGACATGAATTTTTCAGCTTTGAATCTATTACGTAGAGTTTCAGCTCCGATTTTCACTTGTTCTTCTATTGGTAAAAGATTAGAATGTGCTTGAGAAAAACTACCGCCTTCATCACAGAAAATACAACCGCCAGTTGATATTGTACCGTCTCTGTTTGGACATGAAAACCCGGCGTCAAGTGTTATTTTATAAACCTTTGCCCCGAATTTATTTTTTAAATATGCACTGAATTGGTTGTATCTTTTGTCTGTATTATTAAAAAACATATTTATTTATCTTCGTCGTTGTCGTAGATTGGATAAACGTAATGTTCACCGCAATTAGGGCATACAACTTCTTGTTGTTTACCTTCTTCAAGTTGAGCTACTTCAAATAAACATCTGCAACCTGATTGAACACATCTTACAGCCCAAGTTGGTCTAATTAATCTTGCCATAATAATTTCCCTCTTTTCTTTGTTTACAAGTTAATTTTAGCATTATTTATAAAATAAGTAAACACCATATTAAAAATATCCCTCTTGAGATTTGGACATGTTCATAGTAGGCTAGGCTTGAAGGATTTATACTATGCAATTTATAGATAAAGTTAAAATTAAGATTAGTTCAGGAAAAGGCGGCAACGGAGTTGTTGCCTGGCGTCGTGAAAAATACGTAGACAGAGGCGGTCCGGCAGGAGGTGACGGTGGTCGTGGTGGCAGTGTTTACCTTGTAGCGGATGAAGGGTTGTCTACTCTTCTTGATTTTACATATCGATCAATATTCAAAGCTGATAACGGCGAAAACGGCTTTAAAAAAAGTATGCATGGTAAAAGTGCAAAAGATTTGTATATAAAAGTTCCTACTGGGACAATAGTAAAGGATTTAAAAAGCGGGAATGTTATTGCGGATTTGACACAGCACGAGCAAACCGTATTGATTGCAAAAGGTGGCCGTGGCGGTCGTGGTAATATCCATTTTTGTACAGCACAAAATCGAGCACCACAGTATTGTGAACCGGGAGAGCCTGGTATAGAAAGAGAATTGCAACTAGAGTTGAAATTATTAGCGGATGTCGGACTTTTAGGGTTCCCTAATGCCGGTAAGTCGACATTTATCAGTAGAGTATCGGCAGCAAAACCAAAAATTGCGGATTATCCTTTCACAACTCTTGTTCCAAATTTAGGTGTTGTAAGAAAACAATCAGGTGACGGTTATGTTATCGCTGATATTCCGGGGTTAATTGAAGGTGCTTCTGAAGGGGTTGGTTTAGGTCATGAGTTTTTGCGACATGTAGAGCGCTGCAGATTTTTGCTTCATATAATTGATGGTACCGAGCTTGATCCGATTAAAAATTATAAAATTATTAACGAAGAATTGGCGAAGTATTCTGAAAAATTATCAAAATTATACCAAGTTGTTGCAATAAACAAAATTGATGCCCTAGATGAAGAGTTGTGTTTGGCGTTAAAAGCGGAATTTAATAAAATTGGAATTGAACCATTTTTTATTTCTGCTGTTACAGGTAGAAATTTAGATAAAATCAAACTTGAATTAGAAAAAAAGGTTGATGAAATTGAAAAACCAGAATCTGAGATTACAGTAGAAGAAGATTTAGATGCCACAAATAATGATGATGGTTATTGGGATGTCCAAAAATTAAATAAAGATACATATTTGGTGACCGGTGGCAGAATTATTAGAATTTCTCAAGTCACAGATCCAAGAAGTACAGAACAAGTTATAAGATTCCAAAATATCATGATAAGTATGGGTATTATGGACGAGTTAAAATCTCAAGGCGTTCAAAATGGCGATACAATTATTGTAGGAAAATTGGAACTTCAATATTGGGATGATGAAGTTTATAAATAAAAAGCAGGTATTTGTAACAAAAAAGCGCCGTTCAAATAATATTGAACGGCGCTTTCTTAAATTATTATTAACTTTGTGTTTGGTTTTGTTTCGTTTCTGTTTTAGTTTCTTCTTCAACTTGAGGTTGCGTTTCTCTGAATGCAAGTATTTCTTTTCTAACGGTTTCATAATCCCCTTCGAATTTTTTACCTGTTTTAGGGTTATGTAGAGTATATGAGCCGTCAGGTTCTACAATTAGCTTAAAGTCTGATCCTGCTAAACTTGTTAAATTTGTTTTTTCTGTAGCTACAGTTTTATCGGTTTCATCGGCTTCTGTATAACCTTGAGTTCCGCCCAGATTATATTGACCAAGTCCAAATGTTTGATATGCGGCAGGGTCATATAATCCACTGTTATAACTGTTGAGCATTCCATAAGGTGAAGCAAAGTTTCCAAATCCACCAAATCTCCCAAACCCGCCTCTTGCAAAGGTAAATCCTTTGATAAGGTTAGTAAACCAATTACCGTCTTCTTCATAAGTTACGGTAGTTACTTGAGGACTTCTTCCTTCCGGAGAAAATATTGAACCTGTTCCACCTGTTGTTTTGACCGTAACCTTTCCACCCGGCATGAATGAATTAAATCCGTACATATCGCCACATCCGCCAAGTCCTAGGTTGCCTCCAAGGCCACAAGGGTTATAAAAGTTGTTAAAACTAAAAGTCATAAGCTCTCCGTTTTTTACTTCTTATATATATAAAGTATATATGAATTAAATAATTGCTTATATAAATATAACTATTAACAAAACTTTACATTTGCACCTTTCTTATTGGAGAATTATTCTTCCGGTATAAATAAGGGGTTGTTATTTAAAAGCTCTCTAGTGTGCTCATAGCAGCAACTTTTATATGTAAGTTGTTGATATTCTCTAACTATGTTAATAATGTCATCTGTTGATAGTTTAATAATACGTCTTTTTCCTTCGATAATTTGCGCCATGAATATACCTACCTTTCTTTTGTAGTTTATTTATCGGTAAGTTTTTTATTTTCTTTAATAAATTCATTATTAAGGAGTATAAATATGTTTTAAAATAAGAAAAAGGGGTTGAAATCTGTATTTCAGCCCCTTGTATTTAATTGAATTGATGCTATTTAAGTCCTGATGCTGTTTTAGCAAGTGAGGTTGCAGCATTAACATAGGTATTCAACCAAGCTCGTTGGTTTTCGTTTTGTGCTGTAAATGATTGATTACTGTACTTATTACCGGATTCTGCGTTTGATTGCGCAAAAGTTAGGTAATTTAGAATATTGCTATTCATTGATGTATTCAAATCATTCAATAGCGAGATGTAATTTAATCTGTTTGCAAGTTCTGTTGAATATAATTCGTCACGTTTTGCAACAAGATTATCGCTTAATTCTGCAATAGCATCAGCTTTTTTGTCAGTGATGGCATCAAGCTTGTCCATGAATACAGAATTGTCAAGATTGCCAAATCTTGAGGCAATGTTATTTCTAAGTTCTGTTTCCATTGGTGTGTAAATATTTTCGATTTCTTCTATACCTGTATTTCTATAGTTATCCAGTTCTTCTTGCCAAGATTTTTGGGTCTCGTCAGAAATTTTAAATAAATTAGCCAATGAGGTTGATAAATTTTGTTGAACGCCATCATAAATACTTTTTTCAGTATCCGTCATGTTGTAGGAACTACTGATGTTGTTTTTGTCTTTTTTTGTAGTTGAAGCAACTGTATTACCATTAATTTCAACAGATCCTGTTGAATATTTTGGGTATTTTGAAGTTTTTCCCATAAGAATATATCCTTTCTATTGAAGGATAGTATTTGATTTTGGTCTAAAAAGCTAATGAAACACTGTTATTATAACATTTTTTTTTAGTATTGTAAAGTTAAAATCTTAATATTTGAAAAATTTTTATACTCGTATAATAATATTTCTATGGCAGATGTAATAAAAATTGTTGGGGCAAAAGAACATAATTTAAAAAATGTGTCATTAGAGATCCCAAAAAATGAATTGGTTGTTTTTACCGGAGTTTCCGGTTCTGGGAAAAGTTCGTTAGCTTTTGATACTATTTTTGCAGAAGGACAAAGACGTTATGTAGAAAGTCTTTCAACTTATGCAAGACAGTTTTTGGGTCAATTGGATAAGCCTGATGTTGAATATATTGATGGCTTGTCACCTGCAATTTCTATTGACCAAAAATCAAAAAGTAATAATCCTCGTTCGACGGTAGGAACTATTACAGAAATATATGATTATTTGCGTTTGTTATACGCAAGAGTCGGAACACCGTATTGCCCTGTTTGCGGGAAAAAGATAAAGCCACAAACTCTTGATGAAATTGTAAATAAAATATTACTATTAGGAGAAGGTGTAAAAATTCAAATTTTGGCTCCTATTGTTCGTGGTAAAAAAGGTGAATATAATTCATTATTTGAAGAATTGAGGCAAGAGGGGTTTGTCAGAGTTAAGGTTGACGGAAATGTTTACAATCTGGATGAAGATGAAATTAATCTTGCAAAAACAAAAAAACATGATATTAGTGTTGTCGTTGATAGAGTTGTTGTAAAAGATTCGGCTCAATCAAGAATTGCTGATAGTGTTCAAATCGCGTTAAAAAAAGCTGATGGAGTTGTAAATATAGATATTGTCGGGGATAAAGAAATTGTATTTAGTGAAAAATTGGCTTGTCCTGATTGTAATTTGAGTTTTGAAGAATTAACACCACGCATATTTTCATTTAATGCTCCTTATGGTGCGTGTGAAAGATGTTCCGGTTTGGGGGCAGATTTTGTTGTTGATGCGGATTTGGTTGTGCCTGATAAGACTAAATCGATAAATCAAGGTGCGATATATGCCTGGGCGACGCGTAGTGCAACAAGCTATTATAATGATTTATTGCTTTCTGTTTGTACGGCTTTAGAAATAGATATGGATAAGCCTTTTGGTGAATTACCGGAAGAACACCAAAAATCTATATTATATGGGACAAAAGAGTCTATAAAAATCAGAGTTAAGCAATTCGGTACAAGTCGTTATCAGGTTCAAAAAATTCCGTTTGTTGGGGTAATTCCGTTTTTAGAAAAACGATATAATGACGCAAATGGTGATTATTGGCGCGAAGAAATTGAAAAATTTATGAATCCAAAACCTTGTCCGTTCTGTAAAGGTGCCAGATTAAAGCCGTTTCCGTTGGCTGTTAAAATTAGAGATAAAAATATTTATGAATTTACAAAAATGTCTGTAACAGATGAGTTACAGTTTATAACTGATTTATATTTAGAGTTGGATGAATATAGTTTAAAAATTGCAAAACAAATTTTAGATGAAATTCGCGCAAGATTAAAGTTTTTGGTAGATGTTGGGTTGCATTATTTAGATTTGGCCCGTATGGCAGGAACTTTATCAGGTGGAGAATCTCAAAGAATACGTTTGGCTTCACAAATCGGTAGTGGTTTGAGTGGGGTTTTATACGTGCTGGATGAGCCGTCTATAGGGTTACATCAACGAGATAATGATATGTTAATAAAAACATTATTTAAGTTGCGAAATTTAGGTAATACTTTGATTGTTGTTGAACACGATGAGGAAACTATTCGGAGCGCTGATTATATAGTTGATATCGGTCCAAAGGCAGGTGAGGCTGGTGGTGAAATCATAGCTTTTGGTTCTGTTGAGGATGTAATTGCTTCTAAAAATTCAATTACGGGTAAATATTTAAGCGGTGAAAAGTATATCCCATTGCCGGATAAAATTAGGGAAGGTAACGGGAATTTCTTGCAGATAAAAAATGCTTATTTAAACAATTTAAAAAATATCAATTTGGAAATTCCTTTGGGTAAAATTGTCGTATTGACTGGGGTTTCCGGTTCGGGTAAGTCAACATTGATGCAAGAGTTATTGTATGAGTATGCTGCTCACAAGTTGAGAAAAAATAAACCAAAACCTCAAGGGGTAGATGAAATTTTAGGGTTTGAAAATATTGATAAAGTAATTGATATTGATCAATCTCCAATTGGCAGGACTCCGCGTTCTAATCCTGCGACATATACTGATGTATTTACGCCGATACGTGAGCTTTATGCAAAGACTAATGAATCAAAATTGCGAGGTTATAAAGCAGGTCGTTTTAGTTTTAATGTTAAAGGCGGAAGATGTGATGCTTGTAAAGGTGATGGGCTTGTAAAAATTGAAATGAATTTCCTATCAGATGTATATGTCAAATGTGACGTATGCAAAGGTAAACGATATAACCGTGAAACTCTTGAGGTTAAATATAAGGGTAAAACGATTGCAGATGTTTTAGATATGAGTGTAAAGGAAGCCTTGGAATTTTTCGATAGTATTCCAATAATTAAAAATAAATTACAGACACTTAATGATGTTGGGCTTGATTATATGAAGTTAGGGCAAAGTGCGACGACTTTATCAGGAGGTGAAGCTCAAAGGATTAAATTGGCATCTGAATTAAATAAACGCTCTACCGGAAAAACATTGTACTTGCTAGATGAGCCATCAGTTGGGTTACATTGGGCTGACTTAGAAAAATTAGCTAAGATTTTACAGGCTCTTGCAGATCAAGGTAATACAATTTTAATGATTGAACATAATTTAGATTTAATTAAAATTGCGGATCATATTATTGATTTAGGGCCGGAAGGCGGTGTCGATGGTGGACAGGTAATTGCTCAAGGTTCACCATTTGAAATTATCAATTGTAAAGAATCTTATACCGGTCGATATTTGAAAAAATATCTTATAAAAGATTGATTTTATTGAATATTTGATATTTTTTTTAAAATTTGTTATTATAATTTTGACAAAGGTATTTATTATGAGGCAAAAATTTTTATTTTTCGGTTTAATATTAGCAGTTTGTTGTACACCTGTGTGTGCTCAGACGGTTGGAGTAAGTTCGTTGAATGATTTTTCAACAGAAACTCCTCCAAAAACAATTTCCGTCAAGTTAATGGAACCTTTAGAAATATCTGAAACAAAATCGTTGCAGACCGGAATTATTCTAAAAGGCGATTTGGTGGATGTTGTTAGTCCGAAAAGACTAAAAAAAGATGCTGATTTTTCTTTTCAACCGACAAGTTATGTTGATGAAAACGGAAAAATTCAAGACTTGAAATTGAACATTAAAGCTTCGTATACAGTTCCTATGGATAAGGGCGATATGGCTAAAAAGGCCGCATTAAGTGTAGGAAACCATTTTGTTTCCGGCTTAAAAATGGGTTATGCTGCAGTTGAAGGTGCAGTAAAAAATGAAAATGAAAATCGTTTCAAGTCATCTGTAAATTCGGTTTATGAAGCTTCACCGCTTTCATTAGCTAAAAAAGGTGAAGATTTATATATAAAAAAAAATCAAGTGTTTTTTTTAAAATTCCCGAGTGGTAAAAAAATAGAAAAAACATCTGAAAGTGAAGCAAAACAAGGACAAAATTATTCATATACTATAGAAAAGGAGTAAGATAATATGAAAAAAATGATTATGGCGTTTTCAGCGTTAATTTTATCAGTAGCTTTGATGCAAGGTGTTGAAGCTAAAACTGTTCAGGTTACAGCATTACATGATTTTAACATTACAAATCCGCCTGAAATTGTACATGTTCAAATGAATGCTAATACAAGATTGGATTATGATTTGATGTTATTTCAAGGTTTCCAAGTAACAGGTAAAATTATTCCTCAACAAAACGGAAGTTTTGCATTTTTGCCGGTAAGTTATGTGAATTATCATGAAGAAAGATTGCCTATGAAAAAAGAATATCCGGCATTATATAAAGGCGAATCTGCTGTTATTAGACAAAATCAACCGTTTATGTTGGTTTTCCCTGATAATGAGCCTGATACATTTCAATATTATGTTCCAAGCTCAAGCGATATGAACTAGTATTAAAATAAATTATTCAAGTAAAAGGCTTCTCTATTGAGAGGTCTTTTACTTTTTTTATAGGATATCAGGATTGTATTTTTAATGTATTATAATTTTGTTAATAGTAAAAAAGAAGGTTAATTAATATGTTGGAATATTTTTTGGGATCTTATTTAGTAACAATAATTGGTGTCATCGGAGCGTATTTCTGGGGTGAACATGTACATCCCGGGGCAGGATTTGCGAGTGTATTTATTGTTTTAGTATTGGCAGTATTAGAAACAAGTTTATCTTTTGATAATGCTGTTGTTAATGCTATGAAGTTAGAAAAAATGTCAGATGTATGGAGACATAGATTTTTAACTTGGGGTATTGCAATTGCTGTATTTGGTATGAGATTTGTATTCCCCGTTTTGGTTGTTGCTATTTTCGCGAAGTTAGATATGTTAACTGTTGCAAAAATTGCATTAACTGATTCTGATAAATATGCCGGCTATTTACATGCAACTCATGCTCCTATTGTTACATTTGGTGGTATGTTTTTAATAATGTTGTTTTTAAATTACTTTTTCAATCACGAAAAAGAAATTCATTGGTTAAAACCTATAGAAGAAAAACTTGCTACCTTGGACCATTTTAAAGGTATAGAGGTTGTAATTTCTTTGTTAAGTTTAATCTGGGTTCACTCATATATTCCGCAAGATGAAAGATTATCAGTTCTATTAGCAGGTTTAGCGGGTATTATTACGTATTTGGTAATTGATGGTGTCGCAAATTTCTTGGAAAAACAAGAAGAATTACGTCAGGCAAAATGTGTGGGTGAGTCTGTTAAGTGTGCCGGGTTGATTAGTTTTATTTATCTTGAATTAATTGATGCATCATTTTCTTTAGATGGTGTATTAGGAGCGTTTGCTTTGAGTAAAGATGTTTTAATTATTACAATTGGGCTTGCAATAGGCGCAATGTTTGTAAGATCATTGACTATAATGCTTGTTGAGAAAAAAACTTTAGCAAAATTTTTGTATTTAGAACACGGAGCTCATTGGGCAATTGGTGCATTGGCTATCATAATGTTGATATCCACAGTAAAAGAAGTGCCTGAAGTGATTACCGGCTTGATAGGGTTGTTCTTCATCGTAACAGCGTTATTTTCGTCTATCATTCATAATAAAAAACAACTTTCTGAATAGTTATGAAAAAGGAGGCTTGATTGCCTCCTTTTTATTATTGTTTATATTTTCCAACTGTTTAAGTATTCTTCTTGTTCCGGAGTTAATGTATCAATTTCAATCCCCATAGATTGAAGTTTTAATTCTGCTATATTTACGTCAACTTCGTGAGGAAGTGTATACAATTTGTTTTCCAATTGTCCTTTGTTTTTGACAAGGAATTCAATACCTAAGGCTTGGTTTGCAAAACTCATATCCATAACGCTTGCAGGATGTCCTTCAGCAGCTACAAGATTTACAAGACGACCTTGGGCAATAACGTAAATAGATTTACCGTTATCAAGGACATATTCTTCCAAGTCAGGTCTGATTTGGCGAATTTCTGTAGTATGGACTCTAAGATCTCCTACGTTAACTTCCCAATCAAAATGGCCTACGTTTCCTACAAATGCGCCATCTTTCATTGTTAATAAGTGTTCAACGTCTACTACGTGTTTATCACCTGTTACAGTAAGGAAGATATCACCTTCTAAAGCTGCTTTTGCGATAGGCATAACTCTATAACCTTCCATTGCAGCTTCAAGAGCTTTAAGAGGGTCAACTTCGCAAACAATAACATTTGCGCCTAATGCCTTAGCCCTTAAAGCAACACCTTTACCACACCAACCGTATCCAGATACTACTACTGTTTTTCCTGCGATTAGAATGTTGGCAGCTCTTAGAACTCCGTCAAAAGAACTTTGACCTGTTCCGTATCTATTGTCATATAGGTGTTTAGTTAAACTTGTATTTACTCCAACTGCAGGGAATCCTAATTCGCCTTGAGCTTCAAGAGCTTGTAATCGAATAATACCGGTTGTTGTTTCTTCGGTTGAACCGATAATATTACTAATCATTTCAGGTCTTTCTGCGTGGATTGTTGAAACGATATCGCAACCATCATCAATGATAATGTCAGGATTGTGGTTTAAGGCTTCATTGATGTGCTGTTTGTATTGTTCAACAGTTTCACCTGCAATGGCGAAAACCGGCATATTATAATATTTTACCAGTGCAGCTGCTACATCGTCTTGGGTGGATAATGGGTTTGATGCAACTAATACTGCATCAGCTCCACCTGCTTGCATTACTGTGCATAAAGCTGCTGTTTCTTTTGTGACGTGTACACAAGCTGACAATTTCAAACCTTTAAATGGTTGTTCTTTAATAAATCTTTCACGAATTGATTTTAAAACAGGCATATCTTTAAATGCCCAATCAATTTGTTTTTTACCTTGTTCTGCTAAGTTAATGTCTTTGATATCGCATTTGATTTCAGTCATTTGCATTTGATTCTCCTTGGGTTTTATACAATATTTATTGTACTTAATACACGTATAATTATAGTTAAAAAATTAATTAAACCCAACAAAAAATAATATTTGTAAAATTTTCTTAATAATGTCCAATCAGCTAACAAAAATTTTTCTTTATGGTTGTTATAATTGACATTAAGGAGTGTTTTGTGAAAGTATATTTTGATTTAAACAGGGAAAAAGCAAAAGTTAAGAGTGTACCGTCATTTCAGGGTTTTAAGTTTGACAAATCAGATATGGGTGCCAGAGAGTTTGTGGTTAATTGTCCTTATGATTCTGATAAGCATGATTGTTATCTAGAAGTTTATAAGTTGCGTAAGGATGCTTATGGAAATTATATTTCAGCAGGACGTGCACAAACTAAGGATGGGCACGATGCTTATAAATTAAGTTCTGAGGAAAATCGAATTGATTTATCAAGAACCTTTGGTATAAGTGATAATGTGCCATTTGCTTTTCATTATGTGTTAAAGGACAAAGGTACGGATAATTTTTCGAGAGTTTATGTAGACTGTGGCGATATGATTGATGAGCGAAAAACTTATTGTGATAATTATCATTTGTTTAATATTGTTATGCCAAATCGTTCAAATGTAAGCCGTGGTGGTTCAATGAAATTAGTGATTATTGATTCGCAAAATGTTGGCAAAGTTTATAATGATCAGAATATAATTATTGATGACCCTAATTTAAAACAACGTGGTATAAATACTGTAAAAACCTTAAATAATAAATTTGGCGGTACATTAGCCGGTATGGAATGTGCAATTGATAAAGGCGAATATGATGCTTATGATAAAATAATTTCGCTTCCTTTGTTTACTGATGATGATTTTTCTGCCGCAGGTTATTGGAACTCTAATTGTTATCAAATGATAAACTCTTTGGGTAATATAAATAATTATGCGTCATTTCAGCGTAAAATGTTTTCACACGGTTTGAATTTTGTTTCTGATGGTGCCTTTGTAAATGAAGGTTTACAAGGGGTACATTTCAAACATTTAATAAAGTGGGGAGAGGATTCTCCTTATAAACATTGGTTTAAAGCTTCAAGCTTAGCTGATGGTCCTTTATCTTTGGGTATTTTTGTAAAAAATAAAGATTTTATTTCGCATAAGGTAGTTAACCATCCTAGAATATATACCCAAGATCTTTCCGGTAGAATTTCATCACGCTCAAATCCTGAGTATGACTCTAAAAAGCCAACATATATTCAATATTTTGATAAAAGATTAGCTTCAGAAAAAGAAATAAAAGATGCTAAAAATCTAATAGTTGATTATGAAAAATCTAATTTGGATAATCCTTATGCTTTACATACTCATAACGATTCAGTGCATTTATATTCTATTGATATTAATCCGGAGATTTATGATAAAAACATCAAATTGATAGATCAGTACAACAGAAAGCACAAAAAAGATAATAACATCCTCTTAGATGGTCCTGCTGCGGCGCGTTTGGTTTCAAAATCAATACATCATGTCACAGATGGTAAATTTGAAAGTGGTTTTGAAAATTGGGATGCAAATCCTGATATTGCCAAATTGAATTTTTCTTTCTCAAATGTAGATGCAAAAACGTTGTTGAACATACCTGAGAAATATAGAGCTCGTGAAGCCGGAAATATTAAACGCGGCAATTATCAAGTACAAGACTATACTGTTGAAGCAGGTAAATACTGGACTCGCAAAACAAATGATATTCACAGATTATATGTGGCACAAATGTTAAGAGGTAATTATTCAGGTAATCCATCATTGGCTTATGATGATGTAATTTCTTATGCTGATAATAAACATCTGCCTTTGGCTGTAAAAACTAAGGTTTCAAAAGCTGAAGTTGAAAATGTTGTTGACGGTTTTTATTTATCTTCACGTAAATTATCTAATGAAGATAAAAAATCACAAATTTTAGAAAGTTTAATGAGTTTACCATTAGATTCGATTGAGTTTGCAGATAATGTGGTTGCTGTTCTTGGCTCTCCATTGATTAGTAAACGAGCTTCAGTTGCAGAGGATGTCGGAGTCTCTCGTTATGAATTATTTAAAGCGGGGGATAAGAATTTACCTTCAGAATATGCAAAAACTTATAACGCGATGAATGATATTTATACAAATGAAATGTCTGATTTTGCGATGAAGGCATTAGAGCAAGTTGATAAGTTACTGCCTGAGAGTAAAAAATTATTCCAAGACGGAGAGGTTACAGAATTCGGTAAGTATGCAATTCAACTGGTCGGACCGGAAATTGCAAAATTTGCTATTGTAAAATCATTACGACCAAAAACTTTGGTTGCTATATCTCATGCTAATGGTGAATTGTCTTATAATTATAAGGAATTGAAAAACACTCATTTACAAACCCTTGGAATTTCAAATGCAACCTCCCCAAATGATGAGGCAACAAAGCTATTGAATAAGATAGCTAAAGGTATTCCAAATATTGACACCTCAGAAAAAAGTGTGATTGTAGAAAGTTTATACAGAACTCTGAAAGATACTTCTTTAGAGAGTTTTAAATTGGCAGATTTGATTATTGATAAAACACAATCAGGATTAGATTGGCGTATTGATGCAACCAAAGATATTGCAGATATTGAAGCGTTAAGAAACGGTGATACTTCTTTTGAATATACTTGGGATTATATAATTGATTTTTGGAAAAAATTTACCCAAGGTGTATTATCGCAAAATCCTAATTCTTATATCGTGGCAGAAGTTACGGATGAAAAAGATTTGTATAATATTGGACAAGGGTGGTTGTCTAAAAAATATGCTTTCCCTAGAGATATTATAACTAAGTTTTTGCGCGAAACCGGTATAACTTCTATTGCTAATTATTCATATTTCTTTTCAACTGTCTCAAATTTATTTACAAGAAGTTTTGAAACAGGGGATGTTGCCGGTAAAGATTATGATTATGTTGAAAAATTGTTACATCAGCAAATGATTGGTAAAAAGAATGAAGCTGATAGTATTCCATTTGTTCGTTCCGGCATGTTGGATTCATTGATTTATTCTTATACGTTTGTGGGCAATCATGACAAGCCAAGAGCTTTACATTGCTGCGCATTAGATATGGGAATGTTTTATGCTGATTTACAAAACCCAGATAATTTCCAGTATAGAGAACGTGCATTTAGGTATGTTAATGATAGATTTTTTGGAGATATCTCTGCTAATGATATTAATTCTTTTGATTATTCTCATGTATCTCCAAAAGCAGTTGCGATGGCTGATACAGTAAGAGCAGCATGTATTAATCAGTTGAATTCAATCGGGAGCGAGTTAACTCAGCAACAGTATGATCAGGCTTTTATTGCTATTAGTAAATCTGTTTGTGATTTGGTTAACGGAAGATATATGGGAAGAAGATTTGACCCTGAAGCTTTTGGATCAAAACCAATTGATGTTGCAATTTCCACTGTTATGAAATTGGCAAAAGATAAATATGGTTTGCCAATGGATGAAAAAAAGGCCGCAAATTTTGAAAATGAATCATTTAAACGAGTAATGATACCGGCAATTAATAAATTAAAAGCTATGATGAAATTCTTGGTTGCATTGCCTGGATTACCTACATTGTATGATGGTGATGATGTTGGTTCAACCGGTTGGGATTCAAAAACTAAAAATATGACCCTACAAGGGCGTCAAAGAGTTCATGATGAGTGGCTAGAAATTGATGGCGAAAAATATAAAAGTTTTATATTAGAAAATAAAAAAGATTTTGACAAAATAATGTCGCTTCGTAAAAATCCAAATTGTGGAGCTTTGAATAATGGCGCAATATATCCGTTAGTATTGCAGACTGCCCATGGTGATCGTAATGTTCCTGCTGTATTTAGGCATAATACAGATGGAAAAATGGCTGTATCTTTGTTTAATACAAACTCATTAAAACTAGATTATGACAAGGAATATTACCCATATACTTTAACTATAAATAGAATTTATTTAAATGAAATGGATGAATTAATGGGCATTCCTGGGTTAAAAGAAAATTTATGTTTTAGAAATGCAAATGATGAAAATGATGTTTATAAAACTAAAATTGATGAAAAGGGTCAATATTATATCCAGAGAATGAATGGTAATACTCCGATAGCGACTGAAATTAAAGATTCAACGCTTGTGTTGTATCATGTTCCGGAAGATGCTGATAATAACAAAGTTGCAGCAGTGCTTTCGGCAGCTCAAGCGATGAAAGCTTATCAATTAAAATCAGAAAAAGAGTTAAGACAAATTGCAATTAAATAACAAAAAGGTGACTTGATAGTCACCTTTTTTGTATGTTTTTATATCCCTATACTGCAAACCTAAAGTGTACAATATCACCATCTTGAACAATGTAATCTTTTCCTTCAAGTCTTGTTACACCTTTTTCTTTGCAAGCATTATATGAACCAAGTGCCACAAAATCCTCGTATGGTGTAATTTCAGCCCTAATAAAACCTTTTTCAAAGTCGGTATGAATAACTCCCGCGGCTTGCGGTGCTTTTGTCCCTGCTGTAATTGTCCAAGCGTGAATTTCTTTTTCTCCGGCTGTAATATACGTTCTAAGTTTTAATAGGTTATAAACAGATTTAATCATTCGGTTAATTCCACTGTCTTCGATACCTAATTCTTCTAAATATTCTTTAGCTTCTTCTGCGCCTAAATCTGCCAACTCTTCTTCTATTTTTGCGGTGATAATAACCATTTCAGCCCCATGAGTTTTTGCATATTCGCCAACTTGTCGAGTATAATCATTACCGTCTTTCAAATCAAATTCTGAAACATTAGCGCAGTATATAACAGGTTTTGTAGATAATAAATTTAAAGTTTTAGCAACCGCTAATTCGTCGTCTTCAAAGTGTTGTGTAATATCAATAAATGTACAATCTGATAATAAATCATTCAATTTTTTTAAAACTTTATCTTCTAAAACTGCATCTTTATCTCCTGATTTAACAGATTTAGCAATTCTTGTTAAACGTCTTTCAATAGATGCCATATCAGCTAAAGCTAGTTCGGTATTGATTGTTTCGATATCACTAACCGGATCAACTTTACCTGCAACGTGGATTGTGTTTTCATCGTCAAAACATCTTACAACTTGAATAATTGCATCTACTTCTCGAATATTTTGTAAGAATTGGTTTCCTAAACCTTCACCTTTGCTTGCTCCTTTAACTAATCCCGCAATATCAACGAACTGTATTGCTGTAGGGATGATTTCTTGAGCCTTGCAAAGATCTTTTAAAATGGCAAGTCTTTCGTCAGGTACATCGACAACCCCGATATTTGGTTCAATTGTACAAAACGGGTAATTTGCACTTTGTGCATTTCTGGCATTGGTTAGGGCATTAAATAATGTGGATTTTCCTACGTTTGGTAGTCCTACTATTCCTGTTTTTAGCATTTATATTTCCTTTTCATTCTTATCTATATTCTAATTTTACCCTAAAAGTATTGTAAATAGTAGCCCTGTAGCGAATTGTAAAGTTATGTTAATAATATATACTTTTTCAATACTTTTCACGCAATTTTTAAATATTAAAATACTTTATATATATGTAAGGGATGATTACAAAACATAAAGGGAAAAATTATGGCATACGAAATGATAACAGTAAATGAATATGTAAAAGAATTAGATAATGTAAGATGTTTGACAGCCGAAGAAAATGAAATCGTTGCAAATGTCGAAAGATATATTTTAAATGTACAAAGATCCAAAACAAATGCAAGTATTGTTGAAGCTTTGTTAGCAGCTTAATATCTTATATCTTATATAAATATCAGCCGGTAAGTTTACTTACCGGCTGTTTAGGTTTTATTTTTATTCATTTAGACTTGTTATCAATTATCTTTTATTATTTTCAATAAACATTTCTGTGATTGCGTTATCTACTTTTTGGGCATTTACAGCAGGCTTTAGCATACCAAATAAGGTTCCAAATGTTGCGCCGATTACTGCTCCTTGAGATAAAGAACCTGTTCTTGCTTTTAAATATCTTCCAAAATGATCACCAGCTAATTTTGCAAAATCTTTATATGATTTAGTCGAATTTTTTGCAATTTTTAATTGATTCACAAAATGCTTGGTTGCTAATGAAGGTTTTGCAATTAAAGCTACCACAGAACCAATTGCAGCACCTGCCGCTGCTATACCAAGACCTTGTAAAAACCCTTTTCTTACAGCTTTTTTTGTTTCTCTGTTTTTCATGCCTATGAACGCTTCCGCTTCAACTGGACTTGTAATTATAGTTCTACGAACATTATTCTTTTGATCATAAACTGTTACTTGTTGTTTATTCCCCATTATTGGACCTAATACAGGTGTGTTAAGCATTTTATTCTCCTTACATTATGCAACTATTGCTATAATACACCTAAATTTTTTATTTTGCTAAAACAAGTGACTTTGTAAAGAAATTGTTACAACCCTAAAACCCACTATTTATAAGACTTATCACAGATTTATGCTAATAATATATATTATTTAACTACAAAAGTAGCAATTTTTTCACATAAAAATACTTTATATATATGTAAGGGGATAATAACTGGAAAAATTAAAGGAGAAATGACATGGCAAGAGTATTAATTTCAATGCCCGAAAAATTTTTAGATGAAATCGATTCAGTAGCAGATTCAGAAAATCGTACACGTTCAGAATTGATTCGTGAAGCTTTGAGAACTTATATGTATAGAAGCCAAGTTAGAAACAGCAACAAAGCTGCTACTAATGCTGAAATTTTAGATGCGCTTCTTGGATAATAAGTTCGTTTGTTAATTGGGGAAATTTTAACTGGAAACGGATAGGAAAATGAAAAAGAATAATTATCAAACAGCAACCGTGAAAGAGTATGTTAATATGCTTGATAAAGAGGTTAAATACTTAAATAATGATGCCAGAGAAATCAAAGCTAATGTTGATAAGTATTTAAGACAATCACGCAGAGCGCAAACTAATGCGAAAATATTAGAGTCATTGTTGGCTTAATCGTTTTTCATCGGTTACAATATCTTGGGTAAATATATAAGTAGAAAGTAAGGCAGAAAAAAGACCTGATAGAATTTCTATCAGGTCTTTACGATTGTTATTGGTTATTGTTGAAAATTATTCAAGGATAGTATCAACAACACCAGCACCAACTGTTCTACCACCTTCACGGATAGCAAATCTCATACCTTGTTCGATAGCTACCGGGTTGATAAGTTCAACTTCCATAACTACGTTATCACCAGGCATTACCATTTGACCTTCGAATTTGATTGAACCAGTTACGTCAGTTGTTCTGATGTAGAACTGAGGACGGTATCCTGGGAAGAATGGAGTGTGACGTCCACCTTCTTCTTTAGTCAATACGTAAACGTTTGCTGTGAATTTAGTGTGAGGTTTGATTGAACCTGGTTTACATAATACTTGACCACGTTCGATTTCAGTTTTATCAATACCACGAAGTAAAGCACCTACGTTGTCACCAGCTTGACCTTGATCAAGAGATTTTCTGAACATTTCAACACCGGTAACTGTAGTTTTCTTAGTTTCGCCTAAACCAACTAATTCAACTTCGTCACCAACTTTAACGATACCACGTTCAACACGGCCAGTAGCAACTGTACCACGACCTGTGATTGAGAATACGTCTTCAACAGGCATCAAGAATGGTTTGTCTAAGTCTCTTTCTGGTTCTGGGAAGTAAGAATCTAAAGCATCGATAAGTTCCCAAATTTTATCAGACCATTTGTCTTGACCACGAGAGATTGATGGGTTAGCTTGAACAGCTTCTAAAGCTTTTAAAGCAGAACCGTGGATGAATGGAATATTGTCACCGTCGAATTCGTAAGAAGAAAGTAATTCTCTAACTTCCATTTCAACTAATTCTAACAATTCTTCGTCATCAACCATATCGCATTTGTTCAAGAATACAACTAGGTTAGGAACACCAACTTGGCGAGCAAGTAGGATGTGTTCACGAGTTTGAGGCATTGCACCGTCAGTAGCTGCAACTACAAGAATTGCACCGTCCATTTGAGCAGCACCAGTGATCATGTTTTTAACATAGTCAGCGTGGCCTGGGCAGTCAACGTGAGCATAGTGTCTTGTTGCTGATTCATATTCTACGTGAGCTGTAGAGATGGTTATACCTCTTGCTTTTTCTTCTGGAGCAGCGTCGATTTCATCGAATCTTTTAGCTGCTGCTTGACCAGCTGCTGCCAATGTACCTGTAATAGCAGCTGTTAATGTTGTTTTACCGTGGTCAACGTGGCCAATTGTACCTACGTTAACGTGCGGTTTCGTACGTTCATACTTTTCACGTGCCATGAGATTAATCTCCTTCTTTTCTGTCTACTATATACTACATAAAATTAGTATTCTACGATATTATAATTCTAACCGCTCATAAATTTTTGTCAAGAATTTAATGCCGATTTGAAATATTATTAGAAATTTTAATTTTATGTAAACTTATGTAACAAATTTATAGATTTTGTGCAATTCTATCCTTAATAAATACTTTATATATATACAAGTTAGATTATGAACGGAGGATGGAATTATGATTGAATTCTCACCAAGTAAAATCGCAACAAGTTTAGTTGACGGTTGGGGTTCAAAGACTGATGGCACAGATTATGACAAGCAGCAAAAAGTCGGAACTCAAATCGGTAATATATTGGGTAATTGGTCTCAATTACATCCAACTGCAGGCAGTCAGACTACAGCCGCACAAGATGGCTTTGGATGGGGCGACAGGTTCTAATTGCTTTGCATAAAAACTATGTTTGTAATAGAATAGTTCTCGAAAATGTGAGGACTATTCTATTATGCTATTGATGGCAGATATCGGAAATACAAACATAACTCTCGGTTTATTTGAGGGGGATAATTATATTAATGAATTCAGATTGGCTTCAGATCGTGATTTATCTAAAGATGAGTATGAAGTGCTTTTAAAATCTTTATTGAAGGATTTTGTCATTAAGGGTTGTGTGATAGCTTCTGTTGTGGAAGAGTTAAATGTAAAATTTAAAAGTGCAATTGATAATGTTTTAGGGGTAGAGTCTATTTTTGTTGATAATAGTATAAACTTAAACGTTATGATAAAAACAGATAATCCGACCGAAGTAGGTGCAGATAGAATAGCTAATGCGGTAGCAGTTGCGAAAGACTATGATGGTGCGGTTATTGTTATAGATTTTGGAACAGCGACGTCGTTTGATGTTGTTAATTCAAAAAAAGAGTTTTTGGGCGGAGTTATTGCTCCCGGTATAAATACTCAGATGAAATGTTTAAATAAAGCGACTTCAAAACTTCCAAAGATTGATGTTGCTATTTCTCATAACGCTATAGGTCACAATACGACTGATGCGATTTTGTCAGGAGTAATTCGAGGTACTGCGTGTATGGTTGATGGGTTGGTTGAACAATGTGAGGCTGAGCTTGACGAAAAAGCAACTATTGTTGCAACCGGAGGATATTGCGGACTTATTGCCAATTATTTAAAACGACCTTTTGATTCAATAAATCCTATTTTGACCTTACAAGGTCTTAAATATATTTACGAGATGAATTCTTCTAAGGAATTAAATATTGTAAGTAAATTGCAAGAAGTTACCCATTAAGTTTTCATTCCAGACTTGGACATCGTCAGGAACTTTTAAAACCCTTGAGGTAAAGTTCCAAATATATTTAATTCCTGAATTAACAATTAAATCTGCAGTTTCTTGAGCAAATTTGCTTGGAACCGTTAGTATTGCGATATCAATTTCGTTGGTTTTTACAAAGTCTGTTAGATTTTTTATGTCTAAAATTTCTTTTTCGTTAATCTTGTTCCCAATTTTGTTTATGTCGTTGTCAAACAATGCAACTACGTTCAGTCCGTAACTTGTAAAATTGTCATATTTAGCCAAAGCCATACCTAAATTCCCTGCACCGATAATGCAGGTGTGTTTAGTTTTTGAGTAACCTAAGGTCATTTCGATAGATTTTTTTAGTTCTTTAACAATATAGCCAACTCTGGATTTCCCTGAGTTGTTTAGAAGATTAAGATCTTTTCTAACTTGAGAATCATCTATTTTTAATAAAGTTGCAATTTGCTTGCTAGATATATAAATTTCGCCGTTCGCGATATAATCTCTCAAAATGTAATGATATAAAGTTAAACGGTTTATAACTTTTTCTGAAATCTTCTTATCCATAATTGTTATTATACATGCTAAAAATAAATAAGGTTAAAGAGTTTTTATCGTCATATTTTAAATCATGGGCTGTCTATTTTTGATTTTAATGATATAATTGGATTATGAATAAACATATTTTTGAACAAAGAGTTTTTTATGCAGATACCGATTCTTACGGTATTGTTTGGCACGGTTCATATTTGAGATGGATGGAAATGGGGCGTGTATATTGGACAGAAATGATGGGGCTTGGATTGATAGATTTGCGAGACAATCACGATATTGTAATCCCTGTTGCAGGTGTAAATATTAAGTACAAAATGTCAGCTAAGGTTGATGATATTATGGTTGTAGAAACCCAACTACAATCATATAATGGTTTATCTGCCGTATTTAAGCAAGTTATTTCTAATAAAGAAACCGGAAAAGTTTATATCGATGCTGAGGTTACTGTTGTTGCTGTTAATAGAGAAGGTAAATTATATCGAAGAATTCCTTCGGTGTTATCAGAAGTTTTTGAACAGGAGATGAAATGTCTACAACTCGTTTAAACAAATATATTGCATCTTCCGGTTTATGTTCCCGTCGAAAAGCGGATGAACTTATAGAATCCGGTGTAGTGATGGTCAATGGTAAAAAAGTTACGGAATTAGGGTTTGGTGTTCAGCCAAAAGATAAAGTCTTTGTTAATGGAAAGCTTATTCATCCTATTAAACATGAATATTACAGATTTTATAAACCTGCCGGTTATATTACAACTTCTGATGATGAAAAGGGTAGAAAAACTATTTACGACCTTTTACCTGAGAATTTGCACGGGTTAAAACCTGTCGGACGTTTGGATAAGGATTCTACAGGTTTACTAATTCTTACAAATGATGGGGATTTGATTAATGAATTAACCCATCCGTCAGCAAAAGTCCCAAAATTGTATCGTGTTGCAATCAATGGTAAAATTACTCAAAACGACATTGACGCAATGTATAAGGGGATTGAAATTGAACCCGGTAAAATGGCTTTTGCGCAAGTTGATGTGTTGGATATTGATAAGACTTCGACAGTTTTAGAAATTTTATTACATCAAGGGCTTAACAGACAAATTCGTAAAATGTTGGCGTATTTGGGATATGAGGTTGTTAGCTTGAAACGCGTTCAACATGCTACATTGAATTTAGATGGTTTACGTCGCGGAGAATTTAGACCTATAAAACCTAAACAAATCAAAGAATTGCGTAATTTTTTAAATAGGATTGCTGCGAAAAATGCTTAAAGTAGCTATTGTCGGAAATATTGCAAGTGGGAAATCCGTAACCGAAAAGTTTTTGCAAAATCAAGGGTTTCCGGTTTTGGATACTGATAAAGTCTGTCATAAGTTGTTAGAGGAATTGCCACTAATAAAAGAGGCTTTCAAGGATTATGACGTTTTTGAAAACAGCAAATTATCTCGTGAAAAATTAGGAAAGCTTGTCTTCAACTATCCTGAGTTGAAGAACAAGCTTGAAATGATTCTCTACCCTGAGCTTAAATTAAATATTGAGGAATTTTTTTCTGCGAATGCCACTTCTGAATTTACATTCGTAGCCATACCTTTGCTGTTTGAGGCCGGCATGGAGGCTTTATTTGATAAAATTTTGTTTATTTATTGTGATGATGATATTCGTCTTAAACGTTTGATTGAGCGTAACGGTTATTCTGAAGATTATGCCAGAATTCGTATGGATGCTCAGTTAGCGCAAGATTTCAAAGTTTCAAAAGCTGATTTTGTTATTTATAACAATTCTACTGTTGAAAATTTGCAGATGGAATTGTCTAGGCTAATTGAACAAATCCGCTGAGTTTGTTGTCGTTTGCCGCATATTGATACGTTGTAACTTTATCATCGCGATTCCCTTCGATTGTTTTAAAAGAGCCGTCCGGTAGGACTTCTGTCACAAATCCTGTATGCGAGGCTCCGTTTTCTCGCAGTATTACTATGTCTCCTTTTTTTACATTTTCTTTAATAGTTCTAGCTTTGTTTGTGGAATTTGCCGTATTTAGGAATTTATCGTTTTTTATCCCCCATTGCTTTATTTCTTCTACTCGCATGTGAGGGCTATTCTCTTTTTTGTTAAACCCTTTTAAATCGGCATAACCGTTGTCGTTGTAGGTTTCATTTACAACGTGTGTGATAAAGTCGGCGCACCATTCTTTACTGTTTGATATTTGACGCCAACTTCCGTCTGATTCGTTACAGCCTTTGTATTTTTTAGCTGTCGTTAAAAACTCGCTTCTTAGATCTTCTTGGATAGTTCCTTGTTTGGTGTTTTTTGTTTCCGTAATATTATTTTTGTAATTTTTCTTATAATTGTATGTATTATTAGCATTATAATAATTTTGCCATATACATTTTATAGGCGTTGTTTGTCGGTAGGTGTAATAATTTGTTGGTCGATAATTATTCCACCAACCTTCAACATGCCCATAAAAAGGATTATATATGTTTTGCTTATTTCTATTGTCGTTATAGTATAACGTAGGTGTCAGTTGCAGATTTGGGTTAATCCAACTGATTGAATTTATATCTGCTCTGTTGTAATTGTACAGTGCTGACGTAATCCATGAAGTGGAATTCATGTCCATTGGTCTATAATATGTTGAAAAAAACATAATTTCCCCGTCTAATTTCTTCCTATGTATTTATAAAGAAATTTTTGACGGAGAAATTGCCTTATTGTTAAGTTATGTTAAATTAAATTTTAACTTCTTGGTTTTTAAATTGCATTTCATAAAGGTGTTTATAGTTGCCTTCAGGAATGTTCATAAGCTCATTATGTGTTCCTAACTCTACAAGTTCGCCTTCGTTAATAACTGCAATTCTGTCGGCATTGCTGATTGTAGATAATCTGTGTGCAATAACAAATACTGTTTTATTTTCCATTAAATTATCGAGAGCTTTTTGGACAATAGCTTCAGATTCGTTATCAAGAGCAGATGTTGCTTCATCCAAGATTACTATCGGAGCATTCTTAATCATAGCGCGCGCAATTGCAACACGTTGCCTTTGTCCGCCGGATAAGGATGCGCCTCTTTCTCCAACGTAGGTATCTATGCCATCTTCCAATGTTGATAAAAACTCATCAAGGTGTGCCATTTTTATAACTGTTTGTAATTCTTCTTCAGTGGCTGTTTTTTTACCCATTAATATGTTTTCTCGAATAGTTCCTGAAAATAAAAAATTATCCTGAAATACAAAAGAAATATTCTCTCTTAGTGAATTTATATTTAAATCTTTAATGTTTACACCGTCAAATTTTATACTACCGCTTTTAATGTCGTAAAATCTTGGGATTAAATTTACGATAGTACTCTTACCACCTCCTGAGTTTCCAACAAGTGCAATTGTCTCACCTTTTTGTACTCTTAGAGTCAAATTGTTTAACACTGGTACGTCTTGTTCGTATTCAAAGTATACATTTTCAAATTCGATAGATGAGTTTAGTCCGCGCATTGTTAGAGCGTTTTTGCAGTCTTTGATATGTGGAACTAAATCAAATAATTCAAATACTCTGCCTAGTGCAACAAATGTTGTTTGTAAATCGGTAAGAGTTCTACCCAAATCTTTTACTGGTTTATAAAGTAAAAGAAGTGATGTTACAAACGAAGCAAAGCTTCCGGCAGTCATTTGTCCGCTTATAATTAAGTGATTGCCGTAAAACATTACAAGTGCAATACCTATAGAGCAAATAAAATACATTATCGGTGACATCCAGCCTACTCGTTTTGTTAATGAGATTGTTAAATCAAATTGGTGGTGGATTTGTTTTTCAAACTTTTTATTTTGCATTTCTTGTAAATTGTATGCTGTAACTATTTTGTTACCGGCAAAAGTTTCGTTAAAATTAGTTGTCATATCTCCGCCGACAACCATATTGGCATTGGACACTTTTTTGATGCGTTTTCTAATTAAAGTAACAGGTGTTATTGCAACCGCCATAATTCCAACGCCGATTATAGCTAATTTCCAAGAGTTATAAAGTAAAACTGCTACAAGTCCAACAATTCCAAAGCTTGTCATTATAAAGCTTTTTAAAGTATTAATGATGTTTTTTGATGCGGTTTCAGGGTCTGTGAAAAATCTTGTTAATACTAAACCTGATGAATTTATGTCATAAAATTTTGGATCAAGGGAGGTTAGTTTTTTGAATAATTCGATTTTTAACGCGTTTGAGATTTTATTCCCAGTCCAGTCTGTTAGATAGTTGTTTGTGTATTTTAAAAGACCTTGAACTATTGCGAAAAGAACTATTCCAAATGGTATTGCCGTAGCTAGTACATTTTGCTCAATTGTAAAATGTCCAATTGACCATGCTTTACCGTTTATAACACAATCCATATATGGCTTTAGTGTAAATGCTACAACCCCGTCTAATAACCCTAGAGGGATTGCTAAAATCATGTTTAGAACAATTCTAGGGATATGTGGTTTTAAAAATGGAGCAATTTTGTTTACTAAATAGCCATATCTAAATGCGTCTTTTGATAATGTGTCTTTTAATTTATATTCCATAATCCCTAACTCTCCCTTTATCTGTCTTTAGTATTGCATAAAATCATACTTTTTACAAATTTTTAAGAATATCAATGATTGCTTCAATTTTGTTGTTATCCATTCGATGTCCGCCTTGTTGTATGATTTTATATTCTTTAAGGTTATTTATTTTTTTTGCGAACTCGTTTACTTTTGATGTTCTGATGTAGCGGTCTTTAAACGCTTGTATTATGTAGGTTGCGGTGTTATTTCCTTCGATTTGTTTGTCGATGTTAAATATTTTTCTGTATTGGTCTTTAAAACCAGGGATGAATTTTACCATTTTGTTTTCTTGTTTATATTTGTTCGGGTTTTTAATAACGTTTTTTAGCCAGAATTCTAAAGATAACATCGGGGAGACTAAAATCTGAAAGTCTACTTGCGAGGCTTTGCTTAGTTTTGTTGCCAGATATCCTCCAAAGCTATGTCCAATCAGTCCGATTTCTTTTATGCCTTTGTCTTTAAGGTATTTTATTGAGGATTTCATATCTTGTAGCAAGCCTCGTTCGTTTGTATTTATCGAGTGTTTGTTTGCACCGTAACCTCTATAATCAATTGCTAAAATTCCAAAATTGCTATCTTTTAAAGCTTTGTATAGAGGTTGATTGCTGGTTATGTTCTGAGAAAATCCGTGTAAGAATAATAGGTATTTGCGGGAGTTTTTAGGGTTTATGTCAAATGCGTTGATGGATTCTTTTTTAGAAACACTAATTTTTACTGGAGTTATTATTTCTTTTAGGTCATCTTCTATTGTCAAATAGGGTCTTTTTGAGTGTGTTAGAGAATTATTCAGGCTTTTTCTTTTTAAATAATTCCTCATCATTTTTTCAAGGATGTTAGAGCTTGTAAATGAGGGGCAGTTTTTGTTATTGGAGCAGATAAACAAATCAGATTTTACCGCAGATATTGAATTAGAGTGAAAAAGTTGTGCGGATGCTTGTCTGATTGTATGTTGCTCGTTGTTACTGTAGTAAGGCCGAGTTAATGTGTATGCTTGAATCCTTTGAATTTTCATTACAATTTAATTTTACAATAAAAATTTTTTGAATAATATAATTTTGGCTTGACATTAAACATTTCTTATTATAAATTAGTAACTGTTGAAACTCATACGAGTTGATGCAGAAACACCTTAGCACATGGGCGTGTGGTGGAATGGTAGACACGCTAGTCTTAGGAACTAGTGCGAAAGCGTGGGAGTTCGAGTCTCTTCACGCCCAGATACTAAAAAAGGACCTTATAAAGGTCCTTTTTCAGTATCTTTGTATTGAGTGTGACGAGAAGCTGCTTTTGGAGTTCGAGCGACCTGTGAGCAGAGTGCGGAGTGCTTTTGCAAAGAGTTGAAAACTCTGTAGCAAAACACGTAGACACGTTTAACGCGAACAGGTCAAGACAGTCTCTTCACGCCCCAAACTAAAAAAGGGTTAGGACAAAAGTCCAACCCTTTTTTATATGGAGTTTGTATTTTAATGTATTTTAATGTCCGTTTTGGTCGGAAGTAAACAAAATGTAGGTTGGGCTTTCAGCCCAACAATACTAAATTATGGCGGTCGGAAGTGAGTTGAAAAACAAATTTCAAACTGGACGAAAACGGTCTTTTGATGGACTCAAAATTCCATATCACCCCTCCTTAATCACCTCTCAGCAAACGTGACATTTAGTCACCTTTGCTTCGGCAGAGTCCATCCAGGGAGGAAAGCTAGGCTGATTCAATATTTACCCCCAAGTCCGCAAAAAGTCCAATTTGGAAATTTTGATATTAAAAAGGTGCATTGCAATGCACCCTACAGAACTATACATTACACAGTTAATTTAAACCTATCTTTTATATCTAACATGTAACGATAAATTTCTTTATAGTTATTCATCCTTATTTCTTTTGAATTAAAATACTTACTTATAGCATTGGGATAATTTTTTCCTTGGATTATTTTTTCTACAAATGGTATAAAAAGACTCTTGCGAGATCTTTTGGGTGGAGTTCCAATATAGACACGTGTTTCATTTGTTCCTCTTTTGTATACGCCAATAGTAATAATATCAGTATTTGTACCAATTGGTTGTACTAATTTTTGTAATCGTTTTGTTGCTCCTTTAGGCAGGCAGCTTTTATCACCAATTAGATTCAATAATGCTTTAAAACTTGTTGGATTTGGGTTAATTGATTTTACATCCATATTATACACTCCCTAATATACTTAACTATATCATGAACTCTAAAATTTAGATAATAAGCCAAAATGATCAGACTCCATGTTCTTTCTTCTCATATTGAGTGTTTAATTACAGAAGTGCTTTTTTGTAAGTTGGGCTTTTAGCCCAACAACACTAAATTATAGCGGTCGGAAGTTTAGAATTTCAAACCGGACGAAAAGGGACTTTTCTTGCACATTTTTGCACACTTTTGCATTAACCTTGCACAAAATTGCACTGTTTTTGCACTTAAAAAATTGTTGGGTTTCACCCAACCTACCCACTTTTTTTTAAGATATTTTGATATGAAAATTTTAATGTCTTTTGACGTTAGGTAATTCTCTTGTGCTTTTTAGGATTTCTAATACGCAATCTAGTGCTTCTTTAAAGTATGTCGTAATAACTGCTTCAGAATCGCATGTACCCAACATTATCAGAGTATAACATTCTGCAAACATTTCTGCTTCATCTAGTGTTGCGTATGTTGAATCGTTTTTGCTGTTTGAGTTTAGAAGGGATGTATTCTTTGTTATATATTCATTATTTTCCGGGTCGAAATATTGAATACAACGTTTGTTCCCTGCTTTTAGGAATTTTTCCATACCAACTTTAAATGCTTGTTTAAACTTTTCATTATTAATTGATTGGTATCTGTCATTCCCACCTTTGCCCAAGTGGTCTATTGCGTGTCCACATTCATGGATAATATCAGTTTCTTTAACAATATCACCAACATTTACTTTATCAAGAATTGTGTTGTATGATGCAGCAGCTCCTTTGCATTCTTGATGATTAGAAAATGAAACTTCGATTGACAAATCAATAAGAGTTTCGGCTGGTAATGTTTTTATAACATCCCACATGACATTTCTATCGCGTTGAGAATATACTTGTAATAATTTGTTTTTATCAATAGTGGTTTTGTTGTTTTGACTATCGATTATGATTATTTTATCTTTTGTTTCAACTTTTCTGTATGAGTTTTCGCTTTTGTAGTATTTGTTCCATATTGTGCTTGTTGAAATTGCTATTTCTTTCTTTTCTATTTTTTTAAATAGTTTTGAATATGTTTCATTTATTGAATCTATAGAAACTTTTTCAAAACCGTTGGTTTCAATTTCTTTTTTTATTGCCTTGATTTCATCAGAATTGATCTCTACAAGTTCTGCAAGTTCAATAATTTTATTTACCATACCTGTAATATACGTTTTTTGAAAATTTTTATCTTCTTCTTTAGCAATAGATTTTATTATATTTTTGCCCATATAATTTATATTGTGGTAATTGTCAGCATCTATGGGGTTATTTATTGCTTGTTTTAGATCCCTTAACTCTATTATTTGGAATTCATTTTTATATATTCTATAATAATCTTTATATATTATTTCTTGCGATTGCTCCCCTGTCTCTTCATTTGTTGTTATGACAGCTATTTTGTTTTCGGCAATCTCTTTATATTCTTTAACTATCCTTTTTCCACTTTCTAGAGTTTCAATTTCAAATTGAATTTCATCAAGCTGGTTTTTTATAGTTGTCTTATTGCCGTCGTAGTAATAAGTTTTATGATCAGCTTTTAGTTCTGATACAACTCTATCTCCATCTAATTGTTGCGTTGTTAATATTCTCCCATTTTTGTCTCGTATTGTTCTCGTGTTACCTTCAGTTATTTCTGTAGTTATAATATTGTTATTGTTGTCATAATTGATTCTTTTTATAATCGTATCCTTTTGTCTAAGGTAATAAGGGGCTGAATTTATCTCCTCGTATATTAAAGAATAACTGCCATCAGGGTTGTTTATACGTTGACTTTTTTCGTCAGTTTTATCGGCAGAGTTTAGGAATACATTGAAAAATTCAAGAATATCTTTTGCTTTTATTTTTGCAGCTTCGAATTGTTCTTTATTGTTTTTAATGAATGCTTCTAATTCTTTTTTGTCTACAGTATTATCTTTGTTTGTATCTGCAGTAAATACGCTGTTCGCGAAATTTGTAATTTCTTTGATGTCGATAGTATTATTTTTTGTGCAATTGTCAATCAAATCAAATAAACTCAAAAGTTTTTTCTTACCTTCGAATTTAGATTTATCAATACTTCCTGTAAGTTGTGTCAAAATTTCTTTATTTATTTTGATATCAGCCACGGTATTAACCTCATACTTCTCTAGTATGTATATCGGCAGAAATAATTAAATTCTTTAATTGATTTTGTAATATTGTTACATTTGTTGATAATACAAAATCCTGTAAATGAAGTAATTGCTATTTCTTGAAAAAAGTTGTATAATTATCAAGTCGAATAGTAACGAGAAAGAGTTAATGAGGATAAAAGAATGAAGCTTCACATGCAAATTTTAATTGCGTTAGGTTTGGGTATTAAAAGAAACTGGCATATCTTCTTCGGGATTATTGCCGGTGTGTTAGTAGGTATTTTATTACACTCACATCCTAATGTGTTTATTGGAAATCTTTTAACATTTATTGGTCAAGTGTTTATTAGATTAATTCAAATGGTAGTAATTCCACTTGTAGTATCTGCAATTATTATTGGTATAACAAGTGTTGGTGATAATAAACAGCTTGGCAAATTTGGTTCAAAAATGGTTCTTTATTACGGGATTTTAACTACAATTGCTGTAACAATAGGGACAACATTAGCTTTGTTGGTAAAACCAGGTGCCGGTGCGGCTCGTTATATTGCCGAAAATGTTGCATCTGATGTTCAAGCATCTGTTGCGACTGCAATGCAAGAACAACAAGGCAATGTATTAAATATGTTTTTAGATTTTATTCCAAATAACCCGTTTGAAGCTATTGCAACAGGGCATATGGTTCCAATTATTATATTTGTTGTAATGTTGGCATTAGCTTTAGCTAAAGTTGGAGATGTAAATAGACCAATCGTTTCGTTTTTTGAATCTGTTTTTGCAGCAACTATGAAAATAACCGATTGGATTATGTTATTTGCAGCACCTGGTGTGTTTGCCCTTACAGCAACTGCTGTAGCTAGTTTTGGTGGTGGTATATTTACTACTATTTCTAAATATTTATTAGTATTGTTAGTTGGTTTTGCTATCCAAATGTTTATGGTTTATCCAATATTTTTGAAGTGTTTTTCAAAGGTTTCAGCTCCAATGCTATTTTCTGCAGTAGCTGAAGCAATGATGGTTGCTTTTGGTACCGCAAGCTCATCTGCGACTTTACCTTTAACAATTGCTTGTTGTGAAAAACGCGGTATATCTCATAAAATTTCAAGTTTTGTATTGCCATTGGGGGCAACATTGAACTTTGATGGAACCGCGTTATTACAAACTGTAGCCGTAATTTTCTTAGCGCAAGCTTATCAAGTTCCGCTTGATCCATTTTTAATTGTTCAAATCGCAATTTTGGCTATTGTTGCATCAAGTACTTGTGCGGGTATTCCTGGTGGTGGATTAATTACTATTTCTTTGATTTTAAATGGTATGGGATTAAGTCCTGAACAATTGGTCGCAGGTTTCGCGTTCTTGTTCACAATTGAAAGAATTACAGATATGTTCCGTTCAACATTGAATGTTATGTCTGACACAGTTGTTGCGGCAACCATTGCGGATAACGAGAATGAAATAAATTATGATTTATTAAATAATCCTCAGGCCTACGAAGATATTGCATAAGGGCTGTTAAAATATTTTTCAAAAGTCGCCTATCTTGGGCGACTTTTTTATGCTAAAATTAAACTATGGGCATATTAGATATATTTAAATCAGAAACAAACAGACTAGCATCAACACATTTAGGTAAAAAGTCAAATGGGTGTGATTTTTATAATCCAAGTTTGTTAGTAGCAATTCCTCGTATAGAAAATAGGAAACAATACAACATCAATGAATATAATCTTCCTTTCGAAGGTTTTGACATTTGGCAAGCTTATGAGTTTTCTTGTATGACAGAAAATGGTATTCCGGTTACTCGTTTGATAAAATTAAAATACCCTTGCGATAGCAGATATATTATTGAATCAAAATCCTTAAAATTATATCTGAATTCTTTCAATATGTTTAAACTAGGTAAAACAGTACAAGAATGCTTAGAAATTTGCTTGTCTTTTATTTCAAAGGATTTATCCAGTAGGCTTGAAACTTTTGTTGATGTCGAAATAGTTGATACTACAGCTAATAGAACTCGCATATTTTCACAATTTGAAAATATTATGAACTATGTTGATGAATCAAAATTAATTATCGACATTTTTAAAGAAACTCCAAATCTTTTAAAAGTTTTTTCGGTTAACAATTCAAAGATAGAACATTATTTGACATTTGATTCTTTGCGTTCAAATTGTAGGGTAACTCATCAACCAGATTTTGGTGATGTTTTTATTTACTATAATTCAGCAAAACATATTGATGAAGCATCTTTAGTTAAGTATTTAGTGTCATTTCGTTCAGAATATCATTTTCACGAAGAATGTTGCGAAATGATATTTAAACGTTTGGCGGATTTATTAGATGCGTCGGATGAATTATTTGTTGCAGCTTTGTATACAAGACGTGGTGGAATTGATATTTCTCCTATTCGTTGGAGTGGTGATAATATTAAAACTAAACCATTTTTTGCAGATGTCGAAACTTTGTTAAATTTAAAAACGTACGCAAGATTTGGTGTAAAACAATAGGTATTGAAATTGAATAATCGTGATTTCGGAAATAAAGGTGAAGATTTAGCTTGTGAATACCTTGTGAAAAACGGGTATGAAATTATTGAGCGGAATAGACATTTTTCAAAGCTTTGTGAGATTGATATTATTGCAAAGTTTAAAAATCGTGTTGTTTTTGTTGAGGTAAAAACTCGCAGGACAAATTCATTTGGGACCCCACTTGAAGCCATTACTGGAACGAAATATAACAATATAAAAACCGGAGTTTTATCATATTTACAAGAGAATAAAATAAAAAATTATCAAATAGATGTTATTGGAATTACACTAGAACCCGAATTAAAAATTGAGCATTTGAAAAATATCTAGCAAATTTTATTTTTATGTGTTTTCTAATATTAGAAAATGGACATTAGATTTAATACATATAATATTTCTGGCAGATCGGCAAATATGCAAAGCTTTAAAAAATCGAAATCTTTGCAAAATTTGAGTTCGATAAATTTTACTGGTAAAATTGATAAAACAGCTAAGCTTCTGAATAATAACAAAAAGATATTGCCAAAAGTTTCGTTTGCAGAAAAGTTTAAATACTATAAATCAATTGTTCTAAATAAACTAAGTAATATATTTACCCCTAAAATTTCAAAAGAAAAAGCTCATCAACAGGTTCAGACGTTGTTTATGCGTCCTGATTTATCTATGGAAGATAGTTTGCGAATGTTAAATGAGTATAAAGAATTAGATAAAATTAAATCTCCTGTTAAGTACAATCAAGCTGCGTTTGATATGATTAAGAGAAATTATGGTTTTAGCGATGATTCTACTATCGAGCTGAAATATTCTTATATGCGTGCGGCTGGTGCTTGGGATGTTTTTAAAGGAAAAGTTTACCTTAATGTTTATATGAAAAGAAAAGATATTTTAGCTATTTTGCATCATGAACTAAGACACGCATTACAATCATTTATTGCTTTTTCTGAAAAACCAAATGAGTTTGTAAAAGGTATAATTGCAAAGGCTCAAAATTTGGGTAGCGATAAAAGTTTAGATAACTTATGTCAAGAACATTGTGGCAAACGTTTTGATACATTGGTGAAAACAAAAAAAGGACAAGAAAAATTAGAAGCTGCTATTTTAAAATTATCAAAGACTTACTACGGTAGTACTCCTGTTAAGGAGTTTGAAGGAAAGGACAAGTTTGTGGATAGAGTTATTGAAGCTGAAGAAAATTATGTTCCATCCCATATGTCGAAGATTAAATATTTTCTGAATATGGTCGAAGTAGATGCCTTTAACACAGAACGTAAGATTTTAAAATTATTAAAATCAAAAATTGCTGATTAAAATCTTTAAACTTTTACTTTTTTATAGTAGAATAAAACTATATAGGGATTAGATTTTAAGGAGAAAGTATAAATGTTAACAGGACCGTTTTTGGATAGAAATTGGATGGCTCAAAATCCAGATTATGATTCATCCGATATTGTTATGTTAGGTTTACCATTTGATGGTACTGTATCTTATAGACCTGGGTCAAGATTTGCACCTGAGCAAATTCGTCTTGCAAGTTGGGGCTTAGAAGAATATTCTCCAAATTTTGATATGGAATTAGAGGATGTTAATTTTCATGATGCTGGAGATTTAGAGTTTCCGCTTGGTAATACTTATAAAACTTTAGAACAAATTGAACGTAATGTTGAAGAAATTTACCGAGATGGTAAAAAGGTTTTTGGTATCGGTGGAGAGCATTTGGTTACATTACCTGAAGTTAAGGCGGTATCAAAGTTTTATGAAGATTTGGCGATTGTGCATTTTGATGCTCATACTGATTTAAGAGAAGAATATATGGGTGAAGAAATGTCTCATAGTGCTGTAATTCGCCATATCTCTAAGTTTGTTAAGCCAGAAAATATCAAGCAAATAGGTATCCGTTCAGGTATGAAAGAAGAATGGGAATTTATGAAAAAACATAATACTTTATGTCATAAATACACAGATTTGGATTGCTTAAAAGGTAAAAATATTTTTGTAACCGTTGATTTAGATTGCTTAGATACATCAATCATGCCAGGAACTGGCACTCCAGAAGTTGGCGGAATGACTTTTGACGAACTTTTAGGATGGTTTAAATATTTAAAAGATTTTAATATTGTCGGAGCTGATGTTGTTGAATTGGCACCGGATTATGATGCAACAGGTGCCTCAACTGCTGTTGCAACAAAGGTTATTCGAGAGCTATTGTTCGCTATGTCTAACTAAAGAAAAGTTCCCTCGCCCGAGTTTGGGAGAGGGTTAGGGTGAGGGTATGTTATGCAAATTCAAGAACGTATTGAATTTTTAAAAAATGAAATAAATAAAAGTAATTATAAATATTACGTTGAAGATAATCCTTATTTGTCGGATTTCGAATACGATCAGATGTTTGCTGAGTTGAAAGAGCTCGAGGAAAAATATCCGATGTTCAGGCTCCCTGATAGTCCTACTCAACGGGTTGGTTCTGTTAGCGAAAAGTTTTCTTCTCACACTCATAAATATAGGCTTTATAGTTTGGATAATACGTATAATGCTGATGAATTAAGAGCTTGGTATGAGAGAGTTTGCAAAGAATATGAACAAGAGTTAGAGCTTGTTTGCGAATTAAAAATTGACGGTTTAGCGATTGCATTGACATATACTGATGGGTTATTTTCTTTTGGTGTGACTCGTGGCGATGGTGTTGTTGGTGAAAATATTACTCAGAATTTAAAAACTATTAAAGCTATTCCTTTAAGATTATTTGAACCAAAAAATTTAGAGGTTCGGGGTGAGATATATATGCCAAAGTCTTCCTTTGAAAAACTAAATGAAGAAGCCTTAGCTAATGGAGAAAAAGTTTTTGCCAATCCAAGAAATGCTGCAAGTGGTTCATTGCGTCAATTAGATAGTAAAATAACTGCAAAACGTGATTTATCGATGTTTACGTATACCGGAATATTCGAAGATAATGATGACAAACAGATAAAAACTCATTATGACGGTATGATGCGATTGAAAGAATTGGGGTTTAAAATAAATCCTAATATAAGACTTGTGAAAAATATTCAAGGTGCGATAGATTTTTGTAAGGAGTGGGAAACTAAGCGTTTTGAACTTGATTATGCCACAGATGGTGTGGTTATCAAGGTTAATAATATTGCTATTCAAAAAGATTTGGGTTATACAGCAAGAGCTCCAAAATGGGCTACGGCGTTCAAGTTTCCTCCAGAGGAAGTTACTACAAGACTTATTGATATTGAATTAAATGCGGGTAAAACTGGTGTGATTACTCCTGTTGCAATTTTAGAGCCTGTTCAACTTGCAGGAAGTACAGTGGCAAGAGCTAGTTTACATAACTTTGATGAAATTAGTAGGCTTGATATAAGAATTGGCGATACTGTTTTAATTAAAAAGGCTGCCGAAATTATTCCAAAAGTCGTAAAAGTTATGGAGGATGAGTTTCATAGTAACCGCCCTGTTTACAAAGCTCCTTTGGTTTGTCCGGCATGTGGGGAACCTTTGTCAGAAAAAGATGGCGAAGTTGGATTATATTGTAAAAATCCAGATTGTTCTCAATTAATGAAAGCAAAAATTGAATTTTGGGCAAGTAAAGATGCTATGGATATAGAATTTGTTGGACCATCGTTGGTTGAGCAGTTATATGATAAGGGTTTTATTTCAAATTTTGTAGATTTATATAGATTGAATATGCAAGATTTTATGCAGCTTGATTTAATTAAGGAAAAATCTGCGTATAATATTTATAATTCAATTCAAGAAAGTAAAACCCGTCCACTAAATAGAGTTCTTACAGCGCTTGGTATAAGACATGTTGGAAAGGAAACTGCTGATATTTTAGCCGGAGAGTTTTCTTCTTTAGATATGCTAGCAGATGCAACAATTGAACAGTTAGAAATCATAGATGGTATCGGCTCAATTATGGCTCAGTCTATATTTGATTTCTTCCATAACGCCAATAATATTAAATTGATTGCTGAACTTAAAGATCTTGGTATTAATCCAACCGCAAAAGTTGCTCCAAAGTCAGACAAATTAACGGGTAAAACTTTTGTGCTTACAGGAACTTTACAAAATATGACAAGAGATGAAGCTAGTGCAATAATTAAATCACATGGTGGAAAAACAGCATCTTCTGTGTCTAAAAAGACATCTTATGTTTTGGCCGGAGAAAATGCAGGTTCAAAATTGGACAAAGCTCAAAATTTAGGTGTTATAATATTGACAGAAACTCAATTTCTTGAAATGATAAAAGAATAATAGAAGGAATATAAAAAGTATGAAAATAATTCAAATTGATGGCTTTAGAGGATTAATTACGGCAGCGTTTGTCGGAGTTTGCTTATTTGCAGGGTTTGTATTGTTCCCAGGTTATGTAGCAATGAATTTATGGAACCAATATCTTGTGAATTTATTGATGTTTCCTCAATTATCTTTATTCCAAGGTGTTTTACTTTGGGGGATGGTATTTGTGTCATATAGTATTTTGACGAAAGGTCGTTTCGCTTTATCTTTGAAGCATACTTCCGGAATATCTGATGCTGAATTAGATTCAATAATTAAATCGGCACAAATTAATTCGCAGATGCAAAAGCTAAATAAGACTATATCTAAAGCCGATAGAGTTATTTTAAATAAAGACTCTTTAAAATCATTTGAAAATAAAACATCTGAGGAAAAAGATTTGTCATATATTTCTTCTCCGTTATCTTTAAATAAGAATATTCAAAAAGAACAAGAGTCTGAAGAAGAAAAAAAAGTTTCTTAAAATAGGGGGTAATATGAAAAAGATTATTATGTCTGCGGTTATTGCAACATCTTTGTTTTCAATGCCGTTTGTTTTTTCGACTGCAAGTGCGATTGATTGTTGCAATAAGTCGGATTGCCAAAAAGGTTCTATCAATGTATCCTATACTGCAGAAAAAGAAGTTTCGCCTGATACAGTTGAAGTTTCTATTGCAGTAAAAACTGAGGATAAACATTCGTTGAATGCTGCAGCAAATAAAAATAAGGAAATATCAGATAAGGTTTATGCTTATTTGAAATCAAATATTGATGCAAAAAACGGGGATTTTATCAAAACCTCTAACTATTCAGCAAGGCCTGTTTATTATTACAAGGATGGGAAACGTCTTTTAAATAAATATGAAGTTTCTAATAATATCATAGTTCATACAAAGGCTATTGATAGAATTTCTACTCATATTGAAAAATCATTGAATTTAGGAGCAACCAATGTAGATAGTTTGAATTTTTCATTGTCAGAAAAAGATAAAGAATGTTCTGCGTTATTAGAAAAAGCAACAAAAGAAGTTCGTTCAAGAGCAAACGTTGTAGCTGTTGCTGCTGGTACAGCTATTGCTGGAATTAAAGCTATTGATGTAACATGTTCCCTAAATAGTCCAAGTGTTCCACGTTATAGAAATATGCTTATGGCAAAAAATGCGATGAGTGATTCTTCTGCTGAAACTGTGGTTGATAACGGGGTTCAAATAGAGGCTGGTGTAATTAAAGTTTATTCAACTGTAAATGCTAATTTTTATGTTAAATAAATTGATAATGGTGCAAAAAAAATCCTGAAGTTTTTGCTTCAGGATTTTTTTATTAGTAAACTCTTTTTCCGCCGTGCAACCAAGGAGCAGCTTCTAAATCATCGATATTGTATTTTAGTAAATAATCATCACTGTAATCGTTTTTAGAAGGTGTTTGTTTTACTTCTGTTGGTTGTTCACTTGTCTGTCTGATTATAACAGGTTCGGCAGAGTTATTTGTTGTAGTATTTGCATTTGCTACTATTGTTGTTTGAATTAGTAGTAATGCGATTATAATTGCTAAATTTTTCATAAGTTTATCTCCTAAATTGTACGAATTTACTAGTATTGTAACATAGAAATTACTTTTCCGCAATTATCAAGTTTTTCTCTGCCTCCAAGATCAGAAAGTTCAATCAAGAAAGCTGCTCCAATTAAATTACCGCCGGCTTTTTTTACTAGTGAGCAAGCTGCTTTAGCGGTTCCGCCTGTAGCTAGTAAATCGTCTACAACTAATACATTGGCACCTTCTTCAATTGCATCAGCGTGAATTTCAATTGTATCTGAACCATATTCTAAGTCATAAGATTCTTTGATAGTTTGAGCCGGTAATTTATTTGGTTTTCTGATAGGAATAAATCCGCAGTTTAATTTGTATGCCATAGGCATGCCAAAGATAAAACCTCTACTTTCAATTCCTGCAATATAGTCTATTTTGTATTCGCTGTATTGTTCGCAAAGGTAGTCTATCATTGCTTTCATTGTTACGGCATCTTTAATACCTGTAGTAATATCACGGAATATGATACCTTCTTTCGGGAAGTTTGGAACTGCCCTGATTTTATCTTTTACTTGTTCAATTGTTAATGTTGTCATTTATTTTTCTCCTATTTTGCTAGTAATTTTTTCAATTCTGCTTTTGCTAATCTGATTTTTGCTCGAGCTTCAGATTTAGCTTTTTTGATTTTAGCTTTTGCTTTTTGGATTGCATGTTCGTGTTGAACAAGTCCGTGAGCTGTTTTTCCCCAGTTCATATCTTTTTTCATAAATAGTATTTTTGTACCAATGAATAGAACAAGAGGGAACCAAATTACGAGAAGATATACAGATGTGTAAATAGACTGGATAAGAGCTTCTGTTCTTGGTATATTATCATATCTTCTCAAACTATAGCGACACGCCAACACAAAACAAAATCCAATTATACAACCCATGATACCTGATGACATTAGAATATGTGGGTTTGCGTCTTTTAAAATTATTTTTAATAATAATATACCAACTTCAATAATGAACCATGCCGGCATGATGAATTCTGATATATATGCAATCATATCAAGTCTTACACGCATGGACATTTTTTTTGAAGTAAGAATTTCCCAGAAATATTCTAAATAACGGCGAATTGTGCCTTCCAGCCATCTTCTGCGTTGTTTGTAAAGCGGGAATAGGTACATAATACCTTCTTCATAAACGGCAGTATCATGGCAAAATCTTACGTCCCAACCTTTTATATGAAGCCTGGTTGACATATCAAGGTCATCAGTGATAGTGTAGTTATTCCAACCGCCGATATCTTCTAGCGCTTCTCTTTTTATTAGTTCCCCGTTACCGCGAAGTTCAACAGCTCCTTTTACGGAGTCTCTACCCACTTGAAAATGGGTATCCATAGTCATTTCGTTGTTTTGGCATTTTGTTAATAAGTTAACATCTTTATTTCTTACTATTTTGCGAGCTTGAACCGCCCCGACATCTTTTGGTTCTAATTCATAAACAAGATTTGTTAAAAAGTCGGGTTCCATAGTAGCGTCAGCATCAAAAACTAAAATAGCATCACCTTTAGCATAAGCCAGAGCGTCATTTAAAACCGCGGATTTACCTGGAAAAGCATCTTTTGGTCTTATAAATGCAATAACTTTATTTGGGTATTCTTGTTCTAAATCTTTTAGAACTTGAGCTGTGTTATCTGTACTTCTATCATCGATTGCAATAACTTCAAAGTTTGGGTAGTCAAGATTTAGTACAGTTTTAACTGTATTTGCAATAACAGAGTCTTCATTATGTGCCGGAATCATTATACTTACAAATGGTTTGTAATTTTCGTTTCGAGGTTCAGGATTTTTTTTCTTTTTTCTTTGTTTAATTTTATAAGCAATATTTGTAAATAATGCGTAAGTTGCCATTAAAGAGACTAAAATTGCTAAGCCCCATACCGTGTAGCTTTGAAAAATGTAAACAAATACCGTTAAGCCCAAAACTATTAAGAATAATAATATTCTCTCTTTCATACCCACCTAATTCAAAAATCTATAATAAATACTACATGTTATATTTTATCAAAAACAAGTGATTTCGGCTTTAATTTTAACGATATTGATACAAAATCTAGTTACAAATTCCCCTAAAAGGAGGTTTTTTATAATAAATTTGCTTAATATTCCTTAAAATACTTGCATAGATAAAAATTTTTTATATAATGGATTTGTACAGAAAAGAAGGAGTTTTATTATGAACAAAGAAGAATTAGTACAAGAGATTTCTAAAAAAGCTAACGTGACTCAAAAAGAAGCAGCTGAAGTATTATCTTCATTAGTAGATACTATTCAAAAAACAGTTGCTAAAGGTAAAAAAGTTACTTTAGTAGGTTTCGGTACATTTGAACCACGTAAAAGAGCTGCTAGAACTGGCAGAAACCCACAAACTGGTAAAGAATTAAAAATTCCTGCAAAAACAGTTCCTGCTTTCTCAGCTGGTAAAAAATTCAAAACTATCGTTAACGGTAAGTAATTAACCGAACGGTTTGAAAGTTTTGGGGCTTTGCGAATAGCAAAGCCCCTTTTTTCATTTGATTTGTTTAGAAAGAATAGTGAGAGTGGAGCTTGGGTGAAACCAAACAAATAAACTTCCCTTTGATTGAGGAAGGCTCTGAAGGCTGAATGGAAAGCTAAATTCCTTATTTTTGAGGTAAAATACATTTATGAAGACAAATAATATTAAAGAAATTTCTTTCACGGGTAGGGTTAATTTTAATAAGAAATTAACAAAACCAATGGTTGATTATGCTAATAAAATTTTGGACCATCCTTTTTCCGGCACTACTGCAAGAGAAAGAATTGCAAACTCAACTTATGATGTAGAAATTTACAGTAGAGTTTCTAAAAAAACGATTCATCCAAGATTATTTTTTATTAGTAACTTCGCCATTTTAAGAGATCCTAAAAAATTTTCTTTTACTACAAAATTTATTCATTTTTCACCAAGTAAAGGTGTAAGTATACATTCTACGGTAGCAGAGGGTGCATATGAGCTAAATGAGCATCTAACAAGGTTTGAAGAGTATAAAAGTTCGCATGCTTATGCTTACAATACTTTTGGTGAAAAGGTTTCTGCGTTTTTTAAAAAGATGTTTGGAATAAGAAAATAAACAAGTTTTTATTTTTGTTTAATAAGATTAATCTTATAAATTAGACAAACAAGTTGTGTGGGGTGTTTTTATACGCACTATCAAATTTTTTAAATTCTCCAAAGTGACTTTCTGCGGACTGTGGGCTAAATGTAGAAATAGTTTAGGTTCCCCTTCCCTGGATGGGGAAGGGGCCGAAGGCGGCTGGGGTGATATGGAAGCCAGTGAGTATCAAAAGTTACTTTTATAATAGTTTGAAAATGCAAACTTCCGCCCTAAAAATGTCATTCTGAGCCCCGTTCCCGTCATCTGCGGGGCGGGCGAAGAATCTATCAATGTTAGTTATAGAGCACCATTTAGGATAGACCCTGAATCAAGTTCAGGGTGACATGAAAGAAAACTCTTCCGCTCAAACCTCTCATTAAAACACAATAGACCCTGAATCACCAAATAGGAACAGAAAATCACGTTTTGTATCCTCATCGGATTTTATAGTCAGTTCGTGGTGACAAATAAAAATCTATTTCCGACCAAACCACTCATTAAAACCCAGTATTATTCTAAGGAGAGGGAATAGCAATACTAAAAGAGGTTTCCCAAAGGAAACCTCTTTTCAAATGGTTGCGGGAGCTGGATTTGAACCAACGACCTTCGGGTTATGAGCCCGACGAGCTACCAAGCTGCTCCATCCCGCGATAAATATCTCATCTACCGACAATTATTATTATCTCTGCTAAATATAAAAAATCAACCCCTATAGCTAAATAAGTTAAAAGCCCTGAATTAACAGGGCTTTTAGTGTTATCTTTTATACACCAATTACTGCTCTGGTATTTTTAATCCCAATTTTGGATAATAGAGTTTTTAATATATATAAGATCCCCAAACTTGTACCCAAAACTGCAAAATATCTTACAATTACAATCCCTAAGGCAATGATGAATTCTTGACCGTTACTTGCTGGGATTACTTTTGCGACATCAAAAATTCTATTAAATGCGAAATTTAAATACCAATGTACAAAAAATATTGCAAAGCTGTATTTTGCAATGAAGTCGGCTCCATTATTAAACCAATTACAATTTTTTATAGCATCATCATAATGGTTTAGGTATCCTAATACAATAAGTGTTAAAAATATTTTTGAAATTGTGCCGTTTGAAATGTTGAAATTATGTAAAAGGATTACATCTACAAATGAAGTCAACAACATTAATATAATCAACGGCCACCTATGTTTATAGCATAAACTTATTTTATCCCTATTGGCAGATAAGTACATTCCAAAAATATACATCGAAGCGAAATGTGCAAAACCGTTTAATATGTATGAAAGATAAGCCCAATATTTTGCGCCATAACTCATTCCTGTTAGATACTCCGGTTCAATTGCCATTCTTGGAACAAATATAGTGATTAAAAACAAAACCGGTAATAATTTATATAGTATCTTTTTACGTTCTAAAATAATAAAGATATCTGCTAGTAGAAAGAATATTACAATCATCGGGATATACCAAGTTGGCACATTGTGAACTCTACCTGTAGTTAGGAATACACCGATTTGAGCTAGTGGGTTTAATCCATCAAAAGGATTCCCGTATGTTACTGGCATTGTGAAACACAAGATTATCCCAGGGATTGCTGTGATTAAATAAGGTAAAATTACATTTGTCCATTTCTTTTTTAGGTAGGTTTTGTATTCAAATTTATCTGACAAATATTGGAATAAAAATCCTGAAATAAATATGAATAGTACAGTGCCTCCTGTTAATATCTCAAATGCGATATTGTTTATCCAAGTGCCTTGGCTTCCAAATTGCATTGTGTGGCCTGCCACGATTAATAATATCGCCAAACCTCTAAATATGTTGATATAATTAAGCATTTGTCGTTTTGGTTTTGTTTGTATTTTTTCCATTATATCCCCCAAATAAAATTTTATTGTATAATGATATTATCATAAAAAAGATTTTATACAATTTTCGGTATTTGCAGTATCTATGTATGATGTAAAATGAACAATCCTATGTTTTAATCGTTTTATTATCAAATAAGGATTTATTAATGGTAAAAATAAAAAATATTATAATAAGTTTGTTTGTTCTTATAACATTTTCTACTACAGTTTTTGGAATTGAGGATTTGACAGTTCAAAAGGATGCAGTTTTAACCTTAAATGATTGTGTAAATATTGCGCTTCATAACAATCCGGTAATCAAGAATGCCAGATATAATTATGGGATTTCTAAAGCTAATGTAAATATCGCTCGATCAGAATTTTTTCCGACGCTGGGAGTTGGTACCGGTTTTAATCACGCTGCAAATAATACTAATAGAAGCGATACAACAACAAATTTGTATTCTGTAGAGGCTTCGCTAAACCAATTGTTGTGGAATTTTGGCAGAACTAATGCGCATATAAAAATGCAAAAGTTCTATTTGATTGCGGATAAATTTTATTTTGATAATGCTGTCAGAGAAACTGTTTTTCTTGTTAAACAACGTTATTATGAAGTTTTGGCGGCAAGAGCAACAATCGCGATAAATAAAGCTTATGTTGACATAAATGAACGTAACTACCTAAGGACAAAAGCTTATTTTGAAGAAGGAATAAAATCTAAAATTGATTTAGTTAATGCGGAAGTTACTTTAAGTGATTCTAGAATTCAATTAATACAATCCGAGAAAAATTATAAAAATTCATTAGTGAATTTAAACAATTCTATGTATATAAAATCCGCGCCGAATTATTCTATAGAAAGTACGGAAAATTTTAATATCTCTGATAACGTAGCACCGGTTGATTTATCAAAATTGGTTAAACCTGTTAAAGATGAAGATGGGCATTTGCCAATTAGTGTAGAAGATGCTAAGTTATTAAGTTCAGTTGAGAAATTAGAGGTTTTAACAAATTATAAAATGACTGATTTTCCGTATAATTTTGAAGAATGCATGGAATTGGCGTATCAAAATCGTGCGGATTTAAAAGCTTATCATTCCACACTGGATGCTGTCAAAGAAAATTTGGTGTATGTGAAACGTAATTATTATCCGACTGTTTCTGCAAGTGCAGGTTATGGTTATCGCGATATGAATCGGACAAATTCTTTTAATGTTGGGATTAATGTTTCAAGTTCAGTAAATATAATGAATCAAAAGGCTCGTGTTGATGCTGCAGAATACCAAGTTAATATTGCTGAAAATTCTCTAAATCAACTTAATCAAGATATTTATTTTGAGGTTCAAAATGCTTATATAAATATGATTGAGCTTGAAAAGCAAATTCCATTATTGGCGGTAAAAGTTCGTCAAACTTATGAAAATTACGAGCTTGCAGAAGGTAGATATTATGTAGGTTTGGGTGATTATATTCAATTGCAAGATGCAAAGGTTAATTATAATAATGCTCAGTGTTCTTATATAGAAACTATTTATAAATATAATGTAGCAAGAGCAAATTTAGAAAGTGTAATAGCTTTACCACAAGAAATTACAATAACAATTGAGGACTCATAAAATGAAATTAAATGAAATTAAAGAAAAATTTACCAATAAACAATTTGTTATAGCATTAGCGGTGGCAATTGTAGTTTGTGGTGTGGTTGTTGTTAGTATCAAAAAAAATAAAATTGTATATCAGACACAAAAGTTAAAACAATGTACGATTACTGATATGGTTGAGGCTTCCGGTACGATAAATCCTGTAAATATTGTTAGTGTTGGTTCAACAGTTTCAGGTTTGATGAAAGAAATTTATGTAGATTTTAATTCAGAAGTTAAAAAAGGACAGCCACTTGCTCAAATTGATCCTGCGAATTTCCAAGCTGCAGTTGATCAAAATAGGGCTCAAATCACTAATGCTGAAGCTAATTTAGCGCGTCTAAATGCAGAAATGTCTATGGCTCAAAAAACTTATAACAGATATAAAAACTTGTACGAGAAAAATTTTATAGCCAGAAGTGAATTAGATCAAGCTGAAAGTGATTATTTAGCTAAAAAAGCGTCTATTGGTGCTCAAAAAGCTTCTATTGCGCAGGCCCGAGCAAATTATAATACAGCAATGACAAATCTTGGTTATACTACAATTATTGCACCTGTTGACGGAACTATAATCTCGCGCGATATTAACCTTGGTCAACCGGTTGCGGCTAGTTTTCAGGCTCCTGAACTTTTTAGGATTGCGCAGGATTTAACTAAAATGCAAATTGAAGTTAATGTTTCAGAAGCTGATATAGGACAAGTTAAAGAGGGGCAAGATGTTGAATATACACTTGATGGTTATCCTGATAGTGTATTTTATGGAAAAGTTACACAAGTTCGTTTAGATTCTACAACAACTTCAAATGTTGTTACTTATACTGTAATTGTTAGTGCTCCAAATGAAGATTTAAAACTTAAACCTGGAATGACTGCTAATGTTTCTATTATCACTAAGCGTAGTGAAGATGTAATGTGTGCGCCATCTATTGCTCTTAAATTTACACCTGAATCTAATGGCCAAAAATATAAAAATCAAGGTATTTGGATTTTAGAAAAAGGTAAGCCGACGAGAATTGATATTACTGAAGGTGCGAGTGATGATAGTAATGTTGAAATTGTTTCATCACAATTAAAAATTGGAGATGATGTAATTATCAGTGCTATAGGTGGCAAGACCAAGTCTTCATATTCAAAGATTCGTCGTGGCGGCGCTCCAGGTATGTTTAGATAGGTGTAAAAATGAATTTGATTGAAGTAAAAAATGCGATAAAAACATATCAAACAGGCGAAGATTCGTTCAATGCATTAAACGGAGTTTCGCTTAGTATCAAAAAGGGTGAATTTGTTGCTATTATGGGAACATCAGGTTCCGGCAAATCTACTTTTATGAATATGCTTGGAACACTTGATAAACCAACCTCCGGTAGCTATTTTCTTGATGGGGAAGATATGCTTAATCTTGATAGTGATAGGCTTGCAATGGTTCGCTGCGAAAAAATCGGGTTTATTTTTCAAGGTTTCAACCTAATTTCAAGGACTTCCGCACTTGATAATGTTTGTTTACCAATGATTTACAAAGGAATACCTGAAGAAGAACGGATTGAGCGTGCAAAATGGGCTTTGAACATTGTTGGATTAAAAAACAGAGAAGAACACATGCCCAATCAAATGTCAGGCGGTCAACAACAACGTGTAGCAATAGCTCGTTCACTTGTAAATGATGCTCCACTAATTTTAGCAGACGAACCGACAGGTAATCTTGATACAAAAACAAGTATTGAAGTTATGGAATTTTTTGTTCGTTTAAATGAAGAAATGGGTAAAACTATCGTACTTGTTACACATGAACCTGATATTGCAGAATATACAAAACGAGTGGTAAAATTCAAAGACGGAAACATAGTTCTGGATGAACCAAAAGAACTATGGCTTTCCCACCGTAATCGTGAAACCTAGATAAATAAACGTCATTTTGAGGCTTCAATGAGATTCTTCGCCTTGCTCAGAATGACAGTATTAAAAGTCAAAGAATCTCATAAAATGAAAAGAGAATTATGTTAGATTTCAAATCAATATTAAAAATGGCGACAATTTCGCTTAAAATAAATAAAATGCGTTCTATGCTAACAAGCTTGGGCATAATTATCGGTGTAAGTGCAGTTATCATAATGCTTGCGGTTGGTTCAGGTGCAAGCCAAAAGATTGCAAAAGATATGGAATCTATGGGAAGTAATTTGTTAATGGTTCGTTCAGCATCTGCAAAATCCGGCGGAGTCAGAATGGGTACAGGTACACGTCCTACCTTAACATTAAAAGATGCTCAAGCTATCGAAACCAAATGTCGCGGGGTATTTGCAGTCGCGCCATATTCAACAGAGGCAAAACAATTAACTTATGGAAATCAAAACTGGTCAACAACTGTAGGCGGCACTACAATGCCGTATTTTATGATTCGCAATTATGAAATTGAGGCAGGGCGAGGTTTTATACCGGAGGATATAAAAAACGGTACTAAAGTTACTATAATAGGGCAAACTGTAGCTAACGAACTGTTTGGAGATGTTGATCCTATTGGTAAAACTATTAGGGTCGGGAATATTCCGTTTAAAGTTATTGGGTTATTAAAAACAAAAGGCTCTAGTGGTATGGGGCAAGACCAAGACGATTTGATATTTATACCTATTACTACAGCCCAAAGAAAAGTTTTCGGTACTGATTTCCCTGGAACTGTCGGAATGATTACGGTAAAAGCTCAAAGTGATGAAGTTATAGATATTGCTCAACAAGATATCACAGACTTATTAAAAGAACGTCATAATATTGGGAAAAATCAAGATAATGATTTTGAAATTAGGAATTTAGCAGAAATGCAAGAAACAATCAAATCCACTACAAAAACAATGTCGTTATTGCTAGGAGCAATTGCAGGAGTTTCGCTTATTGTAGGTGGTATTGGTATTATGAACATTATGCTTGTTTCTGTTACGGAAAGAACTAAAGAAATTGGTATTCGTATGGCAATTGGAGCAAAAGCTTCAGATATTAGGATTCAATTTTTAATAGAGTCATTTTTACTATCTATAATTGGAGGAATGGTAGGAGTTGTTGTTGGAATTTTAGGGGCTTATTTAATGTATCGGTTTGCCGGTATGAATGTTGCAATAACTCCGGCATCTATAATACTATCGTTAGGGTTTTCAGCCGCAATTGGGATTGGATTTGGGTATTATCCGGCATACAAAGCTTCTTTACTAAACCCGATTGATGCATTAAGATATGAATAAAAAGGCGGAGCCTTTAGGCTCCGCCTTTTTATTATAATGATTTCTTTATATCGTCCAGTATTAATTCTGGGGTTAAGTGATAACGGTGATAAAGTTCATTTAGTGGTATTCTATCTGTAAATTCTTTTTTAGCTCCAAAATTTAAAACTTTAATGTTTGAATTTCCATAGAATCTTGCAATTTTTTCGCCAAATCCACCGTCCAATAATCCATCTTCAAGAGTTATTACTAAATCGTGGTCTGCCTTTATTGAATTTAGCATTTCCTCATCAATTCCTGTGATATAGCACGGATTTATTAATGTAGCATTGATATTGTTGTGTAAGAGCATTTCTTTAACTTTTCTACCAAGATGTAGAAAATTACCTAAGCCTATAATTGCAACTTTTGAACCTTTTTCTACTAATTTGAATTTGTTTAAATTTGAGTAGTCTGTTTTGTCTTCAATTCCTGTAGATATGACATGTCCGAAAGGAACTCTAATTGCTACAGGGTAGGAGGTTTGTTCAACTGACCAGTCAAGCATTGCTAAATATTCTTCTTTAGAAGTTGGAGCAAGGTAGACTAAATTGGGGATGTTACTCATCATAGAAATGTCAAATAATTGTAAGTGAGTGGCATCCGCTCCTGAGATTGCACCCCAAGCTACCAAAATAGTTGCAGGTGAATTATTTAAGCATAAATCTTGAGATAATTGGTCGTAGGTTCTTTGGACAAAAGAGCTGATAACTTGTAAAATAGGTTTTGCCCCAGCTTTTGCAGCTGCTGATGCGTATGCAATCGCGTGTTCTTCTGCAATCCCGACATCAATATATTGTGAATTTAATTTATCCCTAAATTCTTGAGTGTATCCATAAGCACCTGGTGTTGCAGGAGTTATTGTAAATACACTTGGATCTTTCTGGGCTTTTTTTAGAATATAATCTGTTGTAATTGATTCATAGGTTTCACAAGGTGATGTAATTTCTTCAGCTTTTTCGTCTAAAATTCCTGGGTTTATCCAGTGGAAGCATTCTTTATTTTGTTCAGCAATATCTAAGCCTTTTCCTTTTAATGTGCAAATGTGTAAAATAACAGGTTTTTGGCTATCTTTTACTTTTTCTAACGCACTAATCATTGTATATATATCGTTACCGTTTTCGACATAATGGTAATCAAATCCAAGTGATTTAAAGAAATTGCATTCTGCTTGACCGTTTGTTTCGCGTAATAGTTGAAGGTTTTTGTAAAGACCACCTTGATTTATTGCAATAGACATATCATTGTCGTTTACAATAATAATCATATTTGAATTAAGTATTGCGGCATTGTTCAATCCTTCATAAGCTTCCCCACCGCTTAATGATCCGTCACCAATTAGGGCTATGACATTGTGTTTTTCACCTTTTAAGTCTCTAGCTTTAGCAAGCCCTGTAGCTAAACTTACTGATGTTGAAGTATGGCCAACTTTAAAAATATCGTGTTCGCTTTCTTCTGGTGCTGTGTAGCCAGTATATTTGTAATAATTTTCTTCAGATGTAAATCCATCTTTTCTACCGGTTAAAATTTTATGTGGATAACATTGGTGCGAAACATCATAAACAATTTTGTCAATTGGGGAATTAAAAACATAGTGTAGTGCGATGGTTGTTTCAATAATACCCAAATTGGGTCCCATGTGACCGCCTGTTGTATTTACTTTTTTTATTATAATTTCACGCATCTCTTGAGCTAAAGTTTTTAATTCATCGATTGATAAATTTTTGATGTCAGATGTTGAATTAACCTTATCTAATACTGTTGTGGTAATTGAATTTTGCAAATTTATCCTCTCTTTCTTTGTCTATTTATAAATTTTATTTGCTTTTGATAAAAATTCTAATAAACTTACAACTTTTGTTTTGTCTTTGTTTAATAATATACCTTGTTTTAGTCCTAAAATGCAAGCAGGACAAGTTGTGATAACAAAGTCGGCATTTGTGTTTCTAATATTTTTCGCTTTCTCTTTTGAAATTTGTGATGATAATTTATGGTTTTTAAGTGCAAAACTTCCTGCAAATCCACAACAATTGTCGTAGTCTTTCATTTTGACATATTCAACATTTTCACAATTTTTTATTATTTGTTCAAAAAAGTCGTCGTTTTTAAGATGGCAAGGTTTATGGAAAGTAACTCGTAATTTCTTTTTATAGTGGAATTTGATATTTTCATTTGCAATAATTTCTCCCCAATTTAGGAGTTTTGCGGATAAATCTTTGCATTGCGTGTATTTAGGGTAATCCAAAATTGTACTTTCGCAACTTGCGCAATCCGTTACGAGATAATCAAATTTTTCATCCAGAAGTTTTGTATTATGTTCTGCGGCTTCAATAAATCTTTCTAAGTTGCCTTCTGACAAGAATGGTAATCCGCAACAGTCAAAATCTTTATCAATGATTTCGATGGATGACTCCTTAAAAATTTTGTGTAAATATTTGTCAGTATTTGGGAATATTTGGTTTACACAACCTTTAAAATACACGATTTTTTTTGTGTTTTCTGAGGAGGTTATTTTATTTGTTCGAAAAGGGGTTGATAGAAAGGTTCCGATTTTGATAATTGTTCGAAAGATTTTTTTGCTTTGAAAAAAGTTGATAAGTTTATGTGCAAAAATTGTTTGCATGTATTCAAATTTAGCGATATTAAGGATTTTGCAAATATCAATATCACTTGGGCAAAATTCTCTACATTTTCCGCATTTTAAACACATATCCAGGTATTTGTTTATATTGGCGGATAGTTTTAAATCACCTTTGGTTACTCCGTGGAGCATAATAAATTTTCCTTTGCTTACAGTGCAATCATTTTGGGTTATTTTGAAAATTGGGCAAACTGCTTGACATAGCCCGCATTTAGAACATTTATTTAATTCTGTTTCAAAATCTTTTAACTTATCCATACTCAAATAATATCACAATTGACTATTATTATCCTCAAAAATATCTTTACAAAAATTCATATTTAATAAAAAATATTAAACTTTTTTCAAAAAATGCCGATAACATAAATAACTTAGTCAAAGAGGATTAAAAACATGGCAGAAAATTTCACATTTAATAGACCTTATAAACCGTTTGGGCTTAATGTTCGAGTACCTGAGAGAACAATTCAGCAGGCTGCTGAGACTTTGGAAGGGTTAGTAAAAGCTCCGACAACTCCATTGTTTGAATTCTTGGAGGAGAATGAAGGTGTATTTAATGGAGATGTTGCATTTGAGATAAATAAAACTGTAGCGCAAAACTTTAATATTGGCTCTGCCATGAGACAAGAAGATGAAAAAATAAACGGAAAGAACCCAATTTTTGATATGCATTTTTAAGATGTGGTAAATTTTTTTCTAATACAATGACTGCACGTCAAGTCCGATTTGTAGTTTCAATTCGTCAACACTATTGAATTTATACTCCGGACGTATCATCCTGTTAAAACTTACTTTTATTGGTTTATTATACAAATCGCCGTTAAAATTCAATAAATGAGTTTCTAAAATCGTAATACCATCATCTGTTAACGTTGGGGATGTCCCGTAATTTGCCAAACCTCGATATATTGTTCCGTATTCTAATTCAACTTCTACTTCGTACACTCCGTGTGGAATTTCAATAACATCTAACGGGTATATAATATTGGCGGTTGGGTAGCCCAATACACTGGCGGCTACGTGTCTACCGTGTATTACAGTTCCTTCAACGGTAAATTTATAGCCCAACATTGAGTTAGCCATATCCATTATTCCTGATTTTATAAATGAACGTATTGCAGTGCTACTAACAATATCGCCGAAAACCGATTGTGGTGGAGTTGCAAAGTATACAAAATTGTATTTATCTTGGCAATCTGATAAAAATAGGACGTTTCCGGTTTTATTTACTCCAAAATAATGGTTAAAGCCTGTAGAGATTGCTTTTGGCGAAAAATATTTTATTAGTATTTCTTCCAAATATTGTATAGGTGTTAGGTGGCATATTTTGCCAAAGTCTAATTCTATAACATAATCAACACCAAGCTCTTCAAGTTTTTTATATTTGTCTTCAATTGTTAGAATATACTTGGGTGATTCTTTTTTGAAATAACAATAAGGATGTTCTTTGAATGTTATTACTGCAGATTTACAATTAACTGCACGTGCAAACTCAACAGCACAACTGATTACGGCTTGATGTCCTAAATGTACGCCGTCAAAAAAGCCTAACGCAAGTGATAAATTCGGAATTTCCCTTAATTCTCTTACAATCTCCATAGTAAGATTATATTATCAGTTTTTCAAAAAGTAAATTTCATTACAAAAATTTACTTTTATTGTTGGAATAATATACCTACAATTGATGCTGACATATAACATGTTAATGTCCCGCATATAAGTGCTCTTACACCTAGTCGAGCTAAGTTTTTCCTTTGATTTGGAGCTAATTCTCCAATACCTCCCAAAAGTATTGCAATAGACCCAAAATTCCCAAAGCTGCAAAGTGCGAACGATGAAATTAAAAATGATTTTGCGGATAATGTAGAGGCTATTGATGTTAAATCACTGTATGCTACCATCTCGTTTAATACCAGTTTGGTACCCATTAACCCACCTACTGTTGTTGCTTCGTTCATTGGAACACCCATTGAGATTGCAAATATTGCAAAGATTTTACCTAAAATCATTTTTAGTGATAAATCTTCAAAGAAAATTCTAACAGGTTCGCTTAAATTGATGAATGAAAATGCGCTTGCTGATTTTAGTACTAATACACCTATTCCGTGTAAGAACCAATCCAACATTGCAACCAGTGCAACTAATGCTAAAATCATTGCAACTACATTTATTGCAACTTTCATACCTTCTGACGCACCTGAAGATATTGCATCAAAAATATTAACGTGTTGTCTGTGGCGTTTGCTAAATGTAAGTTTAATTTCTTTGCTGGTTTCAGGAACACCTGTTTCAGGGTATATAATTTTGGAAATTACAAGAGCTCCCGGCGCTGCCATTATAGAAGATGCTAATAAGTATTCTGCAGGAACCCCCATTCCAATATAAATTGGCATAATCGCGCCCGAAATACAAGCTAATGAACCTGACATTGATGCAAGCATCTCTGAACGAGTAAGGTTTGCTAAATACGGTTTAATCATAATTTGTGCAACGATTTGACCAACAAATGCGCTGGCTACGTTTGATAAAGCTTCTGCACCGCTAACATCAAGTAATTTGTTCATCCCTTTACCCAGTATTGCAACAATTCTTTGCATTATTCCGTAATGGTATAAGATATTAACTAAAATCATCATGAACACAGTTGAACAGATTAACTGAAGGGCAAAAACGGAACCTCCGTTAAATATTTCGGCAAATTTATCATTCATTAATCCTCCGAAAACAAATGCTCCGCCTTGTTTTGCAAAGACTAATAGTTTTTCAATGAATTTACCGATAAATAAAAATATCTGCTGACCAAGCGGAATCTTAAAAACAAATACTGCAAATAAAATTTGTAGTAAAAAACCCATGCCTATAGTCTTGTAATTGATTGCTTTTTTATTGTTTGACATTAGGTATGCTAATGCAAATATTAAAATTATCCCAAAAATTCCTATAAATCTGCTCATAATTTCCCTTCACTATTCCTATTTTTATTATACAAAAAAAGAAGTCCTTAAGACTTCTTTTTTGCAAAAATGTGATAAAAGTTAATCTAATTATTTTTTATTGAAAAATCCCATAATTTTATCAATTAATCCTGTTGATTCTTCTGCATCAGCTGAGCCGTAGTTGTCTAATTTATCCAAGCGTTCTTTTGCCAGTTTGTATTCGTTAGGATCTTTAACCAATTCTAAGTACGCATTGTATGCACCTATTGCTTTGTCTTTAGCTTTAATTTTTTCGTATGCTCTGGCTAAAGTTTTTAAGTTTTCTAGGTCTTTTTCATCCGCGTCATACAGTTTTTCTAAATATTCAACTTGAGTTCTATAATCTCCGATACTTTCTCTAAACTGAGCCAATTTTCTTAACGCTTCTTTATTTTTAGGATCAAGCTTAGAAATTTTTTCATAATATTCTGTAGCGTGATTTGAGTCTCCGGTTTCGGTTAACAGATCCGCTAATGTAAATAATACGTTTATATCATCGTCTTTTATTTGTACGGCGTTTAAGAATTCATTAATCGCGATATCGTTGTTTTTTCTAAGCATATTATATATACCCCAATTTACGTGAGCATTATAATTGTCTCCGTTTTCATCATATACAAGTGCTCGCATTTGGTATGTTAATGGTGAATTTGGTGCAACTTTATTATATTCATCGATGAAATTAAGCGCTTTATCAAATTCTTTTGCAGAATAATAATATTGAGCTTGTAATGTATAATATCTTGGAGAATTTTTGTATTCGTCAGGTAAATTTTGCAAGATATCGTAAGCTTGTTCGATTTTACCTAATTCAAGCATTGATTGTATTTTTAATAATTCGTCTTTGGTATATTCTATTGCAGATTTTGCATCTCCGCTTCTTAAATACACTGCGGCTAATGCTTCATTAATTCTGTCTGTATTAAATCCTTTGGTTTTAGCTCTGTTCAAAACATCAATTGCACTGGAAAAAGCATCTTCTTTTAAATATAAGTCTGCTAATTGTAAAAATATTTCTTCATGTAAATTGTCGTATTCTAGAATCAAGTTGTATTCATCAATCGCTTTTAATGAGTTGCCAATTTGCGTGTATAAGTTAGCTAAGGTTAAGCGTGTCATTACAACTTGCGTATCATCATCTTGTGTGTGTGTTAATGCTTTTTTAAAATCATTAATAGCGTATTCTAATTTACCTTCTAAAGAATTTTTATTACCGCGATATATGTAATATTTGTATTTGTCAGTATTTTCATAGATTGTCATTAATTGTTCATAAGCAAGAGCATTAGTGACATCATGTTTTAAAATTTCGTAATAATAGTTAGCGGCTTCATCTGTTTTTTCCAAGATTAATGAAATATGTCCAAGACGTTCTAAAATTCCGATATCTTCAGGATTATTAATGTAGGCTTTTTTATATTCTTCATAAGCCTGTTCGTATTGTTCATTTGCCTCAAATTGTTCAGCTAATTGTAAGCTCATATTGACTCTACTCCTTTAAACTAATTGTAGCGTAATTATAGCATTAAATTTTAGATTATACAAATCAATTAAATAAATTTTGCGTTTTTTGCATGTCGTTTTCTATGTAGTATTCAAGTCCTTCAACGCATTTTTTCAAAACTGGTTTAACAGTTTCAAGTTGATCTTTGTAAAAGTTTTGTAAAACGAAGGCCTCAGATGGAATTGGGGGTTGTGGTCCTATGCCTACTTTTAATCGGGCTATATTTTGGGTCCCGACACATTTAATAATTGATTTTATACCGTTGTGCCCGCCATCTGAGCCATTTGCTCTAAATCTTATATTCCCCAGTTCCAAAGATAAATCGTCATAAACAATAATTACATCTTCAATTGTAATTTTATAATAATTCATCACAAGTTGAACCGCATCTCCTGATAAGTTCATATATGTTGTAGGTTTAATTAAAATAATATCTTCTGAACCAAGCTTATATTTTCCAATAAAGCATTTGAGTTTTTTTTCTTCTTTTAACGATACGTTTTTTAGAATAGCCATTTTATCAATAACCATAAATCCAATATTATGGCGTGTAAAACAGTATTTATCTCCAATGTTTCCTAAGCCTACAATTAATTTCATAATATTTACCTGTAATTATTCATCCTATATTTAATATTTTAACGTAAATAAATATTACCATAATGGAGTAGAAAGATTAAGCTTAACAAAACGATAAAAAATAACTAAATTAATGAAAAATGAGGACGTAAATATGAAACATAAAATTAAAGAACAAAGAAGCTCACAAAAAGTGGCAGAATTTTTAGAAAAAAATTCCTTGCATAAGAAGGATTTTGCTCAAATGATTGGTGTTACTCTGTCTTACGTTTATAATTTAATAGATGATACCATGCCATTTTCAACTCGCAGTACAACCTTAGAGCGTATTGCTACTGTTATGGATATAAATCCTGAGGAATTTGAGGAGTATAAAATTCCTCAAGAACCAATTTTACAAGACGATACTATCGAATTGTTAAAAAGTATGATAAAAGAAAAAAAGATGAGCATCGTAACTTTCCTTAAAGCTTTTCCACGTAAAAAAAGAGTGGAAATTGTAGATATGTTAAGGGGAGCCTATCCGATACCTATTGATTTTAAAGAGTTGACAATGATTGGTCAAATTTTAGATTTGGATAAACATGATATTTATAATATTTGGGAAGAGCGAATAAAGCAGGTTCTGGAGACAAACGGAATGAATATAGGTCAAAATTCGGCGTTATTAAATTCGATGTTTGAATGTGCTAAAAAACATATAAATTTATAATAAAGAAAGACTCATTTCGGTGGGTCTTAATTTTTATAAAAAAAGTTGTTGACAATAAAAAATGTTCTTGCTAGTATGAATATACACGGTGAAAGCCGAGCTGGAAATATAAATAGATATTTGCGCTTGTAGCTCAGCAGGTAGAGCACTCCCCTTTTAAGGGATAGGTCGCGCGTTCGAATCGCGCCAAGCGCAATTTTTTATTGTCTATTTTTTCAAGTTGAATGCTGCGCCTCGCGTTAAACGGCACCGTTCACAACAACACCAAAAACTCAACGTTTCCCTTGTTTGTTGTTCACCTTTCACTACGTTCATGCCTCTGCTCGGCTTGCGCCAAGCGCAATTTTTTATGTCAAAAGAGCCCAAGTGGCTCTTTTTTGCATGTAATCTGCTTAGTAGCGATGAGAACGCCATTTTGCGTTCGGAACAAGCGAGCCGAGTGTGGAATAAAATAGTTAACCTTATCTTTGCTCTTAATATTTTTTCACAAATTGGCAATTTTTAGTAAAAAAAAGTTTTTACTAATATAGAAGGAAGGTATTGTAATGATAAATTCTTTAAATGTAGTTGGTAATTATGTGCCGTGTACAATTCCTGTGTTTGGTTCAAAAACAGAAAATTTAAATCTGCCTATTAATAACAACAGCTCAATTACTCAAACAGAGAGTTCACGCTCTAATCTAATCATGCAATATCTACAAAACCAAGCTATTTACAATAATATATTTTCCGATTATAACGTTTCAGCACCGATTTATACTCCAGCATTCGATGACTACACAAATATAAAAACTTTAGATTCCAAAGGAAATGTAGTCCAAAATATTGAATATAAAAAAGATGGCAATAAATTAACCCAAGAAATTTATGTAAAAGCAGTAAACGGATCAACAATCAAAAAAACAATTATAAATGATGGTAATAAAAAGTCAATGAACTTGATTATCCTAAATAAAAACGGAGAAATTACAGGTGAAGAATCCCGCACGTATGAAAAACTTGATAACAACAAGGCTATATCAACACATAACGGTAAAATATACAAAATCAGCGGTTTATTAGGAAATGTTATTACCGTTGAATATAACGGCCAGAAAAAAGTCATCGATTTAGGTAAAAAAATTCAACAAACATTGGATACAGTGGAAAATAAACCGACAGAAAAACAAATTTCAAAAGAACAAACCGAATTTTTATTGGAAAGTGTCAAAAAATTATCTGGTGACATAATAATGAAATTCGATAATGAAATAGATAAACTCGTGATGTTAGATACCGATCAATATGAGGGGTATTACAGAAACGAAAACGGAGTGAGAAAATTAAAACTTTCACAAAACGTTAAAGATGATATGACATTTATGCATGAACTTGGACATGCAATAAACTGTATTGATAATAAATCTGAGAACGGGGATTTTGAACTTATGAGTGGCGATAAAGATTTCGTCAATACTCGAAAAATCGAACTGGATAAATTCAAAACATATTGCAAGAATGATGAAGTTAGAAAAATAATGAACAAGTTTACATTTGAAAACTGGGCACAAAAAGGATTTAGAAACTATGCAGAGGGGCAAAAATATGCTCAAGATGAAGAGTTTGCAGAAATAATAGGGTTTGTTAACAGTATGGATATAGATAAGACAAACGAAAGAGTTCCGGCATTATTACAATTTATGCCAGAATCAGCAGAAATGATATACCGGCAAAACAAAAACTTTTTCTAGTCAAAAGGCAATTCTCTAAGACCATAAATCACCATTTGAATTTACAAAATATTCTTTTCCTTTTTCAATAACAATTGCCGTAAGAGGTGCATCTTTATATTTCCCGCATCCTGTATCTATACAAATCTTATCATCCAAAATTCTTGGAGTGTCAAATTCCGTATGTCCAAAAATAATTTTTTGAGGTAAGTCGTGCGGTTTATTATAAAATTCTGAGCGAATATAAACCATATCGGTTAAATCTTGATTCTCAAGAGCAATACCTTTTCGCAAACCGGCATGTATAAATAAATAATTCGGTGTCAAATAATAGGGTTTTAAAGAATTAAAAAAATCTCCATGAGTTTCAAAAATTTTATTAAAAGAACCATAACTTTCTACAGTTTTATCTCCACCGTAATTCCAAAAAAGATAATTATAATAATCATCAATTTCGGCATGTAAAAGAGCATATTCGTGAGAACCAATCAAATAAACGCAGTTACAAACATCTTGCATAGAAATAATTTTATCTACAACTTCTTTTGATTTAGAGCCCCTATCAATGTAATCCCCCATAAATACAAGCGTATCTGTGTCATGTGGTTTAATTTGTTCTAAAACTGATTCCAGTTTTTTATATTCGCCGTGTATATCTGAAATTCCGATTATTCTAGTCATAATATGTAAATTTAATATAAAAAAAGAAGTGAAACAAGCTACTTATTGCTTATTCCACCTCTTTTTTGAATTATTTGATTATGCAGCCTTATCAAGAGCTTTTTTAGGAATTTTTGTTTTTTGGTTTTTGTACATCCAGTAAGTTCCACCGGTCAATAATATTGCTCCGCTGATAATAAATAGTGCAATTCTTGTTGGTTTATTTTTAGCTTTAATACCAAATGTTTTTTCAGCGGTTTCGTGGATTTCGCCAAAAGCTCCTACTAAGCGTTTCCAAGGTTTTTTATTACGAGCTTCCCAACCTTTATCTATTTCAAAAATTCCGTTGGTATAACCTTGTGTGGCAGATACACCTCTGTTGTATTCGTGGTTATTATGCCAGTCAATAAGTTCGTCTATGTTTTTCTTACATTTTGCAATGTACGCGGATTTATCAGTTTCGGACTGTTCTTTCAACATCTTTTCAAAAATTTCTGCAACTTGTTCTGCTTGACGTTCAACTCTTGCTGCATCAAGTTCAGCTCCTGAATTTTTCCAAGTTAAGCCATATTTTTCAGGAGGTCCTTCTACAGCCTCTTTTGTTAAAAATCCGTTAGTTTCGTTTGTATAATCAACAGGTCCGCCTGTTTTTGTCGCAAAATAAGGGACTCCAGCAGCTTTACATTCTAAAGGTGTAATTCCGCACATTTCACGTCTTGATGTGAAACCTCCATAAGTAGCGCATCCTACAAGTCTGCGTGAGGTCCAACCATCTGCGTGCATTGCTGTACTTCTAAATGCTCCATCGTCAAGTTCTGCGATTTCTTTTAATGTTTCTTTAATCATTTTGTAATCTGCTGAGTCCTCAGCCCATTTCCCCGCACCTGTAAGTACTCGGAATCGTAGTTTTTGTTCCTTTGGAATATTAGGGTTTTCTAAGAATTTTTTGAACCCTTTTAGCAATATAGGGAACCCTTTTTGTTCATCTGGTCTGCCCCAACTGAACACAAATATCCCATCATCTGTGATTGGTGCCAATGAGCCCATTAATTTTTGACCTTTTGCGATTTGAGTTTCGTTAAAGAATACTTTGTAAAACTCATCTTTGCCTTTTTGTTCTCCTGCCCATAGCAGATTTGTGAGCCATTTCGCGTTTTGATGTCTTTTTTCAATGATCTCTTCGATATTGTTGCCATTATATTCAAACAAATTGAATCCTGCTTTATTTGCATTTAATCCGGTTTTACCTTCGCCAAATAATGCATCGGGATTATTTAATTCTAAGTTAGCAGGTGTACAACCGTTAACATAAGATTTTGTAGGAATACTTGCATAATCATCAGTTAAATATTTTGCGGCATCAGGTGTGTCGTGACTTTTCATTTCTTTGTCAAAAGTTAACGAAACAGTACCTGTTGAAACGTTTTTAGGATTAGTTTTTACCCCAATAATTGCACCTTTTAATATGTTATAGGTTCCTGCTCCATCTTTAAACTGATCTATTGCAGGAGCTAACACACTTCTAACTATTTCTCTGTCGTGGTCTGATAGTTGGTTGGATTCTAAACCTACTTGCATAGCTCGTTTTAGTAAATCAAAGTGTGGAGAATTTTTTAATTTTTGAGCATCTGAAGCGTCTCCAACAACAGCTAAAAATTTAAATGGATCGCCTGTCATACCTTGATAGTTGCGTCCTGTATTATGCGCAGTAATATGAACTTTTATACCGTGAACGTCATCTATACCATTTGCAGACATATTTGCCATAACATTAGCGTACATGTGCCCAGGTCTGTCGTGTGACCAAACACTTGCAGGTCTGTAAAAACCAAATTCTTCCGTATTCATACCTGTATGAACGGCTTTTGCCATTGCTCTTAAACCATCGGCATTAATGATTTCAGCTTCAAATGGAACATTTCCCCAACAGTCGTAAGAATAAGGTTTTGCAGCTTTAGCCAAGTCCGGTGTATAAATAAAGTAATGTGGTTGTCCTTTTAGTTTGTTATAATCAGGGTTTTTTCCTGAAATTTTAAAAATTTGGTAAGGTATATTTTCTATCTCTCCTAATTCTTTACTGGATAGCCTTTGAACTTCGCCTTTTAATGTTGTTGGTTCCAGAATGCAATACCTAGATTCCCCACCGGTTGGTGCGCTTTGTATAACATAATCAACTTCTGATGGGTCTAAACCTCTTAATTTAGCAAATTCTTCTTTTGTTTGGCCTGGAGGTGCGCTATGAAAAGCACCGGTATTCATTGTTTTTGGTGTTATACCGTCTTTACCCCAATCAGGGTAGTGTTTATGTTGGTGAACTAAGAATTTATGACCGCCTTGAGGATTGTTATGGTTCCACATTGGCATAAAACTTCTGGCATCATAATGTTCTTTTTTTCGTAAACTTTCGATTGCCTCAAAGCCTACAACACCTTCTCCGCCTTGTTTTGCTTCGGCTAATCCTAAACCGTTATTTTCAGGCGTGAAACTTGCTATTTGATTCATATTAGCAAATCTTGCCGTAAATGATGGTGCTGAAGTCTTACCTACGGCTGTAATTTTTTTATAACTCCCTTGTGAATTAACCCCATTTACACTTTGAATTGACCCTACGCGCATTAAAACACCTACTTTCGTCTAAATGTCCCCACTGATAATAGAAAACTGATAAAAATTTTTTTGAACACTTTTTGCAGAATATATTACAAAAATTTTACAAAAGCCGGAGATAGTAGCTCCGGCTTTTACAAATATTAACTATGAAGCTGTTGTTTCTTCAACAATTTCAACTTCTTTTTCTTTTTTTGATTTTCTTTTGGTTGCTTTACCAAACTGCATTTTACCTTCGTCTAAAGTAACTTTAATCGTATCGCCGTTTGAGTATTTACCTGAAAGAATTTCTTCAGCCAAGCTGTCTTCCATTTTACGCTGAATTAAACGTCTTAAAGGTCTGGCACCATAAGCTTCAGAATATCCGTTTTCTGCCAAATGATCTTTTACTTCATCTGTAACATCCACGTTCATTTCTTTTTCCGCAAGCCGTTTGAACAAATCTTTTAACATTAAGTCAACAATTTGTCTGATTTCTTCTTTGCTTAGGTGTGCAAAGACAATTGTTTCGTCAATACGGTTAAGAAATTCAGGTCTGAATGCTTTTTTCATTTCTTCAGATACTGTATCTTTAAGTTTATCGTATTTACTTTTTGATTCATCTTCTGCTGTTGTGAAACCTAATTTTGAAGTATTAGTAATCATACTAGCACCAACGTTAGATGTCATAATGATAACAGTATTTTTAAAGCTTACATGGCGACCTTTAGAATCTGTCAATCTACCATCGTCTAAAATTTGAAGCATGATGTTAAATACATCAGGGTGAGCTTTTTCGATTTCGTCGAAAAGAACAACTGAATAAGGTTTCTTTCTAACAAGTTCGGATAAATGTCCGCCATCATCATAGCCAACATAACCCGGAGGTGAACCTATTAATTTTGCAGTTGAATGTTTTTCCATGAATTCAGACATGTCAACTCTAAGCATATTATCTTCTGAGCCAAACATAGCTTCAGCTAAAGCCTTTGCTAATTCTGTTTTACCAACACCTGTCGGACCGCAGAAGATAAAGCTACCGATTGGTCTGTTAGGAGCTTTTAGCCCTACTCTTGCACGTCTGATAGCTTTAGAAATCGCTACAATCGCATCGTGCTGACCTATTACTCTTTCGTGAAGTACGTCTTCAAGTTTTAATAATCTTTCAGATTCGCCTTCTGTAAGTTTTGTAACAGGAACGCCTGTCATCATTGCGATAACTTCTGCAACGTGTTCGGCCGTAACTGTGGGCTTATTAGCTTCGTGTTCATCTCTCCATTTTGCAGCAACTTCTCTGATTTGATCCTTCAAATCAGCTTCGTCATCGCGCAATTGAGAGGCTGTCTCAAATTCTTGATTTCGTATTGCATCTTCTTTTTCTTTGATTAGAACTTTTAATTGTTTTTCTAATTCTTTAGCTTCCGGACACAAGTTTGAAACTTTTAATCTAACTTTTGAACTTGCTTCGTCGATAACGTCGATAGCTTTGTCCGGTAAAAATCTATCATTTACATATTTGCTTGATAATTTAACTGCCGCAACAATAGATTCATCAGAGATAATTAATCTGTGGTGTTCTTCATATTTTGGCTTTAAGCCTTTAATGATTTCAATAGATTCTTCAATAGAAGGTTCTTCGATTAGTACCGGTTGAAAACGTCTTTCTAATGCTGAATCTTTTTCGATATATTTTCTGTATTCATCTGATGTTGTTGCACCGATAACTTGGATTTCACCGCGAGATAATGCAGGTTTAAGAATATTAGCTGCGTCAATAGCACCTTCTGCAGCACCTGCGCCGATTAGTGTATGCATCTCATCAATTACAAGAATTACATTACCTGCTTGGCGAATTTCATCCATGATTTTTTTCAATCTTTCTTCAAATTCACCACGATATTTTGTACCAGCAACCAACAATCCCATATCCAGTTGTATAACTTTTTTGCCATCCAAAATATCAGGAACTTCTGCATTAACTATTCTTAAAGCAAGACCTTCTGCAACTGCTGTTTTACCTACACCAGGCTCACCGAGTAATACAGGATTGTTTTTTGTACGTCTTGCAAGTATTTGAATAACGCGTTCAATTTCTTTTTCTCTGCCGACAACAGGGTCTAATCTTAATTCTTGTGCCGCCAAAGTTAAATCTCTACCAAATTCGTCTAAACTTGGTGTTTTCGCCTTGCTACCTGAGCTTGATGAAGATGATGAAGAAGACGAACTTGATGAAGAGCCTGCTGTTGTAGACGGTTTAGATTCTCCAAGCATTTTAACGACATTGCTTCTTACTTTGTTTAAATCAACACCTAAGTTTTCAAGTACACGAGCCGCAACACCTTCACCTTCTCTAATTAAACCTAAAAGAAGGTGTTCTGTACCGATATAATTATGACCTAATTGTCTTGCTTCATCCCAAGAAAGTTCTAAAACCCTTTTTGCGCGAGGTGTAAATGGTATTTCTACGGCAACAAAACCTGAACCTCTGCCGATGATTTTTTCGACTTCAGTTCGTGCATCTTTGAGGTTTACCCCCATTGATTTAAGAGTTTTTGCCGCAACACCGGTTCCTTCGCCGATTAAGCCCAATAAAACTTGTTCAGTACCAACAAAATTGTGACCTAATCTTCGCGCTTCTTCTTGAGCAAGCATAATAACTTTGATTGCTTTTTCTGTAAAACGTTCGAACATTTGTTACTCCTATCTCTTCTTATGTCTAAATTATATACAAAAGATTAAAAAGTTTCAAGGGCTTAACATATTGAAAATATTATTTTTAGGATAATTAAAGATAATATTACGGGTAAATTAAGTTTATATATTCTTATAAACCTAAATCTTCTAAAAATCTTTTGTTTTCGGACAATTCAAAATAAGATTGTTCATCTGTAATATCTTTGATTTCTCCCGCATCAATTAAATCTTGCACGAGTTTTTCGTGGGATAAGTTTTCAGGATCAGAAAGCGCTAATTTTGTAAAATTATTGATATCTGTTTTACGTTCATATAAATTTAGGGCATGCCTAGATAAACTTTTTAAAAATATTTTCTTTGATTTTTCACTAAAGCTCTCAATTGGCATAGTCATTGGAAATTTAGAGTTTTGCACTCTCTCCTGTTTTAATTGTTTAGCCAATTTTTTAAACATCACATCTCCCTTATTTGTAACAATATTATACAATATTTTTTATTTATTGCAAATTGTATAGTTGAATATATATTTTTACAAAAAAAAGCGACGAAAATGAGGCACTCGTCGCGCTTCCATGAGGGTGGAAGAAGTATGTTAAGTCTTGCATTTATTATTTAATTACACCAATTTTTGCAAGGTCAATCTTAGATTTATTCATTAATCTAGACTTTTGCATTGGCGTCATTTGTTTTAAGACTTTTTTAGTATTGGTTTCTGCAGGTTTTGTTACGTTTTTATTCGTTTTAATTTTTATCTTTTCACCATTACCCATAACAAATACAGGTACTAGTTTCTTAGCTTTTGCACATTTTTGCTGTGGGCAACTTACTTTTTCTATAGGTTTGCCTTCTTTTCCTAGCGCCCATCTAAAGCCACCGCTTAAAGATATACCATTACGTCCGCCATTTTGTATCATAGCTTGACCATAAGCCATCGCACGGTCTTTGATACGTTTTTGAACGCCGACACCATATTGTACATACGGTTTTAAACTCATTTCAGGCAGTTTTACGCCGTTTGCGGTTACATCTGATTTGCCCATCAAATTCCAAACCATATTCACGCTCGCATAAGGTTGCCAACCACCCTTGATGTTGCCGATTAATTTCAATCCTGGAGCTAATTGTAGTGCGTGGAGCGGTTTTGTTTCTATTTTTACGCCTGCTGCGTTGTTGTAATCAAACGTGTTTACAAATGTATAACTTATGAGCATACTAGGCTGGAGGATTACTTTACCCTCTTTGAATTCAAAGTTATAGCCGGATTTGTTTGCGATACCGCCTAGTAGCATTGTAAAATCTTCTTTGCCGTACATATTAGTGTTTTCGGCTAACGATGCGCCGACAGATAAGGTTGTTGCGTTGAAGAAATGACCTTTATACATTGTCATTGTTGCACCAACCAAACCACCGTTTTGCGTTGAGTCTACGCCGCTATAACGTTGAGATGCGCCGTTATAGCCGATATAACCTGTCCAGACTCTATCCCAGCCTCGTTTTAGATGTTGCATTTCACCATCAAACCCGACTAATGTACCGTATGTGATGTTAGATACTTTCGGACCGTTTTTAAGCGGTACGTTTTCAAACGTTGCATATGGTTTTACCCAAACGCTTGAATGATCTTGTTGAGTAAATAATGGAGAGAAAGTGCCAACGTCAGTTGCATCACCTGTTGGGGATAATGCGTAGCGGTTTGCGTTTTTCATAGCAACACGTTCAAGATATGGAATTGTCATAAAGTTATCTGAGTTTTGGAAGGCATAGTTAAATGCTTGACCGACTGTTGCCATTGCACCTGTTTGAGCGGCAACCGGAGAGCCCAGTACCGCAGGGTTAAACGCATTAGATGGGTTACCTGTACTGCCACCATCTGACACTCCGCCTTGAGGTGTTTGTTGGATTATCCTATCACCTTTTGCAAACACAAAGTACCCACCGTCGCCTTTATTATCGTATTGGTTGACGTTATCGTAAGCTACTTTGTATTTATATATTGGTGTATAAAGTTCTGTTTGGTAATTTGAATCAGGTAATTCGCCTGTTCCACTGCTTACACCGTTTAATACGTTGTTTTTTAATCCCGGTTGAGCAAAATAAACTGCGGTAAGTGTTTCACCCTCGATTGCGTCAGATAATAAATTCATACCAACAACATTCAAATTTCCTTGATGCTCACCGTACGAAGTAGCTGTGAATCTATCCATTGTTTTATTTGCAAGATCAACATCTGCTACAAAGTTTGTGTCAGCATTCAATGTTAATTTATTAAAATTGTATGTATGAACATCATTGTTGATTGTGTTGATTGTTGTGTTTGCAAAACTTACATTTGCATCATATATATCGTTTAGTAGGTAGAATGTTGTGTTATTGATATCATCACCCTTGATGTTGACTGTTGAAACTACAATTCCTTGTGTTTTTAAGAAATCTTCTTCTGTTTTGCACCCATATCTATGTAAAAGTTGTTCAGCAGGAGTTCCGTCAATAACTCCATTTAATTCAGCCCATTGTTCTAAGGAGTCATAGCCATAAGTTTCCAAAAACTCGTCAACAGTCATTCCACCTTCATCAATTCTTAAATATTGTTCCAAAGACACATATCCTTGAAATGACAACATTGTATCATAATTTTTATCTTTATAGCCTTGCGTCTTTGCATATTCATCAAGATTGGTAGCTCCATATCTTTCATAAAAACTTAAAGGTGTTGCAATATTTGCTTGAATATTATCTTTCAGTGCAAAACTACCACCATTTAGCATATCGAAATTCAATGTAGCTCCACTTAAATAAATAGCATTATTATCCTTAACACCGTTTGATTCTGTATAGTTGCCTTCAAATACAGAAGTATAACCATCTTGAGCTATTAGATTCAAATCTTTATTTGTCCATATAGCACCACCTTGTGCTGTGCTAAATTCAGATTTTGCATAGTTGTTTATAAACGAAGAATTTATGATTCCTCCGATTATATTGCCATCTGCGTCTTTTGCTCCAATAGTTCCTGTATTGTAAATCGCACCACCTAAAGCGCTACCACCATAACTACTATTTGAAGTTACAGAATTTTCTACAAACGCGCCACTTATGTCATCTATTGCAGAACAATTATAAATAGCCCCGCCGTGTGCAAAGAAACTTTTTTGGCCAATATGATTACCTAAAAAATCACCTATAATTTTACCAATATTATTACTGTTATAAATCGCCCCACCATAAACACCTTCACCTTCAGAATTTGATGATATATAATTGTTTATAAAGTTTCCGTTGACATTACCCATAGTCCCACAATTAAAAATTGCGCCCCCAAGATGACCAGACTCAGAGGATTTAGATTTTGGATGAATAAAATTCCCAATAAAATTGCCATTAATATCATCAATTATTCCTTCATTATATAAAGCACCACCCCAAAGCATATCAAAGCTATCATGTTGCAAATTATTTCCAATAAAGTCCCCCTTAATAAAACCAATATGTGAAGAATTTGTATTATTCATAATAGCACCCCCAAAAGAGTTAGCACTATTTGAAACAAAATCTCCAGTGACGCTAGTAATAATCCCACTATTATGAATCGCTCCACCTAAGCTTGTAGAATCAGTCGATTGAGCATAGTTACCTATAAAATTACCTGTGATATCTTTGATTGTACCAGAATTATAAATCGCACCGCCATAAGCAATTCCGTTAGCATTAATATAGTTAGCTACAAAATTCCCTGTTATTCGATCTAATTGATTAAAATTATTTATCGCACCTCCATATGACTCCCCTCCATTTGATATGTAATTTCCTATAAAATTAGCATTAATTTCACTTATTATTCCACCATTATGTATTGCTCCGCCATAAGTAGCTACTGATGGTATTGAATCAATATGATTTCGAATATAATTCCCGTTTATAGTTGTTGTAACTCCATCTCCTCCATTACTAATAGCACCACCTACAAGCTTGTCTGTCGCAGATGTTCCTACATGTTTAATATAGTTATTAATAAAATCACCATTTAACGTTCCAATATTGATTACCGTTATAGCTCCACCATAAGCATTATTATTAGTAATAATATGGTTATCAATAAAATCTCCTGTTATATTATTTACTCTTGCTCCAAAAATCGCACCACCTGTTGCTCCAGATTTTTCATTAGTAAGCTCTACATAATTACCGATAAAATCACCTACAAGATTATCTATTATTAAATAAGCAATCGCACCACCGGATCCACCTTGTGCACTACTTGATTTTACATAATTACCTATAAAATTCCCTATGACATTACCAGCAGAAATATTAGATCCTGACCAATAATAAGAATTTATAGCTCCACCGCTACCTGGGATTTTATATGTAAGAACTCCATTAGCAATAAAATCACCTTTTATTTCATTAATTCTATGTTTACCTAATAACGAAATCGCACCACCTAATCCTTCTGAAGCTTTGCCCTCTGAAATATTTCCAACAAATAATCCTTCAATAGAATTAACAGTTGCATTTCCATTATTAAACGCAATGGCAGCACCACCTGCAGTACTTGAAGCAACCGCAGAATTATTTATAAAAACACCCGAAATTTTATCAATATTAACATTGGATCCGGAAATTACTATTGCCCCTCCAAAGGCATTGCCTGCAGTTACCTTCTTATCAATATAAGTCCCAACAATAGATTCCGTAGAAGCTGACAAAGATGATCTTTCTAAAATTTCATCAGCCTTATACCAGTTCGTATTAATGGTATAACTTTTATCCATAACGTTTACTGAAAAAGCTCGACTTGTATCACCTGTTCCAAAATTGGTTTTATCTAATCCAACCGTATAGTACTTCTGATTTGCTTGCGGAATAGTAACCTGTTTATATTCAACTCCTGCCTCAAGTGTATCTGCTGCAACCTCAGCACCGGTTTGTGGGTGATAATACTTTGTCACCTCGTTTAACTCGTATTTTGTTATTGTGTTATCAGGCAGATTCTCTGGATCTGCGTTTTCAACTTCTTTTAAGGTATATCCTGATTCGGGGTAAATAATATTATCTGTGCCTTCAATTACATTTCCATCCCCGTCAAGTTCCGGTGGCATAGTTACATTATTTTCGTGAAGATAATCAAGTGTAGGTTTATCCAAAGGAATTTGTGTTAAATCCACTTCGTCAAGTGTTGCAGCGTTAGCTGCACCGCCACAAGCTACAACGCCAGCCATCACCGCACAAAGTACGCTTTTTTTTGTGTTTTTTTTCACATACTTTAATCCATTAGGGGCAGTAAACCATTTGCTGCCGCGAAAACATCTATTATTCATACTCCGGCATCCTCATATCCCAAATGCGTCACGTACGCATACATTAATATTATAACGTTGTTTTATTAATATTACAACCCTTTTAATTAATACTTTGTAATGATTTTATTTGCATACCATTCTTTTAGGTGCTTAACAAAAAAGAGAAGACTGAAGTCTTCTCCTTTTTATTGTAAATTTTTAATTTTTATTGTTTTATTACGTTTTTTATCTCCGGACTTTCATTAACGTAAGCTGTTAATTGTTTTAATGCCGGTTTGTATGCGTTAACTGTACTTGAACCACCTAAGCATCCGCCGGTACAAGCCATAACTTCTATTAGATTACCTAATTCGCAAACCCCATTTTTTGCAAATTTTTTCAAATCTCTGATAGCTTGTTTATTTAAGCCGTCAATTATATAAGCTTGAGCTTTTTCTTCATCTTCTAATAATGAATTTACAGCTCCTGCAACACCTCCAATTACTGCAAAGTTTCTAGCTTGTGCTGAAGATTCTTTTCTAAATTCAGATTCTTCGCAATTTGCAACTTGAACGTTTAGTGCGATAAACCAAGCGCCCAATTCTTCGTAATTTAGAACGTAATCAATATTAGGGTTTTGGAATGCTTCGCGCCTTTTTGCAACACAAGGACTGAAAAATACAGTCTTAACTTCCGGTGTTTCTTTTTTTATAAGCTCTGAAGTGTAATAAGCCGGAGTTTTAGTTTCAGAACGGAATGGTTTTAATTCAGGAATATGTTTGTCAACAAGTTCGTTGTATCCCGCGCAACAAGATGTTGTCATAAATTTTTGACCATCTTCCATTCTTTCTTTAAATTCGGCAGCTTCATTTTTTGTAGTTATATCTGCACCTTCTGCAACCTCTACAACGTCAGCAAATCCTAATGATAGAATTGCTTGTTTAAGTTGTTTTGGAGAACAAGGTAATTGACCAAAAATTGCCGGAGCGACCATTGCAACAAGTTTTTCTCCATTTTTAATTGATTTTAGGATATCAATAATTTGACTTTTTTCGTGAACAGCGCCAAATGGGCAAGCTGCAACACATTTTCCGCAGGAAATACATTTTTCAAAGTCGATTTGAGCTAAGCCGTTTTCATCTTTTGCAATTGCTCCAACAGGACATGCATTCTCACAAGGTACGATGATTTTTGCGATTGCTTGGTATGGGCAAACTTGAGCACACATTCCGCAATTTTTGCATTTTGCAGGATCGATAACTGATCTACCGTTTTCAACTTTTATTGCTCCAAATTTACAAGCAGATTCACAAGGTCTTGCTACACAACCTTGGCACAAATCTGTTACGTAGATTCTTGAAGGTACACAACCTTGACAAGCCGTATGTAATACGGTTAATGGATTTGATTCAGGTGCTTGTCTTTGCTCAGCTTTCTTTGCAAGAGAAGAAAGCAATTCGCTATCGTCAGCATCTTCGATTGATAAACCAAGTCCCGCAATTGTTCTATCTCTTAAAATAGCTCTTTCCTTGTGTATACAGCATCTATAAGGTACCTCACTACCTTTTGGACGCATATCATAAGGGATTAATCTTGTACTTTCTTCAAAATTTTCGCCCAAATATGATCTAATTAGTCTAACTAATATCTCTCGTTTTAGGTGAGATGTTTGTTTAGGGGTATTAATAGTCATTTCTTATTTCCTTTTCTATATTGTTATTTAGCTAGTTTTGCATCAATAGCAGAAATAACTTTTTCTACTGTTGCTTCTTTTATTATATCATTATCTACTTTTACGTAAGGTGCTTTTGAAAATTCCCAATCTGTTGCACATAATCCTAAGCATGGAACTCCTGAAACATCGACTTTATCGCCGTATTTTTGAGGAACAATATCAATCAATTCTTGAAGATTTGCAGAACCCATAACAAAACAAGTTGTACCTAAACATACTTTAACACTAATTTTTTCCATTTTTCTACCTTCCTTTTGTAGATATTTCTACATGTACTGTACACTAACTTTTTTAAAATATTTATCCTGTAATACGATAGCCATTTTTTTTATGATGTTTTTTCTGATTTCGATTTCTACCGGCAATGCAGGATTATAATGTGCTTGATTTAGTTTTGCACCTACCATAAAGTTGATACAATCACTATCTAATAAGAATTTTATCAGCTTCCCGGCAGCATTGTCAATATCTAATTTGCCGGAGTCTAAGTATTCTAATGCCTCGGTAAGTGTTAATATACCTTCAGTTACCAAGTCAACTCCGTCCATGTAAGAGCAACTTGGTAATTTGCCGATACTGATTTCTTTATCCATTGTAATAGGCAAATTTAATTCTCTTGATATTAAGTTGGCGGTTGTTCCCCCACAGATTGCTTTTTTGCCTGTAAAATCTTGGAATATTTTAGCATACTCAGGGTCTTTTTTTTGATTAAACGGCGGACCTGTAAATACTAATGAGGTTCTTGGTTCTCTAAAATACAAAACACATGCTGAAATGTCATCTTTTGGTAATCTGTCAGTTTCGATGTTCTTTGTCTGCCTTATTATATAAGCCGATAAGTCGGAGCTTGAAATTTCAGGTTCTTCTTGAAGTTTTGATAATACTAAATTGATTAATCCTTCACGACGTAAGCCTAGTTTTAATCTTCCGTTACCTAAGCCACATTGTGTGACTCCATCAGAACAAAAAATCAATCTATCGCCTAGTTCTAATTTGATTTTATAACTTTTTAAACATCGGTTTTTGAAGGTCTTTGATGGGATTGTTTCAAATGGTGGTTCCAGAACTTCTCCGTTTCTAATCCATAAAAATTCCGGATTACCTTCTTCAATAATTTTAGCGTAACCATCATCATTCACGTCAATAATTGAAAATGTAGAATAACTTATTTTTCTCACTTGGCAAACAGGTAATGAGTTCATAACAATTTCTGCTGCGTGTCTTATCGGAATTTCTTGTTTTTCTATGAATTTTAAAAGCATTGTAGCTGTCATACAAGATAATATATTTGCTTTAATACCGCTTCCCAAACCATCGGAAAGTACTGCGATTAATTTAGCTTCATCGGGATATCTTTTGGAAACAAAATAATCACCAAAAGCATTTTGGTTATATTTTTTTACTTGATTGCAGTCAATGTCGATAAACACTATTTGTCTCCTTCGTTTTTATCGTCATAATCATTTGCGATGGAGTTCAATAACGTTTCAGTTTCAACCATGTGTTCTCCCAGTAAGCAGGCAATTTCTTGAACGATAGATATGTTTTTCGAGATAACTTCTTTTGCTTTTTCTGATATTTTTTCTCGATTTGTTTCTGTTTGAGTTACATCAGTAATGATTGCTCCGACTATTTCATTAGGTTCAATAGTAAAGGCATTGATATCATAAAGTCTGTTATTTACGTTGTAGTGTTCTTTATGTAAATCTTTACCAGTTTTTAGTATTGTTCTGAAAAGGTCAGAAAATTCTACAATTCTATCAATAGCTGCGCCTGTCATTCCGTCAGGTCTTGCTTTAAATATTTCATACATTTCACCAGTAAACATTTTCATAAAGCTATCGTTTGCTTCAATAATATTCATGTTATTGTCGACCATAACGATTGCCGCAGGCATACATCTAAGCATTGCAGCAGCTTTTCGCATTGCAATTTTTCTCATATAAGAAATGCACATTGAAGATTCTGCAACACCGTCTAATAGCGCGACTGCAAGTTCTCTACAGGAAGAATAGCCGCAACCTCCGCAGTTTAGTTCGTCTTCTTCTGTGTGCTTACCTATTTTTTTGAGTGTTTTTTGGATTTCTTCTATTGTGTATTTTGAAGTTCTGACTTCTTTTGAAGAGTAATCGCATTCGACAACTGTTTGAGCTTTTGTTGGTATAGATTCTCTGGTTTTAACTTTATACATTACATCAGAAATAGAACTAATACTTGCTTTTTGGGATGCAATACAAGGTCCGGTAATACATCCGGATTCGCATGCTAAAGCTTCCACAAATACCGGCATTTCGAGTTTATCGGCATCTAAGTTTTCTAATGCTCTGTCAAATGCTGATATTGTACAGATTTCCATAAGTTGAACATTTGGTTTAACCCCGATTTTTTTGATTGTTTGATTCATTCCGCCATTGATTGGGTATAAAGTTCCTTCATGTGCACTGTATGGTACAAATTCAAAATCATTTTCTTTTTTTATTTTAGTTAAATCATCGATTTCGTCTGCAATCCAAATTTTTAATTCTTCAAAGGTTAAGGATACATCTATTAATCCATCATCTTCATCCGCTTCATTTTTTTTACCGATACATGGACCGATGAATACAACTGCAATATCCTTACCGTATGTTTCTTTCAGCATTTTTGCGTGAGTTTTTGCAGGGGAACCTATTGGGGTAATATATTTTGCATATTCCGGTTTATATTGTCTAATATAGTCTACAATTACCGGGCACGCGCTTGAAATCCATAATCCGTGCTCCATATTATTAAGCATTTCTGCGGTTTTAATTGATACCTCTTGAGCACCTATTGCGGTTTCGGAAACTTCTTTAAATCCAAGTTTTTTTAAAATAGCAATCATTTTCTTTGCAGAGTTTTCAAAAACTGATCGCCAAGATGGTGCTAAAGAGACATATACGTCTTTTTGTGCAATTAGTAAATTTTTAACTTTTTCAAGGTCTGCTCGTACGCATTTTGCATTTGCAGGACAAACCTTTACACAGTTTCCGCATGAAATACATTTTTCGGGTATAACCGAAGCGTGATTGTTTTCTATTTTAATAGCTTTAACCGGACATTCTCGGACGCAGCGATAGCAATCGTGACATTCGTTTATTAAAGTATAAACCGGATTTTGATTATTCATTTTTTTAACCCCAATTATTTAGTTATTTTTTGCACACTAAAGATGATAATATTTCTTCTAATTTTTCTATATTTACTTCGGTATATTTTTTGTCATTTATATATATATTTGGACCACAACCACAGTCTTCCGTACATAAACCGCCGACCAATTCAATTTGAGCATCCAAATTGTTTTCTTGAATATAGTTTTCTAAAAAATTTAAATTATCAAGATTTCCGCGAGCGAAACACGAACTTCCCATACAAACTTTTATATTATGTTTTGCCATATCTTCCTCTCTATTTATATTTTGTATTTTATTATACAAAATTCGATTTAGCAAGAATTTAATATTATAAATAAAGACTCCCAATATTGGAAGTCTTTATTTATACGCGAAGCCATTATGTTTTAGACAAATTATTTCATCGCTTTTAGGCGTTGAGAAGAATCCATTTGTTTTAATACTTTGCGGTTATACAAGCCGAACTGTTTGTTACCGCGATACACAACTTCGTGCGAATGAACCTCATCTTCATTGTCTTTGTGGGCAAAGAACCAACCTTTTTTACTTCCATCTTTTACTGTTTCATACGGACAATCATGACCTAGTGCCCAACGGAATCCACCACTTAATGAAATACCATTTCTTCCTCCACTATGTATCATAGCTTGTGCAAATCCCATAAAGTGATCTTTGAATCGTTTTTGTACACCTACACCATATTGTACGTATGGTTTAATACTCATTGATGGTAATTTTATACCATTTGCAGTTCCTTCTGATTTACCCATCAAATTCCATACCATATTTACACCGATATATGGTTGCCAGCCATTTTTAGTATTACCAATAAGCCTTACCCCTGGTGACAATTGAATCAAATGGAACGGATCGTTTTTAATTTTTACACCTGCAGCATTTGTATAATCAAACGCATTTGAGAATGTATAGCTTGTTATCATACTTGGTTGGAATATCAATTTGCCTTCTCTAAGCTCAATATTATATCCGGTTTTGTTGGCTACACCACCCAACAACATTGTATAATTATCATTACCGTACATATGACTATTTTGAGCAACTGAGGCACCGGCAGATAATGTTGTTGCAGTAAAGAAATTGTTTTTATACAACGTTAATGTTCCACCAATCAAACCTCCGTTTTGGTAAGAATCAACACCATTGAATCGTTGAGATGCTCCGTGGTATCCGACATAACCTGTAAAAATTCTATCCCAACCTTTTCCAATAGTTTTGATATCTGTATCAAAACCAATTAATGTACCATAAGATATATTTGACACTTTTGGACCGTTTTTAAGTGGTACGCTTTCAAAAGTTGCATAAGGTTTTACCCAAGCACTACCTTCATCATTCTTACTATACAATGGGGAGAATGTTCCTACAGTTGCGGCATCTCCTGTTGGCGATAATGCATATTTATTATTATCACGATAAACCATACGCTCCATGTACGGAATGTTCATGAAGTTTTCTGCGTTTTGGAATGAATAACGCATAACATTACCAATTGTAGCTGAAGCACCAACTGCTGACATCGCTGAAGTACCTAATACCGCAGGGTTGAATGAATCTGACATATTACCTGTTGTACCACCATCGGTTAAACCACCTGATGGTGATTGTGTAATTATTCTATCACCTTTTGCAAACAAGAAATAACCGCCATCACCTTTGCCATCATACTGATTTATATTATCGTAAGCTACATTGTATTTATAAATAGGCGTGTACACCGCTGTTTGGAAATTTGAATCAGGTAAATCACCTGTTCCGCCTCCAATTGCATTTACTACATTATTTTTTAAATCAGGTTGTGCAAAATAAACTGCTGTTAAGTTCTCATTTTGATTAGCATCTGATAATAAGTTAATCCCTGTAACATGGACATTACCTGTATGCTGACCGTATGATTCAGCGGTAAATCTATCCATTACTTTATTTTCAAGATCTACATCCACGTGCATAACTGTATCACCGACAACTGATAAATTATTTAAAGCAGAAACCCCGACTTGATTATTTATCATATTCAAAGTACCGGAATGTAAGTTTAAATTGTTTCCATCTAATACGTTGTCTCGAGTTGATAAATTTAATTTTACAGAATAAAGATTAATGTCAGCCAAACCTTGAGTCGCATTAATAGTTTCAGCGTTAATATTATCATTCAAGTAGACTATGCCATTTTCATCACCTTTGAAATTTAGGGTGTAAGAATCTTGACCTGAAATTTTATCGTTTATCACAAAGGTTGAATTGTTAGCAACAATATTCAAATTAGTATTCTCACCCATATATATAGCTTGATAATCTTTATCGCCATTTCCTGTTTGAATATAGTTTCCGCTAATTAAACTTGTAACATTATCTGAAATTAAGCTAATATCTTTTTTAGAATAGATAGCACCACCTTTTGCAATACCATCAGTATCAACTTTTGCATAGTTACTAATGAACGATGCATTTGTTATAGCATCAAATTGTCCATCGTTATAAATCGCACCACCCAAAGCTTCTGTTTTACCTTGAGCATAGTTATCAACAAAATTACCAATAACCTCTTCTATTAGGGAATCTCTGTTAAATATTGCACCACCATAAGCAACTGAATTCAAAGATTTTGCATAGTTTCCAATGAAGTTACTTTTCATCAAGCCAATAGATGCTCCTGCTTGACCGACATAAGCTCCGGCTTTAGCTTCTGCATCTCTTGAATATACATAATTTCGAATAAAGTCACCATGCACTTCACCAATAATACCACCTGCATCGTAGAAGTTAGAAATCGCACCGCCTGATACTATTGATTGATTACTTTCTACATAGTTACCAATAAAATTACCTATAACCTTATGTAAAGGCTGACCATTACATTGGTCGTGTGAAATCGCGCCACCCCAACTTTGATATTGAAAATCAAAAGCATCTGTTACAACTGACTTATCATTTTTAATATAATTACCGATAAAATCACCTTTTATAAGCTCAATGCCCCTTCCTTCATCAGTGATAGCACCACCGTGAGTCGTTGCGTGGTTACCGATAAAATTAGCCTCAATAACCTTAAATAAAGGTCCCGACAACGCCCCAGAACCTTTACCTGAAGAGTTGTTTATGAAGTTACCTTTCAAATAGTCACCTGTTACCCAATACAAAGCACCACCTGAAGTATTTGCATGGTTACCAATAAAATCACCATAAATTTCTTTAATGGTACCTATACCTATTGCACCACCAGTATCTGCACTGTTACCAATAAAGTCGCCATAGAGATAATCTATAGTTGATCTCTCATTTTCAATAGCTCCGCCTCTAGACATTGTTTTGTTATTTACGAATACACCCTTTATTGTCCCGATGTGACCACCTGAAACGTTAGAAATAGCCGTACCGTGGTACCAAGTAATTGAATTACCTATAAAAATACCTTCAATTGAATCAATCGTTCCTGTATTAAATATACCAGCACCTTGAGCTTCGGTAAAGTTATTGATGAAATTCCCTTTTATACTACCTATATGTCCCGAATTTTGGATTACACCTGGTAAATACCCGCCCAAAGAAGTAGGATGATCTCCTTTATTATTAACAAAATCACCAATTATACTATTTATTGTTCCGCTATTATTTATTGCAACACCACCTGACCAGCTCACACCATTAGCAAGATGATTGTCGTAAAAATTGGCCTTTATATCTCCTAATTTACCGGAATTATTTATCGCAGTCCCATTGCCTGCATAACTTAAACCATAGAAATTACCCGTAATAAGTGTATCCGATAAATCTAGCTTATTATCAATACGAGAATTTGAAGGTCCTAAAGAAAGATTATTGCTAATAGTGATACCATTTTTTTGATCAAATTTATCTTTTTCTACTTGAGTTAATGTACCCTGCATATATTGATAATAGTCATCACGATCTATAAAATTATAATATCTTGTATCAGCTCCAGAACCTAAAAATCTAACTTCGTCTTTTAAAGTTAATTGTAGAGTTTTTTCTGCGATTTCGTTGTATGATATTTGTTTGTAAATAGCTCCAGCAACTAAATTTTCTTTTGCAACTTCTAAACCTGTGTTTAAATCAAAGTATCTTGTTGCATTAACCAGATCATAAGATTGAATCGTATCGTTAGCTTTATTTGTCGTGCCTGATAGCGTTGTCAGTGTGTATGCACTCCGTTGCATTTCGCCGACAATATTTAAATCTTGTAAATTTATTGAATCTAGAGTTGGCGGTGTTAAATCTATATTTTTTGCGGATACGTCATCACTTGTGGATAAACAAGCGCTAGCCATTACTGCTGCTAATACCCCTCTTTTAATGTTGTTTTTGTATTTCTCAAAGCAAATAGCGTTATTATTTTTCATTTTTATATCTTCCTATAGTCTCTTCTTATTGTATTTAAGTAAATATGAGGTCAATATTAAAACACTACTACAAATAAAAGAGAGGGAAATCAATCTTTTAGTCGATTTCCCTCTCATGTAATTGTTGTTATGGTTGACTTACGAGCAACCTGAGTATCCGCAATTCAAGCAAATAAAGCATCCTTCGGCCATTTGAATTTCTGTTCCGCATTCAGGACATTTTACTGTTTTTATTTCACCTGTCGGATTGTAATCTTCGATAATGTCTTCCTGCTTATCTTCAACAGGCTTTAACTCGACAGTTTTTTCTTTTTTCTTATCATCCAAATTCATCGGTTGGAATTGGCGAGAATTGTTTCTATAAACTGTAATCCCTTTTAAATCATTTTTGTACGCTAAAATATAAGCTTCTTTGATATCATCACGAGTAGCTTCCTCTACAAAATTTACGGTTTTAGAAACAGCATTATCGGTATGAAGTTGGAATGCTGCTTGCATTTTTACGTGCCAATAAGGTGAAACATCGTGTGCTGTCGCAAATATTTGTTTAATTTCATCAGAAACTCCTGCAACGTGAGCTATCGTACCTTCTGACGCTATTTGAGACATTAATGATTCTGAATATAGCCCGTGAGAAATCATATAATCTTTGAAGATAGGGTTAACTTCAAGCATTTCTGTTCCGTCCATAATCAATCTTGAAAATACAAGTCCAAATAATGGTTCAACACCACCAGAAGCGCCGGCAATCATTGATATTGTACCTGTTGGAGCAATACAGGTTGTTGTTGCATTTCTTAATCCGTATTGTTTAATACCCGCGTCAACTTCTGCCCATTTCTCATCTGCTATTTTGCCGGCAGAACGACCTCTGTATTTGTTGTACAAATAGTTTTCGCTATCGTAGATACTACCTTTAAAGTTGTTAAAACTTCCGCGTTCTTTTGCCAATTCAATTGATTCTGTTTTTGAAATGTAGTCAATAAATTCCATCACTTGACCGGCAAGTTTAGTTCCCTCTTCTGAATTATAGGATAAGCCCATTTTCATCAACATATCAGCCCAGCCCATTACGCCTAAACCGATTTTTCTATTATTTTGAACCATTTCTGAAATTTGTGGTAACGGATAATTGTTTACTGCAATAACGTTATCCAAAAATCTCATAGCAGTTCTTGTTGTTTCTTCTAATAAATCCCAATCAACTTCCCAGCCATTTGAAGACTCTTTCATCATTAAACCTAAGTTTATAGAACCTAAGTTGCAAGCTTCGTATGAAAGTAGAGGTACTTCACCACAAGGGTTGGTTGATTCAATTGGGCCGACATGTGGAGTTGGGTTATCTGAGTTCATTTTGTCGATAAATACAATGCCGGGTTCCCCATTTCTCCATGCGCCATCAATAATTAAATCGAAAACTTCCTTAGCGCTCATTTTGCCGACAACTTCATTGTTTTGCGGGCTTACTAGTTCATAATCAGAATCAGTCAAGTAAGCTTCCATAAATTTATCGGTAATTGCAACTGAAATGTTAAAGTTATTTAATTTGTTGTTGTCAGATTTACAGTGGATAAAGTCGATAATGTCAGGGTGGTCGACTCTTAATATGCCCATATTTGCACCGCGTCTAGTTCCACCTTGCTTAACTGCTTCTGTTGCAGCATTAAATACTTCCATAAATGATACCGGTCCTGAAGATACGCCCATTGTTGAGCGAACAACACTGTTTTTTGGCCTTAGATTAGAGAATGAAAAACCTGTTCCTCCACCTGATTTGTGTATGATTGCGGTATTTTTAACGGTTTCAAAGATACCTTCTAAGCTATCTTCAACAGGCAATACAAAACAAGCTGCTAATTGCCCAAGTTCTCTACCTGCGTTCATTAATGTAGGTGAATTAGGCATAAAATAGCGATTGGTGATTGCTTTGTAAAATCTGTCAGAAAGTTCTTTTACTTCTGATTCTGATTTTCCAAATTTTAAATCGCCTGAAGCAATAGTATCTGCAACCCTGCGAAACATATCTGCCGGAGTTTCAATACAATTACCGTCTTTGTCTCTTTTTAAGTATCTTTTTTCTAAAACCTTGATAGCATTTTCTGACAAGCTCAAGGCATCTTTTACACATGCACTGTTGTCTGACACATTAACCTCCATAATCTGATTATTTAATTTTAATACTCATATCCTAAATAAAAACCAAGCATGCCCCAACATGCTTTTTCTAGATTTTACAACATGATGAAATCCAAAAGCAAGAATAATAAGAAAAAATTACAACATTTCGTAATGTTTTTCAAAAAAAAGACTCGAATTTAATTCGAGCCTTTAAGTAATATGTAATTTTATTTAAATATCGTAAACCCAACTTCTGATAACTTCATTGATAGATTTGCTTCCTAAATCTACAGTAGGGTTTGTTGTGTAATCGTTATTCATCATTTTATAGTCGGGTTGTTCTTTTAGTTTTGAATTAATAAATCTGGTGAATTTCAATCGCGCATCTGATATGCTGCGTAAAAATGCTAAGGACTCATTTGGTTCCTTTTCTAAGTTGTTCAAAGATGGTTTTGCGCTAGTATTGTTGTACATAATATCTACATCATTTTCTTTGATGAAATTTTCACCATCGAATTTTGCAACAAGTTGCGTACCTTCATTTGGAGTTTTTTCTGTTCTGATAGATAAATTAACAAATGTATCTTTAGCCCAAATATCATTTACAGATAATCCTCTTGTTTTTGGATTGTTATCTATAAGTTGTTGAGTAACCACTTTTGCAACATTGTTCATTTTTTTTAATGAATTTTCTACATTAATTATAAATTTGTTAGTGTCAGCAACATTGTATTTGGAATTAATACATGTTTGACATAATAAAAGTTTCGATTTTTGATCAAGTTTAAATTTCAAAGCTCCAAACGCAGGGTTTTGTTGCTGTGTTTGTCTATTTTCTACCGTAACAGGGGCTATTCTCATTTTTATCTCCTAAGTTATATTAATTGTGTCTTGTACAATTAATGTTACATCGAAAAAAAGTAATAGCTACATATATAGTAGTATATATGTCATAATTTTTACAAATGTACACATTAATTTAACCGACAAGAGAATACAATTTGTGCTTTTTATGATATATTAGGGTCATGATTAGGAGAGGTTTTAGGGTTTTATTTGTTGTAATTTTTGTGGCTTTAGTATTAAAAGGTTGCTTGGTAAAAGATGTGCCGCAAATTCAGAGCAGTACGCAAATATATCAAGAAAGACAAGCGAAGATTTATCCTATACCTGAAAATATTACACTAAATGGGATAGATTATTTACAGTCTCAGGCACCGGTTGGAATTTTCGGAGGAGAATTAATCACTTCTACAATTGGTGAGGGTCCAAAAACATTTAACCCTTTCAATAGTAAGGATAATACATCCTCAACGATGGCAGGTATTATGTATGATGGACTTCTGACTACTGATCCAATATCGGGTAAACCTATTCCAAAGTTAGCAAAATCCTATGAAATATCACCGAACGGCGTAGATTATATTATTAAACTAAGAAAAGGTATAAAATGGTCTGATGGTAAACTAATTACTGCAGATGATGTTGTTTTTACTTGGCAGGATATTATTTTTGCAGGATTTGGAGATACTTCAATCAGAGATTCTCTTGCTATTGACGGGCAATTACCTTCAGTTGAAAAGTTAGATAATTACACGGTGAAATTTACTACACCGAAGCCTTATGCTCCGTTTATTAGAATGTTATCGACACCTATTGCGCCAAAACATGTTTTTTATCCTGCAATAAAAAAAGGAAGTTCTTACTTTGATTCTTTTTTATCAACCAATACAAATCCTGAAGATTTTGTTGTGTCAGGTGCGTTCAAGTTAAAAGAATATGTACCTGCTCAAAGGGTTGTTTTTGAGAAAAATCCAAATTATTACGAAATAAATAAAAATGGCGATAAGTTACCATATTTAGATAGGTTAATTTATTTGATTGTAGGTGATTTAAATAACGAAGTTTTAAAATTTGAGGCAAAAGAAATTGATATAATCTCACTACAAGGTTCTAAAGTCGCAAGATACAAATCCTTAGAACCACATTCAGATTTTGACTTGTATAATCTTGGTCCCACAACAGGTACTATGTATTTATCCTTGAATCTGAACGATCGAAAAAATGACAAAGGTAGTTATTATGTTAATCCGGTGAAGCAAAAGTGGTTTCAAGACTTAAATTTCAGAAAAGCCGTTGATTTAGCCGTTGACAGAAAAAATATGGTGTTTAATATCGCAAATGGTATCGCAGCTCCTTTATTTACGCCTGAAAGTCTAAATTCAATTTATTTAAATAAAGAGTTAAAACCTTATGATAAAAATATAGAAAAAGCTAGAGAATATTTAACTCAATCCGGATTTTATAATGATAAAAGCGGAAAACTGTTTGATAAAAAGGGTAATAGAGTTGAGTTTGATTTATATACAAATGCAGGTAATACCGAACGTGAAGCTATTGGTGTTATGGTCAAACAGGATTTGGAAGAATTGGGAATGAAAGTCAATTTCAAGCCAATTGAATTTAATTCCCTTGTTAATAAATTAGTAAGTACGTTTGATTGGGATATGGTTATAATGGGGTTAACCGGTTCACCCTTGGAACCAAACGGAGGTAAAAATGTTTGGCTTTCTGATGGTAGACTTCACATGTTTAATATGAGAACCCCACAAGAAGGGAAAATAAATATTTTACCTTGGGAAAAAGAACTTGATGAAATGTTTACTAAAGGTGCATTAGCTACCAAATTTGAAGATAGAAAAAAATATTATGACAGATATCAGGAAATAATTTACAATCAAAAACCTATGATTTATATTTATTCACCTGTAATTATAATGGCGATTCGGGATAAATTCAAAAATATTTACCCTTCAAGTTTAAGTGGATTGACTTACAACATAGAAGAAATATATATAAGGGAATAAGTAATGGAAACATTAAAGTACATAATTAAGAGAATAATTCAAACCATACCATTGCTTATAATGGTATCGGTGATAAGTTTTTTTGTAATCAGGATTTCGCCGGTAGATCCTTTAGCTGAGTTAAAACTTAACCCTTCAGTTTCTCCTGAAACCGTTGAAAAAGAAAGACAAAGGTTAGGGTTGGATAAACCAATTATCGTACAATACGGAAAGTGGGCGATTTCATTTGTTCAAGGAGATTTGGGGGTGACATCTACAGGAGAAAAGGTCAGTCAAAAATTAAAAGAAAGAATTCCGAACACATTACTTTTAACAACCTTGGTTATTTTATTAACTTGGCTTGTCGGTGTTCCTTTGGGAATTATTGCTGCGGTTAATTGGAAGTCTTCTTTTGATAGATTTCTTACGGTGCTGACAAGTATCGGTATGGCAATCCCTTCGTTTTTCTTTGCTGTATTACTTTTGTTATTTGCTGTTAAAACCGGCTGGTTTCCTATCGGAGGATTAACCAGTCCAAATTTTGCTGAAATGACTTTTTGGGGTAAAGTTTTCGATGTAGCTTATCATTTAGTTTTGCCTGTTATAGTTCTTTTTACAATATCATTGGCTGGATTGCAACGACAAATGAGAGCCAATATGCTAGATGTTTTAGATAGTGATTATGTAAAATTTGCAAGAGCAAAAGGTTTATCTGAATTTACCGTAGTCTATAAACACGCACTAAGAAATGCGGTTAATCCTATGATAACTCTTTTAGGTTTTGAATTTGCCGGTTTGTTAAGCGGAGCCGCTTTGACTGAATATGTATTTCAGTATCCGGGACTTGGTAGGCTTATTTTAGAAGCTGTTTTAAAATCAGATATAAACCTTGTTATGGCATCATTGATGATGGGTGCCTTTATGTTAGTGTTAGGTAATTTAATTGCGGATATTCTTCTTATCATCACAGATCCGAGAATAAGGGTGAAATCATGATAAAAGAAGTAATGCAACAATTATGGAAGGATAAATTTGCAAGAGTCGCTTTAATTATACTTGGTGTAATATATCTTGCGTTATTTCTTGCAGATTTTATAGCTCCTTATACAAAAGATTTTTCTGATAGAACAATGGCTTATGTGCCACCGTCAAAGATTTTTACAATTGATACAAACGGCAAACTGTCTCAACCTTATACATATAACTATATTCGAGAATTTGATCCTATAAATCTAGAAATCAGATACAAATTAGACCGAAGTAAAAAACATTATATTAAATTTTTTGCAAAAGGTCAGCCTTATAAATTTTTAGGTTTGATTCCGATGAAATATCATTTATTTACTACAGATAAAGATGGTAGGATTTTTTTACTAGGTACAGATATAAACGGGCGCGATGTGTTTTCTCGCTTATTATTTGGTGGCAGAATATCTATGACGATAGGCTTTTTGGCTTTATTGGTGTTATTTCCGATAGGGCTATTATATGGAGGTATATCGGGCTATTTTGGAGGCAAAGTAGATTCGATAATGATGAGATTTGCAGAAGCGATTATGTCAATCCCAAGTTTTTATTTATTAATAATTTTAGCTTCAATATTACCGTCCGGCATGACCAGTACCCAACGATTTATGCTTATTGTCATAATTTTAGCGTTAATTGGTTGGGCCGGTTTTGCAAGGGTAGTAAGGGGTATGGTTTTATCTATTAAAAATCAAGAATATGTACAAGCCGCGCAATCAATTGGGGCATCTAAATTAAGGATTATAACCAAGCATATATTGCCACAAACAACAAGCTTTGTAATCGTAGCTATGACGTTATCTGTGCCGTCATATATTTTATCAGAATCCGGATTAAGTTTTTTGGGTTTAGGTATTCAACAACCTGATGCAAGCTGGGGTAATATGTTGAAAGAAGCACAGGAATTTACAAATATTTTGTATCGACCTTGGCTTTTAACTCCCGGATTTTTAATTTTTGTATCAGTTTTGGCATTTAACGTAATCGGTGATACTATAAGAGATATATTAGATCCAAAAAGTAAGATTCGGTAATTAATATTAAATAGTAGAGGGAAGTATGGAAACAACAAGTATTGAGAATTTGACACATATATTTAATTTGGAATATTTTGTAAGGTTATTATTTGCCTTAATCTTTGGCTTTTGTATTGGATTAGAAAGAGAATTAACAAACAAATATGCGGGTTTAAGGACACACATTTTAGTATGTTTAGGGGCTTGTGTTTTTACACTGATATCAATTTATGGCTTCCCGACTTTTGCACCAAATGACAATGTTGTAGTCAATAATGCGACGGGTATTAGAGATACATCTCGTGTTGCTGCGCAAATTGTTACCGGTATTGGTTTTATCGGTGCAGGTACGGTTTTAAGAAACGGCCCGATTGTACTAGGTTTAACAACGGCTGCAACACTATGGATTGCCGCAAGTATCGGTATGGCTTGTGGGGCTGGAATGTTTGATATTGCGTTTGCAGGAACTGTTCTTGCTATTTTAACGTTGGTTTCTATTAGGGTTTTGGAAAGAAAAGTTTTACCGACCAGTACAAAAAAAACTCGCAGAGTGAAATTTAGTATTGTCTGTCAAAATGAGCATATAGAATCTTTACATACTTTTATAATCAGTAAATATAGCCAAATATTTGAATTGTCTAAAAAACAATTGAAAAATGAAGAAAATTTGGCGACAAAAATTACCTGTGTTGTAGATATTCCTGTTAGAAAACAAATAAAAGACTTATATAAATCTTTCCAAAAAATGGATGGGATTGAATCTATATCAATACAAGATTCTTTGGAGTGATAAAAAGTGTTACATTAGCTTTACTTTAATGTAAATTTAATATACGATTAAACAAAGAGTATAGGGAGATAAAAACTTGAAATATAAACGAATTTTATTAAAAATAAGTGGAGAAGCATTGCTAGGTGACCAACAGTTTGGTATTGATCAAAAGCCTGTAGCTATGATTGCTAATGAAATCAAAAAGGTTACAGAAACAGGTGCCCAAGTCGCAGTAGTTGTTGGTGGCGGGAATATTTTTAGAGGAATGAAAAATAGTGCCAAATTAGGAATGGACCAAGCTTCTGGAGATTACGTTGGAATGTTAGCAACTGTAATGAACGCAATTGCTTTACAAAGTGCATTAAACCAGATTGGTGTACAATGCAGAGTACAATCTGCAATTGCAATGAATCAGATTGCAGAACCATATATTAGACATCGTGCAATCAGACACCTTGAAAAAGGTCGTGTTGTAATTTTCGCAGCAGGAACTGGTAATCCATTTTTCACTACAGATACAGCTTCAGCTCTTAGAGCATCTGAAATCAATGCAGAAGCAATGCTTATGGCTAAAAATGGTGTAGATGGAGTTTATACCGATGATCCAAATACAAATCCGGAAGCTAAAAAACTTGATAAAATTACTTATGACGATATTATTAAGAATGGTTTAAAAGTCATGGATACTGCAGCTTGTGCTTTATGTAAACAAAATCAAATTCCGATTGTGGTTTTTGATTTCAAAAAAGAAAGTGCAATTAAAAACATCCTAGATGGACAAGAAATAGGAACATACATTAGTTAATATAGAAAAGAGGTTAAAAATGACAGAATCTTTAGAAGAATTATTTTTATTCGGTGAAGAAAAAATGGAAAAAGCGATTGCCCAGTTACATAAAGAATTTGGTTCAATTCGTTCTGGTCGTGCTAATCCCGGAATTTTAGATAAAGTTATAGTTGAGTATTACGGTGCTCCAACTCCACTGAGACAAATGTCTCAAGTTTCTGTTCAAGATGGTACAACATTGGTTATTACGCCTTATGACAAAACTATTATGAAAGATATTGAAAAAGCTATTATTAAGGCTGAAATTGGTATTACTCCTAATAGTGATGGTACTTGTATCAGATTGACATTCCCTCCTCTAACAGAAGATAGAAGACGTGAAATTACAAAAGATGTTAAAAAATTGGGTGAAGATGCAAAAGTCGCTATCAGAAATATTCGTAGAGATATGACTGATAATTTGAAAAAACTTGAAAAAAGTGAAAATCTTCCTGAAGATATGGTGAAAGATAACCAAGATAAAATTCAAAAATTAACTGATAAATATACTGCGACTGTTGATAGTGCTGTTGCTGTTAAAGAAAAAGAGGTTATGACGGTATAATGATAGATTTAGGCTTGAATAAAAATGCAACAAGGATGTTGACCGGACTCATAATGGGTACATTAGTAATGTACTGTATAATACAAGGTGGGCCGTGGATTTTATTATTACTGGCTGTTATGTTGATCGCTGGTTCAAGAGAATATGTCAGGATGTTAAATCATAAAGGTTTTTATCCAAGCCTTAAAGTCATTTATATTACAGAAATTATTTTAGCTACTGTAGTGTATTTAAAACGTTTTGATTTAGTTGCAATAACATTAACCATTTGCGCAATGGGCTCATTTATGTGGGTATTATTTAGAGGCCGACAACCATATATCGCAAATGTCGCAACAACCCTACTTGGTATGGTCTATTGCGGATGGTTTCCACTACATTTAATCTTTTTAAGAGATTTGTCTTGTGACAGATACGATAGTGGACTTGGATTTGTGGTGTTAATGTTTACTGCGATTTTATTAACAGATATTGGATGTTATTATGTTGGAAGCAAATGGGGTAAACACAAATTAGCTCCAACTGTTAGCCCAAATAAGACGATTGAAGGTTCAATCGGGGGGATTTTCTTTGCAATATTAGGAGCATTAATTGTCGGTTATTGTATTAATTTAGAATGGTATTTAGCACTTTGTGCCGGTGTAATTTGTACTGTGTTTGGACAAATTGGAGACCTATGTGAATCTCTAATTAAAAGAGATGCGGGTGTGAAAGATTCCGGTTCAAGTTTACCAGGGCACGGTGGATTTTTAGACAGGACTGATAGTTTTATTTTAACACTACCAATAATGTACTATTTCTGTAAATGTTTTATCTTCCACACAGAATGGATGAATACATTAGCTAATATGTTGAAAGGGCTATTCTAATGGCATCTGTTTCAGATATTTTTGGGATAGAAACTGATTCACAAGAGTTATATCAGTATGCGCTAACTCATTCTTCTTATACAAAAGAAAAAGAGTTACCCCCAACTCAATGCTATGAAAGACTAGAGTTTTTAGGTGATGCCGTTTTAAAATTAACAATTTCAGATGTATTATTTAAAAAGTATCCGGAAGCATCAGAAGGTGAATTATCAAAAATAAGAGGCATATTAGTATCTGATAATACCTTAGCCGAAATTGCTAAAACTAATGGGCTGCAAGATTTAATCATAATGAGTAGACACGATGAAAAACAGGGACATAAAAAGCTGAATTCTATTTGTGCGTGTGTTTTTGAGGCTGTTTTAGGTGCGTATTATTTGGATGGAAAATTTGATAAAATTGTCCAATATATACAGCGGACTTTTGAACCATACATCGATGATGTCCAAGAACATTTTGTTAAATTTAACGCAAAGGCTGTTTTACAAGAATATACACAAAGTATTAATAAAAAGACTCCGGTTTATACGGTAATTAATACTACCGGGCCTGCACATAAAACTGAGTTTGAAATAGAAGTACGTTTTAATGATGAAGTTTTAGCTGTAGAGAAGGGTTCATCAAAAAAAGAAGCTGAGCAAAAGTGTGCTTATGCTGCATGTGAAAAATTGGGGATTATATAGAATGTCAAAAATTATAGTATCACCATCAATATTGTCTGCTGATTTTGCGAATTTAGAACGAGATATTAAGGCTGTCGAAATTGCGGGAGCAGATTGGATTCACGTAGATGTTATGGATGGACATTTTGTGCCCAATATTACTATTGGAGTTCCTGTGGTAATATCACTTAGACAAGTTACAGATTTGCCTCTGGATGTACATTTAATGATAGATAATCCAGAAAAATATATTAAGGCTTTCGCAGAAGCTGGAGCAGATATTTTGACCTTTCACTATGAAGCCGTTGAAAAATCTAAAATAAAACAAGTAATAAACCTTATAAAAAGCTTTGGTATAAAAGCTGGGATGTCAATAAAACCAAAAACATCCCCTATTGAAATCTTAGAATTTTTGCCAGATTTAGATCTATTATTGGTTATGACTGTCGAACCTGGATTTGGTGGGCAAATATTTATACAAGATTGCGCAAAAAAAATTCCAACAATAAAACAATCTACAAATGAAAACCTCATCATTCAAGTTGACGGGGGGATAAATGATCAAACAGCTAAGATATGCACAAATTTAGGAGCGAACTCACTGGTTGCAGGAAATTATATATATAAAGCCTCTGATTATAAACAAGCTATTGATAGCTTAAGATAATAAAAAAAAAGAGTGTCAAATTAACCGACACTCTTTTTTTATTTGGATTTGAATTATAAATCCTTATATGATCCTTCAAATCTATTTTTATACACAGTATGCAAGATTTCGTGAGATTTATGAGAGTTTGGTTTTTCCAAATATTCATCATAAAGTTTTTTCACAGAAGGGTTAACGTGAGATTTTCTCATATTTAACTCGCTATCTTCTTTGTAAAGACCTTGTGCACGTTCTTGTTTTGTTGCTGAGTTATCACAACTTCTAGGTTGACCGCCACCATTTACACAACCTCCTGGGCAAGCCATAACTTCTAACAATTGGAAGTCAGCTTTACCTGCTTTGATTTCTTGGATAGCTTTTTCAGCTTCTAACAATGTTGAAACAACTCTAACTACAAGTTTTGAACCTTTTATATCAAGCTCAATACTTCTAGAACGGTTTGAGGTTCCTCTCATTTGTTTGATATCGACATCATTTAGAGTTTCGCCTGTTACAACTTCGTATGCAGTTCTTGCTGCAGCTTCAGCCACACCACCAGAGGCACCAAAGATTGTTGCAGCACCTGTATATTCACCAAATGGAGAATCATTTGGTTCTGGAGTTAAAGCTTTAAAATCAATACCCGCAGCTTTTATCATTTTACCCAATTCTTGAGTTGTTAATACATAATCAGTATCAGGTCTACCATCACGTGCTAACTCAGGACGTTTGCATTCGTATTTTTTTGCTGTACAAGGCATAATTGCGACAACTACCAAGTTTTCTCTCTCTACATTAAAGTATTTTGGTACTAAGTCAACTAATACAGGTGACAACATACTCATTGGAGATTTACAAGTTGAAAGATGATGTAACATATCTGGATGTTGATCTTCCAAATATTTTACCCAAGCTGGACAACAAGATGTAAATAATGGCAAGTCTTTACCTGAATTTAATCTACCTAAAAATTCTGTTGCTTCTTCCATAATTGTTAAGTCTGCAGAGAAATTAGTATCAAATACTAAATTAAAACCAATTTTTCTTAATGCTGCATTCATTAAACCAATTGTATTTTCGCCTGCAGGAAGCCCAAACATTTCACCTAAAGCAACACGAGTAGCTGGAGCCATTTGTACAACTACAGTTTTATTTGGATTAGTAATTTCATCCCAAACTTTATCAACTTCATTTTTTATAGTTAAAGCACCAGTTGGACAAACAGCAGCACATTGACCACAATTTACACAATCAACTTCAGCTAAAGGTCTGCCACCCATAGGTTGTACAACTGTTTTAGAACCACGATTTGCAAAACCTAATACTGAATGACCTTGAAATTCAGTACAAGCTCTTACACAAGCACCGCAAAGAATACATTTATTTGGATCTCTAACGATTGAATAACTACTTTCATCAACAGGTAAATATTCTTCTTCCTTCTTATCAGGGAATCTAATATTCTTAATGCCATATTCTTCTGCATATTGTTGCAATTCGCAGTTTCCACTACGTTCACAAGTTAGACATTTTCTATCATGATTTGCCAATAATAATTCAAGTACTGTTTTTCTAATACGTCTTGTTTTTTCCGTATTTAAATGGATTTTTAATCCATTTTCAGGAGGCATTGTACAAGAAGACTGAATTCCTCGTCCCTCAACTTCTACAACACACATTCTACATGCGCCAAATGATGTTAAATCAGGGCGATAGCAAAATGTTGGTACATTTAAGCCTGCTTTTCTAATAACTTCTAGCAAATTCGGCTCATTGGTAAATTCAACCTCTTTGCCATCTATAAATAATGTTTTCTTATCTGTCATAATTTTATTTCCTTATTTTTAAGATTTTTACTCTAATACAATAGCTTTGAACGGACAGTTAGTTAAACAAGCTTCACACTTAATACATTTAGCTTGATCAATTTTATGAGGCTGTTTAACAGAACCGGTAATTGCACCAACTGGACAAGTTCTGGCACATTTTGTACAACCTTTACATAATGATTCTTCAATAACAATCTTCTTCATTGCTGTACAAACACCAGCAGGACATTTTTTATCCTTAATGTGAGCGATATATTCATCTCTAAAGTATTTTAGAGTAGATAATACAGGATTTGGAGCTGTTTTACCCAAGCCACAAAGTGAACCATCTTTAACAGATTGAGCTAAGTCTTCTAATAAGTCTAAATCACTCATTTCACCCTTACCAGCAACAATCTTTTCTAAAATTTTTAACATATTTTTTGTACCTTCACGACAAGGAACACATTTACCGCAACTTTCGTTTTGAGTAAAGTTCATAAAAAATCTTGCAACTTCTACGATACAAGTATCTTCAGCCATAACAACAAGACCGCCTGAACCTACCATAGCACCGGCTTTAATTAAGTTGTCGTAATCCATCGGCAAATCTAAATGTTCTTCTGTCAAACATCCACCTGAAGGTCCACCAATTTGAACAGCTTTGAATTTTTTACCATTTCTGATACCACCACCGATATCAAATACAATTTCTCTCAATGTTGTACCCATAGGAACTTCAATCAAACCAGTGTTATTAACCTCACCTGTTAATGCAAATGTTTTAGTACCTTTTGAAGTTTCAGTACCCATTTTAGCAAACCAATCAGCTCCATTTAGCATAATTACAGGAATATTTGCTAAGGTTTCTACGTTATTAATTAGAGTTGGTCTACCAAACAAACCTTTATTTGCAGGGAACGGTGGTTTTGGTCTTGGCATACCACGTTCACCTTCAATTGATGCAATAAGCGCAGTTTCTTCACCGCAAACAAAAGCTCCAGCACCTTCTTTAATATGTAATTCAAATGAGAAATCACTGCCCATAATATTTTTACCTAAATAATTACGAGCCTCAGCATCCGCAATAGCTTTTCTTAAACGTTTAATAGCCAATGGATATTCTGCACGAACATAAATATAACCTTCATCAGCACCAATCGCATAAGCTGCAATTGCCATACCTTCTAACAATTTATGAGGGTCACCTTCCATAATAGAACGGTCCATAAATGCACCTGGGTCACCTTCATCACCGTTACAAACTACATAAGATTTACCACCTTTGTTAGCTGCTGTAAATCTCCACTTACGACCAGTAGGAAAGCCTCCGCCTCCTCTACCGCGTAATCCTGATTTTTCAATCTCATCAATTACGGCGTCAGGATTGTTGGCAGCAATAACATTTGCCAAAGCCTCATAACCTCTAACAGCAATTGCTTCATCAATACTTTCTGCATTAATTTTACCGCAGTTAGCTAGTGCAGTACGAGTTTGTTTTGCATAAAAATTAATATCTTCATTTTTATGTACGTGTTGTTTAGTCTGAGGATCTGTGTATAAAAGTCTTTCTACTGGCTTGTTATTTTTTATATGACTTTCATAAATTTCTTCAACATCAGACTCCTTAACTTTTACGTAAGTAACGTGTTTATCTGGAATAATAACCAAAACACCTTGTTCGCAAAAACCGTGACAACCAGTTGGTATGATTGTCATTTTGTCATAATCTGTTAGAACAGATACATCTGCTCCTAATTCTTTAAATTTTTCAATAATTTGTAATGAACCGTTTGCTACACAACCGGTACCTGCACATACAAGAACTCTTAACCCTTGAGATTTAATTATCTCTTGAGCTTTAGCTTGTTCTTGTTTAATATCAAGATTTAATGTAGTTTTTTCCATAATTATCTTTCTCCATCCAAAAGCGTATCTAAAATAACTTTAATCGCATCTGAAGTCATTTGCGGATAAACTTTTTCGTTGATTACACAAACAGGCGCAAGTCCGCATGCTCCAAGACAGCTAACTGTTTCTAAAGAGAACAAACCATCATTTGTAGTCATTTGACCATCTTTTAAATCAAGTTTTGCTTTAATAGCATTTAATACAGGCATTGAACCTCTAACGTGGCATGCTGTACCATCGCAAACCTTGATTTCATATTTACCTTTTGGATCTAATGAGAATTGAGCATAAAACGTTGCAACTCCATAAACGGTAGCAGGTGATAAACCCTCAATCTTCGTACCAATGTAAATCATAGCATCTTCAGGTAAGTAACGGTATTCTTCCTGAACTTTCTGTAAAATCGCAATTAAATTAGACTTTTTCGCGCCATAGCTCTCAATTATAGAGTCTAATTTTTTAGTGTCGATTTTATGAGAATCTGTCGTACTCATTTTCGAAACTCCTATATATCTAAATGTCTTAACCCACAACTGCTTTAGTACACTAAAAAATAAAGCAATTAATAACTATACAATAGCACATAAACACTACAAAATGCAAGCATTTTAACTAAATTATTATTTTTTTACCAAATAAGTCAAACGTTCAAAAATTCTAAAAGAATGACGAATAAAATTATCATCAACATCAGTTGTTGCAATCATATTTTTGACAACAACTCCACCTGCCCCAGCAACAACTTTTTTGGAATCAGTATGTTTAAAAGAATCTGTTGTCACATCAATTAGCATGTTTTTTTCTTTAAAATTTAAATTATTGATAACTCTCATTACAATGCTATTTTCAAGTTTCGCTTTTAGTGCAGGGTTAACTGCTTGATCTTCTTTGAACATTGTAATACCTTTATCTATTTCCAAAGTAACCCTATTTTTTTTAGCATAAGGTTCAAATACGTCTTTCACTTTTTCTAAACGATGTAAAGCGCGTTCAGCATTATCAGTGCCGTAATATTTTTCAATATATACGCGTTTTGGGAAATAAAAATCCTTAACTGTAGTAAAAACTGTATTTAATTTATGAGATAATTTCACGTTCATAAAAAAATTCTAACACATAAATTTTTTTAAGTTGCATAAATTAAAAATATTTATTGCAATGTTTTACAATTGGACATTTTTCACATTGTGGTTTTATAGGTTTGCAGACATTTTGCCCGTGTGTAACTAAGAGTGTATTTATTGGTATCCAATGCTTAAGGGGTAAGATTTTCCTTAAAGCAAATTCTGTTTCTTCCGGATTTTTGGTTTTAATATATCCTAAACGGTTAAAAATTCGATGAACGTGTACATCCACACAAATCGCAGGTTCGCCAAACCCTAATGACATGACTAAATTTGCGGTTTTTCTCCCAACCCCTTTAAATTTACACAATTCCTCTATTGAATTTGGAACTATCCCGCTATATTTTTCTACAATTTCTTTAGATAATTCTATGATTTGCTCCGCTTTATTTTTATAGAAACCAACCGGATAAATTGCATTAGATAAATCCTCAACATTTACCTCCATCATTTCTTGTGGGGTTTTGGCAAGTTCAAGCATTCTCAATGTTGCTGGGTATGTTGTCTTATCATTTGTTCGTAAGCTTAAAATGCAAGAAATCAGCACCAAATATGGATCTTTAAAAGAGTCCATTAATTTTACAAATTCACTTTGAGGTTGTTTTGCGTTTTGAAGAGCTGAAACTATTTTATCTATTTGAACTTCAACCATTGTTTTACCCTAAAAGTTCTTCAACGTCTATAATTGTTTTGAGTCTAAGTGCATAGATATTGTTTCTGTCAAATCTGGCCAATTTTACGGCATCTTTTTCTGTTGTTATAATACTTCCGGAAATGTCAATAATATCCAGTACTGAATATTGGTGATGGTCATCAAAAGTTCTTGTTTCAATGACTTGATAATCCGTCAGAAAATCGTAAAATTGTTGAGGTTGTCCAATTGCACACATTGCAGTTACTGCTAAACCTTCCATTAATCTTTGTCCGTTTTTTATGTTATAGACATAATCCGGTTCCGTATAACAAACACTTGTCGGGATATTTAATCTTTTTTGCATTATTCTTGCTACTTTTTGGGCGGTTTCGTGTTTTCTGCTTTTGCTTACAACAACAAATTTGTTTATCCTATCTAATGCTTCAGGACCTTCTCTTAATGGTCCAGCAGGCAGTAAACATTCGTTACCAAAACCTTTAACGCTATCCATTAATACAATATCTAAATCTCTGTGTAGTTTTCGGTGTTGGAATCCGTCATCAAGGATTATAATTTGCACCCCGAATTTTTCGACGGCGTATTTGGCTGCAAGATAACGATTTTTGCTTGTAAAAACATAACATCCGGGAGTGTTTTGTGCATGCCAAAAAGGTTCATCGCCGGCTTGAAGGGCATCAAAATATATTGATACTCCATCAGAGATCATGTTGATATTTTTATTGTTTAGTTTCCCGCCATAACCTCTTGATACGATTGCGACTTTTTGACCGATAGAAACTAAATATTTTGCGATTTCTGAAACTACCGGAGTTTTTCCTACTCCACCGGTTGTCATGTTACCGACAGAAATTACGTAAGCATTGACTTTTTTGGGTTTTATAATCTTTTTGTCGTATAAAAAGTTTTTTGTTCTGCTACCAAATCCATAAAAGTAAGAACAGAATTTTAAAAGGTCAAATAATAACCCTTTTGGATTTCGTTGATAATGTATTTTTGTTATTTCTGTTTTTATGTTTTTCATACTAGAATAATAGTCTAAATAATAAGAATCGTTTGTTTAATTTTTCTGAAAACTTTTTCAAATTATTTGTTGTTACAACAGTGTCGGAAACTATTTGTTGTAAGTCTGAAGCTTGGTTTGGATTTGAAGGATTAACTTTATTAACCGTGTCAAGCGCCGTAGCCACCTCAGACATTGCGCAATTTACGTTTGTAATGGCTGATGTTAGTTGATTTTTTAACTTGTCATCTTTGGTCATTGAGTTTACGCTATCACTAATTTGCGATAAATTTTCTGCAATAATTTTCAAGTTTTTACCTGTTTGTTCTGCATCTGCCGCGTCCATAACTTTATTTAAGTTTTTGGATAATTTATCAACGGAATCTGCTGTCGATAGTAGTGTTGTTTTAAATTCTTTATCTCCGATGATTTCGTTTATATTGTGTGAGAGTTTTGAAAAGTCGTTTGTTGCTTGTTGAGTCATCGCCAGTAATTGTTCAATATCATCTTTTGAAGAATCTAGTAATTCGTCAACTTTTCCGAGTGTGACGTTTGATTTTGCGGTTAGCTCTTCCACACTTGCGATTGTTCTTTTTAAATTTGCAATAGTTTCGTCTGTTAATATTTCATTAACCTTTTGATTTGTTTCTGTTAATGTTTCGGCAGCTTTGTATTGCCAATCCATAAAATCAGATAATCTCATCGGTTCAATAATCGTATAAGGTGTTTTTTGATCCGGATATTCTATTGGCATTTCATCAAGAGGTGAAATGTTTAATTTGTGTGTTTTATCTTCTTTGACGATTTTACCTTTTACAAACTCCGGCAATACCAAACCAGGTAAATTAATAAAGTAATCTACTTTATATGCGTATGGGGTAGTGATGTTATTTTTGTAATTGAACGGTAGTGAATTCCTTGAAATTACGTCAACGGATTTGATTAAACCTACGTCATACATTTTGTCGCTTAATTTCATTTGTACGGCGTCGTTTTTATACAATAAATTTCTGTCTTGCATAGGGATGTAAATTGTTCGGATTTTAGGCGGTGTAATTTCTAGGAATAATTCACCAATTAGTCCGGATTGTTGGATAGAAAATGATGATGCGCGTGGAATTTGTACGGTTGGGTCGGTGACTACAAATTTAACATTAACAAAACTGTTTTCACCTTTTACAATGGGGGTAATTTCTTCCACTTGACCGACTTTCAAGCCCATTATCTGTACACCTGCGCCCGGTCTTAGGCCGTTTACGTCTTTAAATTGTATTTCAATTCTTTTTGCTGAAGAAAAGGCTCTTCCTTTAACTTTAAGTACTGCTCCTACAAGCATAACCAATGCTACAAGTGTTAATAATCCAACCTTAAACGAAGATGAAAATTTCATTACATATCCTTCCTTAATACCTATTACCTCTATATTAGCAAAAAAATAAAAAAACTAAAACATTTTAAAATTTCTAAATATAAAGTCCGGTAATAGATTAAATCTAGTCCATTTGGTTGATTTTTGGGTAATTAGCCACATGAAAGGCTATATATGCATTATAATTATTTTAGAATATATTGACTTTTTTTAAAGTGTAATTAAATTAAATACAGGTAGACATAACATCCGTACAGAAGGAGATAAATATGGGTTTAGCGGCTTCACAAGCAAGATGGATTGCGCTAGCGGCAAGAAAATCAAATGTAGAATATGAAGGTCAACAAATTAACCAAGCAAGAACTGCTTTGGCTAATCAAAGTGCAGATCTTTGGAATCAGCTTTATGATATGGCAGTGCCGACAGCTCCTAATAAAAATGATTTTACGTCAGTGCAGTATACCTTCGAAAGCGGAGATGATGCGCATGCGATAACCGATATTAAGGATGCAAATTATACTGATGTTGACGGAATAACTTATAATTCTTATATTACTTACACTTCAGAGATTACAGAATATAAAGGAATCAGAGATACCAGAAATAACCCGCAAGTAATAAGAACGGCGAGCGGTTATATGGTTGGTACCAAAACTTTACAATGTTTAGATGCTGTTGATCAAGATGAAGGTAGTCAAGTTAGCCCTTGGAATGCTTATAGGGCATCTTTGGACCAAATTGCTGAAGATTGGCCGAATACTCAATTAGCTAAAGATTGGCTGGATTATAAAAATACCGGTAATGCGGCCGCGTTATCTAATATTTATTACTGGACGGATAGCAACAATCAAACTAATTTTACGTCTGCTGTCGGTACAAGTAATGACTCATTAGAAGAATGTTTTAATGATACCACTTTGGCCTTGCATACTTATTATGCTGATTATCAAGAAACGAATAAATCTCTTTCAAAGTATGCTATTGTTGAATACGATCCTAACGGCAGGGCTACATCATTACAAATGGAAGGGTCTTCTATTGTTTATAGTTTAAATACTGAGACCGTATCTGATGAGACTGCATACAATGATGCGATGAATGAGTATAATTATGAGCAACAGGTTTATGAGAAAAAAGTACAAGATATCAATGCGAAAACTGAACAAATTCAAACTGAGGATAGAACTCTTGAATTGAGATTAAAAGCACTTGATACAGAACAAAATTCACTTCAAACAGAAATGGATGCGGTTCATAAAATTATATCTAAAAATATTGAGTCCACATTTAAAACTTTTGAAGGTTAATAATATAACAAAGAGGTTAATATGTCTTATAAAAATGATAGTAACTTGGTAATAGCAAATAGATTTAGTGATGCTAGTTCCGCAGCTAAAGCTCAAATGTGGGAAACTTATGACAGATTGAGAGATTTGGCGGTTTCAGGTAGCGGTACAGGTACAGGATTTGAGGCTGCAGGCGGTTTGCTTTATAATTTAGCTAGTTTAATTGCGCCATCTTCTTTTGCTACTATTTTTGGTAGTTCAGAAACTATGAATATTTCAGGAACTTCTTATTATTCAAAATCAAATACTGGGTCTTCATACGGTGTTGATTCTTTGTATAATTATTCAGGATTTCCAAGTGGCGCTGCTTCTATTGCTTCGATATATGGTTTAGCTACCGGGGGTGCTGCATCTGTTTTAAATGGTTGGGGGTCTTCTAATCAAGGCTATGCAACCGGTTATGCTTCAAGTGTAAGCGGTTTGGCTGATGTTGCAAGTGCTGCGGCTTATGGCATTGGTACAGGTTCCGGATTGGGTAAAATTGCATCGAATATTGTCATGCCGTTTGCTAGTTGTATATCAGGCTTTGGAGGTATCTTAACTGCAATTTCTCCATATTTAGGTGTTTATGGCGCGGGTACTACAGTTTTGGGTAATTTGATGCAAGGTACGAGCTCTGCGGCTTTAGCGGCATATCAAAACATATCAGGCAATATAACTACCAACGCTGATACAATTCTATCGACTAAAGTAAGAAATATTGAAACTGTATGTAAAATGCTTGATACCCAAGGTGATGTTGCTAAGAAAATGCTTAAAGAAGGTATCGATAGTGATAGTAAAGCAATTCAAAACTTATAGAACTTCTTAATTAAGATGATAAATTTATGGATAATGTAAAAAATTACATTATCCATATTAGTTTTTGGGGAATTAATTAAAGTTTTTAAAATTTATGTCGATATAAAAATTGATGAATATAATTATATGGACTATTATATTAAGAAATATTACATTATAAAGCTGAAAGTATCAATTTTTACGGATTTAATGTTTTTTAATATATGTAGATCTAAAGTGTAAGGAGCAACATGTTTCGACAAACTCTGGAACTATACCTAAAAAGAATTCTTGAATTCTTAATATATACCAAGAATTATTTTATAAGAAATAATCCGGCGCAGTCGCTGGCAGAATCTGTGGTAAATGGAATTAAGGATTTTTTGACGGTCAAAAAGAAATTAAAAATGGCGCAATATAGGTTAAATTACCATCGACATCAGTTGAATAAGATGGAACAATTAATAGCCGAAAACAGCCAACATAATTTCTTAAAAGGTTCACATCTCGATCAAAAGAGATAAAAGTAAAAAGGCGGAAAAATGGGTTATTGTATCGGAATTATCAGGTTACGCGAACTGCAAAAGCAGCGACATAACATTGAGTGGCAACTAACTCTTATTACTCAGGCTAAAGGTGTTGCAGCAAATTCTGTTAATGATTTGATGCAAGTCGGTACTGATTATGACGATAACTCAGTGATGGGTAAACGATTACAACAACGTAAATACCAACTTAAGGTTTATGAAGAAGAGCTAGATGCAAGGAAAGCCGCTTTAGAACAACGCTTGAAGGCTATCGAAACCGAAATTCAATCTTGTCAACAAATGATTCAAGCTAATATTCAATCATCCTTCTCCTACTCTGTAGGTGGTCGTTAATCTTTGGGGCGAATTATCTTATACCGGTTTGAATGAATAGATTGATGATATCATTCATTGCAATGGATTGCTTTTGATATTGTTGTGCTTTTATTTCTAATATTGATATTTGTTTCTTGTAATCAATAATATTATTTTGGCATTCTTTGGCACTAGTAATTAGTGTTTCTTGTACTTGTTTTGCTTCTTGTAATACGTTGTTCATGGAAATTCCAAGCGCTTCCATTGTTTGTTTAATAATTAGAGCGCCTGTTTGTTTTGAAACACCTGCCGGTAATTTTGAGATTAATTGTTTTAAAACAGCAACATTTGTCGGGTATTCAAAATCTTCTGTAATTTGAGGTGTGATGCCTAAATTATTGGCAAGACTTTGCTGAAAAGCTACATCGACAAAAGATGGCATTTGTGTAGTATTTATATCTTGAGTATGTAGAGAATCCTGCTCATAAATTTGCTCTGTTTCTGCGAAAATATCTTCTGCGATTTCTAAATCATCCGGGGGGACAGTTTCTACAAATGTGTCATTGACATCATTAAGTTCCACGTCTTGAGAAAATGAATCCTGACTAAATTCATTATCGTGCATTTTTAATGCTTCAACTATCTTTCTTCCCACTCCATCACTCATGTTATTCAATGCCATAATCCTCTCTAACTTTTTAAAACAATTTCATTATAGTAAAGACAAATTTTTTTATCAAGAAAATTCTAATATTTAATGTAATACTTTAAGTTATATTAACTTGCTTGGGGTATATCTTTGTGTTAATATAGCCACATAAGTGAGGGATATTATGGAAACGATAGAAATAAATAATTTTAATCATTTATCTAATGGTGAAAATTTGGGACAGATTGCGGCGTTAGCGCAAGTTGAAAACGGTATAGTATATGAAATTTTAAGTGAAAATTCAGATTTAGAATATATTGATTTTTTAAATTTAACAAGGGCTGTAGAAGTGTTGGCGGAGTTTTTTGATGTTAATACAGTTTCTGTTTCTAATAATAATTTGTTGTGTTCAGTTGCATTAGGAAGTTCTATTGAGGATGCATTTCAAAAGGCTATGGAAAGTGAACCTTTGGCATTAATTGGAGGTACTGTAGGTTTTAGCAAAGAAGTTACATCTGATGTTGTAAAATTGTTAAAGTCTATGAATGTAAAAAATATAATTGCACCGAGTTACTCTAAAGGAGCCTTGAATTCTTTGTTGGAATTTACCCAAATTAATGTAATTCAGATTAAATCTCCGTTACAAGAATTGTTAGGTTTTATTACAAAAGATATAAAGGTAACTCCTTTTGGTTATTTGGTACAAGAACAGAATTTTAGTAAACTTACGAAGCAAAATTTTAAAGTTGCAGGAAAGGTTAAACCTACACAACAACAGGCTGAAGATGCTATATTTGCTTGGAAAGTTGCAAAGTATGCAAAATCCAATTCTGTTGTAATCGCGAAAGATTTGTCAACAAAGGCTATTGTTCAAGGCGCAGCAAATAATATAACTTGTGCAGAGCAGGCGATGGACATTGCTTGCGAAAACTCTAAAGACGCGGTTATGGCTGTTGATAGCCTTATTGAGAATGAAGAAGTTATAAATGCAGCGATTCAAGGTCGAATTGGATTGATAATTGAAGCCGGAAATGGTTTTAATTCTAAAAGTATTGTAAAACTTGCTGATAAATATGAATTATCGATAATTCATACAGGAGTAAGAAATTATAGGTACTAATAAGGGGTATATTATGGAAATAAAATCGTGGGATGATTATTTTCTTGATTTAGCAAAAACTTGTGCCAGTCGTTCAAACTGTCTTAGAGCGCAAGTTGGTGCTGTAATAGTTGGTGAAGATAAAAAGATTAAAGCTACCGGATATAACGGTACTCCGTCAAAGGTTACATCTTGTGCTGAGCGGGGTGAATGTTATCGTATGAAACATAATATAGAATCAGGTACCAGATATGAAACTTGTCGTTCAATTCATGCAGAACAAAATGCTATCATCCAAGCCGGTCAAGATAGATGTAAGGATGCTTCAATTTATATTTGGGGGCATAATTTTATTTGTATTCTATGCAAAAGATTTATTGTTCAATCCGGGATAAAAAATTGTATTCTAAAAAAAGATGATAATTCTGAAATTATAAGAGTTTCGGTTGACGATTTGAGAAAAGAACTTGAGGCTCAAATTTAAATGAGGTTTATAATATGAAAAAAACGTTTAGTTTATTCTTATTATTTCTGTTTTCGTTTTTTTATTTTTCAAGTCCGGTGTATTCAAACGAACCGTTGGAAAATGTTACCTCTATAATACAGGTTGATGACAATCCAACCGGAGTTTTAGTAGAGCGAGTTCAGCCTATTATTTCCGCTAAAAGTGAAAAAGAAATAAAAAATCTTATTGAAGAAATTTATGGTAAAGAACGCGTTGATGAAATTTATACCCGTTTGGTTGATATTGCAAAGACAGCGCAAGATTCAAGATCTCAATTATTAAAACAAGATGACTTAACCCGAGCTGCTGATTGGTATAAAGATGAAGTTATTTATATGTTTTATGTTGATCAGTTTGGTACAGTTACTCCGGAAAAACCAAATAAGTTTAACGATACTGTTAAGATGTTGGATTATCTGACAGAATTAGGTGTTACAACTTTATATATGCTGCCTTTTGCCGATTCTCCGATGGAAGATGCAGGGTTTGATGTTAAAAATCCTCGAAATGTCAGAAATGATTTAGGTGGCAAATTACAGTTTGAGAATTTTATAAAAATAGCAAAAGAAAAAGGTTTTAATATAAAAGCTGACCTTGTTTTAAATCATTTTTCCGATCAGCATGAATGGTTTAAGCAATTGCAAAATGGTGATTTGGAAAAACTTGATTATTTTATCTCCCGAGACTCTATGCCGCAGTATACAAAGTATGTAGATGAAAAGTTAGGAACAGTTGTTGAATATATTGAGGATGATGGTTCTACTAGCAAACGTCGTTTAATTTTCCCTGAAATTACCGAAAATAATTATCGCAAAGAAACTATTAATGGAAAAGATTATTATTTTTATCATACTTTTTATCCGTTTCAACTTGATATTAACTGGGAAAACCCGGATGTCTTATATTACAATCTTGAGACTATTAATTATTGGGTAAATTTAGGTGTTGATATCTTTAGGCTTGATGCTATTCCGTATTTAATAAAAGAAAAAGGAACTAATGCTGAAAATTTACCTAAAACACATTCCATAATAAAACTTTTGAGTAACTATATACAGGCTGTTGCTCCTCGTACTGTAATTCAAGCTGAGGCTTGTCAGCTTCCAAAAGATGTGATTCCTTATTTTGGTGCAGAACGTAAAGTTGAGACATTAATCAATGGGGAAATCCGAGATATAAAACGTACGGATGAAGTTCAAATTGCATATAATTTCCCTTATATGCCGGCACTTTGGGCCAGTTTTGTATCTGAGGATAGTAGTTATTTCAAAGACGTTGTAAAAAAGACTCCAAGTATTCCTGATTCAGCTAGTTGGGCAACTTTTTTAAGAGTTCATGATGAATTAACTCTTGAAATGGTTACACCGGACATGCGTCAATTGATTTATGATGCATTGGAATCAAAAGGTGCTCCTTTTAGAAAAGGGTTTGGAGTTAGTGGTCGTATGGCTAATTTTTTAGATGAAGATCATGATCATATTTCAATGGCATTTTCTGTTTTATTGTCAATGCCTGGAATCCCTATAATTTATTATGGTGATGAAATTGGTGCGAAAAATAATTTTGCCAACGCTGATAAAAGTGCTGAGTTAAGAAAGAAAAAATCTAAAAAAAGTAAAATAAAACTATTATCCTTTTTTGACAGTCGAGATATAAATCGTGGAGCATTAACTAAGCAAGCTTTTTATGATGCTACTGAAACTACAAAAACTTATAGCGGCAAAATTTTTCATCAGGTTCAAAAAATGATCGCATTAAGAAAAGAAATTCCTGCGTTGCGTAGAGGTTCTTTAAATATTTTGACTACCAATGAGCCTTTTATATTTGCTTATACAAGAAGTTTAAAAGGCGATAAATATTTAATCGTTAATAATCTTTCAGATAAAAGATGTACTGCCGAAATTGATATTCCTGCAGATGTCGTGCTAAAATCTGTTAAAGATAAACGTTATGTTTCTTTGACAAATATATTAACAGGAGAGCAATATAAATTAAAAGTTTCGATTAAAGAAAGAAAAACTCGTTTATTGCTGTATCCTCATGCCGTAATTTGGTTAAAATTAGGTAATGGTAGTGATAATAAATAGTCGTGTAATTTACTATAATTTTAAATATAGTGTAGGTTTTGCACTATTTAGTTTTGTAAAAGCCGTGCTATGAAAAGGATTGAAGTATTTGTAAAAATATGTTACAATAGTAGTAGGAACATCCTATTTGCCCACATAGGTCTCTGATGAGTGTTATTCCCCACACCACTCTAAAAACAAAAAGGTATCCGGTTACTTTAAAAACTAGGTGCCACTATGGATACGCTAATCGACAGACAAAAATTTATTGTTCCAATTAGGACATTTGAGTATGTTCTTGTGCTCATTCTATTTATTTTTCTGGTCCTAATGCATACGGTTTTTCAACCTCCGTTATTTGCAAATGATTTATTGGCCTCAAATTCTTTATCAATCCCTTCTTTAAAACAATTGAGTGATAATATTTATGAGGAGATAAATCCCGAAATATTAACCGATAAATTCAATAGGCGTATTGACGAAAAATACAAAGGAAAGAAAGTTTTTACAGTTACTGAAGGTATAAAGCATATTAAATTCATAAAATACTATAATGGAAAACCTGTACGTTTAAATGTTGTTGAAATCAATCGTAGGATTGCTAATGATTATGAGATTAAACCGGCTACCGCGTCTGTGACATTAGCAAATAAGCGAACCTTAAAAAATATTGCGCAAAATACAAATTCTATAGTTGCAATTAATGGTGGATTTTTTAAACCACAAACCGGGGTGCCTTTGGGTACACTTATGATAAATAAGAAATTATATACAGGTCCTATTTATGACCGGGTCGCTTTAGGTATTTTTAAAGATAGTTATGATGTTGGGCGAGTGCAGTTAGATGCAAAAATTGTAGGTAATAATCATGAAATCAAAATAGATAATATTAATCAACCAAGAATTTTATCCTCATATATTTTAGCGTACACAAAGGATTGGGGGGAAGTTGCTCCTGCCTCACCTCAGTATGGTGTTCAGTTACAAATAGTCGGTAACAAGATTCTAGCAGCTTCTGCCAATCCTCTTTCTATTCCTGAAAATGGATATGTTATTGTAGGGCCTAAATCTAAGCTTGAAAAGTTATTTGGCGCTAAATTTGTTTATGTAGAAATCTCGACAAATCCTAAATGGGAAAATGTTGAGCATATAATAAGTGGTGGACCTTATTTAGTTAAGGATGGTCAAATATTTATCGATACGACTGCCCAAAAGCTTCAATCTATCGGGGGAAGAAACCCAAGAACCGCTATTGGCTACACAAAAGACAATGATTTAATTATGGTTACTGCAGATGGAAGAGAGGGCAGTTCTATCGGTTTGACATTAAAAGAACTTGCTGATCTTATGATGGAACTGGGTTGTATTAACGCGATAAATCTCGATGGTGGAGCTTCTACCGTTATGTACGTAAATGGACAAATAGTTAACAAACCACAACACACTGGAGGAATAGCTTTATCAAATGCGCTTGTTGTTTCTAAAAAAAATCTTGAATAAAATTTTTAAAGTTTTTGCTATTTATGCAAAACAATTATACCAAATGACTTAATTTGTGTTCATTAGCTTTATTTCATTTATTAGATTATCAATATTTTGAGAGTTTTTAATTGATTTTGTTTTGATAGCAAAGTCTAGAGCAATATTGTATTCTTGTAAATTATAATAAATGATTGCTTTGTTATAGTTTATTATATAATCTTGCTCATTTGTAGTTGAAAGATTTTGGGCTTGATCCAGGTACATCAAGGCTGATTTAAAGTCTCCCAAATCTGCATAAACAGAAGATAAATTAATGTAGCCTGCGGCTATTGTTGGATATTTTTGTATATAGTCTTTAAATTCTTGTAGCTTTTTTTGCAACCTGACATCATCGCTTCCTAAAATCAATGGCGCATAGTAAAATTGTTCGCTATGGAGATTTTTTTTGTTTGATATAGTCGGTTTGATTCTATATAATAGTGCTAAAGTTTTTAGATCTCGCATACTTAATTCTCTTGAATATCCGCTCAGAAAGGATGTTGTTGGACTATCTTTTGATGCGTACATAATATCTGTTGGGTTGTCACTATGCCCCATTATACCTAAAGTATGCCCTATTTCGTGTAATGCGGTATTTGCTATTTCTGTTCTGGAGAAAGTTTTTCCAAACGGTGTTGTTTTATAAAAACTCAATACCATTTTTTTTAGAATTTTATTGGTGTCTATATCGGGTTCTGTGTAGGCTGCAACGTAGCGGCAAATATTTCCGTTACAAGAGTCTGATGGTATGTCTTTGAACTTTATAATAATATTTGCATCAGACTCATTATTTGTCTGTGTAAATTTTACAAAATTCGTATGACTTTCCCATTGTTTTAAAGCCCAATTTATTTCTGAGTAGTAATAATCAGGAATGCCGGAGCTATTTTCAATATAAATTTTTAAAGGAAATGAGTTTAAATCCCAGCGTAGAATATCATTTCCCATTGCGGCATTATAAATAAAATTATTATCGACACCATCCAGTAATTTATATTTCAAATTTAATGCTTGCGCTTTTGCCATTTTTGTAGCTTCATCATTGATTTTTGACGTTGTCATTTGATATAATTTTTTTTGGACTGTATATGTTGGTTTTACTTTAGAAAGGGTAAGCACATAAAAAAATCTTGCCAATATTCCTTTTGAATCAGCAAATAATGATCGTTCAAAATATGGCAAAGCCTTTTCGTATTGTGCATCGTCATACAATGCTTTTGCTTTGTTGTAATTGTATAGCGCTGAAAATGGAGACTTATAAATAAGCGAAATTGCCAGAACAATTAAAAGTATAAATAATAAAAATTTACGCATTATTTTTTTTCAGCCAAATCTCTTTCTAATTGTTGAGCTAATGCTCGGGTGTCACCTTTTAATTTGAAATATTCGGCAAATTTTGTTGTTGTTTTGATATTAATGCTTCTTCCATTTTTATCTTTATGTTTTGCTACCAGACCTTTTTCGACAAGCTCTCCTACATGTTCATAGGCTGCAGATCTTAATTTTACTAATTCTGTCTGTCTAATCGGTTCTTTAAGTGCAATAACAAGTAGCGTTCTTAACACTGCAGGTGACAAATCTATCGGACATATTTTTTCTACAATATCGCTAAATTCATCTTTAACTTGTAATATATAACCGTTTTCATCATCAATTTCTAATGCGCCATCCCTTGAACCATAATCCATAATCAACTCAAGAATTGCTTGTTCGATATCTTCAGGTTCTGCGTCTAAATACGTTGCAATTTCTTCTACAGTTAATGCTTTTGCTGTAACAAATAAAACCGCTTCAATTCTAGATTTCAACTGCTGCATTTCTACCACCTTTTACCACGTATAAATCTGAATAAAATTCTTTTTGTTCTAATTCATAATCAGTATCTCTGCTTAGAAATAGTAATGCAAGATATGCACTGATTTTATCCAAACCAAGTACAATTAATTCATTAAGTTCGATTTTTTCTTGATGATCAAAAATTTGTTCAAGGTTATCTTTTAATTTTAAAACAGATTCTTCGATGTATTCTTCGTGTGCCATAGAAACAATTTCATCAGGAGTTAATCTGGAGTAGTTTCTAACGTGTCGTTTTGCTCTTTCGTGCGCACTTTTCATTAACGCTCTTTTTTCTAGTTTTTCATAGAATTCTAATTGTTTAATCAAGTCTTTCAAAGTTACAACGCGGTTGCGATTTAATCTTATACTTGTTCGTCTTTGTAGGGCTTCATCAAAACTTACGACATTACTTGTCGGGATGAATTCTTGTTCCTCATCCGGATATTCAACGATAAATCCGTCTTCGTCATAAATCGGTTCAGGCTCATCTTGGAATTCTTCTAATGATAATCCTGCTAATACATTTGACTGTAAACGGCATAAAATAGATGCAAACAACAATGTTCTGCTGGCAACTCTTAAATTCAAAGATTTTAGTTCTATCATTCTTTGAAGATATTTTTCAGTAACATCCAATATGTCAATATTCCAAGGGTCGATTTTACCTTGTTTTGCCATATCTACAAGAATTCCTATACCGTCGTTGGCATCAAATTCGCCACGAGGAGAATATATCGAATTTTCTAAATCTTCTGCATTTATTAGATTATTATTCATTGTCATCTTCTCTTAATTTTACACCTGTAACTTTAGTTTTACCTTTTTCTTTTTGGGTAACACCAATTGTTCTGCTTGCTGCTTCAATCATCGGTCTTCTGTGGCTTACTACTAAAAATTGAGTATCTGATGATTGTTTTTTTACCATATCGGCAATTCGCTCAACGTTCATTGTATCTAAACTTGCGTCAACCTCGTCTAAAGCGTAGAATGGTGCCGGTAAGTATCTTTGAATTGCAAATACCAAAGCCAATGCTGTTAAAGCTTTTTCTCCACCTGATAAGGCTCCTAATTTGTTGTTAGTTGTTTTGTCTCGAGGTTTAGCTTCAATTGTCATACCTGCAGATAATGGATCTTTTTCGTTTTCCAAAATCAATCGGCCTTCACCTTCAGAAAGTTGGTGATAAATATCCTTAAAGTTTTCGTTTATTGCCGTAAATGTTGTCATAAACGCTTCTTTTTTCTGTTGTTCAAATCCATTCATTTTTTCCAAGATTGCTTGGCGCTCAGCGGATAATGTTTTAATTTGAGAATCTAATTCCTCTTTTCTTGCTGATTTTTCTTCGAATGATACGATTGCACGCATATTGACATCGCCTAATTCTTGCATTCTCTTATCAAGTCTTTGAATTTTTGCGTTTAATTCATCTATTGAGATTTCAACCGGTTCAAGCTTGTTAACATCAACCCCTGAAGTCTCAAGAATTTCCGCAGCTTCTTTTAGTTGAGGTTCTAATTCTTTGCGTCTTAATTTGAATGATTCAATTTGTTCATTAATTCTTTCTATTTCAGATGCTTTTACTGCGCTATTTGTTTGTAAGTCAACTAAGCTTGTGTGGATTTCTTCTTTTTGTTTTACAAGTTCCCCGATTTTTTCATCAATTATAGCAATTTTTTCAGATAAAGCTGTTAATTGATCTTCTAATTGTACAATTTCGCCTCTGTAGGTTTCTTGGTCATTAGCTAGGGCTTCATTGTTTTTTGTTATGTTTTTAATATCTTCTTCTTTAGAGATAATTAACTGTTCGTTGAATTTAATTGTATTATTGTAACTATTGATTTCATTATTAACGCCCATAATGCTGTTATTTAAATGGCGAATTTCATCTTCAAGGCCTTGAGTTTTTTCCTTTAAATCTTTCAAATCTTTATCGTTCAATAGCGCATCAAGTTCTGTTAATTTATCTTGAGCCTGTTGAATATCGTCAGAAAGCTGAACTCGTTTAGCTTCAATTTTATCCAATTCATCATTTAATTTTTCAATTTTTGGTTCGTTTTCTAGAATAAAAGCTTTTTTGGTATCAAGCATTGACTGACTGTTTTCATATTGCGCAGACATATTATTAAGCTCGATTTTTGCTTTGGAATATTCTGTTGAAGATGAAGAATATGTTACTCTAATTTTATCAAGTTTTTCTTCTAATTCTTTTTTTCTTGCTATGGCATTATCATATTTCTTCTGTAAATCATCTAATTTAGCTTTAGCATTTTCAAGTTCTTTGTCATCGCTTTGGCCAAATCCAAAAATAGATTTTTTGATATATCCACCGGTAATCGCAGATGATTTTTCATATAGTTTACCGTCAAGTGTAACCATACGATATTTGCCCATTAGTTGTTCTGCTGCTTCCGCATCTTCAACAACTAATGTATCACCTACTGCGTAGAAAAATGCGTCTAAATATATATCATCAAAATCGACTAAATTTATTGCAAAGTCAATAACCCCGCGATTTTTTGGCAGTTGTAATTTACCCGGAGCCTTTTTCATTTTGTTTAGAGGAATGAATGTTGCGCGGCCTGCTTTTGAAGAATTTAATAATTCCATTGCAACATAAGCTGCGTGTGTGTCATCAACAACAATATGAGCCAATCTCCCGCCAAATGCAATATCCAGTGCTGTTGAATATTCTTCATCAACAGTTCCAAGTTGCATTAATGGGGCATGAACACCTTCTAAATGTGCATTCATTACTGTTGTAATTGGAATGCTTGAACCTGAAGAGGAGGCAGCTCTGCGTTGCGCTTCCATTTCTGTGAATTTGCGGTAAGCCGCGCGTAAGTCATAATCATAATCATCTATCGCAGTTTTTGCATCATCCAACTCTTGCATTGTTTTAGTCTGAATATCTTTCAATTCATCCATTTCTTGTTTTAAGTTATTAACTTCAAGTTCTTTTAATGATTTGTTATCCCCAAAGTTAGCTTTTGCAGTTTCCGCGTTTTCAATGAAAATTTTTGCTTCTTCAATTTCTTTTTTTATGTTTTTTAAATCATTTTCTTTAGGTAACGAAATTTTTAGTAATTCATTATCTTTATCTTTTAAAGCATCTAAATTACGAGAGACATCGTTTCGCTCTTGGATATATTTATCTGCAGTGGAGCTTAATCCTGAAATGTCAGATAATTTTTTAGCCAATTCATCTTTTTTTTCTTTTAATTGAGTTTCTAAAATCCCTATTTTGTCGTGAGCTAATTTTATATTTAAATGTTCATCTTCGATTTTTTTCTTGTAAGTATCAATGCCGTTTTTAGCATTTTCAATGGCTTGAAGTCCTTTTTGAATTTGCGTTTGGGAGTAATCTATTGCGTTTTTCTTCGTTTGAACTCTAGCTGATAATTCACTTTGTGAATCTTTTAATTTGTTACGCTCATCTTCGCCTTGTTCTTTTAATTTCGCATCAAGTTCTTTATATTTTTCATTGATAAGTTTAATTTTTTCGTCCAAATCAGTTTTGTTGGCTTGTTCTTCTTTAAGTTTTTTATTTGATTGAAGGATATTCTCGTGCGCCATTTCTAAATTTCTTCTAAGATCGAAGAATTTAACAGTACTGATTTGTGACTCCAAACCTGATTTTTCTTCTTGTATTTTTTTATATTTTAAAGCGACTTCGCGTTCAGCTTTTAATTGTTCTAAAGTTTTTTCAACTTCAGATAAAATTAATAAAGCTGCATCTACACGTTGTTCAACTGTTTTTAATTCTCCGGTTGCTTGATCTATTCTTCTGTCAAAATCTGCAACTCCGGCGATTTCGTCTATAATCCCTCGACGAGCTTTTGAAGAACACATAACAATACTGTTTACATCACCTTGCATCATTACGTTGTAACTATTTGGAGTGATGTTGTATTTTTCTAAAATTGTTCGGATATTGGTTAATGTATCTACTCTATCGTTTAGGTAATATGTACTGGCAAAGCCTTGGTTAGTTTTTCTGATTTTTCTGGCAACGCTAAGCTCTTTATCACCTTCCACGTCTCCAAACGTAACTTTTACCATTGCTTCATTTTTATTATTGAATGTTGTAATAAAATCAGACAAGTTTTCAATACGTAATGCGCTACCTGTTCTTAAACCAAGCGCAAACATAACGCTGTCGATAATATTACTCTTACCTGAACCGTTTGGACCTGAAACCGTTGTAAAACCTTTTAATAGGGGAATTTCCGATTTATTGGCAAATGATTTAAAGTTATCTATTTCTAATTGTTTTATGTACATTAATTTATCCCAAGTATACTCTTTTTTCTATTATCGCAAATAAAAAGCAGTCATGTCAAAATTATGTACTATTATTTACAATTGGTGCTAATTTGCGCTAAAATTTTGATATTCTTGTGCAAATTTTGGGTTAACAGCTAACCATTTGTAAGTTTGAGCTTCAACTTCAGGAATATCAATAACAAATGTTCCGCCGTATCGTCCGCGCGAAAATACCAAATATCCTTCATTTGCTAAGTTGTGGAATGCTTTTCTTATCGTATTTGGACTTAGGTCAAGTTTATCAGATAATTCTAAAATTGATGGTAATTTATCGCCGATTTGGTAATCTTGAGCAATCATTTTTTTTAGATAATTTTGAGTTTTTTCATAATGATAAAAAGCAGTATCTTTTGCAGGGGCAAAAATAGACGTTTCCGGTTTTAATGAAAAATCTTGAGAATTTGGCATTTTGATAACAGAAGTACCGTATCTGCCTCTGCGCGCAAGTATAATTCCTCTATCAATTAAAACTGTTAATGCGTCATGAATAGTTTTGATACTGGCTTTTAATGAATTTGCTAATTGTGCATGTGCAGGCATTTTATCCCCGATTTTAAGGTTTTGTGTTATATAATTTTCTAAATCTTTGACAACCATATCTACTAAAGTTTCTGTTTTAGGGTTAGCAACAGTTGTTTCGATTTCAAAATCGGTAGTTACAACGAACCATTCGGTATTTTTTGCAGTTTTGGTTTTGTGGCAAATTATGCCTTGTGTGGATAAATATTCAAGGGCTAATCTTGTTGTGTTTGTTGTGTGATCAATAATCACTGCGATTGTTCTTGTTGACGGTAGTGCGGAACCTACTTTGAAACCATCAGTTAATATGTAGCGTTTTATCGCATTAACTGCGTTATCTCGTTTTGATGTTAATTTTCGTAATGTATTTGTTTGAGTTTTGTAATCGCGGACTAAGGTTCCGATACATTGCTTTGATTCAACATAGCCTAAATCTTCAATATAACGGAATGCGTTTTGAATTGTTCCTATACTTACTCCAAGTAAATAAGCAAATTCCGGTTTTTGTGGCAGAATATTGTCAACTGAAATTACTCGGGTGTCTAAACTTGTTTTTATCCAATTTGCTAACCATTTGCCAATTACAACCGATTTTGTTTCAGTTGCGTTTTTAAGATCAGGAAGTTCGCATTTTATATCTGAGATTTTTAATTTAGTTAATTTTGATTTTTGTAAAAATGTATAGTTATTTTTTGAATCCATATATTCTACCTACCCTTTTTTTTAATAATATAGTATTTATAAAAAAACAACAAGGGTCTTTTTGCTATAAATTTAACTTTTGTAACATTATATTTTTGAGTTTAGATGTTGTTTAAATCTTGACAGGATGTTTAAACTGCACCATACTGTCAATATGATTAAACAAAAAGTGATAGCTTTAGTTGACTGTGATTCCTTTTTTGTATCTTGTGAACAAAAAAGAAATCCTGAATTGAAAAATAAACCTGTTTGTATACTTTCAAATAAAGAGGGGTGCGTTATTTCTCGTTCGAAAGAAGCAAAGCAAATGGGCATTAAAATGGGCGAACCATATTTTATTGCAAAAAAAGAACATTCAAAAGCTATATATGTTGTTGCGGATCATGATTATTATTGTGAAGTTTCAAACTCTGTAATGTCTGTTTTGAAAAATTTTAGTCCTATGGTTCAGGTATATTCAGTAGATGAAGCTTTTGTTGATTTTACCGGACTTACAAAGCTTTATAAAAAGAATTATCGGCAATTGGCATTATATTTAAGAGAATTAGTTTTGAATGAAGTAGATATTCCTGTATCAATAGGTGTAAGTTCAACAAAAACTTTATCTAAATTAGCATCAGATAAGGCGAAGAAAGAGTCTGGTGGGGTATTTTTAATTGGACAAAGAAAAATTTTAAAAGTTTTAAATCGTACTAATATTGATGAAATTTGGGGAATTGGCAGAAGATTAAGTATCAAGCTTAGAAAGCACGGTATTATCACGGCAAAGGAATTTGTTGAAAAATCCGATGCTTGGTTAGATTTAAAAATTGGGATTCACGGGATACAGATGCGTCATGAACTTTTAGGTCAGATGGTTTCGCCGGTTATCAATGAGAAAAGTTTACCAAAATCTATTCAAAATACACAGGCCTTTGGGGTATTTACATCAGATATTAATTATATAAAAAACGAATTGAATAGACATATCCACACTTCTTGTCGAAAACTTCGATATTATGAGACTAAGTGTTCTCAAATTGGTGTTATGCTTAGAACAAAAGATTTTCGGGTTTTTTATACAAAAAAAGAATTGCTTACCCCTGTTGATTTTGAGCTTGAGATTTCAGATATTGCGTTCAAGTTACTTGATAAAATTTATGATCCAAGTATCTTGTACAGAAGCACGGGGATAACTTTAGAAAAATTTGGCGAACAAGGTTCACAGCAGCTATTGCTGTATGCAGATAGTCAGGATTTAATAAAAAAAGAAAAACTTGCAAAGTGTTTGGATAAATTAGAGTCAAAGTTTGGAAAAAATATAATTAAGACCGGTTTTACGGTAAAGAAATAAAATTTTTATCAAATAGCAAATTTATTTTTTAGGGGTTTTAGAATATTTATAAGATATAAAGGAGATATTATGCAAGTTACAAAAATCAGTTATCAACCAAATTTTAAGGCTAAATTTGTTCAGAATGAAGCAATTACAAATATCATTAAAAAAGAAATTAAAAATGGTAATGGTGATAGACTTGAATTAGCTTTAAAAGAATTAAATAATCATCATAAGAATGTAGCATTGTTATATTCAAAAGATGGTACAGTTACAAATCTTTTTAACAATCGTTCAATACGTATCAATAATATGGATACCTATAATATTGAAAGCTTGAGTAATATAAACACTTTGGCTTATAGACAGTTGTTTATTAATAAAGAAGCTTTAACACCGGATATAATTACAAAAAAGATGAATCGTATATCTCGACAATATTTAGTAAAATCGGTGCCGGATTATGAAATGGGCCGTAAATTGGACGAATATTACGGATAAATTTTTTAAACTAAAGAGCGCGCCGCCAAGACTTGGCGGCGCGCTCTTTTAATATTTAATCTTCTAACTGATCCCTAATAATGCGGACTTTAACATTTTTTGTTTTTTCTTTCAAAAAGTCCGGTAAATCAGCTTTTTCTAGCATTTTAATTATTTCCATTTTGTCAGAGAAAGCAAAATCTTCATCTTTAACATATCTTATTTTATGCAGGATTCTGTCATTTATTCGATATTTACCTTTAGAGATTAAGTCTTCGGCTTCTGTAAACATCAAATCTTTAGGCAACAAATGGATATAACTAGCTAAATGTTCTTCAGCTTCCGGTAGCGCAAGTGCTTTGGCTAAATAATAGAATTTAGTCAAACGATTAATATTGATTTCGTCTTTTGGAATATCTAAATCATCGTAATTCGCGTTATCCGAGCGTTGTCGAGATAATAACGGGATTTCGTTGAGGAGTACGATTTGTGTAATTGGGTTATTGCGCTTCATTAATACTTCAAAGTATTTTGTAGCGTGTTTTCTTTCCATATATTTTAAAGCATAGGCAAGAGCCTGATCAGCTTCAGGGTTGTTAAATTTTAGACATTCTTTTAAGATACCTTCTTTGTCATTTACGTGCTTAACACACAGAGCCAATCCGGCTTCTTTAGCGGATTTGTCTAATTTTTTATTTGCGAATATTTTGTACCATTCGTAATCCCTGTATTTATCCGGAGTTCTTCTGATATCTGCTAAAATCATTTCGGCAGTTTTGGATTTGTTTTTGATACGGTTTACCACTCTTAATCCGCCCGGATCGAAAGCGTATCCGTACAATTTATTATGACCTACATCTTCTTTAACTGCATCAGTAGGTTTTAGCCCTTTTGAATATTCTTCGACTATTCGTTGAGGAGGTTTTACATTTTGGTCGACAAACATATCTACAAAATATCCGTGTTCCATGTTTCCAAACCAGAATTTACCACGTTGAGTGTATAATCCTTCTTGATTTTTCCAATAGATAGAAGTGTTTAATTCAGCGTAATTTCCGTGGGTTTTATATTTATGCCATTCCGGAGATTTATCCACGATGTGAAAAACTTTCATACAAAGTTCTTCATCTGTTTTTGGGTCTTTTAACCCTTCTATTTTGTAAGCTTTTTTATATTCTCCAAGCCCGATAAATCGCAAATCAAATGGATCATCTTCTTTCAGTACACTAGCTTGAACTAATGCATCTTTAATTACTTTAACAGATGAATTTGGTCGCCAATAGCGATTTTCGTCCGGGGTTGCAGCTGAGCCTTTTTTGAATTCTCTTATTTGGTCAGATGCGGTTTCAAACGCTTTTAAGATGTTTTTAATATGAGCCTCTCTGTTTTCTTGTGGAATTTTGTAAAAAATTGCAGGAGGAAGACTACCGACAGTTTGGTTTTTCGGTTGTTTTTCTTCAAGCATTTCCATAATATCTTTTTTACCGTCTACAAAGATTTGGCGTTTCATTCTTTTTGTCATTCCGCCAAAACTTGTATTGCTTGATGTTTGATAATAAGTTATTGGTGATAGTTTCATATAAAACCCCTTAGGTTATATACAAATTATAAAGCGAAACATAATAATTTTTGCTACGATGTTAAAAAATATTAATATAGAAAAAGGAGGTTAAAATACTTTAACCTCCGGTAAAACGCAATAATAAGCTTATAATTCGATATTATTTGATAAAATATCCATTTCTTCAGCAGAAGCGTAAGCTGAGTGGCAACCGCAATCTACGTAAATAACTTCACCGGTTGTGCCTGAAGATAGATCAGAAGCCAAGTATAAACCGGCTTTGCCTACTTCATCCAAAGCAACGTTTCTTTTTAATGGTGAACGAGCCACTGCTGCTTTTAACATTTTTGAAAATCCGCTGATACCCATTGAAGCAAGGGTTTTAACAGGACCTGCAGAGATGCAGTTTACTCTGATACCTTTTGTGCCTAAATCAACAGCCAAGAATCTCATTGCTGATTCTAATGCAGCCTTAGCAACACCCATTACGTTGTAGCTTGGTACAGAAAGAATTGAGCCAAGATAAGTTAAAGCAAAGATTGAACCACCTTCGTTCATAATAGGTTCAGCATGACGACAGATTGTAACAAGAGAGTACGCACTAACATTAAGAGCTGTGTTCCAACCGTCTTGAGAAGTTTCAATAAATCTGCCCATTAAATCTTCTTTTTTAGCAAACGCAACTGAGTGAACTACAAAGTCGATTTTTCCATAAACTTTTTCACATTCAGCAAAAACAGCTTTAACTTCTTCTTCGTTTGTTACATCGCAACTCATAATAACTTTCGCGCCCATATCTTCAGCAATCGGACGTACGCGTTTTTCCATAGCTTCGCCCGCGTAAGTGAATGCAATATCTGCGCCGGCATCATGAAGTTGTTTTGCGATTCCGTAAGCAATCCCGTGAGTGTTTGATACCCCAAAGATTACCCCTTTTTTACCTTTCATAAGTTCCATAATTTTGTCTCCCTACTTATGTCCATACGATTTTAGTTTAACAAAAACATTGTTTAACCGCAACTTTTTTACATTGTAAACAATTGTAAACAATCTGATAACTCCTGAAATTCGGCATTCCCGAAATTTTTTATATATGTAAGAGAGTTTTTAATTTTGGAGAGCAAAACAAGTGAGCATTAATGGCGTAAATAACCAGAATATGGATATCCAAAAGCTATTAAAGACTATGGCTGCCAAAGGAGGCAAAGGTCCTAAGTCTTCAAGAGCTATGGCGCCTGGAATGAGCATGAATGATTCTATCTTTAATGTTCGTTCAAATAATATGCGTCCAAATTTTAATAACGCTAATATGGTTAGTGGATACAATAGACCGGGATCAACTTTCGGTACTCGTGCTACTCAAGGTAACCAAGGTGCAGACCCTACTCAAGGTCCAACAACAAAAGATGCTGTGGTTAAAACAAACGCAGCAAAATCTGTTGCATCTGCTTCTCAAGTAACTTCATCTTCACAAACTCAGGCTGCTGATCAAACTCAAGGTCAAGGCGAAGGTGAAAAAGATATTGATATCAGCGCATACGATTTTGATAATTTAGTTTCAGTTTCTGATGCTGAATTAACTGATCTTAAAACAGCTTTAAACGAGTTGATTGATAGTGATATTCCTTTCTTTTTAGAAGTTAGTGTTAAACAAAAATTAGATAAAGTTAATTCTGAAATGGATAAACGTAAATCTAATGTTCAAAACAATCAGGAAGAATCAGCTGAAGTTTCAAAAGAAGATGGTGAAAAAGCTGCAAATGAAGCAGGTAATGATAAAAATTCCGGTAAAGCTGCATCCGGAAAAGCTGAACAAGGTACTCAACAAATGAGTCAAACTTCAACTAAGATGAAGTCTCTTGATTCTAAAATGAAAAAAGATACCAAAAAGATGGAAAAGCAGATGAAAGCTGATCAAAAAGCTATTCAGCAAGCTCAAGTAAAAATGGCTAAACAAGCAGAAGAATCAGAAAAAATCGCTGCAGAAAATGAAGCTTTAACCGCAGAACTTGAAACAAAACAAGCAATCGCAGCAGATTCAGCAGCTTCACAAGATGATAAAACTTCTGCGTCAGAATCAATTACTGTAATTTCAACAAAATTAGCTGCTAATAATGCAAAAATCGGTAAAAATTCTGTTGCAATGAAAAAGGTTCAAACTGCATCAAGAAAAAGAATTCGCGCGTTAGCAAATACATCAAGAAGATTCCAAGCAGCTTCTGTTAAAAACCAAAAACAAGTACAATCAGCTCAACAAGAAGCTAGTACAATGAGAAAAGTTGCAGATAAAACTGTTGAAATTGGTACATACGTACAAATGGGTGGTATGACTGTTAAATATATCGGCCAAGGTATGCAAGTTGCTGGTAAGGCTTTGCAAGCGTGTACTCCTTGGGGTGTAGCGCCTGGAACGGCGTTAATCACTGCAGGTTGTACAACTGAAAAAGTTGGTTATGTAACAGAGATGGTAGGTAACTATACGATATGTGCAGGTAATGTCTTAAAAACCGGTGTATGTATCGCAGAAGGTGATATCGCGGGTGCATTTATGGCTGCAGGTTCTGCTGTAATGTCAGGTGTATCTGCAGTTAAAGCAACACAAGGTTTACAAAAATCATTCAGTGCGATAGATAAGGTTGCAGAGCAAGGTAAGCAAGCTGCTGAGGTGATAAAAAGTCAATCCCAAGCAATCGCTGAAAATTCTGCAAACGTATTAAAAGATGCTTCTGGTAATGCTTTGCAAGGTAAAGCTTTGGTTAATAAAGCATGGGAAGCTACAGGTCAGTTACAAGAGGCTGGAAAAACTGTTACTACAGATCTTGTTAAATCTACAATAACTGAAAATGTTAAGACTCAAGCGGCGAATGTTGCAACATCTACAGCAACATCAGCAGCGACTTCTGCAGGAAGTTCATTGATGGATAAATTTACTACAATTTCACAATATGGTAGCGCTTTACAATCAGCAGGTACAATGTTAGGTCAATTAAAAGGTCAAGATAATCAACAAGGCAATCAGGTAAATCGTTATCATACACCTCCTAGAATCGGCCGCAGAAGAAGATAATATTGGCTAAACCTACCTCTCCCCCGGAGAGGGTCAGGATGGGGTGTGATCCGGTTACTCCCCTCCCTGGACGGAGAGGGGGCAGGGGTGGGGTGACTCGGGGATACTCCCCTCCCTGGATGGGCTCTGTCGAATGCAAAACAATTAAGTATTGTTTTGCTGAGAGGTAAGGTGGGGGTTGGGTGATAAGCGAGCTCCTTGCCCCGGATGGGGAAGGGGCAGGGGTGGTGTGACTCGGGGATACTCCCCTCCCTGGATGGGCTCTGTCGAATGCAAAACAATTAAGTATTGTTTTACTGAGAGGTAAGGTGGGGGTTGGGTGATAAGCGAGCTCCTTGCCCCGGATGGGGAAGGGGCAGGGGTGGTGTGACTCGGGGATACTCCCCT